>CALXXN010000006.1 GCA_944392695.1 uncultured Spirochaetales bacterium | reverse complement strand
CTAAGCAATGCAGAGGAATTCGCTGAGATTGCAAAGGATTTCATCAAGAGACATGTGCCTCTTCAGATGATGCCGTGTTTCACCTGACCACCCTGAAGGGTGGCAGCTATCTCACGGGTTGTTGTATACAGCGGCTTGCCTTCCTTTGCGAAGTCGAAGGCGCAGTAGAAGATGACAGTCTTCCTCTTAAGCCCGCTGTATGGCTTGCCCCACATCAGCTCATTCGTGTCGCTTGCCCCGATATAGAAGCGTATGCGGTTGGCAAGGTCCTTCTCTTCTTTCAACTGGATTTCCAGGATGTAGTCCACATCCTTCGTCACCGCATAGGCGTCATAGATGACACGGTGCGAGGGAGGCATTGGCTGGACGTCCTTCTGGACCGTCAGTGAGATGATGTCATCCGTCCTCGTCCTCTTGCCAGTGAAAGTCGAGATGAGGTGGGCGATGCCTGGCTTGTTACCGTACATAGCGCAGCGGAAGCCCACATCATCCGACAGGGTGATCTGGTCGACGATGGAGGCCACATCATGATACGGGCCGCCAGATGGTGCGCCCTGGTAGTCCGGTTCCCGTTCCAGTACGAATCCGATGAAGCTTGAATCAACCATACCCTCATATATTCTCCAATCCGCTGTTTTGTGCCAAAACACAGGAAGGGCTGCCAGATCACTGTCCAGCAGCCCTTCACTGTTTTCATCAACACATCACAGTCAATGCGATGTGGCTTCCTTCACAGGCATCCTGTCGTACATGCGGATGTAATACTTGAGGCGTCCGAAGTTGTCGTCATCAAGCATGCCCTGGCTCATCTTCCACGACCAGTTGGACGTACCGCAGGTCGAAGGCACGTTCATCCTGGCCTCAGTACCCAGGCCCATGACATCCTGCGCAGGAATCACGACATAGCGCGAGCGTGTCGCAAGGGCCGCGCGGATGAAGCGGTAGACGATGTCCTCATCTCCTGCCTCGAAGTAACGGCGTACGATGTCCTTCATCCTGTCATCCTGGCTTAGATACCAGCCAAGCGTGGTGTCGTTATCATGGGTGCCGGTGTAAGTGACACTGCCCTCATCGATATTATGAGGCAGGTAGGCGTTCGATGCATCAATCTCCCCATCCTCGGCAACGCCGAAGGCGAACTGCAGGATCTTCATGCCAGGAAGCCCGTTCCTGTCCCTCAGCTCCTCTACATCAGGGGTGATCACACCAAGGTCCTCTGCGATGATCGGAAGGTCATCTCCCAGGGCCGCCTTGAAGGCATCAAGCAGTTCCTGCCCCGGGCTTTCGACCCATTTGCCGTTCATGGCCGTATCCTCACCTGCGGGGACCTCCCAGCAGGCGGCGAAGCCACGGAAGTGGTCGATGCGGACGATGTCGCACATTGAAAGTGTCTCGCGGAGCCTGGAGACCCACCAGGCGAAACCTGTCCTGCGGTGCTCCTCCCAGCGGTAGAGGGGATTGCCCCAGAGCTGGCCCGTGGCCGAGAAGGCATCAGGTGGCACACCGGACGAGGCTTCCTGCACGCCATCCTCATCAATCTTCAACAGCTGCCTGTTCGTCCAGGCATCGACAGAGTCAGGGGCGACGAAGATAGGGATGTCGCCGATGATCGAGATCCCGTGCTCATTGGCATAGGATTTCAACTTACCCCACTGCTTGAAGAAGAAGTACTGGTAGGCCTTCCAGACCAAGACCTCCTCCTTGAAGCGCTCCCGGGCAGCAGCAAGCGCAGCCTCATCCCTGTTCCTGAGGGCAGGATCCCATACAGAGGACCAACGTGAGTCGTTGTAATGGTCGCACAGCACCTGGTAGATGGCGTAATCATCCAGCCACCAGGCCTTCGATGCGCAGAAAGAAGCGAAGTCGGAGGGAGGATCCGAGAGGAAGGCGACCGCCGCCTTGTGTAGCAAGGGCTCCTTCACCCTCCTCGCCTCGCCGTAATCGACGCGCTCTGATTCGATGCCAGGTGAGAGCATGTCACCAATCTCAAGCCAACCATCCTCGTACAGCATCTCGAGGCTGATAAGCAGCTCGTTGCCTGCGAAGGTCGAACGCGCGGCGTAGGGGCTGTCACCAAAGCCTGTAGGTCCTAGTGGGAGGACCTGCCAGAGGCTGACAAAGTTGTCAGCAAGCTTGTCTATGAACTTGTAAGCGTTGTCACCAAGATCGCCCACCCCCCATTTGGAAGGGAGGCTTGTCGGATGCAGGAGCACACCTGCCTTTCTCACTTTTTCCTTCATGCCTGCCGATTATATGAGAAGGATGGCCGCCTCGCAACAAAAGAGCTTCAGCCCAGCTCTTTCCGGGACAGGTCGAGGGCCGCCCTGACAGTCTTGTCCATGTCGAAGTAGGCATACTGGGCGAGACGTCCACCTATGATCAGCTTGTCCTCCTTCCCCGCCAGCTCGAGATAGGCTTCATGGAGGCGTTTGCCCTCCTCATCGTTGATTGGGTAATAGGGTTCACCTGTGATTGAATAATCCACCGGGTACTCACGGCTGATCCAGGTCACTGGTGAAGTTGTATGGGCGAAGTGGCGGTGCTCGATCACCCTGGTGTAGGGAGTCTCCCTGTCCGTGTAGTTTACGACAGCCACACCCTGCCAGTTGGTACTTTCGATACGCTCATCCTCGAAGCGGACACTGCGGTAGGCATGGCGGCCGAGGCAATGGTCGAAGTACTCATCAAGGGCCCCTGTGTAGAGGACCTTGGCAGCCTTGGAGGACCAGGACGCCCTGTCCTTGTTGAAGTCTGTCGAGAGGACAACGTCAGCCCCCTCCAGGAGTTTTGAGATGATCGCGGTATAACCTTCCTCAGGAATCCCCTGAAATGGGTCGTTGAAGTAGTTGTTATCGTAGGTGTAACGCACAGGAAGGCGGCGTATGATCTCAGGAGGCAGTTCATCACAGCTCCTTCCCCACTGCTTCTCGGTGTAGCCCTTGACCAGGCGCTCGAATATGTCACGCCCGACAAGGCTTATGGCCTGCTTCTCCAGGTTGTCGATAGGTCCAGTGACCTCCTTGCGCTGTTCCTCGATGATGGACGCAGCCTCATCAGGGCGCGTGACACCCCACATCCGGTTGAATGTGTTCATGTTGAAGGGCATGTTGTAGAAGGTCCCCTTGTAATTTGCCATCGGGGAATTGATGAAGGAGTTGAAGTGGGCGAAACGTTGCACGTAGTCCCATACCTCCTTGTCGCTTGTGTGGAAGATATGGGCACCATAGCGGTGGATCTGGATCCCATCACGCTCCTCTGTATAGATGTTGCCCCCGATGTGGTCCCTCTTCTCAACGACCAGGCAGCGCTTGCCACGTGCCATGGCCTCATGGGCGAAGACCGAACCGAAAAGACCTGCACCGACAACCAGGTAATCGTAAAGCATCATCCACCTCCTAGAAGAGGAAACCGCCACCAGCCATCAGGCCGAAGCGCAGCCCCCCATCCATCTGTGAGAGATTATAGAAGAAAGAAGCACCAACCTTGAAGAAGGAGGCATGGTTCTCCAGATAGACACCAAGGTCGGCGCCTACCCCCCATTCGAAGAGTCGTACGTAGTCGACCTCGTTCCTGCTGTTCGGCATATTGGAAGTCGCGATCCTGTACCATGAGCAGGCCAGGCCGCCACTGATGAAGAGCCCCCAATTGCCATATGACTGCTGGTAGCTCAGGTTCGCTCCCAGGTCCTGGCGGAAATCGAGGTTGCGGCTGAAGTAGCCATCCCCTCCTTTTGTCGACATGTAACCGACTGTCAAACCAGTGACAGAGGTCACTCCAAGGCCAAGTGGGATTTTCTCAAAGGGGAAGAGCACCAGCTCGATCCTGGGACCGACAGTATGGAAGCCTGTGACATCCCCACTGAAAGATGAAAGGCCCTTGAGCTCTTCTTGCAAACCAGGGGAGAGCATGTTCATGTCGTAGTTGAACGAGATGCCGAAGAAGGTCCTTGTATCAGCGGAAGCGCAAAGCGGCACCAGGGCTGAAAGCATGACGAGGATGGCAAGCAGCTTCCTCATACACCACCCCACTTGAAGGCAAGGCCCACGTAGGCCCCACCTGTCAGGACGAAGTAACCATCAGTATAAATCTTGTCTCCATCATCCAAGAGGAAATCGTAGAAGTGCGCATCATAGGACAAGCCCACGTTCAGCATGACACGCTCAGTGCCCAAGGGGATCAATATGGATGGGTCAATCCTCACACCAAGGTTCACACTCTCCTGGAAGAGGTTGAAGGAACCCACGCTGGCCCTTATGCCGATCATCAACTCGCACCAGGAGAACTGGGCCCGAAAGACGGGTCCCAGCGAGAAGAAGAGCGCCGGATCCAACCAGCCCCACCTCTCATCATAGACATGTGTGTCCCACTGCCAGTGGTCCTGCTTCCAAGGGAAGGCTATATGTGCGGAAAGGGAGAGTCCTAGCCTGGATTCCCGGGAAAAGAAGAGCTCTCCAGCAAGGGACGCCCCTGCATTCCAAGTCCTGAAGTAGCCTACATCCTTGACCCAGTCATTCGCCTGGTCCTCACTAGGAAGCGGGTTTGAAAAGGCGTTCATGTCAATGTCCAGGTTGAAAGCCGGACGAAGGTAGATGTCCATGCCCGAAGCACCGATGGGGAGCACGGCCAGGACAAGCAGCAACAGGACGATGACTCTCTTCCCCATCTCAGACTCCAAAGGTGAAACCAAGGCGTGAGACGGCACGCTGTGGCTCATTGAAGGCCGGGTCGTTCACAAAACCCCAGTCCCAGTACAATGATAGCACATCAAGGACCATGAGCTCCGCCTTGATCCCGTATACGCTGACAAATTCATTGATTCCGCTTTGACTGCTGTTGAGCGCACTCCCAAGCGACCAGCCGCATCCTGCGAAGAGCGAGATGCCCAGGTAGGTATCGGCTGTCAACTGCGGTCCGTAGAAGGTGGCAGAGACCTCTCCCGTGAAGACATGTTCCGTGGCAGGGGCCCAGGTCGGCCAGAGCTCCCCACCCTGCACATAGAGTGGGACCTTGGAGCCATGTATGTAACGGTAAGTGAAGTCACCTTCCAGGACGACGGAGAACCATTCCAGGCCAGAGGACCTGGACACACTGAAGAGCGTCTTCGCAACTGACAGGCTGTTGTGGCTGAGCAGGAAGTCACCAGAGCCATCGGAAAGCGGCATCCAGGGTCCTGTGATCCTGAAGAATGAGTTGAAAGAAAGACCATCCTTCGTGACGATGCCGTCATCCATCAAGTCGACACCAAGCTCTGCAGAAACATAGGTCTGGAAGATCGAACGGCCACCCGCAAGCTCAGGAGCCCCACTGAAGGAATCAAAGCGCTGGTTCCCATCAGGATCCCAGAAAAGGCCTTCGTCACCCTGACCTTTGAAGGCAATCGACTCATAGGCGTTCTCGAAGCGCCCATCAATCGAGACGCCCAGCGTGAAGCGGTCGTTCCAGAAGCCCTGGTTGAAGAGGAGGCGGAACTCATCGTAGAGGACCATGTAGTCCAGGGTATGATCCGCACCGGTACAGGCGTAGAAGCTTCCATCCTCCGGATTCTGGCGCAGCGTCCTGAAATCGAGGCCGTTGTCGAGGCGGAATGCAAGCTCTGTCATGCTGCCGCCAATCAAGTCAGGCACAGGGAAGTTGAACTGGTAGTTCACCGCGACAGGGAAGATCCCCATCGCAAAATCAGTCTCCGCCCGGGCCTCGATCACATGATAGCCGAAGCCAATCGCCCCAAGCGGGGCCAGGACCGTGGAGAGGAGGATCAAGATGACTGCGCTACGCTTTGACATCCAACACCTCCTAGAGCGAGACATAGAAGCCAAGCTGGGCATCCTGCCACCAGCTGGGCACATCGGGCAGGAAGCCCTTGATGAAATCATAACCGAAGCGGTATCGCACGTGTATGAAACCGAAGAGGCGCAGATGGAACTCGAAGGTCACAGAGCTCTTCAATTCCATCGCCCAGGTCGAGGCGTCGACCTCGTTCTGCACCCCGCCGAAATAGAAGTTGTTGTTCAGGCTGACTTCGATATAAGGATAGCAGTCAGTGGCGATGAACTGAGGGCCTGTGAACCGGATCCAGATCCTGTCAGTCAGGTAACCACGGAGCCTGTCCGTCTGGATCTGGTACTCAGGAACCACATCACCCCATATGTAACCCGCCGTATTCGTATGACCAAAGCTCAGGTTGACCCAGTTCCAACCATTGTCACGCTCGCTGACATAGGCTGTCAGGTACTCGGTGAGTGACCAGGAAAGCTTCACATAGTCGCTCGTGACAACATCTGGCCAGATGTCATTGCCAAGCCACCAAGGACCGGTTTCAAGTGTGACATCCATGTAGACGCCATCGTAGTTGCTCGTCCTGGTCGTCGTCTTCCTCATGTACCAGTAGGTAGAGAAGGATATGCTGTTGTTCCAGTTGAAGCGGTCCCCTTCCAGCCAGGGGTAGGCAGGGAAATGCTCGAAAGAATCATCGAAGGGGGGCTTGTTGAAAACCGATGATGAAGGATCCGATGAGACGCTGAGGGCCTCGCTCGCATTTGAGACCCGGCTGCGGAAGCTGAGGCGCAGCTCGACAAGCGGTCCGGTCCCTGCCACGGGATTCGTTCCAAAGCCCTGCTGCAGGAAGACCACGGCCTGGCTCCAGATCCTGAAATAACGCTGGCCATCAAAGGCATCCTCAATTGAAGGATCGATCCAGCTTGGACGCCCGGTCTGGTGATCATAGCCAGAAAGCGTCACATGGCCAAAACCAAAGGACAGGTCCAAGGAGAACAGTGCACGATGACGGTAGCCGGGGATCATGTCGAAGTTGGCAAGGTATTCGAAGTCCGTCCCAAGCGGGAAGAGGCCAAGGCCGAAGCCACTTACACCGTTGTTGACTCCGTTTATCTCAGTCCAAAGGCTGTCGGAGTCAGCATTCAAGGAAGTGACAACAGACAGCGATATGATGAGTATGAGGATGATGGATCTGCGTTTTCCTTGCATCGCCAGCCTCTGGACAATGCTATCACAGGTATGTGAAGTGATACAACTTCACGTTCTCCACAATTCCCTGCAGCACTGGAGCTGGTTCAGATTTCAAGCACCGCCTCCTTGAGTGCCGCTGTGATATCCACACCCTCACGGCGCTCCGTGTTGTTCCGGGCTGTGACAGCTACGGCTTTCGAGCAGAGCTCCCCCGCCCTCTTCACAGCGACGAAGAAGGGACGCTCCTTGAGGAGGAAGCCAAGCAGCAGGCTTGCGAAGAGGTCCCCGGATCCAGGATAGGACACAGGGAGCGGATCGTAGGCGAAAAGCCTTGGATCCTCCTTCCTGTTGTAGGCCACGTTGACCATCTGACCACCAGAGAGCGTCAGGCTGGTGATCACGACAGGACCTCCAGACAGGTCTGAAAGTTCCTTGCACAGCTCCTTGACTTCAAGGAGCGTAAGCTCACTCTTGTCAGCAGGACGCCCTGTCAGCAGCAGGGCTTCTGTGATGTTCGGTGTGATCACTGAACTGCCTGGCAGGAGTTGTTTCATCAAAGCTATGTGCCCGTCCCCAAGTCCGGGATAAAGGGAGCCATCGTCTGCCATTACAGGGTCTGTAAGGATGAGGCCACCTTCCTTCAAGAAGGCATGCCTGGCCTCCAGGACAAGTCCGAGCTGGGCCTCATCAGCAAGGTAGCCCGATGAGACGGCATCAAATGAGAAGCCATAATGCTTCCAGACCTCCATGATGCCATGGCACTCTGCTCCAAGAGAGCGGCTGTAGAGCTCATCAAAGCCATCTGACTGGCTTGAAAGTATCGTGCTGGGAAGTACGCTGACCCTGGCGCCCAGCGCGCTGAGGACAGGGAGTGAGACGTTCAAGCTGCCAGAGGCATGGCAGGAAAGGTCCTGGATGATGAGGGCTTGCTTCATGATTGGTATTATGACCAAAAGCCCTGCCCTCTTCAAAGGTCCTTGAGACAGAGGTGGAAGTGGTTCTTCCTGAAAGCGACCAGTCCTTCATCCCGCATGTGTCCGAGTTCTGCAGAAAGGGCGCTCCTGTCGACAGCGAGGTGGTCGGCAAGGCCCTGGCGGGAGAAGGGGATCAGGAAATCATCACAGCCCGCCTCAATGGCTGCAGACGAGAGGTAGGAGATGAGCTTCGCCCTGATCGTCCGACACCCAAGATGTGCAAGACGCAGGTTCTGCATCCTGTTCTTGCGGGCAAGGTCCCCCACCAGGTTCCTCAACAGAACAGGCCCCACATCCTCTATGGAAATGAAGCAGGAGGCATCTAGGAGCAGTATGCTTGCATGCATTGCCGCTTCAGCCGTGACAGTGGCGGGAACGGAGTCCAAGGCGAAGGCCTCGGCGAAGCAACTTCCGCTTCTGACGACATGGGATACAGAACGACCACCCCAGAAGTCATCCTGGCAGACCATGACCTCACCATAGAGGACGAGGTGTATGTCTTTGACCAGGCTGCCAGCAGTGAAGATGCACTCACCCTTGTCATATGAACACAGCCTCGCTCCAAGCCTTGGCAACAACTGTGGCAGTTTGTCCATTCCCACCCCTTTGAAGAGAGATGACCCTGCCACCACATCAAGATACTCTTCCATGCTTACAATTCTGTTGTAAAAACAACGGAATTTCCAGTGCACATGACTTAGACTCAAGCCATCTGGAGGAAATGATGATACGCAAGATTGTCGAGATAGACCGTTCACGCTGCAATGGCTGTGGCCTTTGCGTGGAAGCCTGTCACGAAGGGGCGATTGCCCTTGTCGATGGCAAGGCCACCTTGATCCGCGATGACTACTGTGATGGACTTGGCGATTGCCTGCCCGCCTGTCCTGTCGATGCGATCCGTATAGTCGAGAGGGAGGCTGCATCCTATGACGAGACGGCAGTACATGAGCATGGGCACGGTCATTCCTGCCCAGGCTCCGCACCACGCTCTTTCGGCAGGAGCACATGCAGTTGCCCATCTGCAGATGAAGAGGAGAGCGCCCTGCTGCAGTGGCCTGTGCAGATCAAGCTCGCACCTGTGAAGGCCCCGGTCTTCAATGGATGTGGGCTTCTTATCGCAGCTGACTGCACGGCCTATGCCTATGCGTCCTTCCACAAGCGCTTCATGAGTGGCAAGGCCACGCTGATCGGCTGTCCGAAGCTCGATGGCGTCGACTACAGTGGTAAACTCGCAGCCATCCTCGAGGCAAATGGAATCACGGGCATCACAGTCATCAGGATGGAAGTGCCCTGCTGTGGTGGACTTGAGATGGCCGTCAGGAAGGCCCTCAGTGAAAGTGGAAAGGACCTGCCACTGGAAGTCGTGACGATTTCAACGGATGGGGAAGTGCTTCAGTAGAGATAGGTCACTGCCAAGGCTGGCATGAAACGCACGCCATGCCCGTTGGCACCGCCATCAGGTGCGGCGTTGATTCCACTGATCCAACTGTAAACCGGGATGGAGAGGTCGAAGAGCACAGAGACGGCAAACGAAGGTGCCAGCTCCCAGGCCAGGTCCAGTCGTATCATGGCATCGATGCTGTCGGTGGCGCCGGCAATCCCGCCTCCATCCTGTCCATGGTGGAAGCGGTGGGAGAAACGCCCTCCCAGGTCAAAACGCAGGTCAAGCTGCTCCAGCAACTCGTGGCGGTAAGCGATTGAGATGCGGCCATCAATCGAGAGGAAGCGCCCAAGTGCAGTGACATCCTCCCCATGACGTGTCGTGTCGTAAATCATACCAGCCCCTACACCGTAGCCCAGTCCGAAGATGTCTCCCGCGAAGTAATAGGCACCATCGAAGTCCAGGTTGAGCGAGTGGTCGACAAGGCTGTCCATGCCGCTCATCCCGGATATCGAATAGAATTCGAATGATGGTCCCAACACAATGCCAGACCAGCCTGAGGCCTTGAGCGGCATCAGGCTGGATGCAAGAAGCAAGACAAGGATGAGTGCCTTGCGTGGCAAGTGCTCAAACAAGCTTTCCACTGTCGAAGAAGGCCCTCGCATACTGGGCCAGGGCAGGAATCAGGCTCTTGATTTCACGTCCTGTCGTGTTGACACAGAGGTCGTAATTCTCCTTCGCACCCCATTTCGTATCAGAGAAGGCGGCACGGTAACGGGCACGTCCCTTGTCGATTTCCTTCATCTTCTTCTTGATCTGGCCCGCAGTCCAGTGTTCTCCCTCCTTGGCCCTCTTCTGACAGCGCTCGATCTTGGATTCAGTCGATGCATAGACGAAGATGTCCAAGGTGTCATACTTCTCCAGGATGATATCGGATGCACGGCCGACGATCACACAGTCGCCCTGCTTTGCGAAATTCTCGACGATCTTCCACTGTGCGGCGGAGATCTGCATCACCTGCTGCGTATGAGCATCCAGGCCTGTCGCGAAACGGCGGCCTATTGTCGACATGTAGAAGGGTGTCAGGCTCTGCTCGCTGAAGTGTGCTACATAGTTCTTGTCAAAGCCGTTCTCTGCTGCGATATGGTCGATGATCTCGGCGTCGTAGCATGGAATCCCAAGCTCCTCGGCGAGGCGCTTGCCAAGCTCACGTCCACCACTTCCAAATTCCCTGCTGATTGTAATGATCACTCTATCACCTCCGTAATAGGGCTGGCTCCAGCTCACCCCTGTCAGCAGATGACGTGCCATTTTACAGGAACGTCCCAAGGGATACCCCCCTGGGACGTAATTTTAACATGTTGGAAAACAGAGGCAAGTGCTATTTCACCTGGCGTTCTTCTGTTCCCATAGTTCATCAGCCACTGGTTTCCAATTGTCAGCGGCCTCCTTGCATTTGCCGCACAGTCCATCGACATCCTCCGGAGAAGCCAGGTCGGTCGAGATGGCACCAGATGCCTTGACCATGCGTGCAAGCTCGCCGTTGTTGTCCAAGAGCGGACATGGCCTGTAGAGGTTATCGCTGAATGGCTGGGATGACTGGTACTGCATGAAGAGCGGGCTCTTCAGGACCTCGACAAGGCTCTTGTCGTGGATGTTCGAATCCGAGTAGTGGATGAAGGCGCAGGGCTCGGCATCGCCATTGGCGTTGATATGCAGGTAGTACCTGCCACTTGCGATACAACCACCAACATAGTCGCCATCATTCCAGAAATCGATAGTGAATATAGGCTTTGTCTTGCGGTAGCTACGGATCTTGTCGTACATGAACTTCCTCTGCTCAGCAGTGGCCATCAGGTCTGTCGGAGCGCCATTGCCCACAGGCATGTAGGTGAAGAGCCAGGCGAACTTGGCACCCTGATCAATCATCCAGTCAAAGAACTCCTCAGAGCCGATCACTTCGGTGTTCGCCCTTGTGTAGCACAATGAGAAGCCGAATGGCAGCTTCCTGCTGTGCAGGAGATGCGCGGCCTTGACGACCTTGTCGTAGGTCCCACCACCCCTTCTTGAGTCAGTCGCCTCACCAAAGCCCTCGACGCTGATCGCAGGGATGAAGTTCTTGACGCGCAGCATCTCATCAGCAAAAGCCTCGTCGATCAAGGTGCCGTTCGTGAAGGCGGAGAAGACACAGTCATCATGCTTCCCGCAAAGCTTGATGATGTCATCCTTCCTGACCAGTGGCTCGCCACCTGAGAAGAGGTAGAAGTAGATGCCCAGCTCCTTGCCCTGGCTGACAAGCGAATCCAGCGTCTCATAGTCCAGGTTCAGCCTGTTGCCATACTCTGCCGCCCAGCAACCCGTGCAATGGAGATTGCATGCGCTCGTCGGGTCGATCAGCAGCGTCCATGGGATATGTACGCCATTGGCGGCCTCACGATCCTCCTTGCCGTTCGACCAGCGGAAGAAGGCGTTGACTATGAAGTTGCGGAAGACCGTCTTCCTGACCTCCGGGTCGATGTCATCCCAGAGCGAGAGTATGAGGCGGTGCCAGTTGTTGTCCTTGTTGCATATCGCCCATTCGAAGGCGGCGATCTTGTCATCATACTTCCCCTTCGGCACCACCTTCTTGACCATGTCGAGAAGCTTGGGGAGGTTCTCCTCCGGATTCTTGTCCAGATAAGCGTAGGCTTGTTCGATGCTGAAGCCCACAGCACGTTCCTTGAGTGTCATGTCACTCCCTCCTGAATAAGATTCGAAGACAAGCCTGGATACTCCTGGGCGGGGTCCTTGGCAGACCCCAGGCCATCCGTCAAGCACGTACCCATCAAGCTCCAATTGAGTTCCAAGCCTTCTTCATGTGCCTTCCATAGCGCAAGATAAGCACAGTAAGACAGTGGTCAAGCGCATTTGACAATTAAGGGACAGCCCTTCTCGGGACTGTCCCTTACACAGACGTATCAGGAACGCCTCATCCAACGCCAAGGTCGGTGTTGTCGATCAGGACTTCGGCCTTTGGGCTCTTCCTTATCACAGGGGCGTATTCTTCGATGAACCAACGGCAGAGCGCCTCATCACGCACGACAGGCTTGCTGTTCGGGCAGAAGAGGTTGACCGAATAATAATCGAAAAGACGCTCTGCGGTCTCGACAGAGCTGATGACATCCTCCCTTGTCTGTCCTTCAAGGCCGACAAGGAGGCAGACCCCATCGAAGTACCGCCTCACCTCCTCAGGAGTGACAGAGGCGGACATGCCCTTGTTCCAAGACTCCCTGAGGGCCCCATTGAAGCTCTCGACACCACAGCGGAAATGGACACGGCAGGAAGGGAAACGACCCGCGAAGGCGGCGAGCCTCATGTGGTACATCCAGTGGGCCTCGAACCAGAGGTCATGGACCTGTTCCTCCCGGACAATCGAAGCTGTCAGGTCCAGCGTGGCCTCATCAAGCTCCATCGCCGAGCCTGAGTTGATGATGTCCAGGACGCCAAACTCCCCAGTGACATGGGAGAGGACCTCCTTGTTCACTGAGAAGGGATCTGCTGATACATCCTCATGGTAGTCGCAGAAGCTGCAGCGCCTCCAGGCGCAGCCCCTGCCCTGGAGGAGCAGGAACTCACGCTTGAAGCCTTCAGTGATCTTCGAATAACGCACCAGGCTCATCAGAAGCGCCTCCTTATGTAGGAGACGGCAGCATAGGCCAGCGGCGTACCTGCCACAGCTTCAATCAGGAGCTTCGCGAAGTACTGGACGACGATCATCGACACAAGGTCTCCAGATGGCGTCGTACCAGCGAAAGCGATCAGGACGAAGAGGACGGTATCGAAAAGATAGCCGACCGCTGACGAGCCGATCGTCCTTATCCAGAGGTGGCGTCCATCTGCCTGCCGCGCCCGGATCCAGGTCAGGACCTTCGCATTGGCCAGCTCTCCCAGCAGGAAGGAGGCAAGGGACGCCAGGACGATGCGCGGCACATAGCCATAGACAAGGGCATAGGCTTCCTGCGTCTCCTGCATGTAATCAGGATACGGAAGGAATATCCCCGTCCAGGTGAAGAGCACCATCAGGGCGTTGCAGACAAAGGTCAGCAGGACGACGCGGCGCGCCGTCCTGTAACCCCATACCTCTGCCAGGACATCGCCAAGCATGTATGCGAAGGGGAAGGTGATTGTTCCAGCATCGAAGAGGGACAGCCCCCCTATCGAGATCACCTTGACTGCCATCAAATTGGCCACAAGATAAAGCGTGACCATCAAGGCGGTGACGACAACTAATGCGTTGAAGTCACCAGCCCGGTTTTGAGAAGGGTTCTCCGGCACCTTGTTTTCCATGGCCCGCTAGGCTAGCGCACTCCCCCTCCCCCTGTCCAGATACCTCAGGCCAGCTTCGTGTAACGCATGAAGAAGTCAGCCATCTCCTCATCGCTTGTGTTGCAAGCGTTCGAAAGCCAGGTCATCGTGACTCCCAGGAGCGACCCCGCCAGGAAGGATGGCAGGTAACGGCGGCTGACTTCATCATCACCGCAGAAGCTCTTCGCGAATTCCCCCAGCCCATCGCGCAACATGGCGAGGTAAAGCCAGCTGAAGTCAGAGTGGATCAAAGCGACAATTTCGTCCTTCTGCTCGCGGAACATCGAAAAGGCGGTCACCAGCACCTGCCGGCAGTCCTCCTTGCTTTGGGGCCGCAAGCCTTCCATGCGCGCATGGAAATCTTCTTCATTGTGCTCGAAAAAGCGCCGTATCACATCTTCCTTGCTCTTGAAATGGCGGTAGAAGGTGCCACGGCCCACCCCGGCCTTGGCGACGATGGCTGTGATTGGGATCTCATCAAGCGGTTTGTCCCTCATCAGCAGGAGCTGCGCCTCGATGATACAATTCTCAATTTCCCTTGCTGTCAAAGACTCCTCCTCTCTCATGCCTGTGATGGAGGAAGGCATCACGGGGAGATCTATAACAATTGGGTATGGTAAATTACATCGGTGGCTGTCAGCAAGAGGGGGTATGGGAAGGGGCAGGAGCCCCCTTCCCTCATGAAGCCGTCCTCACCTTTGGGCCGTCTTGCACCAGGACAGGTCCGAACGCGGCTTCGACAGCCTCGGAAAAACACCTCACCCGGATTATCCTGATCCGTGGGAGATAGCCCTCTGGGATCCCAGAGAGCCCATCGCTGTCGCAACAAGGTGTGATCACGGTATCAGCTCCTTGGGATGCCGCACCAAGCACCTTGGCCACCACAGAACCCACAGGAAGCACATTGCCTTTCAAAGAGACGGCCCCTGTGACTGCTGTCGTTTTTGGGACAGGGTGTCCCAAAAGATCACTGATGATCGCAAGAGCAGTCGCAAGAGATGCCGAGTCACCCCGCTTCTCGACAGCATAGCTGTAGTTGACCGCGACGACACCAAGGCCGTGGCCAAGATATTCCATGGCCCAGCTGTCGACAAGCTCGTATGCCACCTCGGCACTCTCTCCCATCGACCTGTCGTAAAGCCCTGTCAAGCGTAACTCCTTCAAGTCCCCCTGCCTGCTGTTACGTGCCTCGACAGGCACCATGAAGCCTTCTCCCATGCTGACCGCGAGACCACTGACAACCCCTGCAGGATAGGCGAAATCCTCTACAAGGTTGCGTGGACGGGGATGGCAGGAGGCCCAGATGGCTTCAACCTCACGGGCGCTGACCTCAAGTTTCCTGATCCGCTTGTTTCCAAGGAAGACCTGGGCCTTGGAAGCCATGACCAGGTCGACCATGTCACCAAGAGGCCTGACAGAAGAGGAGCCCATGCTCTTGAAGGCCATCATTCCAAGGGCCTCTTTGCTGAAGACCACACGCTTCGAAGGGTGGTCATTGTTCGCCTTGTCGACCATGCGGCTGGCTATGCGGACCCGCTCCTCGAAACCATAAGTGTCCATTTGGAAGACGCGCAACCTATCCAGCACAGGGGCGCTCACTCCTTCCAAGGTGTTCGCAGTGAAGATGAACCAAGCACCTGACAGGTCTATGGGGAAGGAGAAGTAGTCGTCAGTGAATGTCTTGACAGACTCTGCCTGCAGGAGGTCCAGGAAGGCTGTATCGGCCTTCGAGTACCTGTCATTCGTGCCAAGCTTGTCAAGCTCATCAAAAATGATGATGGGGGTCAGCGATCCTGCATTCATGACAGCTTTGAACACAAGCCCTGCATCCGCATCCTTCCAGCCAGGGTCGTTGCCCTTGAGTTCGAATGCGGCGCTCTTGCCAGAAAGGGAAATGAAGGAAGAACCATGGCGTGGAAGCGCTGAGGCAATGGAACGCAGCAACGATGTCTTGCCACAGCCAGGTTCCCCCACGACCAGCATGGCCTTGGGAGGCTTGCCCGTGACAACAGCTGAGGCGATTTCCGACAACAGCACATCCTTGAGCGCCCTCATGCCCTCATGAGTCCTGTCCATGGCGGCAGACACCTCTGCCAACTCACTTTCAGTGTAGCCCATGTACTGGAAATCAAGCAGCTTGGAAAGCCACTTGCGGCGACGCTCCACCACCGCACTATCGGATGGTGCATCGATGACCAGTTCCTTATACGAAGCAAGTATCAGGTCCTGGGTCTCCGGAGCCATGTCCGAGTCCTTGTCATAGAGGCGGCGGCAAATGCGCCCATCCTCACCCTCCTCATCCAACGAGCTGATGAAATACGGATACATGTCCACTCTCCTCCCGCAGCAAAGCGGTGGGAAAACGCGGCCAGGCCAGATGGCATGGCACAGTCAAGGCAGGGCGTAAAACCCTGTCACCAGGATGAACACGGTAATAGGATGTCCACTTCCAAAGCAGTCCATCCGCGCCCTGGCCCCACTCTCCAATCATCGGGCCCAAGGGCGTAATCAAATGAATGACAACACACCACCAAAAGAACACACCTGGCAATGCAGGTGATTTTATATGATGCCACAAATCCAAGAAAAAGTCAATACATTTGAAGATAAATCATCATCAAAGAGGACATGTGGACATACAGCCCAGCCATGCTATGATGAGATGCATGGACCTGACCCTCGCCTACTATGATGCGCACGCCCAAGTTTTCACGTCCTCAACTGTCAATGTCGAAATGGGCAGCATCAGGAAAGAGTTCACAGCCCTCCTGCCACCACATGCACATATACTGGATCTTGGCTGTGGAAGTGGGCGGGACAGCCTCGCATTCATCAATGAAGGTTACACAGTCACCGCGGTTGACGGTTCACAGGCGATGTGTGACGCCACACACAGGCTGACAGGCCTTCCTGTCCGGAGGATCCTCTTCCAGGAACTCGACTACCAGGACGCCTTCGATGCTGTCTGGGCCTGTTCAAGCCTCCTCCATGCACCATCAATTGAGCTTCCAGCCATATTCCGTCTCATACACTCCTCCCTCAAGGAAGGAGGAATATTCTACTCGTCATTCAAATGCTCATCCTCCGAAGGC
Source organism: uncultured Spirochaetales bacterium (assembly GCA_944392695.1). GTDB lineage: Bacteria > Spirochaetota > Spirochaetia > Sphaerochaetales > Sphaerochaetaceae > Bullifex. Next base: position 87,178 of record CALXXN010000006.1, on the reverse strand, counting down.
ATCAGGAATGGCCGCTATTTCACAGACCTGACCGAGGCCAGCTTCCTCCCCCTCCTCGAGGGACTCTTCACCCCACTCAAGACCTGGAGGACGGAGGACGTCCGTCCGGATAGGGATGAAATCTGGCTTAATGCAATAGTCCGTAAGGAGTAGGATAACTTCATGGACAGGGTCTATACAGGACGGGACAGTAGTTTCCTCAATCATTTGAAAGACAGGATCCGGAAAGCTGAATCATAGATATCATCGTAAGCTTCCTCCGCTTCTCAGGACTCAGGCTCCTGCTTGATGACTTGAAAGACGCTACACGACGTCGTGTCCCCATCCGTATACTCACAGGGACTTACTTATCCATAACAGAACCATTCGCGCTAAGTGTCCTGCTAGATGAACTTGAAGACTGCCTGGAACTACACATATTCGACAGCAAAGCGGTCTCATTCCATCCAAAGGCATGGTTCTTCACAATTGAAACCTTGGCTTGATGACAGCTTCTTCAGACAAGAACTCATCGACGCCTTGGAATGCAGACGTCTTGAGTATGCATGGAAGCGCTTCGAAGGACAGTAATCAGAAGAACGAGGCTATGTTCACAGCCACGCTTGAGCCATAGATGGAGAATACCTGCTGGAGGTTCTCCTCCCTTGTGGCCCCCTGCCAGCTGACTTCACGGGTGATCTCATCGAGGTATTCGACTGAGCGTGTGCGTGTGTTGAGGAGCATGGTGTAGCCTTCGGCGACATAGACAGTCGTACCATCACTTGGCTGCACTGACACATTGCTGAGCCCGACATTCGACAGGACGATCCATTCATATGAGGAGTAGTCGCTGAGCAGGCGGTCGAGGACGACGGCCATGTCGTCATCAGCTGAAAGCCCGACATTGGTCTCAGTACCTATGCCTTCGGCTTCAAGATAGGAAGTGAAGGCATCTGAGGCGTAGGAGGAAGGAAGTTGGTGACCTGCCTCATCGTACTCGTTCATCACGACAAGGACGGCTCCTACATCGATCGCACTTGCGATATCATAATCAAATGATGCTGACCGGTCGTCAATCAAGGCCCTCATTGGTTCGAAGAGCGCTGTACCTGTCACCGCTTCCGCCCTTGAGATCACTGCCTCAAGATCCACCGAGAAGGTGACAGTGCCAGTGTTCACCATCGGAGGGTAATCCTCTTCAAAGTTGAAATAGCCATTCCTGTCCGTCTGGTATGGGATTGAATATGGGGCGGTCCCTCCCCTGTGCTCACGGATGGAGAAATCAGCCCGGACAGGGGCGCCCACGACAACTGGCGACAGGAGGCCACGGTCACGGACAAGACGCACACGCACACTTCCAGTGTCCTCGTCAGTCCTTGAAAGGCGGAAACGCAGGGCGCCAAGATATTCCATCGCCTGTGACATCAGGTCATCTACACGGTTGCCTTCACTGGAGATCCCGTGCTGCCATGAGAGAGGTATGGCCTGGATCAGTGTGGAAACCGCATCCACATCCTGGTTGTCACGATAATATGATAGGGACTCATTCCTCATCGAGACGACCTGGGCCTCCGCATCGAGATAAGCCTGGTACTCGGCAGACCGCTGTGACGAGATCACGGCTTCATCAGCGTAGGCGAGTATGTAGTAGTGGAAGCTGCCATCCACCGTGCTGCCCACCTCCGTGCGGTCGATTTCCAGGGACAGCTCCTCGATTGACCTGTTCGCAGACAGTTCGCGGTAGTAGGAACCTGAGACATCTTCCCCTATATAGCTGGATATGGTTCCAAGGAGCTCATCATAAGCAGCCTCACGCGCAGCCTCCTCGCTGGCTCCGGATCCATGGGCAGTGAAGCAGACCTGGCCCCGCCTAGAGCGTCCACCAGGGTACCAGGAAGGCGCATTGGCAGCCTGGGACCCTATCATGTCACCAATGGATGAACATGATGCCAGGAGCAGCAGGGAGAGGATCAGGATGAGTTTTCCTACTTTCTTGCTCAAAAGCCGACCCCCAGTCCAACTGTCAGCCGATACTGATGTGTCATGACCTTGTCGAGGTCCTCGCTCCTGATATAGCTGTCTTCAAAGCCAACAGACCATGAGAGGTTCTTCGTCAGGTTGTGTTCGTAACCAACCCTCCAGCTGAACCCCCATAGGAAGCCTGCATCAGACAGCCCTTGCCCCAGCACGACATCGATGCCAGCGTACAAGCCTGCATCCTGCACCAGGGAGAAGGTGCTGTCGATCACACCGCCAAGGCGGGCTGAATACTCAAAGCCAACAAGTCCGGCCCAGTACCAGGATCCATCATCAGCCATGCCGGTTTCGAATCCTATAGACGGGTTCATAGGATAAAGCCACGATGTGTTAAGCAATCTGAGCGAACCTGAGAAGCGGTATGGTGCGAAGGTATGGCCAGTGTTGAGGCGTACTTTCCAAGGACTCTCCGCCTCCAGGTGCAAGCCGGCGTGGGCCTGGCCGATGAAGATGGGATCGAGATGTGTGACTCCGGCATCGACATCACTGACGATGAAGCGGGAGAGCACATCACCAGAGACAGGGGAGACCAGGTCATAGACCTCACCACGCCGCGCCTCCGGAAGCTCATAGGTCGAATATGAAGAACCTGCGATGTACTGGAGCCTTGGAGGCTGCTGCTCATTGATGAACACAGGATAGCTGAAGAAGCCACCCACCTGCTCGTCTATGCTCGCATACAGCCGGTCCTTGTCAAAGGCCATCGTCCAGCCCCTGACTGTCAGGTAGATGGCCTCCTGGTCCTCGCTGACGGCACTGATTGTAATGACATCGACATCAGGAGGGACGAGCGCAGAACCATGCTCGTCAAGGGCCTCGTTCAACTGCCTCAGCAAGTCAGCATCAAGTACGACGCCCTCCCCTGCCACGATATCGACGGCACCAAGGTTCATGGTGGCCAAGGCCAGGATCAAGATGAAGACGGCATGGATCAGCACAGGGGTCCTCTTGCCCACAACTCACCTCCTGGCTGCGAACTCTTCAACAATCCCAAGGACCAGGTTGACAGAGCGGCTCATCGCATCCACAGCGACCCACTCGACCAAGGAGTGGAAGTTGTGTCCTCCCGTGAAGAGGTTGGGACAGGGAACCCCGGCCTTCTCAGCCATCCTGGCACCATCCGTACCACCACGGATGATCTCATCACGGACACTGATGCCAAGCCTGGCGGCAGCCCTCCTGACCGTCTCAAGGCACTCAGGATGTGCGGCGTTGGCCGCATCCATGTTCCTGTAGCTGACATGCACATCGACATCAATCGAGGCATGGTAGACCTGGGCGACAGCATGGGCGAGGTCCTGGAGGGCCTTGATGCGGAAGTCGAAACCTGCGCTGTCGAAGTCACGGATGTAGATTTCCATCGAGGCTTCGACGTTCGTGCCATTCACCGCACCCACATGGTAGTAGCCATAGTGGCCATCCGTGGCCTCAGGACTCTCGGAGTGTGGAAGCGCATCTGTGATCACAGAGGCGACCTTGAGCGCATTGACCAGCCGGCCCCGGGCGGACCCGAGGTGTGTCGAGACACCATGGATCTTGATTGTCACGGTGGCGGCGTTGAAGCACTCGCTCTCTATGCCACCTTCCTCACCACCATCAAGCGTGTAGCAGACCTTGGAAAGCTGCTCGTGGTAAGGGAAGCGGTCCATGCCGGCCCCTGTCTCCTCATCTGGGGTGAAGAAGACCTCGACATCGCCATGAGGGAGCCCGGGATGGGCTACAAGGTAGGCCATGGCCTCCATTATGATGGCGACCCCTGCCTTGTCATCAGCGCCAAGGAGCGTCGTGCCATCAGAGGTGATCACAGTACCACCGATGTAGTCCTCGAGGTCAGGATTGTCAGCAGTGAGGATCACAGGACCGCCAGGGAGGGCGATATCGCCACCCTTGTAGTCATGGCAGATGGCCTTGACGCCATTGCCCATGACATCGTCAGCGGTATCGACATGGGCCATGAAACCCACGGCTGGGGCACCTGGCGTATTGGAGCGCAGGATGCCATGGACGACGGACTCATCCCCGTAGGTGACTTCCAGTCCAAGCTCCTCCAGCTGACGGATCAAGGCCTTCTGGAGTACGACCTGTCCTGGCGTGGTCGGCCTCTCGATGCCGGCCTTGGAAGGGTCGCTCATGGTGTCGTAGGTGGTGTAATCAAGGAAACGGGCGCTTACGCCCTTGGTGAAATCAATCATGCCATTAAGATACATCAAAGCCGCTTGCAGATGAAGTCTTGCATTCAAAACCTATTTCACTGATGCTTGGGGGTATGAAGGAAGACCACGTCTACGCAGCGATTGACTTGAAGTCATTCTACGCATCCGTCGAATGCATATCACGTGGCCTCGATCCGCTCGACGCCCTGCTCGCCGTCGCCGATGAGGAACGCAGCGACAAGACGATCTGCCTTGCCATAAGCCCTGCGCTAAAGGCTTATGGGATCCCAGGCCGTGACCGGCTCTTCGCAGTGAAACAGCGCCTCAAGGAAGTCAACAAGGAGCGTGCCGCGACCATCAGGGGGCCATTAAGGGGCAGGTCAGCATCCGCAAGGGCCCTCAAGGAGGATCCACGTAAGGAAGTGGACATGGTGGTCGCACCACCCCGCATGGCCCTCTACATGTCGACCAGTGTGAAAATCTACCAGACCTACCTGCGCCATGTCGCACCAGAAGACATCCATGTCTACTCGATCGACGAGGTCTTCATCGACCTCACCCACTACCTTGCAAGCTACAAGACAAGCGCAGAGGAGCTTGTACGACGCATGATCGGCGATGTTTATGAGGAGACAGGGATCACGGCGACCGCGGGGATCGGCACCAACCTCTACCTTGCCAAGATCGCCATGGATATCATGGCGAAGCACATGAGGGCTGATGAAAGGGGTGTCAGGATCGCCAGCCTTGACGAGATGGCGTACAGGCAGCAGCTCTGGGACCACCAGCCAATCAGCGACTTCTGGCGTGTCGGTGGTGGTATCAGCCGGCGTTTGAAGAGCCTTGGCATAAATACGATGGGAGAGCTGGCAGCCTACTCGCTCAGGAACGAGGGACGCCTCTACAAGACCTTCGGCGTCAACGCAGAGCTCCTGATCGACCACGCCTGGGGACAGGAGGACTGCACGATGGCGGACATCAAGGCCTACAAGCCCCAGGACAACAGCCTGGGCCAAGGCCAGGTCCTGAGTGGTCCATACAGCTATGAGAAGGCACTCACAGTCATCCAGGAGATGGCGGAGTGGCTCGCACTCTCACTGGTCTCGAAGCGCCTGGTCACCGACCAAGTGAGCATAGTCGTCGGTTACGACAGGGTCAGTGTGGATGAAGGGGCTTACAAGGGTCCCGTGGTAGAGGACTATTATGGCAGGTCCGTCCCCAAGGCGGCACATGCCTCTGTACACTTCAAGAGACCGACATCATCCTCCAAGGAGATCATGAAAGGTGCGGCAGAAGCCTTCTCATCCTGTGTGGACCCCTCGCTCTTCGTGCGCAGGATGTATATCACGGCACTTCATGTCATCAGCGAGGATGAGGCAGCGTCCGCCCCTGTGCAGCTGGACCTCTTCGAAGAGGACGCCGCAGAAGATGAAGCTGCCACAGCCGCCCGTGAGAAGGAGAAGCGCCTGCAGCTCGCCACACTGCAGATCAAGGAACGCTTCGGCAAGAACTCGCTCCTCAGAGGCCTGAACTACGAGGAAGGCGCCACAGGGCGGCAGCGCAACAAGCAGATTGGAGGACATAGGGCGTGATAGGACGTTATGACGACATCATTGGACATGGACGTTGGAACCCCCAGACCAGGCCACGCATGCCACGGGAGTCCAGGGCTGCCCAGTTCTCACCCTTCGCCGCCCTCACGGGCTACGAGGAGGAAATCGAGGAAGGTGCCAGGCTGACGGAGGAGGACCGCCATCTCGAGGAGGACGAGATGGTGCTCCTGGACCAGCGTCTTCATCAGGCGCTTGATGAAGACAGTCCTGTCAGGATCACCTGGTTCGAGCCTGACAAGCTGAAGGAAGGAGGAGCCTTCCGTACTGCAGAAGGCCGCATACGCAAGGTCGACCTGGCTAGACGGTGCATCGTCATGGAAGGCCCCCAAACCATACCTATCGACAGTGTGAAGAGTATCCAGCTGGTGGATTGACAGGCTGTCAGGAGAAAAGCAGTGGAATCATGTAAGGAGGGTATTTCTTGACATCCTCAGTACTAGAGAAGTTCCTAGGATGAATGACAATCGAACCACCTACCCTGCCTTTGAAACGAGTCTTGAACTTGTCCAATGATACCGTGCTGTAGTTCTTCGATGACTTCGCCTCAACAGGAAAGACCTTGAAATTGAGCTTGCTCTCATTTGAGAGCAGGAAGTCGATTTCGATATCGTTACGCTTCAAGCCCTCATCATAATGAGCGTAATAAAAGAGTTTCCTCCCCTTAGCTACCAGCATCTGGGCAACCACGTTCTCATAGAACATCCCCTCGTTGATCGACAGGCGGTCATCCATGATAGCCCTGTAAAGGCTGTTATCTGCCAGTTCATTCTCAGAAAAGGCCAGGCTCACAAGGAGTCCAGTGTCACCCATATAGGCCTTCACCCTGCTTTCATTGATATTCAGGGCAAAACCTACAGATGGATCGTTACACTTATAGCAGAGGTTGCAGATCATTGAGTCATCCAGCCAATACAATGGTTCATCATATCGGCTGAATGTCCCGTTGTTGGAGAAGTCAGATAAGATGACACGTTTCCCATGTGTAGACAAAGCGGCGGGTATGTGTTCGAAGAGCGCTGACACCTTTGAACTGTACCTCTTGGCAGCCTTCTTGATGTCATCCCTGTAAAGCTCAAGTATGTAACGCTTTTCGATATCAGATGCATGGAAATCCCTGTGCGAGGAAAGATATGCGTTGACACTCTGAGGCATGCCTCCTACAAGCATGTATTCACGGAAAATCCTCATCGCCTTCTCATGGATGGCCCTTTCAGGAGCCACCCCCTTCCTATAACAGTCACAGATATACTCCCAGAGAACATCCTCACCATACGCCCAGAGGAACTCTTCATAGTCCATGGGATACATCTTGAGCTTGAGTTCCTCAGAAGGGATGACAATATCCTTCACATTCTCCCTGATTGAAATCAAGGAACCTGTACATAGGATATCATACCGACCATCCAGGACCAGATGTTTTGTCGCCTCCCGGGCCCGTGGAAAACGCTGGATTTCATCAAAAATCACCAGCGTTTCCCTCTGATACAACCTGACACCGGTCTGGAGTGACAATATCTGATAGAAGAGATCAAGGTCGTCTAGATGATTGAAGGCATCAGTGATGGCTTTTGATGCCACAGTGAAATCTATCAATAAGTATGACTTGTATTCATTACGCGCAAAGGTCTCTGCAATCGTTGATTTTCCGACACGCCTGGCACCCTCGATCAGCACTGACTTGCTGCCTTTTGCAGATTCCTTCCAGTCCAGCAGTTTCGCATAAATCTTACGTCTATATTCCATGAAATACCTTCCTATAAGAGATAACACGCAAAACCTTGTCATCTAAGAATATTATACATTAGATAGCAGCTACACGCAAAGTATTCCTTCTAAAAATTGCAAGCTACCCGCAATGTTATATTCATGAAAAATGCCAACAACCCGCAAAGTATATTTCATCAAAAGTGTCAGCTACCCGCAGGTGAGCAAGCCAAAGTCTGTAGCAGTCTTCACACAGTCTGCTGCAAACAGTAGGATGACCGCATGGAACACTACGACGACATCCCAACCCTCAAGAAGATCCTGGCAAAAGAACCTTTTGGAAACCTCTTCTTCATCAACGACCTGGAGCTTCATGGCCAACCTGGCATAGAGGTCTGGCATGTCGGAAGGCTCTATGCACTGGACTACCGCAGCGAGGGGCTATGCCTTTACGCTGATGGCCAGTATGACATGGATGAGGCCCTCAGTATGCTCTCATCAATCAAGTGGGCGACCGTCATGGGCCCTGCTGATACCATGGCCCCCTTCATCAGCCACTTCCCAGGACAGCAGGTCCTGGAACGTGAAATGATGGCTTTGGAAGCCCCTGCTGCAAAGTTGAGGGTGGATTCTTCCATGGACACCCGGATCCTGTCTGACAAAGACGCGTTGTATGAGATGTTCCAGCTCTACAACGAAGTCCCCACATTCGCAGCCAAGGATTCAGACAGGAGTGAGGAAAGGGCGGCAGAAGAGGCTGGCCGCACTGACTGCCTTTACGCAGGCACCTACGTTGATGGCAAGCTGGTCTCATGCGCAGGGCTTTCAGCCATCGCGAACAAGAGCGCCATGGTCATAGGGGTCTGCACCCACCCGGGATATCAGAAGCGTGGGCTTGCAACCCAGACCCTCTCCTTCCTCCTGGACAAGGCTTACAATGATTTGAAGCTGGACTTCACCTGCCTCTGGTATACAGACGAGATCGCAGCTTCGCTCTACAGGAAGCTTGGCTATCATCCGACTGTGCGTTTCACTTCAATCTCGAAGTTGAAATGATCCAATCCATCATATGCAGCAAGAAGGCTGGCATCGCGGCCAGCCTTCTTGTTTGTCATGTCATTGATGCTGGATCATCCTCAGATGAAGAGTAGTCCGACACTGTGCACAAGCAGGGCTGCGATGTAGGCGATGACACACTGCATGATGCAGACCAGGACCGCGCTGCGTCCTCCAAGCTCGCGCTTGACCGCGCTGATCGCGGCGACACAGGGTGTGTAGAGGAGACAGAAGACCAGGAAGGTCACTGCGGAAAGCGGTGTCAGGACTGCCGACAGGTCTCCTGATGGAATCAGGATGTTCAAGGTGCTGACGACGTTCTCCTTGGCGATGAAACCTGTGAAGAGCGCTGTAGATATCCTCCAGTCATTCAAAGCCAGTGGAGCGAAGATGGGAGCGACAAAGGAGCCTATCATGGCAAGTATGCTGTCCCTCTGGTCGCTTACGACATTCAATCGGATATCGAAGGTCTCAAGGACCCAGACGATGATTGTCGCGACGAAGATGACCGTGAAGGCACGCGTGATGAAGTCCCTGGCCTTCTCCCACATCAGTCTGAGCACTGATACGGGTGATGGCATGCGGTAGGCAGGCATCTCCATGACAAATGGGACCGCGTCACCCTTGAAGGCGAAGCGTTTCATGACAAGGGCGACTATTATCCCAGCGATGATGCCTCCGAAGTAGAGGGCGATCATGACAAGGGCGGCATGACCGGGGAAGAAGTAGGCGCTTATGAAGGCATAGACAGGCAGCTTGGCCGAGCACGACATGAAGGGGACGAGGAGGACTGTCATCCTCCTGTCGCGCTCACTTGGAAGTGTGCGTGCCGACATGATCGCAGGCACAGAACAGCCAAAACCTACAAGCATTGGTACGAAAGAACGTCCTGAGAGCCCTAATTTACGTAGCAACCTGTCCATGACGAAGGCGACACGGGCCATGTAGCCAGAGTCTTCCAGGATCGACAGGAAGAAGAAGAGCACGACGATGTAGGGCATGAAAGACAGCACGGTGCCGACACCTGAGAATATGCCATTCATCACAAGGCTGATGACCACAGGGTTGACCCCCCAGCGTCCCAAAGCACCTCCGACGATGCCTCCAAGATAGTCGATCAAAGTGCTGAGGAGGTCTGAGAGCACGCCTCCTACCGGACCAAAGGTGAGGCTGAAGGCAAGCGCCATGACAAGTATGAAGACAGGTATGGCGGTGTACTTGCCGGTGAGTATCCTGTCAGCCTTCTGGCTCCTGTCCTGCTCCTTGCTGACACGTGGGCGCACGACAGAGACCTTGGTCAGGGTCTCGATGAAGGCGAACTTCATATCGACAATCGCCGACATCCTGTCCGTACCGGATTCCTCTTCCATCTGGACGAGCATGTGGCTGATCATGTCACGCTCGTTGTCATCGAGCCCCAGCTCCTCCATGACGAGGTGGTCATCCTGGCAGATCTGCGTGGCTGCGAAACGTGGTGGATAATGATTCGCCTCGGCATGGTCCTGGATCAGGTGTGTGATTGCATGGATCGCACGGTGGACCGCGCCACCATCCTTGCCATGGGGGAGGCAGAAGTCAGTACGGCGGGGCAGCATCTGGTCACGGGCGACGTTGATCGCATGTTCAACCAACTCGTCTATGCCCTCGTTGCGGCTCGCGCTGATTGGTACGACGGGGACACCAAGGGCGCCTTCGAGCGCATTGATATCGATCGTGCCACCGTTCTGGCGCACCTCGTCCATCATGTTGAGCGCGATGACCATTGGCTTGTCGAGCTCCATCAACTGTGTCGTCAGGTAGAGGTTGCGCTCTATGTTCGTCGCATCGACGATGTTGATGATGCCATCGATATCATTCTTGATGATGAAGTCACGGGTGACAATCTCCTCACTCGTATAAGGAGCCAGGGAGTAGATGCCAGGCAGGTCGGTCACTGTGACATCAGCATGCCCCCTGACCTTGCCATCCTTGCGGTCCACTGTGACACCCGGGAAGTTGCCGACATGCTGGTTGCTACCTGTCAGCTGGTTGAAAAGCGTCGTCTTTCCGCAATTCTGGTTGCCGACCAAGGCAAGTGAGAGCGGTCCTGAGACCTTCCTCCTCCTGCCCTGCATCCGGACATCCTCTCCAAGGTTGGGATGCACTGTCGCATTGATCCTCTCACGGACGATCTCATCATCTTCAGGATGTGACTCGTGGACACCTGCGATCGTAATGCTTTCCGCATCAGCCTTCCTGATAGTCAGGTAGTAACCGCGTAGGCGGATCTCAACCGGGTCGCCAAGAGGAGCCGTCTTTATGACAGAAACCTCGACACCCGGGGTCAGGCCCATCTCAAGTATGTGCTTGCGCAAGGCCATGTCGCGGGCATCGACGCTTTCGATGATCGCGTCCTTGCCTATGGCCAGTTCTGATAATCTCATCACTATCTATCCTTCCGCGTGCGAGTTTAGCCATATGCAACATCAGGGTCAACGAGAATAGTGGCTATGGAAAAAGCCTTGCCATACCGCTATGCTCAACCTCATGGAAAAAGAGAGAGGCATCGCTGTATCACATCGTTATCATAGTTTCGTCCTCCTGATGTTGTCGGGAGGCTTCATGGGAGCCTACTCCTACTATCTGAAGGGAGGTGTCTTCGCAAATGCAGAGACCGCCAACATGCTCCTGCTGGCGCTTGGCCTGGCAGGAATGGATTGGAATGCGGTTGTCAGCGTGCTGATACCAATACTCACATTCTTCGTGGGTTCATTCATCAGCCAGGTCCTGCTTATGAGACTTGGAGAGAAGCGCTGGGTCCCCCTGCTCCTCACCATCTCGATCCTGATGCTGGCCTTCCTCGCCATCCTGCCAGGAGACACGCCATACACGATTTTCCATGTCGGCATAGCCTTCATAGGAAGCATGCAGTTCAATACCTTCAGGGAGGCCCGTGGCGTCGCGATGTCGACACTCTTCTGCACCGCCCATCTCAGGGGCTGTGCCGCAAGCCTCGCCTCAGCAGTCGTCGATGATGACAAGAAGGCCCTCAAGAAGACGGGCTACCATGGTGGCCTGATCGCCACATTCATCCTAGGAGCCTTCCTCTGCGCCAAGCTCTCACAACTCACAGGAACAAGGACGATTGCCTTCGCCATAATCCCCCTTGTCCCGGTATTGGTCGAAGTCCTACGGAATGACAGGACATAGTAAGTACAGCTTAATTGGTTCCATTGAAGCCAAATAACCAATAGAGGCCCCGCAATGCTGCTGGGGCCTCCTGCGATTGGTAAGCTGTACTTACAAGTCACTTGGAGAGAAGTTTCAAAGCCTTGTCCACGAGGACAGGAGCTGTGAAACCGAATGACTCCTTGAGGTAGGACAGTGGACCAACCTCGCCATAGCGGTCTTCCACGCACAGGAAATCCATCTTGACAGGACAGGTCTGGGCGAGATGACCGGCGACAAGCTCTCCAACACCTCCAGCCCTGCGGCCATTCTCACAGACAATGACATGACCAGTCTCGTGGGCGGCCTTCTCTATCGTCGCGGCATCGAAGGGGCGGATCGTATGGAGGTCGATCACACGGGCTGAGATGCCCTTATCCTTCAAAGCAGCCGTAGCCTCGAGTGCGGTATCCACCATGACACAGCCAGTCGCGACGATGGCTATGTCATCACCCTCTGTGAGCGTGATGGCCTTGCCAAGCATGATCTCATCATCTGGCGTGTAACGCACGTTGATGCCCTTGCGGGGAGTGCGGATGTAGCTTGACTTTCCAGCAGCATAGAGCTGAGGTACAAGCCTGGCCAGGGATTCACCATCAGAAGGCTCGATGATGTTGAATGACGGGATCTGGCGGAAGAGCGCGATATCCTCGAAGGGCATGTGCGTTCCTCCGTTGTACTGTGCTGTGATCCCGGGATCGGATCCGATCACATGGACGACCTGTCCCGTGTAACCAACTGAGATGAAGAGCTGGTCATAGTCACGACGGCTTGCAAAACAACCAAATGAATGGATGAATGGGGTGAGTCCAACACTCGCCATGCCACCAGCCATCGCAGCCATGTTGGCCTCTGCGATGCCACAGTTGGTGAAGCGCTCAGGGAAGCGCTTCTGGAAGGCAGTGGAACCGATGCAACTGGAAAGGTCGGCGTCCAGGAAGACCACATCCTCATGGCTTTCAGCGAGGTCGGCGACCGCCGCCACGACGACATCACGGTAGTTGGAATAATCCTTGACAGCAATCATCAGCGGCCTCCTTCTCTGTCAACCAGGGCGTCAATCGCACTCTTCCTCGTCTCCTCATTGATACTCATCGAATGGTTGCCCTTCACCCCTTCACCTGGGATGTAACCAAAGCTCTTGACAGTATTGAGGATGATCATGTGGGGCTTGCCCTTTACAGACTTGGCAGAGGCGATCGCATCAGCGACCTGGTTGAAATCATGCCCATCCACCTCATATGCATCGAAGCCGAAGGTCTCATAGCGCTCCTTCAAGTGGTACATTGGAATGATGTCATCAGTATAGCCATCCAGCTGCTGCTTGTTCAGGTCGGTGAATGCGATGAGGTTGTCCAGCTTCTGGGCTCCTGCGACCTCGGCCGCCTCCCAGACCTCACCCTCCTGGCTCTCTCCATCGCCAACGATCGCATAGGTCCAGGAATCCTTGAACCCACGTATCCTCTGTGCAAGAGCGATGCCTACAGCCGCGCTGATCCCCTGCCCAAGGCTTCCTGCGGTGAAGTCAACACCAGGGGTCTTCGTCATATCGACATGGCTCGGCAGCTTCGTGCCTCCCTTGTTCAGGGTGCCCAGCCACTCAAGGGGGAAGAAACCTTTCTTCGCCAACACGGCATAGAGCGCAGGACCTGCATGCCCCTTCGAGAGGACAAGGCGGTCACGTTCCTCCCAGTCCGGCTCCTCCGGACGTATCCTCATCTCCACATAGTAGAGGTAGACGAGGGTTTCCATGATGGACATCGATCCGCCGATGTGCCCCGAGCCGAAGGAACTTATGCACTCGATTGTCTTGATCCTGGCATCGAGTGCTTCCTTCTTCAACATTTGCAATGTGGAAGCATCCAGCATCCTAAAGCTCCTGAGGAAGTTGATTATAAGTGGATTATAGCATTGAACAGGGCAGATGTGAAAAGCGCAAAGAGAAAGATGCAGTGTGTCTTTCAGACAATCATAAGATGACAGGTTGCATATCAACCACAAGCCCTTGAAAACCGCTGGCAGCTCAAAGAATCATGCAAAATGATAGCTCTAAATCCCAGCTACAAACACAGAACTGATCATATTATACGTTTCCAGGCTGTTTTTCACATCAATTTGTCAAAACCGATATCGGAAACAGATACGAAACAGGAAAACAATAGCCTCAAACACTATAAACATACATTGAAAATGTATCAGATGAGCATTTCAAGCCATCATTTCAGCCAAAAAGAGACATAGCTCATGTGAAAACAAACAGCATTCCCGCCATTCAATCAAACTAGCTGGAAGCGATATCGCACCTGCATGCCGCATGAGCCTGCGCCATTGATTCATGTCATATGGCGCAATTGAAAACAGGAAGGGCAATCCCTCAATTGGGGTACTGTGCTCTAACTCCCGCGCGGGCATTCTTACGCCTGACTTCCCCGCTTTCAAGTATGGCCATTACAGCCTTGTAAAGACGCACACGGAACTTCCTGATCCTGACAACCATATCGAACCTCCCTGGCCCATGCGTGATAGATGATGGTTCCAAGCACAAGATGGACGGGGCCCACCCCTTCCCATCAAGCTGCGTGGTTTATACTCTCAGTGGCCTCATCAGACCACATGGGCTCAAAGAGCAGGAATGCATGGAACGGCCCGGCATTTGCAGTGCCGACCCGGTCCAGGCACTCCTGATGGGATACAGCTGACAAGGCTGCGTCCCTAGAGGCTCCCTCTTATGTCTTCCTCACGCACAAGAGGGCGTCTCCAATGTTGTCGGCTGCACGGGCACCTTGCTAAGACACTGGCACATTATTTCCACAAACACTCCATCAGGGATTTCCCTTCCACCTGATGGAGCCAACACACACATTTCCAAGGTGTGACAGCCATGAGGATTCCAAAGAACGTGGATTTCACCGATTTGCAGTCGATTCAATCCATTTCTTGATGTAGATAACATAGCACATTACCAAAACTTTTGTCAATAGAAATTTTTGTAAAACTTTATAGTATAAGTAAATAAACAATAATACATTATTCATCGGAATATCTGATTTTTAGATAATAAAATTAAACCAAATAACATTACTAACAAAATACTAGTTTCGATGCCTCTTCCACCCGCAAAATGCCTTTTCCACGTGTCATCCATCCTTGAAACCATCCCTGTTCATAACGCATGTTGAGAGACCGCAGCAGACAAAAAAATTTTAAAGGCCAGGCTGAGCCCCTTCCCTGTCTCCCTGATGATTGAAACAAGCAGGAGTCAACAGCCACGAGCAATCCATTTTCTATATTTTTAATTTATAAGACCGTTATAGGAACTATTATTTGATGTTTAAAATCCAGCAACAGGAAAAACGACTGTAGCGGAAATATTCATTTAATCATCCTGATAATCAATCAACCTCTTTGATAAACTACATTATTAATTAACCGAGATAGGTATGATAATATGTCTTATTTTCCCTAGCCACAAGTTATATGATAATCACTGCATTTTGTTCTTCAGCTAAAGTTACCCTACACCACCTGCCATCACGTTGTCTTTGCATTGGCCGTTCTTCAAGCGTGTGACATAATGACAGCAAGGGACCAACTTCAGTTGAATGGGGGTATGCAATGAGATTCTTCCTGATGGCATCCATACTTGTTTTCCTTTCCCTACCACTCCTTGCTGATGGAACAGGACAGCCTGGTCATGAGACCTTGGGCGGTATTGACGCAAAAGACAGCAACGGGAAGACAGCACTCATGCTCGCCATAGACAGGATGGACACGGATAGCGTGATGCTGTCGCTCTTGCAAGGGGCGGATCCGGACATGACAGATGCACTGGGGTACACAGCCATGATGTACGCTGCCTGGGAAGGGCACATTGAGATTGTCCGCATCTTGATCGCAGCCGGTGCCAACGTCAATGCAGTAAGCGATTTTGGTCAGACAGCCCTTATCCTGGCAGCAGACAAAGGCAATGATGACATAGTCGCCCTCCTGCTTGCGGCAGGTGCAGACCCAGATGTCAAGGAATATGATGGTCATACAGCCCTCATGCATGCAGTCGAGGCGGAGGACATGGTACTGGCAGACATGTTGTTTGAGGCAGGAGCAGACTTGAGCCAGATAGACCCAGAAGGCCTCGCATGGATTGCATGGAGCCGGGCAAGACTCAAGCGTAGCACATTCGAGGATTCATCCAAAAACTCAGAGGCCCTGGCTACAGCTGTACATGATCTGGGCCTGGAGTATGAGGCGCTCATTGGAATGGATCCCAGGGAAACAAACTTCCATGATGCGTGTTCGGACTTCATCGTCAACGCAGAAGCGGTACTCGCCATTGCAGATAATAGATATGCATATATAAAGACAGAATACTTGCTCGGCTTGTATTACTACAATGTTGAGAAGGATTGGCCTAGGGCACAGTCCTGTTTCGAAGCTGCCGCTTTTGCTGGCAAAGGCACATACATGAGTTCACTAGCCTTGATGAACGCAGCCGCCAGTGCGGAGAATAACAACGATCAGGACATGGCCCTTGATTACTACTCCCAGGTCTGGGAAGATCATGGCCATGATGCTGCAGAAAGCCCAAAAGCGTTATTCAATATCGCCAGGATTTATGAATCGCAAGGTGACCTGGAGTCCGCTGCAATCATCTATTCCTTGCTTGCAACAGAGTTTCCTAGCTCTGAATATGCAGGCCTGGCCATGTCCAAGCTGCTTACCATGGGCAGTTGCTGACACAGCTTCCAAAACTACGACATCACGGAACATGGTCCCACAAGTCATGGGTTGAAAAAGATTCCGTGAACTACCCCATCCTTCGCTGATGCTTAGAGGATGGAGCTTCCGGGCT
This sequence comes from uncultured Spirochaetales bacterium, assembly GCA_944392695.1. Classification (GTDB taxonomy): domain Bacteria; phylum Spirochaetota; class Spirochaetia; order Sphaerochaetales; family Sphaerochaetaceae; genus Bullifex. Next base: position 70,580 of record CALXXN010000006.1, on the reverse strand, counting down.
CTTTCCCTTTCCAGGGCGTCTCGCAGACTGCTTCCATATCTCATACGAGGTATGGAAGCCTGACGTCCGCTCCTCCGGAGGACCCGTGTGTTCCGCACGGATGCAGGACATTTCATGCCCTCCTGCAAGAAGCACTGTCTTCGCAGCCTTGACATCACGGTCCTCAGCGTACCCGCACTCGCATGCGAACACCCTGTCTGAGAGCGTGATGCCTTCATTGATGGCTCCACAGCTCGGGCACATCTTCGTCGATGGGAAGAACCTGTCTACGACAAGCACATTCGGATTGGACATCAGCTTGCTCTTCAGCGTGCCAAGAGCACTGTTCTGCACCTGCTTTCCGAAGAGTCCCTTGTGCCATCCCTTGATGTCCTCGTCCTGTATGACGATGAGCTTCCTCCCAGAGACGATGTCATGGTACACCTGGTTGGCTTTTGCTTTCCTCTTGTTGGAAAGCTTCTCGTACTCCCTCCTGATGAGATGCCTCGTGTCATACCAGCCCCTGGAGCCCTTCTCCTGGCGGGCGAGCTTCTTCTGCAGGCCCTTGAGGCGTCCCGGTTCTCGGACTGTTATGTCGTACTTCTCCCCTTCGGAGGTCGTTATCGTGGTCTTGATGCCGAAGTCGAGGCCGACTGGGGGCTTATGCTCCTGGATGGCATTGTCTCCACCTTTCGGAACATAGCAAGTGAGCATGAGATATATCCCTGACGGCCTCTTGATGAGTTTTGCATTGGCAAACTCCGCATTGTCAGGAACCTGCTCCATTCCGAACACCCTTATTGGCCGATTTATTCCCGAGATGTGGACCGTGTTCCTATATTTCCCGTTCCTGTCACCCTCGTCGCCATGGCAGATCCAGTGCGTATCCCTGTACTGGTTGAGTTCTATCGCATTGTATCCACTTCTGAACTTCAGCTTGCCGTTCTTCTTTCCTGTCTTCCTACGTTTCGCGGCAAGGGAGGCCATGTCACGCTTGAGGGATGAATACACCGACTGTATGAACTTGGCTGGCATGGTGAGCTGGCGCTCGACAGGATTGCCGTCCTTGTCGAGGGATGTGATTGTCCTGGTCTTGGTATCAAAGGATTTGAAATCGGACTCTGGAAGTGAGATGAGGTGGTTGCACAGCCAGCGGCACTGTGTGAAGTAGTGCCATAGCTTCTCCTGCTCACTCCTGTTCAGGCACTTGAGATCGAGTTTCAGCTCCACACAGAGCGGACGCATCGAAGCATGACGGATACGGGTCTCCTTGATGCTCTTCCTGATGCTGCTGTTCTTCCCGATGCGTGCCGATTCATCCATAACTTATTGTATCATAGCTGATTGGATTGTCCAATATGAATCTGCGGCAATTCATCTCCACCCTATAGAGGATGGAGCTCTCTTGCCGATTTTATGGTAGAATCCTGCCATATGACTTCTTTTTCCTCTTTACAACTGGGGATTCCTAGCCTAATATTTTAGTATATCAAAAACCAGAGGAGCTAAGGAAAGCAATGAAAATGACTCTCAGATGGTATGGTCCTGGATATGATTCAGTCACTCTCGAACAAATCCGGCAGATCCCCGGTGTCACTGGAGTGATCACGACACTCTACGACATCCCAGCAGGCGAGGAATGGCCAAGGGAGCGCGTAAAGGAGCTCAAGAGGATTGTCGAGGAAGCCGGGCTGAAGATTGAAGGCATCGAGTCAGTCAACGTCCATGATGCGATCAAGATTGGTACTCCAGACCGCGACAAGTACATCGACGCCTACATCAAGTCCCTTGAAGCCCTTGGGGAGGAAGGCATCGACCTTGTCTGTTACAACTTCATGCCTGTCTTCGACTGGACACGTACAGACCTGGCCAAGATGAGGCCAGATGGTTCCACAGTCCTCGCCTACGACCAGAAGGTCGTTGACACGATCGACCCCCAGACCTTCTTCAACCAGACCAATGACAATTCCAATGGCTTCGTCATGCCAGGCTGGGAGCCGGAAAGGCTCGCCCATGTCAAAGAGCTCTTCGAAGCTTACAAGGATGTTGATTCAGAGAAGCTCTTCAACAACCTCGTCTATTTCCTCGAGGCGATTGGTCCCACATGTGAGAAATACGGCATCAAGATGGCGATCCATCCAGACGATCCGGCATGGCCTGTCTTCGGACTGCCCAGGATCATCACTGGCAAGGAAGCGATCCTCAAGCTCTTCAGGGCCGTCGACAAGCCTTATAACGGGCTGACATTCTGCATGGGCAGTCTTGGAACCAACCCAAAGAACGACCTTGCCGACATCGTCCGCTCAAGCGAAGGAAGGATCCACTTCGCCCATGTCAGGAACCTCCACCACTACGCACCAGGTGTCTTCGAGGAAGCCGCACACCTCTCATCCGATGGCTCGTTCGACATGTACGAAGTCGTCAAGGCATTGCATGACACAGGCTTCGAAGGACCTATCCGCCCGGATCATGGACGCACGATCTGGGGTGAGAAGTGCATGCCTGGTTACGGCCTTTATGACCGTGCACTTGGCGCTGTCTACATCCAGGGACTCTGGGAAGCCATCGACAAGGCTGAAGCCAGGGGTGTATGAACAGGAAGGCCCAAAGCGCGAGCAGCTGGGTCTATGAGGACCTGAGGGACAGGATAGAATCCCTGTCCTACGCACCAGGCAGCGAACTCGACCTCAGTGGTCTGTGCGAGGAGTATGGTGTCTCCCGCTCCCCTGTCAGGGATGCCATACTCCGCCTGGAGCGGGACAGGCTCGTCGACAGCTTCCCACAGAAAGGTACGAGGGTGTCCTTCCTCGACACTGCGACCATCGCAGAGGAGCGCCTGTTGCGTTCCTCGGTCGAGGAGCGGATCCTCTCCATCCTGCTGGAGCGTCCTATCGATGAAAGCGACCAGATCCTCTTCCTGACGACGCTCAAGAGCAGCCTGGTCAGGCAGGAAGGCTGCCTTGGAGCTGGCGACAAGGCCCAGTTCCTGAGGCTCGACAACGACTTCCATGAGCTCTTCTACACCCAGGCAGGCTTTGAGCGCATCCATTCTGTGATCCAGGCCCACAATGGAAATGAACACAGGATCCGCATGCTGAACTACGAAAAACCCGGTACGATGGAGCAAGTCTATCAGGAGCACCAGGACCTCGTCAGGGCCCTGGGGGAAGGTGCGAAGGAGGAAGCCAGGGACATACTCCACCACCATATCGAGAAGCTCAGCACGGAACTCGACGAACTTGTCGTGAAGTATCCAGAATACTTCACGCTGCAATCTAGAAAAGGAGTCAATTCGAAATGAAACTCAACCTAGCATCACTGAAGGACAAGGAGGCCTGGAAGGGCTACCGCATCTTCAGCTTCGACCATGACAAGGTCCTTGCGAATACAATCGAGCGTCCACAGTGGATCCACTTCGGATCGGGCAACATCTTCCGCATCTTCCCTGCGAAGCTCTGCCAGAGGCTCCTCGACTCAGGGGACATGGATACCGGCATCATCGCTGGAGAGGGCTTTGATGGTGAGATCATCGACCGCATCTACGCCCCACATGACGACCTGACACTCGCTGTCACACTGAAGGCAGACGGCTCCATCGACAAGGAAGTCATCGGATCCGTCGTCGAAGCCGTCAAGTGCGATAGGAAGAGCAGCGCTGAATGGAAGGTCCTGTCAGATGCCTTCACCAAGCCTTACCTGCAGATGGTCTCCTTCACGATCACGGAAAAGGGCTATGCCCTCTACAATCCCGCAGGTGAACTCTTCGGCTTCTATGCTGAGGACTTCAAGAAGCCCATCAGCGAGTCATCAGTCTTCCTCTGCTGCCTGACAGACCTCCTCTACCAGCGCTACAAGGCGGGCGGTGCCCCAATCGCACTGGTCTCGATGGACAACTGCTCACACAACGGAGACAAGCTCAAGGTGGCCATCACAACGATTGCCAAGGCCTACAAGGACAATGGCTCTGTTGACGACGGCTTCCTCGCCTACATCAACGATGAGGCCAAGGTGAGCTTCCCTATCTCCATGATTGACAAGATCACCCCGCGCCCAGACGAGAGCGTCAAGGCCATGCTGGAAAAGGATGGCTTCGAGGACAGCGAGCCGATCATCACAGCCAAGCACACCTACATCGCCCCCTTCGTCAACGCAGAGGAGGCTGAGTACCTGGTGATCGAGGACAAGTTCCCCGCAGGACGTCCCGCACTTGAAAAGGCGGGTGTCTACTTCTGCGACCGTGAGACCGTGGACAAGGTGGAGAGGATGAAGGTCACGACCTGCCTCAACCCACTCCACACCGCACTGGCGCTCTCAGGCTGCCTGCTCGGTTACACGCTGATCAGCCGTGAGATGGAAGATGAGGACCTGTCCAAGATGGTCAACATCCTTGGCTACAAGGAAGGCCTGCCTGTCGTGACGGACCCCGGGATCATCAATCCAAAGGCCTTCATCGACGAAGTCCTGCAGAAGAGGATCCCCAACCCCTTCATGCCAGACACCCCGCAGCGCATCGCGACCGACACCTCCCAGAAGCTCTCCATCCGCTTCGGAGAGACCGTCAAGAGCTATCTGGCAAGTGACAAGCTTGATGTGGCAAGCCTCAACGTCGTCCCACTCGTCCATGCGCTCTACCTGCGCTACCTCCTGGCAGTCGACGATGAGGGCAATGCCTTCACACTCTCACCCGACCCGATGACTGATACGTTGCAGCCTGCACTGGAAGGTATCACCTTGGGCTACACAGGCGATGTCAAGGAGAAGATCAGCAAGCTGCTTTCCAACGAGCAGGTCTTCGGACTCGACCTCACAAAGACAGCCCTCTTCGACAAGATCGCGGCGTACTTCGCCAAGATGGTCAGCGGCAAGGGCATGGTCCGCGCTGTCATCCACGAAGTCGTCAACGCATAAGCCTGACAAGGCGGCAAAGTCCTGCAAGGGCCTCGGAAGGGGCCCTTGCATTGCATTCAGACATGAAAACCAATCAGAAAGTTTTTGAATCCCAATTCAAAAACTTCCACAAAATTAAAAGTTTTTGACGCAGACATCAAAAACACATCAGAAAAATAAAGTTTTTGATCTACGATTAAAAAACTTGCTAAAAAACACCAAGAGTGGCATCATGAGGATAAAGAGGGACTATGATACCACGAGCTGAGTACTTGGAGAAAATCGAAACCTACAAGGACAAGGACATCATCAAGGTCCTCACGGGTCTGCGCCGCGCCGGAAAGACCACCATCATGGATCTTTACAAGGAAAAGCTCCTTGCAGAAGGCGTAGGTGATGAGCAAATCATCCACATCAATTTTGAAGATGTGGATTATGACTACATAGAGACATACAAACAACTTCATGAGGAAATAGTCAAACGGCTCACACCTGGAAAGATGAACTACATCATCTTGGATGAGGTACAAAGGGTTGTTGGTTTTGAACGGGCTGTTGACTCCTTATACCTGAGGAAGAACTGCGATGTATATATCACAGGTTCCAACTCCAAACTCTTGTCCAGCGACCTGGCCACACTGCTCTCAGGGCGCTATGTGGGAATCAACATCCTCCCACTCTCGTTCAGAGAGTTTGTATCCACAAAGGGTGGCAACCAACGCATGGACATGTTGTACAAGGACTATGTTGAGGACGGATCCCTTCCTTTCGTCACACAGCTTGAAGGTCAGTGGGCGATAAGACAATACCTGTCAGGAATATATGACTCTGTCGTACTGAAGGATATAGTCTCGAGGAAGAAGGATGTCGATACTGATATCTTGAGAAGGCTGATAAAGTTCCTTTTCAGCAGCATTGGAAGCGAGGTCTCTGCGAACAGCATCGCAGGGACGCTATCTTCATCAGGACGCAAAACAGCCCCCAAGACAATTAGCCAGTATCTGGAATACATAGAAGCCAGCTTCATATTCTACAAGGCGGAACGTTACGACATCAAAGGAAAGGAACTGCTCAAGACAAAACCAAAGTATTATGCCTCAGAGCTGGGCTTGCGCAAGGTCGTTCTTGGCAATGCCCCTGGAGATGCCGGGCATATCCTGGAGAATGTGGTCTATCTGGAACTCATAAGGAGGGGCGGCAAGGTCCATGTAGGAAAGATTGGAGCAACTGAAGTCGACTTCGTGGTCATCGGAGAGGAAGGAATGGAATACTACCAAGTGGCATACAGCGTGAATGACGCTGATGGAAGCGTGCTCCAACGGGAACTACGACCACTTTTAGCAATAAAAGACCACAATCCCAAATACCTTCTCACGATGGATTATGGCCCCATGATCAACCATGATGGCATACGCCAGGTCTATGTGCTCGATTGGCTTCTGCAGCCAGACCAGCCTTGGTGAAAAGCAAGGCCTCGTAGGTCAACGAGGCCTTGGGTGTGATTCAGAACTTCTCGAACTGGGATACATCCAGTACGAAGACAGTGGCACCTCCTGCGTTGGTGGGCACTGTCACATAGGGGGCTCCGACCGCATGGCCCGAACGCGCCATCGAGGGTGCGACATAGGGCATCTCGTCTATGCGCTTTCCTGCATACTTCTTGATGATGTCTATGGCCTCGTGGACCTTGTCATCTTCTGTTCCGATGATGATCGAAGTGTTCGACTTCTTGAGGAAGCCTCCTATGGTACTGAGTCTTGTCGCGAAGAAACCGGCCTCGTTGAGTGCTGTGACCGTCATGTCCTCATCGGCCTTGTTTATGATTGAGAAAATCATCTTCATATTTCAGCACCTCCTCATGCTTTTGCTAATGATAACACAGGCTCAGGCACCAAGGAAATCCATCAATGGATGCAGGACAGACTCTCCAGTACGGCGTCCGACCTGGTAGACACGTTCAAGCTCATCAGGATCCTTGACGACGGATTTCACACCAAGCGCCTCGGGAGGGCGTATGCAGAAGACAGAGCCCTCAGCCTCACGGGAGCGTATGACCTCAAGCGTCTTGTTATACCTGGTATGGCGGGTCTCCATCGCCTCGACAAGGGCAGGAGCACTCTTCTTGTACTTCATCCTGATGATGGGAAGCATTGAGTTCGGCTCTTTCACAAAGCCCGCTGGCTGCGTCAACAGGACCACATTCCTTTTGAAGCCCTGCTCCTCCATGAAGTCAAGGGGGATCGCATCAGCCACACCCCCATCAAGATAATGATGTCCATCGATCACGACATCACGGGAGACGACAGGCATCGAAGCTGAAGCCCTCATCCAGAGTATGTCATACTCATCGCCTTTCACACATTCATGGAAGACACAACGGCCATCAGAGAGGTCCGTCGCACCGACCCAGAAGCGCATTGGATCGGCCTGGTAGGCCACGGTATCAAACTTGTCAAGCTCGAAAGGGATCCTCCTGTAGCCGAAGTCAGCCCCATAAAGGTCACCCGTGGTCAGCCAGGACCACCAGGAACAATAGTGGCGGTTCTGACAGAAACGCTTGTTGTAACGCACTGTGCGTCCAATCTGGTGGCTCTTGTAATTACAACCGAAGACAGCGCCGGCTGAAATCCCTACCGTATTGTCGAACCACAAGCCGCTCTCCATGAACACGTCAAGCACACCTGCTGTGAACATGCCCCTCATCGCCCCTCCCTCGAGGACGAGGCCTGTATCGCCAACTCTCACACCGACCTCCTTGACACAATGGCCCTGACCAGGAACTGCAGTGCGATGAGGACGAGGCCCATCGCAGCCAACGCCACAAGGACATTCCTGTAACCCATGCCTTCATAAATCGTACCACCAAAGGAGGCTCCTATCACCTGCCCTGTGGTGAGCACACACTCATGGATGACCATCCGACGTCCCCTGTCCAAGGCCCCCGCCGCGCTATGGAAGATCGAGAATGAGTAGCAGAATGCGAAGATCATGCCAAAGATGCACAGGTACAGCGCATTGCCTGCAAGCCCTGTGACAGGAGAGAAGATGAAGGTCGTCAACACGAAGAACCCCTCCATCAGGTAAATCATCCAAGCCTTGAACTGCCAGAAGTGCGTACGGCCCAGCCATACGAAGCACAGGCATGTCGCAAGCCCCCTGGCAAGCAGCAAGGCCCCACTCACCGTCTCATCAAAAAGCCCCGTGTCAGTGCAGTGCATCGGGAAGATGTTCAGCACGACGGAAAGAGCCGTGTAGACGATGAAGACCGCGGCCCAGGAGTCGTAGCGCAGCGGCGTGCTGTGATCCACGCCATCGCCTTCCTGCCTCGTCCTGATATGCTCGCTCTCCGCCCTCGCGGCCCTCATGCGTGGTGTCAGCGCAGTGACCAGGGAGAGCACGATGGCCACCAGGACGAAGACAGCTGCCGCCGTCCTGAGTCCAAGTGCCGGTGATGAGGCGACAAGCCAACCAGTCAGGTAAGGCGATACAGCCGTGCCGAAGGACCAGGAGAAGTTGAAGGCGCTTGTCAGCTTGTTCAACTCAGCACCCTCGGCATCCCTGGTGATCCAGGCCTCCATCTGTGGCCATAGCATGCTCATGAAGAAGCCATAGAGCACCAGCAGGAGGAATATGATGGGGACGGCAGATGAGAAGGTGACGAGCACGGCACTTGCAGCCATCCCACATAGCGAGAGGCAGAGGGATGCGACAGGGCGCATGCGTTGCCAGAAACGGCCCAGCAGGAGATTGCATACCAGGTAGAGGCCAGTGTATGTGCTGGCGGCCAGCCCTACCATGGCAGCACTCCAGGAGAGCGTGTAACGAAGGTGGTAGACCAAGGCCAGGTTGACCATGTTGATCGACATCTGACCGAGGAACGAGGCCACGTTCAGTGTCCAGAACTGTGTTTTGCCGTCTTTGTCCATGAAGCTGACTTTAGCGCTTTGGTGTCTTTTTTTCCATGAGTAGGCACTTATTACCACAAGTTCACGTATTGTTAATCTCTTTGTAACAAATTGGCGTTTGAATCATTGTCGGAGGACGTTATGAGGATACTACTTTGCACAGACAGATATCTTCCCGCCGTAAGCGGGGTCGTCACCTCCGTCGTGACACTGCAGCACCGCCTCGAGGCCGCAGGGCATGAGGTCCGGATACTCACCCTCTCTGATGACTTCTCATCAAGCCGCGAGGGTGCTGTGACACGCCTTGGGAGTTATGGCGCCGGGGCTGTCTACCCTGAAGTCAGGATCAAACACCCTACTGCGAGGCTCCACCTGGATGAACTCATCGCCTGGCATCCGGACATCATACACTGCAACACTGAATTCTCCACATTCTGGTACGCCAAGCGTATCTACCATGCGATCGGCTGCCCCATGGTCATGACCTACCACACCGATTATGAGGACTATGTACACTACCTGAACCTCACACCGCGGATTGGACGCCTGGTCATCAAGGCCTACATACGACATGTCTCAAAATACATGAGCGCCATCATATGCCCAAGTGTGAAGACCGCCCGAAGGCTCTCATCCTATGGCGTCAAGGCTCCTGTCCATATCATACCCACAGGGCTGGACCTCGAACGTTTCAAGCGCCGTCCTTCCAATGAGGAGCTGGCATCCATCATGGCACGCCACAAAATAAGGGCGGACCTCACCAGGCTTGTCTTCATCGGACGCCTTGGCAAGGAGAAGAAGATCGACGAGCTCATAAGGCTGCTCTCGAAGAGGAAGGAAGAGGACTTCCAACTCATCATAGTAGGTGATGGCCCGGACAAATCCTCCTTGGAGGAGCTGGCCGCAGGCAGCCCCCTGGCCGGACGTGTCATCTTCACAGGCATGGTGCCACAGGACCAGGTCCCAGCCTATTACCACATCGCAGATGTCTTCCTATCAGCCTCGACAAGCGAGACACAGGGCCTCACGTACATGGAGGCCATGGCCGCAGGACGTGTGCTCCTGTGCAGGGAGGACCCCTGCCTTGATGGTGTCATAGATGATGGCCACAATGGATTCACCTACAGCGAAGACGAAGCCTTCCAGGAACGTCTTGACCACATACTGGGCCATAGGGAGGAATGGAAGGACATCTCAGCAAGGGCTGTGGAACGTGTCGACCAGCGCTTCGGCGCCCATGTCTTCGCGGCGTCAGTGATAAGGCTCTACAATGACGCTGTCAGGACGAAGCTGCCCTACAAGCCGCTTGGACCTGCACTGTTCTATCATTGGACCCGTGCCCACCTGCCCTGGATCTGATACCTCACAGCACGACCAGCTCATCAACGATGTCAAGGCTGTCAAGGAGGTATTCCTGCAGGAAGGAGGTCACAGCCTCCTCATCCGCCACATTGAAACCAGGCGCCCCCAGCTCCTCCCTTCCTTCCTTCGAGTAGCCTGCCACCTGGGGGGATGCCAGATGGCCATGCACACCATGCTCCCGCTTCAGCTCCTTCTCACTGACACCAAGTGAGGAGGAAAGGCTCCTGAGGTCCAAGGCCTCGATCGTGCATACGGCAATGGGTGCGCCATCAAGCCAGGCTGAAAGCGCATACAGCAGGCAGGTGATGTCATCACCAGACCAGGATGGAGCATCCTTCTGAAGGACGAATTCCACCTCCCCTGCCTTCCAGCGCCGCCTCACATTGGCCCCTGGAAGGGGGAGCGAGGGGAAGTCGTGTTTTTCCAAGGGCTGTGCGCTGTTGATGTCTACATACATGTCAAACCCTCTCCAAGAGATTCTCCAACGTCAGGCTGGACAGGGTCGAGCTGCTTGAAGAGCGCACCTGCTCGGCGACAGCCTCGCCAGCTGTATCAGCAGGATTGTCGTCATCCCAGCCATATACAGCATCAAAGATGTCGCAAAGCAGGATCTGGTCCAAGGGCCTTGATGGGATATAGGCGATGTTACGACCCTGAGGAACCTCGATCAGCAGTCCTTTCTTGACCAGCAGGGCCAGGTGGCCCTGCAACACCGCAGGTGTCACAGCAAGCCGTTTTGTCAGCTCACGCTGGGACATCGCGCCCTGTCCCGCACGGTAGGCTGAAGCGACCAGCATCATTGTATCCACCGCATCTGCGACCTGACGTGATGGAGTCTCCGCCTGCCCCGCCAGCTGGCTGCCTGCAGGTTTGAACTGGTGCACATAGATCACTTCAGCACAAGTCAGGATGATGTACCAGCAGACATACAGGAAGAGGAGGACGAAGAAGAGCGATGCTAGTGAGCCGTAAATCACAGAGTAGGTCACCATCCTGCCCACGATCATCTTGAAGACCGTGAACACCAGGCAGAGGCAGGAAGAGCCAAGCGCCGCACCAAGGAGGGCCGAGCGGGACCTCACCTTCGTATTAGGTACGAAGTAATAAAGCAGGAACAGCACACCAAGTGTCACAATGAGGCCCATGATGGTCTTCACGGCCTCGCTGGAAAAACTGGTCTCAATACCATCACCGGTCAGCTTGACCTGCAGGAAGCCCATGATCGAGCTGTTGAGTGCTATGACGACAGCCAGCAGCACGACACCGATGATCAGGAAAGTCAGGAAACTTGTGAAGCGGCGGAACTTGCCTGCCCTGGGCTGGGTGCGGAAGATCTGGTTGAGTACGTTGTAGACCTTGTCGACCAAGAAGGTGGCAGTGATCATGAATGAGACAAGTCCGAAGACTCCAAGCCCCATCGCATTGGATGTGTACTGAGAGATCAGGTCCATGAGCTGGTCGCCGATCCTGGAACCGAACAAGTCCTCAAAGAGGCCACCAAGGGCGTTCATGAATGGCTGCAACAGGCCGAAGACAGACAGGAAGGCGACGAAGAAGGTGATACAGGGGATGATGGCGACCAGGGTCGAATAGACGAGCCCTGATGCCATGATTGTCACATTGTTCTGCGCCATGCCTCTTATGGCACGTACGACAATCACGAAGACATCATCGATGGAATCATAGAACCGACGCTTCAAAGGAAGATCGGCCTTGGCTTCATCACTCATTGTTCGCATTCCTCGCGATACGGGAGAACTCATCTTCAGGAGGCATCCTGTCAACAACAGAGCCGTTCTCACCATATCCTGAAGCAAGGTGGGACAGCCAGGAGCCTACATATGCGTAGACCTCGTCCTTGTTGGTTTCATTAAGGATCTCATGGCGGCCACCTTCGAAAAGCTTCAAGTCCACGACACGGACACCAGCCTTCCTATAGAGGTCGGCAACCTTCCTGACACCCTTGCCATACCCTCCGACAGGGTCCTCGGAACCAGAGACGATCAGCATGGGCAGCACAGGAGGGACCTTCTTGGCCAGGTCGGGGTCGTTCGCGGCCTCGATTCCTGTCAGGAGGTCGTAGAAGAACTGTGACGAGCACACGAAACCACAAAGCGGGTCATCCAGATACTTGCGCACTTCCTCCGGATCCCGTGTCAGCCAGTCAGCTGACGTCTTGATTGGTTTGAAATGCTTGTTATAGGCACCGAAAGAGAGCTTGTCGAGCCGGTGGTCAGGCATGCGTCCACCATACTTCCTGACATGGCGGCGTGCGATCGACTTGCCAATCGCGCCAAGCAGGCCCTGGCCCGCGCCTGTACCCATGATGACGGCACCAGAATAAAGGTCGCCAGCCCTTGTCAGGGCGGTACGGGTTATGAACGAGCCCATTGAATGCCCTAGGATGAAGTGTGGCAGGTAGCCAGCCTCCCCCGCGATCAACTGGTCGACGGCGATCGAGTCCTGCACGACGACATCCCAGCCATTCTCTGCACAGAACCAGCCCCTCTCCTCCTCTTCCTTGGTCAGCCCATGCCCCCTGTGGTCCTGGGCATAGACGGTGAAGCCAAGGCTGTTCATATACCTGGCAAAGCCATCATAACGCAGTGAATGTTCAGCCATGCCATGGTTTATATGAAGAGTCGCAACAGCCTTGCCCTCAGCGGGCCAGGTCCTCAGGAACAGCCTGTGACCATCCTTCATCTCCAGATAGCGCTCGATCATGGCAGGGCACCTCGCTTTTTTATATGGCTTGTATTGGAAATGATATTGGAAAAATGAGTAGTTGGCAATCAGGATGAAGTGCTGTGGACAGGCTTTGGAGCAGTTTCTATCATTGAAAAAGAGGCAGACAATGGAAGAACATCAGTTGCTTGCTGTCACGGCAGACATCCACGGCGATGAGGAAGTCCTTTCACAGGTCATCGCACTTGCATCCAGGCTTGGAGCCTCACGCCTTGTAATCGCAGGCGACCTCTGTCCAAGGACGGCCATGATGGGCCGCATGCTGACTGGAGCGCCCTTTGGACTGGTCATCGTGCGTGGCAACTGCGACAGCGTCTGGGACCATGTCGACGCAGGGCTGCCACTTCCTCGGGAAGAAGCCTTCATCAGCCTGCCCGGCGGACACAGCGCCCAGGTCACACATGGACACCTCGTACCGCCACAGCGCCCGCTGGAAGCCGGAGATGCATGCATCACAGGCCATAGCCACATACCCAGGCTCGACAGGGATGAGGAAGGGATCATACACCTCAACCCAGGGTCCCCTGCCCGTCCACGCGGAGGATTGGTCCCATCACTGGGCCTCATATATCCAGACAGGTTCCTCCTCGTAAGCCTCGCCGATGGCAGGCCCTACAAGGAGCTGATGCGTCAAAGGCAGGCTTCGGCGTCAGCGAGGAACTCACTGACGTGATAGGTGGCATCTTCCTCTGGATAGCGTTTCAAGGCTTCCTTGAAGGCTGTGTGGAGCTCTCTTGAATGGGTCTTGCCCATGATTTCATCAAAGACCTCGGCAACACCCACGATATGTTCAGGACCACACTCGTCACTGGCAAGGAAGGCAATGAAGCCTGGCACATCATCCGCGACAAAAGAGCTCAGCTCATCCCAATAGGCCGCAAGACGTGGGTCGTCATCACCTGTGGCGGCATCCCACAACCTCTCACCCTCTGTGAGCAGGCTGTCAAGTTTTTTCTTATCCATGCCCCCATGATAGCACAACAGCCCCCTCTTGCGCTTCCTCCCGGCTTTGCGCACAATACTTGACATATCAACTATTGACATATCAAGGAGGCAACATGCCCACAGCCTTCCACTCCCTCGTATTCCAACTCTGGCGGCGGCAGAACAATGCGCTCCAGCCCATACGTGACAAGCTCGGACTTGGACCTGGCCAGCCCCGATTGCTGGTGAAGCTCTCACAGTTGGGGCCATGCAGCCAGAACAGGCTCTCGCAGGAGATGGAGGCCGACCCTGCCTCCGTAAGCCGCATGGTCGAGTTGCTGTGCAAGGCAGGCTTCCTCAGCCGCAGCGAGGATGAAGCCGATCGGAGGTCGAACATAATATCCCTTACGGACAAGGGCATGGAGGCAGCCGCCATCTGGCAGGCCGAATGCCAGAAGGTGTCAAACACCATGCTCAAAGGCTTCACAGCTGATGAGGAGGAATGCTTCCGTGCCTTCCTTGATAAGGCAGCAAGGAACCTGGAGGGACTGTGATGAAGGACTTCAAACGCCTCCTCGGCCTCTTAGGCCCTTACAAGAAGAACCTGGCCGCCGCGATGTTGCTGGTCCTCATAGAGACAAGCCTCGAGCTGGTGATCCCGACGCTGGCCGCGGACCTGATCGACAATGGAATCGCCACAGGCGATGTGCGCCACATGTTGCTCGTGGGTGGTGGTATGGCCCTCTGTGCGCTGATCGCACTCATCACCGGCCTCACCTATGCCCGCCATGCGGCCAAGGCCGCCTATGGCTGGGGTGCCAGGATAAGGGAAGCGGAATGGGCTGCTGTGCAGCGCTGGTCCTTCTCCAACATGGACCACTACGAGACATCCTCACTTGTCACACGTATGACAAGCGATGTCACAGTCATGCAGAATGCAATCAACGGGGGCCTCAGGCCACTTACCAGGGCTCCCATCATGTTCCTTCTTGGCACCTTCTTCTCTTTCACCATGAATGCCAAGCTCGCACTCATCTTCATCATCATGACTCCCCTGCTCGGACTCGTGCTCTTCCTGATCGTCTCCCATGTCGCCCCGATGTACACGAAGCTGCAGGCCACTGTCGACAACCTCAACTCCGTCGTAGAAGAGGATGTCAGGGCCATACGCACAGTCAAGGCCTTTGTCCGGGAGGAACATGAGGAAGGACTTTTCTCCAAGGTGAACAACAGCCTCAGGAACGTTGGCACCAAGACCAATGCGACCGCTGCGCTGAACATGCCCTTCTTCCAGCTGACGATGTACACGGCGACTGTGCTGATCATGCTGCTTGGAGGTTTCATGATCCTCGACGGGGAGATGGAAGTGGGTGCCCTGACGGGCTTCCTGAGCTATGTCCTGCAGGTCATGAACTCAATGATGATGCTATCGAACGTCTTCCTCCTCCTGACACGTTCACTCGCCTCTGCAGGACGCATATGCGGAGTCCTTGACGAAGAACCCGGCCTGGGAGAACGCAAGAACCCTGTCACCTCTGTGGAGGATGGTTCTGTTGAGTTCAGGGATGTCTCGTTCAAGTATGCGCAAGGAGCCAAGGAGAATACGCTCCAGGGGATCTCATTCAAGGCAAAGCCAGGAAGTACGATCGGGATCCTGGGAGGGACAGGGGCCGGCAAGTCCACACTCGTCCAGCTGATCGCTAGGCTGTACGATGTCTCATCCGGCGCTGTACTTGTCGGCGGCGTCGATGTGAGGGATTACAGCCTTGAGGTGCTCAGGGACAGTGTCGGCATCGTCCTGCAGAAGAACCTGCTATTCAGTGGCACTGTCAGGGAGAACCTGCTATGGGGTGACAGTGATGCTGCTGATGATGAGCTCTGGGAGGCCTGCCGCAAGGCCGGGGCCGAAGAATTCCTCCGCCGCTTCCCTGATGGCCTCGACACAGACCTGGGACAGGGAGGTGTGAATGTGTCTGGAGGTCAGAAACAACGCCTGTGCATCGCACGCAGCCTCTTGAAAAAGCCACGCATACTTGTCTTCGACGACTCGACCAGTGCGGTCGACAGCGCGACAGAGGCTGGGATCAGGGCCTCCCTCGCCAGACTTGAAGATGTGACCAAGATCTATATCGCACAGCGTGCTGGAACACTCAGGGGAGCTGACCTGATCCTTGTATTGGATGATGGACGCCTTGTCGACAGCGGAACACATGATGAGCTGATTGGACGCTGCCAGGTCTACAAGGAGATCTGGGCCAGCCAGCTCAAGGGAGGGTCGCTCTGATGGCAAAAGAGATGAGTTCGAAACGTCCCAAGGACATGATGTACACACTCACCCGCCTCATGTCCTATCTTGGGCGCCACCGCCTGGCCCTCCTGGCGGTTGGCTTCATGGTGGCACTCTCCGTGCTTTGCAACCTTGGCGGCACCTACATGATCCGCCCTGTCGTGAACGCGCTTGGACGCAGTGATGCCAAGGGGCTTGTCGTGGATGTCGTGCTGACTTCACTGGTCTACATCCTTGGCGTGCTTGCCGCCCTGGGCTACAGCCAGCTCATGGCACGTACGGCCCAGGAAATAGTGCATGACATCAGGAAGGACCTGTTCAAGCACATGCAGACATTGCCACTAGGCTTCTTCGACAGCCATCAGCATGGAGATGTCATGAGTTACTTCACGAATGATGTCGACACAATCAACGACGCGCTCAACAACAGCTTCGCGGCTGTCATCAAGAACGGCATGCAGATCAGCGGGACGTTGACGATGATAGTCGTCCTGAACTGGCGCCTCTCCTTGATCGTCGCCATCTCATATGGTTGCATGACAGCCTATGTGAGGCACTCTGCGAAGCGTAGCAAGGAACACTACAAGAAGCAGCAGGCGAAACTTGGCGCCCTTGATGGTTACATACAGGAGATGACAGCAGGACAGAAGGTCATCAAGGTCTTCAACCACGAGAAGGCCTCGATGGAGGGCTTCAGGAAGCTGAACAAGGCCCTCCAGGATGAGGGTACAAGTGCCCAGGCATATGCCTCGACGATGATTCCCGCCGTCGTCTCAATCTCATTCCTGACCTACGCGCTGGTGTCCCTGGCGGGAGGATTCATGGTGCTTGGCGGCCTCAGCGACCTTGGAGCCCTTGCAAGCTACCTGGTCTTCGTCCGACAGTCGGCAGGACCTATCAACCAGTTCACCCAGCAGGGCAACTTCCTGCTCTCCTCCCTCGCTGGCGCTGAGAGGATCTTCTCCCTCATCGACAGGAAGAGCGAAGTGGACGAAGGTGACGTACGCCTTGAGAAGACAGGAGAAGGCCGTTGGAACTGGAGGATGGCGGATGGGTCGGTCACAGCACTCACAGGAGACGTACGCTTCCATGATGTCGACTTCTCCTACATCGGAGGCCAGAAGGTGCTGAAGTCGCTCAACCTCTATGCGAAGCCAGGCCAGAAGATCGCCTTCGTAGGTTCTACGGGAGCTGGAAAGACGACAATCACCAACCTTGTGAACCGCTTCTATGATGTGGACTCAGGTGAGATCCTCTACGATGGTATTGATATCAGGAGGATGAGGAAGGCGGACCTCAGGCGCTCGCTCGCCATGGTCCTCCAGGACACCCACCTCTTCACAACGACAATCAGGGAGAACATACGCTTCGGACGCCTTGATGCAAGCGATGAGGATGTCGAGAAGGCGGCAGTGACAGCTGGTGCCGACTCCTTCATCCGACGTCTTCCAAAGGGTTATGACACCATGGTGTTGTCTGATGGTGCGAACCTGTCAGCAGGTCAACGCCAGTTGATCGCCATAGCCCGTGCCGCTGTCGCCGACCCACCTGTCCTCATCCTTGATGAGGCAACGAGCAATATCGACACGCGCACTGAGGACTTGATTGAACGAGGCATGGACAGGTTGATGGAAGGACGCACGGTCTTCGTCATCGCACACCGCCTCTCGACGGTGCGCAATGCGAATGCGATCATGGTCCTCGAGGGAGGCCGGATCGTAGAGCGTGGCACCCATGACGAGCTCATGGCCCAGGGAGGACGATACCACAAGCTCTACACAGGACTCTTCGAACTGACCTAGGCCGCAGGAAGGACTGGCTGATGGGCTGAGTCCGCAGTGGGCTTGCAAGTCCTGCACGGCTCATAACCCATTTCAACAAGTTCGTTGAATGAGAGGCCTGTCAGCTTGTAGTTACGTGATGTCTCTGGAGGAGCACAGGACTCTCCGACATTGTGGATCTTCTTGGAGTTTGAATTGAGGATGTATGTCGCCTCCTCGAGGCTGACCTCCTCTCCGACCGGATCCTTGTAATCCTTGAGGCAGCTTCCACAAGGGCTCCACTTATCGGCGACAAGGTCATCATAGCTCATGTCGGTGAGCACGTAGTTCTCAGAATCCTCGTCAGGCGCGTTATGACAAGCTTTCTCATGGAAAATCATTGATTCAGGGTTGATGATGAATGTCGCTTCATCATAGGGGACCTCCTCTATGACAGGAGGGGTGCCATCCGTGTTGGCCCAGTTCGATCCATCACGGTAGTCAATCGTCACACCAGGTTGCTTGTTGAAGATGTAGACAGCAAAATCGATATCATCACACTGCCTGCAGTCCGCATAGAAATACAACCCATGGCAGAGCAGGTTCGCCTCATGGAAATCGGGCACGGCTTTCACCAGGACCTGATGCATCACCTCGCCTTCCTCCATCCCATTGAAAGACTCCATATGGTCTGCAATCTGGTTCTCGAAGGGGAGCATGCCTTCGATGTTGAAGAAGCGTGTGCCTGAAATCAGGGCCTTGGGTTCCGCACCTATGCCAGAGAACTGCCAGCCCAAGGTATGACAACGGTTCATCAGGTACTTCGCTGATACGAAGTCATACTTGTTGTTCACCCAGCCGGTAGGTGTGACAGAACTGATTGAGCCACGTTCTTCCTTCGGGAAATGCTCATAGTCGAAAAGCCCTATCGTCACGCCGACACGACCACGGTCATCCAAAGCATCAAGGTGCATATAATACTCACCATTATTCCAATCATCCTCAGTGAATACACCGCTGGTGTCACTGAGTACTACAAAGGCCGTCTCATCATCCATGGCGGTCGAGATGATGTCCGCATGATTGAAGAACGATTCCGCATTGGATCCATCTTCCGCATCATCAGGTTGCTGGGGGAAGATCAAGTCGCAGGATGCGAGGAAGAAAACGAGGGCGATGGTTGAGAGTAAGACGAGGATGCGCTTGCTCATCTGGTGTAGACCTCCTTTGTGATCTTGTCATGGGAGGCCCCGGGGAGGTCCTAGGAGGAAGTCAGCCTCCAGCCATGTCCGATTGGATCGTACTTGTCATCAGAGGGGTAATGCCTGTTCCAGCGGTAAGCGATGAGCTTGTCAGCACATTCCGGGACAGGTTCCACCTCAAGGAACAGGATGTCGTCAGCACCAGTTTGTCCTGGAAGCCCTACATTGACACCCTCCCTCAAACGAGGAGGAAGACCCTCATATGTGTACTGTGATACGAAGAGTCTTCCATCCATTGCGACGATGTCCTCAAGCATCCGGACATCACGTGATAGCCGCTTGCCCATGAAGGAGCGGCCATACCTGTCGTCAAGACAGACCACAACTGTCATTCCTTACCACCTCTACATGACACCAACAGCAATAATGAATACAAGGTTACAGGTGGCGAGACAGGCTGTGACTAATTGTCAAGGCGGACAGAGATCCTCCCGGCAAGACCACTTATGGCATCCTGGCCTGAGATGACATGGCCCAGCTCGTAAAGCGCGGAATTGGGGCTGAATGAATCATAGAACATGACGACATCACCCCAGGGCCTGTAATAGGCCAGGACACCACGCCCACCACGTGCCATCGGAGCACCTGTCGTCGGAAGGGATTCTGGTGGATAGAAGACCTTCTCGTTGTCTGAAAAGTCAGAAACCTCAAGCTCCAATGGGAGTTGTGCTGCCAGTGCTTTTGCAGCCTCGCTGTCATTGAGTTCGTACACGACGACCCCACTACTTCCTTCAACCCTTATCCTCATAGCATCCTCTCCAGCCATCAGCAGTCCTGCACATGTACAGGTGATGATCGCAAACAGTATCAAACGTTTCATGGAATCCTCCCTTGCCTGTTGAGACTGTATGCACGATCAGGAGCCATGTCCAATACTTATTGTCAATCAATATTGATAGGTTTTTACTATTATGCTTAGTCTTGCAGAAAAGGGGCCTGTTGGAGGAACATGACGCCATGTCGAAACAGACCAGGGCGCTCAAAGCCGCCTTTCCATATACCTTGCCGATCTTCGCAGGATTCTGGTTCCTGGGGCTGACCTATGGGGTCCTGATGAATGTGTCAGGCTTCAGCTTCATCTACCCCTTGCTGATGAGCATGCTCATCTATGCAGGTTCCATGGAGTTCATAGCTGTCGACCTCTTGCTGAGCCCATTCAACCCCTTGCAGGCGCTCCTGATGACGCTGATGGTCAACGCCCGCCACATGTTCTATGGCCTCTCGATGCTCGGACCACTGAAGGACATCAAGCAACCAAAGAAGACCTATCTGATCTTCGGCATGTGTGATGAGACCTTCTCCATCAACTACTCGGCTGAAATCCCTGGGGATGTCGACAGGGGGGACTTCATGTTCTGGGTAACGCTGCTGAACCAGCTCTACTGGGTCAGTGGTGCGACACTGGGTGGCATCTTCGGATCCTTCATCACCTTCAACACGGAAGGGCTCGACTTCGCGATGACTGCCATGTTCATCGTGATCTTCCTAGACAACTTCCTGAAGGAGGAGGACCATACCTCCTCGTTCACAGGACTGCTGCTGGCAGTGCTTGCACTGCTCATCTTCGGACCAGATGGCTTCATCATACCAGCGATGTTGCTGATCCTCGCCGCACTCACCCTTCTGCGTGGACGGATCGAGTCGAAGGAGGTGGCGGCATGAGCCTCACACAACAAGTCATCACAATAGCCATGGTCGTCCTGGGGACGGTCCTGACACGCTTCATCCCCTTCATCCTCTTCCCCGCATCACGACCTGTGCCGAAGTTCATCACCTATCTGGGCAAAGCCCTGCCAGGGGCTGTGTTCGCCCTGCTCGTCGTCTATTCGCTACGTTCTGTCGATGTATTGTCAGGAAGCCATGGCATCCCAGAGCTGCTGGCCACCGTGGTCACAGTGGCCTTGCATCTCTGGAAGCGCCAGATGCTGTTTTCGATAGCAGGAGGGACCGTCTGCTACATGCTGCTGGTACAGCTGGTGTTCTGATCAGCGGATGAAGTTCGTACGCACGATTTCATTGGCGGGGTGGCTGATACCGGAATCCATGCCAAGCTCGATGCACTTCAATATCCAGGCCATGTTGTGGCCGATGCCACGCATCGTCGCCAGGCCTTCAGCATCCTGCTCGACCTCCTCCGGCTTGTTGCCATAGACATGGTTCCAGTAGGTCGATGACACGACTGGCATCGAGTTGATTGTGAAATACTTGTTCAACACATCAAAGGATGCCGTGGTACCCGCCCTGCGGGCTGAGAGGACAGCGGCAGCGGGCTTGTACGAGAAAGCCCTGCCACCCGAATAGAAGGCCCTGTCAAGGAAGCTCAGGATGCGTCCTGAGGGATGGGCGTAGTAAACAGGGGATCCGAAGACGAAGCCATCCGCCTCCATCGCCTTCTCAACGAAAGCGTTGACATCATCATCGAAGACACAGCGCCCTGTCTCCCTGCATTTGCCACAGGCGATGCAGTCAGCAGTAGGCTTCGTACCTAGGTTGAATATCTCCGTCCTGACACCATCCTCCTCAAGGGCTGATGCGACTTCGGCAAGGGCACGTGCGGTGCAACCATGCGCATGCGGGCTGCCATTCAAGAGTAGTACTTTCATTTCTCCTCTCCTCCTGACATTTTAAATAAGCAAGAACACGCGCCAAGACAAGAAGGGCCTCCATCACTGGAGACCCCGGAAGGATTCCTTATTCGTCACATTGGTACCACAGCTCAGCCGCCCCACAACGGGCGACATCACCCTTGCGGAAGCCGACTTCCTCATACTGTCCGGTGAGACTGCCATCCAACAGGCCTGTCGTGATCTCCAAGTAGTCATGGATCATGGACTTGTCAATCACATCACCATCGTGGCCGATTGCGAGCTTGTCATAATCCTCATGACGGGCCCAGAGCTTCTCAAGCGTCTTGTGATAGCGGCGCACCAAGGCGAGGTCGTTGCCTGGCTGGCGCATCAGGATGATGCTTTTGTTGACCGTATCACCTGAGAAGAGCATGCGCTCCTCCCTGTCGAGATAGCAGATGCTGCCATCACTGTGGCCAGGTGTGTGGATGCACTCAAGCACCCTGCCACCAAGGTCAATCAATGAGCCATCATCGACATCAACAGGCTCGAACGAGCAATCAGGGTCGTCGGAAGGGATCGAGGCCAGGACCATGGCCTCACGGCCTGGGCAGCGCACAGGACCACGTGTCTCGACGTACATGCGTCGGAACGCGTTATCTGTCTTGAAACCCTTGAAGGCCATTTCCTTGTCAAGATGGTTCATGTAGACAGGGCAGTCCCTGAAATGATAGATGCCACCGACATGGTCAGGATGGCCATGTGTGAGCAGGACGACGAGGGGCTTGTCGACAATGGAGGCCACCACTTCCCTTATATCCCCATAACCACAACCTGTATCTATGAGGGCGGCCTTGGCATCACCTTCAACGAGGAAGGCATTGACCAAGCCTGTCTCATCGAGGACCCAGGTGCGGCGTCCTATCTTCCTTGCTTCCTGCACACTCATCAACCTTCCTCCCCAAGTGCTTCAGACTCAGCCTTGGCACTGCGGATACGCAGTTCATCACTGACCTTCGTCATCTCAGCATCAGAGACATTGTATATGAATTTGAAACAGATGAAGGTGAGCAGGCTGCCAAGGGCCGGCCAGAAACCTGCAAGCATCTTTATCCTGCCAGGAACACCAGCCAGCTGGTTCATCGAACCAAGTGCCGCATCATAGCCGACAGCCTCAAGGAGGAGCGCTATGATCGATGTGCTCAGGCTTCCTGCGAAGAAGACGATGAAGGTGATCGTGGCATAGACAGTACCATCGTTACGTGAACCTGACAGCCAGGCCTGGTAGTCGACAGCATCTGCGATCAGGGACCAGAGCAAGAGGCCATAGAGGGAGGTGCAGAGAGCTGCGAGGACCTGGCAGGCAATCCAGGTGAATGGATTCACAGGCAGGAGCATGGTGACCAGGTAGAAGGCCATCGAACCCAGCTGGGGCCAGGTGCACAGCGTCTTCTTGCCGAAGCGCTTGACCATGGGCTTGAGGACGATCATGCCAATCACCATTGGTACGATGGTGAAGAGGGATGAGAACGAAAGCAGTGTCGTGTCCTGGAAGTAGGTCATGAAGACGTACTGGTTCAACTGTGAGAGCGTCTGGTTGAAGAGCTTGTAGATGATGTAGGACAAGACGACAGCGATCATGACGCGGTTCTTCGCGAAGGTCTTCACGACCTGCAGGTAATTGACCTTCTTTGGTCCAGAGGAAGTGTTGTCTGTGACAAGGACACGTTCGTGGACGAAGTGGTGCGTCACCCAGAGGCAGACGAGGCAGAAGATGCCAAGTCCGACAGACAGTATGATGAAGCGGCTGGCGATCGGGTCGTTGTTCGCATCAAAGAGGAAAAGCGGGACAAGTGTCGTCGTTCCGACATTGCCCAGCAGGCTTCCAATCGAGCGGAAGTTTGACAACTCCGTACGTTCGACCTGGTTGGTCGTGATGATGTTGCTCATCGCACCATAAGGAACATTGATGAAGGTTCCGACAATACCCCAGATGAAATAAGCGACCAGCACCCAGGCGATCTTCACAGCATAAGGCGCGGCCTCAAGGTTGATGAACATGATGACAGTCATCACAGCATAAGGGACTGCGAACCACTTGATCCATGGCCGCATCTTCCCGCCCTTGCCAGGGACCCTGGTATCGACCGCACGTCCAATGAAGGTGTCATTCAAAGCATCGAGGGCCTTGCAGATGAAGATGATGGCTGCGAAGTGCACAGCATCAAGCCCCATCACATTGACGCAGAAGAGCATGAAGTAGGCATTGATGATGACCTGGAGGCTGTTGAAGCCCCAGTCACCACAAAGGTAGCCTATCTTGTCCTTCAGTCCGAACTTTGGTGCCGACTTGATGTAATCAACATAGCCAGCATCCAGCTTTCCTGTTTTCTCCATATTCACTCCTTAGTGTGTGTTTTTGGAATCAAGATCAGCGGGCCAGGAGCCTCAACGTCTCTTTGGAGAGGCTGACTCCTGCTTCCCTGGCCCTGGCAGCCGCATTCGAGCGGAGTACGAGGACAGGCTGTACAAGACGGTCCCCGTCCAGAGGGACACCCCGCACCAGGTGTTCCGCCATGAGCGACATGGCCTGACGCCCCATCTCATCAGGACGCTTGTCGATCAATGCGTCGATGAGGCCGGAACCAAGGGCCTTCACGCTCTCATCGAAAAGCTCGCTGCCGACAAAGGTGGATACCTTCTTCACCCTGCCCATGGCCTCTATGGCACGCATCGTATGGCGGGCGCAGGTCGTGTAAAGGGCGACAGGTCTTGAGTCGATCAGCTTCCTGACGACCGAGGAATTGTCCTCATTGAGAAGAGGCAGTGGCACTTCCTCGACTTCCAGGTCAGGACGCCGCAGCCTGAGCTCTGCTGCGGCATCAGCGGCGTTGACATCAGGGCTGTTCATGCGTTGGCTAAGTATCAAGACCCTGCCTGATGCAAAGGTCATACGTGCGATGATCTCGCCTGCCAGGTGTCCTGCGACAGCATTGTCGACACCGACGACAGGGGCGGAGCCCTGCCCTGTCGGAGCGCTTTCCATCAACAGCACGGGGATCTTGTCCGCTTCAAGTATCTCTCCTAGATAGGAAAGGGCCTTGTCAGGAATCGAGATCAGATGACCGACCAAGGCATCGGCTTTCATATGCCCTGTGGCGATTTCCTTGAGCGCGCCTGTGAGGTCATCAAGCGAGGAGCACAGGATGTGTTCATAAGTCAATGGAAGATAGTCCATCTCCTCTTCATAGGAGAGGCTTCCCGAAATGATCTTGTCCACGAAGAAACGGGAATCCTTGTCCTTCCAACCTGCGATGTAAGCAATGCGGCGTACCCTCATGTTCAACGCAGCCGCCCTGTAGTTGACTTCGTAACCCTCTTCCTGGGCGATCTGCAAGATCCGCTCCCGCATGGCCTGGCTGCAGTCCTTCTTGCCTGTAAGGGCCCTATGGACTGTCGTCGTTGACACACCTGCCTTCTGCGCTATGCTTTTGAGACTTGCACCGCTCCTGGCCATGTGGGCACACCTCCTCTACTTTGATGCTGTCAGTCTAGAGTCCCATCAATCAGTCAGGAAGTGTACTTTCTACGTAATTTTTACGGAATGAAACCGAAGCACGAGGCAAGAAGGAGGACCAGCTGTGTTCCTTGACCAGTTTTCATTATGTTTCTTGTTGCATAATGGTCTTTCCCTGCTTATCCTGCAACCATGAGACTAGTCAGGACTGAGGATGCGGTGGGCTGTGTGCTCGCCCACGATGTGACAGAAATCATACCAGGTGTGAGGAAGGGACCCGCCTTCAGGAAAGGTCATGTCATCCAGGAAGAGGATATCAGCAGGCTCCTGGACATAGGCAAGAAGAACCTCTATGTCATCGAAGGTCACGAGACCATGATTCATGAGGATGAGGCGGCCTCCAGGCTGTGCAGGATCTGCATGGGCAGTGGACTCGAAGCAGGAAGCCCCAAGGAGGGCAAGATCGAACTCAAGGCCACGATCGATGGGCTCTTCGTGGCCGACAGGGCGGCCCTGCAGGGCTTGAACAGCGTATCGGAGGTCGCAATAGCAAGCCGGACATCAGGATTCACCGTACGCGCTGGTGACAAATGCGCTGGTATGCGGGTGATCCCACTGATGGTCGACCCCGGGCTGTTGGAAGCCCTCGAGGAAGGAGTCGGAAAGCCTGTCTTCTCCGTACTGCCATTCCGCAGGCTTCCCTATACGGTGATCACCACAGGAAGCGAGGTCTATAGTGGGCGGATCAAGGATGCGTTCACTCCAGTGATAGAGGAGAAGATGGCCTTCTTCGGTTGCCAGATGGCAAGCCATATGACGACAGATGACGATGCTGACATGACAGCCTCCGCCATAAGGAAGGCGCATGCGGATGGTTCCAAGCTGATCCTCTGCACAGGGGGCATGAGTGTCGACCCTGATGACAGGACCCCATCAGCAATCAGGGACTCTGGAGCCAGGGTGGTCTCCTATGGATCACCGGTACTGCCAGGTTCGATGTTCCTCGTCGCCTATTTCGATGACGGCACTCCTGTACTTGGCCTGCCAGGTTGCGTGATGTATTCGAAACGGACGGTTTTCGACCTCGTCATGCCCTGGATCGTCTGTGGCGTACCTGTCACGAAGGAGTGGATTGACTCGCTTGGAGATGGCGGCCTTTGCCTGGACTGCCCCACCTGCACCTTCCCTGCTTGCGGTTTTGGCAAAGGAGGTCATTGATGGACATAGCCATAGTGATCACATCAGACCGTTCAGCCCAGGGCCTCAGGGAGGACCTGACAGGGCCACGCCTGAGGAGCGCGGTCGAAGCAGGAGGCTGGACCTGTCTTGGCGTGGACATCCTGCCAGATGACAGGGCCGTGATCGCAAGACGCCTTGAGGAGCTTTGCACCTGTGCGGATGTGGTACTCACATCAGGCGGCACAGGTTTCGCTGAGCGTGATGTCACACCAGAAGCGACACTTGATGTCATAGAACGTCAGACACCGGGAATCAGTGAGGCCATCAGGGCTGATGGAATGACAAGGACACCTCATGCCATGCTCTCACGTGCGGTTTCGGGAATCCGTGGACGATGCCTGATCATCAACCTGCCAGGCAGCCCCAAGGGGGCGCTTGAAGGCTTCGAGGTGGTAAAGGGGGCGCTGGACCATGCAAGCGCCCTGCTCAAGGGACTCAAACCAGACAAATAAGGAAAAAGGAGTTTTAATCATATGAGGAAAACCCATTGCCATCATCATGCTGTCCCTCCTGGCCACCAGCCTCTTCGCAAGTGGCGCGGCAGAAGCCACAGCCAGCAGCACACTCACACAGGAAATCATCGTCTTCGCGGCTGCCAGCCTCACAGAGACCATGACAGAGCTTGGCCAGCGCTATGAAGAAGCCACCCCAGGTACTGAGGTCGTCTTCAACTTCGACTCATCAGGGACGCTGAAGACACAGATCCAGGAAGGCGCCCCCTGTGATATCTTCATCTCCGCCCCCCCTGCAGATGGACCAGCTCCAGGAGCTAGGGCTTGTCGACACAAATACACGCCTCGACCTGCTCGAGAACAAGGTCACCCTTGCGACCGCTCCTGGCAACCCTTCTGGCATCGGCGGTTTTGACGACCTTGTCTCGAGACTTGACGCAGGGTCCGTATTCCTCGCCATAGGCAACAGCGATGTGCCTGTAGGACAGTACACACAGAAGATCTTCGACTACTATGGCATCGATGAAACCGCCATCGCCTCATGCCTGACCTACGGTTCCAACGTCAAGGAGGTCACGACCCAGGTGGCTGAGGAGTCCGTGGATTGTGGCATCATCTACGCGACTGACGCCTTCAGCGCAGGACTCGAAGTCATAGATGAGGCCACGCCTGAGATGTGCGGACAGGTCATCTACCCTGCGGCCATCCTGCTTGGATCTCCAAACCGCGACGCCGCAGAAGGCTTCTTCGAATACATCAAGACCGATGAGGCCATGGAGGTCTTCGCCAGCGTGGGCTTCTCAAAGGCCTTCTGATGGACCTCTTCCCCTTGTGGAACTCGCTGAGAATAGCCGTCCTCAGCTCCATAATAGTCTTCTTCCTCGGCATAGGTGCCGCCTATCTGGCCCGGAGATTGCCGAGGACTGTCAAAGGCGTACTCGATGTCATACTCACCCTGCCACTCGTGCTTCCACCAACAGTGACAGGGTACTTCCTCTTGATGTTCCTCGGACTCAAACGTCCGCTGGGAGCCTTCCTGGCTGAACATGGGATCCGTTTCGTCATGACCTGGCAGGGAGGTGTCATCGCCGCCTCGGCTGTCGCCTTCCCTCTCATGTACCGCACCGCGCGTGGTGCCTTCGAAGCCTTCAACTGGGACATAGCCGATGCGGCCCGGACGCTGGGGCGCAGGAACAGCTGGATCTTCTGGAGGATCACGATCCCTGGATGCCGCAGCGGCATCATCGCAGGCGCGGTGCTCGCCTTCGCCAGGGCGCTGGGGGAATACGGGGCGACAAGCATGCTGATCGGCTACACACCAGGACGTACGGCGACAATCTCGACAACAGTCTACCAGCTCTGGAGGACAGGGGATGACATGGGTGCCTTCATCTGGGTGATGATAAACCTCGCCATCTCAGCCGCCGTCCTGTTGGCGGTCAACATGCTCGAGCGCAAGCAGGGAGGACGTTGATGCTGAAAGCCATCTTCAAGAAGAAGTTCTCATCCTACACACTCTCCGTGGACCTCTCTTGCAGCGGCAGGACAGCCTTGATTGGACCCTCGGGCTGCGGCAAGTCGGTGACACTGAAGTGCATAGCAGGCATCATGAGGCCCGATGAAGGCCACATCGAATACAATGGCCAGGTCCTCTACGATAGTGCCTCACACATAGATCTGCCGCCACGGAAGCGGAAGATCGGTTACCT
Source organism: uncultured Spirochaetales bacterium (assembly GCA_944392695.1). Taxonomy (GTDB): domain Bacteria; phylum Spirochaetota; class Spirochaetia; order Sphaerochaetales; family Sphaerochaetaceae; genus Bullifex. Next base: position 41,985 of record CALXXN010000006.1, on the reverse strand, counting down.
CTTCCAGAACTACGCCCTCTTCCCGGACATGAGCGTCAGGGAGAACATCATGAGCGCGCTGCATTGGCAGAAGGACAAGGCAGATAGGGGCCGGATCTTCAATGAGGTGGTCGACATGGTCCAGATAGGACATGTGCTCGACTCGAAGCCAGGACGGCTCTCCGGCGGGGAGGCACAGCGTGCCGCACTTGCCCGCATGATAGTCAACCAGCCTTCGCTGATGCTCTTCGACGAACCATTCAGCGCCCTTGATGTATACCTGCGCAGCACCCTCCAGGCCCAGTTCATCCAGTTGATGGAACGCCTTGACAAGGACCATGTCATCGTCACACACAGCATGGACGAGGCCTGTGCCCTCTCTGACAGGCTCTACATACTCGACCAAGGGCGTGTGCTCCGGGAGGGAGGCACCAGGGATGTGTTCCAAGACCCCTTGTCGATCAAGGCTGCTGAGATCGCAGGACAGAGGAACATCACAGCGGCAAGGGTGGAAGATGGCATGCTGCAGGTTCCTGGCTGGGACATGGTACTCCCCTGCACCAGGAATAGCGCCCTGGCCGTGGCCATCGCACCAGACGACGTGCTCATCGATGAGTGCGGCCGCCCAGGCCGGGTGCTCAGGCGGATTGGGACACCCAGTGGGACAAGCCTCCTCGTCCTCATCAACGGGACCTCCCAGGCCATATGGGTCTCTGCTCCAAGTGGCTGTGACATCACCCAAGGCCGCTTCCTCATCCCACGGTCAGCCATCAAGGTCCTGACCTGCCCTTGAAACAATAGTGAAACAGGAGTGAAAGACAAACGCCGCACTGACATGTGAGGATCCCTGCTGTTAGGAGATAACAGCAATGAAAAGGAAAATGTTCCTCATCCTCATCGTGGCCGCATTGGCCATCGTACCAACATCCGCATCCGTTGAGGGTGTCAGCTCCATCGGTGGCAGCTACCAGTACAGGGATGGCTCCCATCTTGGCGGCCTCAGCAGCCAGAACTTCGGCTTCATCAATGACGCCCCTGTTGGCTACTTCGTTGGCATCAACGCAGGTTTTGGAGACCTCGCCGATCCTGACTGGGCGGTCAACATGCTTGTCGGACCTGCCTACAGCTACTTCTTCCCAGAAGCAAACCTGTCCATCGACGTCGCACTGGGAGCATCCCTCTCTGGACAGTGGATGGATGATGGTGACTACTTCGGCCTTGGCATAGGAGGCTACCTTGGCGCCACCTGGCACATGACAAGCCACACCGCCCTTCTCCTCGGCGCGACTTTGGGCTACGATATCCTGGGGGTCGGCCTTTCGAACGGGGATGTTGGTTTCAACGGTGTCTTCCATGTCGCACCATCCCTCGCTGTCGGCTTCACTTATTAAGATCCGGAGGAGCTGAGCCATGGTCCGTGTACTTGTCGTCGAAGATGATGAGCTCCAGAGGAAGGCCGTAGTATCATACCTGGTGCGCAGGGGCTTCGATGCTGTTGGCGTCGAGGGACCTAACGAAGCCTGGGACGAGCTTTACGAGAAGAAGGCGGATATCGTCATCACGGACATCATGATGAGCCCTGTCGATGGATTCGAATTCGCCGAGGCCCTGCGCCAGGACGACCCTGACATCCCCGTGATGTTCATCAGCGCCAGGGGCGACATGAACGCCAAGGCGCGTGGTTTCTCCCTCGGCATAGACGACTACATGGTCAAACCTATAGAGCTCGAGGAGCTTGAACTCAGGATAGGAAGCCTGCTCAGGCGCTACAAGATCGAGAAGTCACGCCACCTTGAGGCAGGCGACCTGGTCCTAGACCTCGATGAGTACAGCGCAGCTGTCTCAGGAGAGGAGGTCCACCTGACCAAGCGTGAGTTCGAACTCCTCTACAAGCTCCTCTCCTACCCCAGGAAGGTCTTCACCCGTGCCCAGCTGATGGAAGGGCTCTGGGATGGAGGCAGCGAGGCCTCCCCCAGGTCGGTCGACGTCCTTGTCACGAGGCTCAGGGACAAGATCGCCGCATCAGGCTCCGTTGAGATCCAGACTGTGCACGGACTTGGCTACAAGGCGGTTGTGAAATGAAGGGCTACAGGCACTGGGCAGCTGCTGCAAGCGCCTTCTTCCTGATCTTCATGCTCGTATGCCTGATCGTGAGCATCACGATCACACTCTTCCTGAACCAGGTCCAGGAAGCCCTCGGCATGCGCTTCAGCGAGGAGCAGATCAATGAGGCCGCCATCTACACCTTCCTATGTGCGATCGCCCTCAGCCTTGTGCTGACCGTGGTCTTCATCGTGGTATCGACCATCCACTCGCGTAACAACCTCCGCCAGGTGGATGCTGTCATTTCAAGACTTGCACAAGGGGATTTCTCCGCCCGGTTGGCAGTGGGCAGGAGGGAGGGCTCCTTCAACCAGATCGCCCAGGACATCAACAGGCTTGCACAAGAGCTTGGAGGCATCGAAACACTGCGGCTCGACTTCACAGCAAATGTCTCACATGAGCTCAAAAGCCCCTTGAATGTCATACAGGAATACGCATCCCTCCTCTGCCAGCCCGCGCTCTCGCCGGAGGAGACCAAGGAGTACACGGACAACATCGTCCGTGAGACCAAGCGCCTGAGCCGCCTGGTCAGCGACATACTCGAACTCAACAGGCTTGAGAACCAGGAGATTTACCCGGAGAGGCAGGAAGTCCAGCTCTCAGAGTCATTGATCGAGGCGGTCCTCTCCTACGACCAGGCGATTGAAGAAAAGGGGCTCTCGTTTGAGACCGACATTGATGAGTCGATCCATGTCACCAGCGACCCAGGGCTCCTGTACATCATCTGGCGCAACATCGCTTCAAACGCGGTCAAGTTCAGTCCACAGGGTGGGACGATCGGACTCACTGTCAAGAACACGGCAGGAGGACCTCTTGTCAGCATCTCAGACCATGGCAAGGGCATCTCCAAAGAGGAAGGTGCCCATATCTTCGACCGCTTCTGGCGTGCTGACAGCTCACGCAAGGTCGAGGGCAATGGCCTTGGGCTTGCCATGGTGAAACGCATTGTCGACATACTCGGCCTCGAGATCCGTGTTGAGAGCTCCCCAGGGGCCGGGACGAAGATGAGCGTCCGCTTCCCGCTTTAGAAACATCTGGGAAACGTACTTGACAAAGATATGAAAGAGCCAGCTGCTAAGTTGTAGCCATCAGGAGGAAAGCAGAAGATGAACAACAGCTTTTCAAACAACACAGCAGCGGAAGAGAAGTTCAACACACTCTCAGACCTGTACCTCGGACACGAGAAGACCAAGCTCGAGAAGCTTGAGGATATTGAAAAAGAGGTCACACGCAACGCATCAATCCCAGTGATCATCATCGGCATCATCTCAGCACTTGTGGCAGGAGCTGGGATGTCATTTGCCATGACCCTTGGCGCCTTCATCATCGGCATCCCAGTGGGGCTCATTGGTTTCATCGGCATGGCCATCACCTGGCCACTCTACAAGTCACTGGTCAAGAAAGGCCGCAATGCCAGGGCCAAGGAAGTCGAGGCCCTTGCCAGGGCTTGAAACATCTGTGAAACAAACAGCCCTGCCTCTATGTGCTATCATGGGCCAGCTGTCGTGGGAGGATTTTAATGAGCGACAATCTTGATATCACATACTCAGCATCCGAAGAGGAGCGTTGCCGCGAAATCCGCGAGCTCTACCTGGGTCATGCTGAGACGAGGCTTGAGAAGCTGGAGGCGATAGAACGCAGTGTGAAGCGCAAGGCCGCAGGCCCTGCGATAACGCTGGGCATCATCGCAACCCTGGCTGCAGGGGCGGGGACCTCCCTCTGTCTTGTCGCGATGAACTATATGGCGGGAGTCCCCCTCGGACTTGCAGGCTTCGCAGGCGCCTTCCTCAGCTGGCCGCTGTACAAGACCCTGCTGAAGAGGGGGCGCAAGGCCAAGGCCGATGAGGTCAGGCGTCTTACAGGGGATCTTGAAGAAAGATGAACACGCTCCGGGACCTCGTAACAGCCCTGCGCCATGACAAGGACAGGAGGACGATGCTCTCCGCCTCATTCAGCCTCCTTGTCAGCTGCTTGTACGCGGTATACAACGCGGCCCTCGGAATCATCGATACTTCAGCTTGGCTGATCACCATGGCGGCCTACTACCTCGCCTTAGCCATGATGAGGACGCTCGCCCTGCTCAACCATAGGGCCCCAGAGAAGACAGGCAGGCTGAGTGACCGTTCCATCATGGGCCTGTGCGCAGCCCTCCTCATCTCTCTCTCAATCATACTCGGAGGCTTCGTCCACCTCGCACTCAGCGAGGACCACGCCGTACGCTATGACGACATCGCCGCGATCACAGTGGCGACCTACACCTTCTTCCGCCTTGGTGTGACCATACAAAAGGCAGTCAAGGCGAAGAGCCAGAAGTCAGGAGCCTTCATCGTCATACGTTGCTGCTCCTATGTGGATACAGCCCTTTCGATGCTGACGATGCAGATGATGATGCTTGCCTCCTTTGGTGGCATGGACAACGGCAATGACATCTTGCTCAACAGCATTTCAGGTACAGCAGTATGCGCACTGTCCTTCGCACTTGCCATCTCCCTTTTGTACAGGAGGAGCAAACTGCCTGGGAATCAGTGACATCCCAGTCCATTAGAGCCCAGCGAGCCTGTCGAGGAGGCTGAGCGCCTCCTCAAGCTTCTCATTAGGCTCGTCAGTGCCAAGCCCCTCCCTGACACAGCCACGGATGTGTGCATGCAGGACTTCCTGGTTCACACGGCGCAGGATCGCGATAGTGGCCTGCAACTGGTTGGAGATGTCGACACAGTAGCGGTCCTCCTCCACCATGCGCAGGAGGCCATCAACCTGGCCTCGCGCGATTTTCAACTGCCTGGTGACTTTCTCCTTGTCAGCCTTCACTGCACATCCTCCACAGCCTTCACCTCATAACCTTCCTCAGTCACAGCCGCCCTCAAGGCCTCATCTGTGACAGAAGGGCTGCAGGACACGACAGCGCTACCCTCCTCCAGGCTCACATTGACTGAGTTGACACCCTCGACAGACTCAAGGGCCTTGGTGACATGCTTGACGCAGTTCATGCACATCATTCCATCGATTGAAAGCTTCTTCATGTTGTTTCCTCCATTGGTTGTATCTTTTCCATCGGCAGGGGCAAGGACCTCCCAGGACCCTTCCCTTTCAATCACATCCTGACCTGGCTGTTCCTGCACACCGGCATCTGCCGCCTGTGGGACCTTGAAAAGGCGCAGGCGTAGTGCGTTCGTCACGACGAAGACCGAGCTGAAGCTCATCGCCAGGGCCGCGACCATCGGGTTCATCCTGAGGCCAAAGGCTGGATAGAGGCAACCTGCGGCGATTGGGATGCAGATGGCGTTGTAGAAGAAGGCCCAGAAGAGGTTCTGCTTGATGTTCCTTATCGTGGCCTTGCCAAGCTCGATCGCAGCGGCGACATCCATCAGGTCGCTCTTCATCAGGACGATGTCGGCACTTTCCATCGCGACATCAGTACCAGCACCTATCGCTATGCCCACATCCGCCCTGGCCAATGCAGGGGCGTCATTGATCCCATCCCCGACCATGGCAGTCACAAGGCCGGCTTCCTGCAACCTCCGGACCTCGGCTTCCTTGTCCTGTGGCAGGACCTGTGCTATGACACGGTCGACACCGACCTGGGAAGCCACGGCCTTGGCCGTGAGCTCGTTGTCCCCAGTCAGCATGATTGTCCTGATACCCATCGACCGCAGTCTTTCAACAGCCTCCTTGCTCGAACCCTTCACCGGGTCGGCAAGCGCGATGATGCCAATCACAGCGCCCTCCTCCACAAAGAAGAGTGGTGTACAGCCGTCAGAGGCAAGGCGGCGGGCCTCTGCCTCAAGAGCCTGGTCCTCCAGCCCCTCATTGCGCAGCATCTTCATGTTGCCGGCAAGACAAGACCTGCCATCCACCTGGCCACGCACGCCTTGACCAGGGACATCCTCGAAAGCAGTCACAGGAAGTCCTGTGATGCCCCTTTTCACACCTTCTGCGACCAAGGCCATGGCAAGAGGGTGGCTTGACAAGCGCTCTAAGGATGAGGCCACTTGGAAGAGGTGGTCCACTGTGACATCCTTGGCTGTGACGACCTCCCTGACAGCAGGCTGGCCTGCAGTGATCGTGCCTGTCTTGTCCAGGACGACCGCCTTGATGTCATGGGCCTTCTCAAGGGCCTCTGCGGACTTGATCAGGATGCCAGCCGAGGCACCACGTCCTGTTCCGACCATGATGGCGGTCGGAGTGGCGAGTCCAAGCGCACAGGGGCATGAGACGACCAGGACGGACACGGCTATGGTCAGGGCCTGTTCGAATCCCTGCCCCGCCAGGATCCAGACAAGGGCGCTCACAAGGGCGATAACGATGACTACGGGGACGAAGACACCTGAGACCTTGTCAGCAAGCTTGGCGATCGGGGCCTTTGACAGCGTCGCCTCATCGACCAGGCGTATGATCTGGGCAAGCGCGGTCTCATCACCGACCTTCTCCGCCCGGACCTTCATCCAACCAGAACGGTTCACCGTGGCACCTATGACACTGTCCCCGGCAGCCTTGTCCACAGGGATGCTCTCACCAGTGACCGCGCTCTCATCCACAGAGCCCGCACCTTCGATGACAACACCATCGACTGGTATGCCATCGCCTGCTTTTATCATCACGATGTCGCCTTTGACGACCTCGGAAGCGGGAATGACGACTTCCCTGCCATCCCTGAGCACAGTGGCCGTACGGGGAGCGAGGTCCATCAGCTTGTTGACCGCATCAGTCGTACGCCCCTTGGCCCTGGCCTCGAAGAACTTGCCAAGCGTGATCAGTGTGAGGATCGTACCTGCACCCTCGAAGTAGAGGTCATGTGAGAAATGGGACACCATCGCCATGTCCCCATACCCCAGGCCCCAGCCGATCTTGTAGAGGGCGTAGATGCCATAAAGCATGGAAGCACCAGAACCCAGGGCGATCAGTGAATCCATGTTGGGAGAACCATGGACAAGGCTCTTGAAACCTGTCCTGTAGTACTTGTTGTTGATCAGGGTGACAGCAAGGGCTAAAAGGAAAAGCGTCAGCGCATAGACAAGCGCGTTCCCGTCACCAAGGAAGAAAGCTGGCAGGGGCCAGCCCATCATATGCCCCATTGATATGTAGAAAAGGGGAACGGTGAAGACAATAGACCAGGTCAGGCGGCGGCGCATCGCAAGGTGCTCCTTCCTCGCAGCCTCACCTGGGGATGTACGGGCCTCCCCTGCATCCTTCGCAGCCGTGGCCTCATGTGGACAGGCCCCATAACCTGCCTTGGTGACGGCTTCGACTATGCCATCACGCCCAAGCACAGACTCGTCATAATCAACGACCATGCTGTTGCGCAAGAGATTGACGGAGACTGACGAGACCCCATCCAATGCACCCACGCTCTTCTCCACCCTCGACGAACAGGCTGCGCAAGTCATCCCGCTCACATCATATTGTTCATGCCTCATCGGCCATCCTCCATATACACCCACACCCCGTGGGGGTATATAAATGATACAATCTAAAGGGAAACTTTCAAGTGGGCAGAGTGATCAATAATGACAAAAGAAGGACCGGGCTTCCTTTCCCGATCCTTCCAAACCTATCTTCCTGAAACAGAGACTGCTTCTCAAAGCCTTGTGCCAATGCCACCTTTTTTGATTTATCTTATTATCGGACGTGGTGTTTTCGATGTCAGGTTACATGTGGAAGTGTCAGGATTGTGTGTTTTGCATGAAGCTGTTGACCAAATCAAGACAAGGTGTTATCTACTTAGTTAGTTGAGTAACCAAGTAAGGAGGTGCGCTTGCAATACCATTTCGATTCAAGCACCCCGCTCTTCATGCAGGTCGCGAAAGTACTCGAGGATGACATCTTCTGCGGACGCTACCCAGAAGGCAGCCAGGTCCCATCGACGAGCGAGATCAGCCAGAGCGGACACCTCAACCCTGCCACAGTGCTCAAGGGTGTGAACATCCTTGTCGAACGCGGCTGGGTCGAGAAGCGGCGAGGCCTTGGCATGTTCGTCGCCCAAGGTGCCGTGGAGAGTATCAGGGAGAGCCGCAAGGCGGCCTTCCATGATGATTACATCAGACCACTGAAGAAGGAGGCCGATGCCCTCGGCCTCACATGTGACGAAGTCGTAGACCTCGTCAAGGAGGAGTTCGATGCTCATTGAAGTCAAGGGCTTGGTGAAGGGCTACCAAGGGAGGAGGGTGCTTGATGGCATCAACCTCAACTATTCAACTGGCAACATATATGGCTTGTTCGGGCGCAATGGAGCCGGTAAATCAACACTGCTGCGTTGCATCACAGGTCTCACTGGTTTCGATGCAGGTTCCGTCACTGTGGCAGGAGAAGACATCGCGAAGCTACACGATTGCAGCCTGCTGGCGATTTCCAATGATGACAACCTCCTGCCCTCCTCCACCAGGGTGGAGTCGATAATCGCATCCTTCGCCGCCTGGCGTGGTGTCGACGAGGAGAAGCTCCGGGATGATGCCAAGGACTGCTCGATAGACCTGAGGCGCAAATGGGAAAAGCTATCGACTGGGGAACGGACCCTCATGAAGGACATAATGGCGCTTGGAAGCGGAGCGGCCTTCATCTTCCTCGATGAACCTGTGCTTGGTGTGGATGCGGTCAACCGGGACTGGCTCTACAAGCGTATGATCGAGGCATCAGGCCCGGCCACTGCCGTGGTCATCAGCAGCCATATCATCGACGAAGCGGCATCACTGGTCTCCTTTGTGCACTTCCTCGACCATGGACGTATCATCCTTGAAGGTTCAAGCGAGGAAATCCAGGACCAGGCCTGGCTTGTGAGAGGTAAGAAAGCGGAAATCGACGCGGTCAAAGGGGATTTCAGCGTGCTTGCCCGTGGTCAGGAACTTGGACTTGAGACGATGTGCATCCTTGGTTACGTGGAAGACCAGGGTACGGCCTCCTTTGAGAAGGCCGACCTGCAACGGCTCTTCGTCGAGATGACACGTGGAGGTGGGAGATGAAAGCAAAGTTGAACGATTTCAAGAGCATGGCCTTTGCCATGTTGACCGCTGTAACCGTAGCCATAGCCGCTACTGCCATATTCAGCATGCCTGGTATTGGATTCCACAGATGGCCTGTCAGGATGCTGGGATCCGCCTCTGTCGCAGCAACGGGGATTGGACTCTTCGCCTACCTTGTCTGCGTGCTCGTGCTTGGCATCACCAGTTGGCAGGAAGTCCGCTTCCGTATCATGTGCGGCTTCACCAGGAGCAGGGCCTTGAGGCGTGACTGGTTGATGATCCTGGCCTTGAGCGCACTTGCTTCTGTGCTGATGGCCATCATCTCCCTGCCCTACACCATCATAAGCGGTACCGCATGGGCCATGGTCGACAGCGTGCTGTGTGCCTTCTTCGGGGGGCTTGCGACCTACCTCGCAGGTCAGGCGCTTGGCTCGCTCAACCTGCTTTTCGAACGTCTCGTGGTCAAGGTGCCTGTGTTGATCGTGACAGGACTCATCGCCTTCAATGCGATAGGAGGCCTGATGGCAGGCTCCCTCTATGGCTGGGGTGGAAGGAACATCCTCATCGCAGTGCTGATCAGCCTCATCTCAGCCTTGGTCAGCACTTTGACCTTCCTCGTAGGAAGATCGAGGCTTGGAAGCACGAGCGCATCCTGAACAACCGGTACGCACAATAGGTCACAAACGGCGGTGGGTTTTCCATCGCCGTTTTCCCGTCTCCAGGCATCATTGGATGGTTTTTGGTACGATACAGGACATTCCGGCATATCCAAAGGTATGACGTACGAAAGGAACAACATCGAATGGATGAGTGTCGTCGCTGAGGACCGGACAGGTCTTGAACGACGGCCACGGGAGAAAGTGGAACAGAAGGGGATAGGTTCGCTCAGCGACCTCGAACTCGTCACCCTGCTCATCTCGTCCGGTTCTGCGGACAGGAGCGCCGTGGAAATCGCCAATGAACTGCTTGGCCTCCTGGACTCAAGCGAGGATCCTGGTTTCCAGGCACTGTGCACGATACGGGGCATGGGCAAGGCCAAGGCTTCAACCATACTCGCCGCGATAGAGCTGGGACGGCGCAGGCAGCGGCTTGCAGGATCCGCCTACATAACAAGTCCTGGGGATATCTTCAGGGAGGTCAGGCACTATGCGACGCGTGACCAGGAACAGTTCATAGTCCTCGTCCTCAACGGGGCGCACGAGGTCCTCAACACCTTTGTCTCCACTGTAGGCCTGGTCAACAAGACACTCGTGCACCCACGCGAAGTCTTCTCAGACCCGATTGCAAGGAGGGCGACCGCGGTGGCCCTCGCCCACAACCATCCTTCTGGGCAGCTCTCGCCATCTGGTGATGACATCGCGGTCACCGAACGCCTTGTCAGGTCTGGCAACCTGCTGGGCATCCGTGTGCTCGACCATATCATCTTCACTACAGCAGGCTACTACTCATTCATGGAGCATGGGACCATGCCTGATGGGCGGGGTGCTAGCGTATGACGATGCCAAGGACCGGGGCCAGCTCGATCAGCTGGCCTACATCCAACCTGGCACCACGGAGCTCACGGAGATCCTCCCCCACCCTGATTCCATCGATATGGCTGCCTGAAAGGTCGACAGCGGCAAGAGCTGTCGATGAGAAATCAGCAGAGGACAAGACCGAGTCCTGTATGGAGAGCTTGTCTGTCTTGAGAAAGGAGAAGTCCGCATCCTCGAGCATGCAGTCCTTGAAGACTGTCTTTGCGATCCGGCTGTCATTGAATGAGACACCACGCATCATGCACTGCAGGAAGGAAGATGACCTCACCCTCGATCCAGTGAAAAGGCTGTAGCGGAAAGCGCAGGCTTGGAATGAGCACCCACTCAAGTGGACACCATGCAATGACGCACCAGAGAAATCACAATCAGTGAAGCTGCAATCAGAAAAAGAGGCATCATCGAGGAGCGATGATGCGAAAACACAGGATTTGAAGGTGCAGGAGTTGAACAAGACGGACTTGAGTGGCTGGCCACTTGCATCAAGCCCTTCGAAGGAAGCCCACTCGAGCAGGCCATCCTCGATGACGAGGCTGTCCATCAGCGGGAATGGCGTCCCTTGAGGACCTCGACGACCTCGGCAAGCTTGGTGTCCTTCTGGGCCAGGAGGACCAGGAAGTGGTAGATGAGGTCGGCCGCCTCACCTAGGAAGAGCTCCTTGTTGTCATCCTTGCTTGCGATGATTAGCTCGACCGCTTCCTCACCAACCTTCTGGGCGATCTTGTTCAGGCCACGGCTGAAGAGATGGTTCGTATAACTGCCCTCGGTCGGATTGTTGCGCCTGTCGGCGATGACATCCTCAAGGTAGACAAGGAACTCAGTGCTCGTCATCTCACCAGGTTCATTGTCTTCATTGAAACATGTATCGGCGCCAGTATGGCAGACAGGACCCGAGGGTATGGCCTTCACGAGGAGGGTGTCATTGTCACAGTCCGTCAGGATCTCCCTCACCTGGAGGAAGTTGCCACTTGTCTCCCCCTTCGTCCAGATCCTGCCTCTTGAGCGGGACCAGAAGGTGACAAGGCCACGGTCAAGTGTCAGTTGATAGGCCTCCTCGTTCATGTAGCCGAGCATCAGCACACGATGTGTGACAGCGTCCTGCACGATGGCTGGAACGAGGCCATCTCCCTTCGCAAAGTCTATTGCCATAATGTCTTCTTCCCTAGATAGCACTAAAACCTAACAGTAATGCCATGGCTTTGTAAATAGGCCTTCAAACTGGCTATCGCGAGCTCATGATAGTGGAACACAGATGCCGCGAGGGCCGCATCAGCACCACAGGAGTCACAAAGCACCTCAAGGAAGTCCTCTTCCTTGCCCGCCCCACCTGATGCGATCACAGGAATGGAGACAGCCTTGGCCACCTCCCTTGTGATACCTACATCATAACCAGCCTTGGTGCCATCCGCCTCCATGCTTGTCAACAGGATCTCTCCTGCCCCATGGTCTTCGACCGCCTTTGCCCAGGCGATGGCATCAAGTCCTGCCGGGGTGCGTCCGCCATCGACCATGACCTCATAACCACTTGGCATCCGCCCGGCCGCCTTGACGTCGATTGCGACGACCATGCACTGCGAACCAAAGCGGGAAGCCGCCTCTGTTATAAGCTGGGGATTGCGTACCGCCTGGCTGTTGATCGAGACCTTGTCAGCCCCGCTGAGTACTATGCGGTGCACATCATCGACTGTCCTGATCCCTCCACCTACGGTGAAGGGGATCTCGAGGACACTGGCGATCCGCTTCACCAGGTCTGCAAGTGTGGTCCTCCCTTCGACAGTCGCGCTGATATCAAGGAAGACGAGCTCATCCGCCCCCTCCTCCTGGTAACGCAGGGCGTTCTCGACAGGGTCTCCTGCGTCACGGAGTGAAAGGAAGTTGATGCCCTTCACCGTCCTCCCATCTTTTATATCCAAGCAAGGGATCAAGCGTTTTGCCAGCATGCCTCCACCTCCTTCAACTCATCAAGAGTGATCCTGCCCTCGTAATAGGCCTTGCCGACTATGGCACCGGCACAGCCCATGGAGGCAAGCGTCTTGAGGTCGTCAAGCGTCGATATCCCACCTGAGGCGATCAATGGGATCGATGTCGATGAGAGCATGCTCCTGTACAAATCAAGGCCAGGACCAGAGAGCATGCCGTCCTTGGACACATCGGTTGCTATGCACCAGGGTATGCCAAGGCCCTCGTATGACTTGATGAAGCCTACGACATCCAAGCCACTGTCCTCGCTCCAGGCCGCTGTCGCTATACGTCCATTGATTGAATCGGCACCCAGTATGATCCGGCCAGGCCAGCGCTCCATCCAGGAAAGCGCAAGCTCCCTGTCCTTGACCGCGATGGAACCACAGGTGACATAAGAAGCCCCTGCATCAAAGGCGGCGGCCACCGCCTGTGTCGTGTACATGCCACCACCATAGTCGATGATGAGTCCTGTCCCCTTGGCGACCTCCTCAAGGACATGTAGGTTCCTAGGTGCCTTGGCCTTCGCACCTTCGAGGTCGACCAGGTGCAGGTGCGACAGCCCTGCATCCTCGAAGAGCCTGGCTTGTGCGAGTGGGTCATCACCGTAATGGGTGAGCCTGGAGTAATCCCCCTGGCTCAACCTCACAGGGCGTCCCTCGATCAGGTCGATTGCAGGAGAGATGAACATCAACGCACCTCCAGGAAGTTGGCGAGCAGCCTGGCACCTGCCCTGCCACTCTTCTCTGGATGGAACTGGACTCCGAAGAAGTTGTCCATCACGATTGCAGATGAGTAAGTGAACGCGTCAGCCTGGCTCACCGCAAGGCTGCTTCCCTCATCAGGATCCATGTAATAGGAATGGTCGAAGAAGAACCAGTCATCCTGCCGGATCCCCTCGAAGAGCGGGCTGTCCTTGTAATGGACCTGGTTCCAACCGATCTGGGGGATCCTGTGCACCTGGCCCTTGTCGAAGCGCATGACCCGCCCTGGCACGAGGCCAAGACAGCGCACAGGGCCTTCATCACTTGAAGAAAGCATCAGCTGGCCGCCTAGGCAGATCCCCAGGAAGGGCGCCTTGACCGCGCACAAGACATCGACAAGCCCACGTTCCTCAAGCTTCTCCATCGCAGCAGCTGCATGCCCCACTCCAGGAAAGACCACATGGTCTGCGGATAGTATCGTGGAAGGATCGTCTGTGAGCACGACCTCCTCGCCCAGCCTTTCAAGCGCCGCGGTGACGGAGAAGACATTGCCAGCATCGTAATCAATCAGCACAGTCATCACAGCACCCCCTTCGTGGAAGCCGGCTCATCAGAGCCTGGAATCCTCCTGACCGCACGGCGTACGGCCCGGGCGAAGGCCTTGAAAAGGGCCTCGACCTGGTGGTGGCAGTTGCCAGCACTCACTTCCATGTGCAGGTTGCAGGCCGCACTGTCTGAAAAGGACTTGAAGAAATGGCGCACCATCTCTGTCGGGAAGGAGCCGACATACTCACGGCAGAAGTCCACATCCCAGGAAAGGCAGGGGCGTCCGGAGAAGTCGATTGCGACCGAGGCATGGACCTCGTCCATGCACAAGATCTCATAACCATAGCGCTCGATGCCTTTCTTATCACCGAGGGCTGTCTTGAACGCCTCGCCAAGCACAAGCGCCAGGTCCTCGACACTGTGGTGCTCATCAACCTCGAGGTCCCCTTCGCATGTGGCCTCGACATCAAGGCGTCCATGCTTGACGACCTGTTCCAGCATGTGGTCGAAGAATCCAATACCTGTACGGATCCGCCCTTTTCCGCTTCCATCGATGTCTAGGGCGAGTGATATGTCGGTCTCCTTCGTCTTACGTGTGATCCTGGCGGTCCTATGGACATGGACCTCGTCACCACAGAGGAAGTGTGCGATGGCAAGCCAGTCATCCGATTCATAAGAGATGACAGGGGCAAGGTCATCAGGCACAGGGCCACCATCAGGGGCATGGAACCAGATCCCCCTGGCCCCCAGGGCCTTGGCGAGGGCCATGTCAGTGAGGCGGTCACCTATGACGAAACTCTTGTCCAGTTCATATCCCCCGTCCATATAAGAGGAGAGCATCGCCGTACCTGGCTTGCGCCCAGGGCACTTGTCCTCCGGCAGTGAGAAGTCTACATTGATGTCATCAAAAGCGACATCCTCACCCCGAAGGACCTCGAGGATCCGCTCTTGTACAAGCTCGTAAGAGGCAAGAGGGAACGAGGGGGTCCCGACACCATCCTGGTTCGACACCATGACAAGCTCGAAGTCCGTCATCCGCCTTATCTGGCGCAGGGCTTCCATGACATGGGGGATGAAGTGCATCACCTCAAGGGAGTCGACCTGGCGCTCCTCCACGATCACACCATCACGGTCAATGAACAATGCCCTCACGCTAGTATCTCCTCCAAGGCCCTGACAAGCCTCTCATCCTCCTCCTGGCTGCCGACACTGATCCTCAGGCAGCCCTGGCAGTAAAGCTCCCGGCTACGGTCGCGCACGACGATTCCCTTGTCTTTCAATGCCCTGTACACAGCCCCAGGGTCCTCGAAACGCACGAGGAAGAAGTTCGCATCGCTTGGCAAGACCTCGATGACTGCAGGTATGGCCGCTATACGCTGCCTCATCCACTCCCTGAGCCTTATGATTTCACAGGTCCTCGCTCGGACCGCTTCGGCAGAAGCCAGGGCCTGGAGCGCGGCCTCCATCGCAGGCAGTCCCACGTTGTAGGGATATTTCACATCATAAGCCTTGGCCCTGATCTCCTCACAAGACATCATGAAGCCAACCCTCGCACCAGCCAGCGCCCAGGCCTTGGACATCGTCCTGAGTACGACAAGGCGCTCATTGTCCCTGACGTCATCCGCAGTGATGGCACCAGCAGGGGCGAAGTCTATATAAGCCTGGTCGACGACTGTGATCCCCGGGTTCTCCTTGGCAAATGCGAGTATGTCCTCCTTGCCGCAAATGAGTCCTGTCGGATTGTTCGGCGAACAGATGAAGCTGAGCTTGGGACGCTCCTTCCTTACCAGGTCATAGGCATCCTGGCTTATGGCGCCCTCCCGGGTGAGAGGGCACTTGATGACAGCCACATCATTGACCGAGGCGAGGACGGAATACTCACCATAGGTCGGTGGCATGACGAGTATCGAGTCCCTGCCTGGGATGCAGAAGATACGGATCAGGATGTCGATCAACTCGTCAGAACCGTTGCCGACCGTGCAGAGGGATGCAGGTATGCCAAGCACCTGCTCAGCGGCCGCACGCAGCCTGGCAGCCGCGGAGTCAGGATAGCGGTTGATCCCTTCCTCCCCTGCCACAGGCGCGTAGTTCTCATTCGCATCCAGATAGACATCCATGTCAGGACCGGCCTCGTCACGGGCGCACTTGTAAGGTTCAAGCCGCTGTATGTTCGGCCTCATCAGCTCGTAGACACTCATGACAACCTCACTTCAACCGCATTGCGGTGCGCCATCAGGTCCTCGGCCGCAGCCATGGCCATGACAGCAGGCCCAAGCCCTTCGAGACCTTCCTTTGACAACTTCTGGACCGTGATCTTCTTGATGAAGCTGTCTAGTGAGAGCCCTCCGCTGCTCCTCGCCCAGCCAGCTGTCGGCAGGGTGTGGTTCGTACCAGAGGCATAATCCCCGGCGGACTCGGGAGACCAAGGCCCCAGGAAGATGCTCCCAGCGCTCATGACACCATCCACCAGGCTGTCCGCATCCTCCAAGGAGAGGATCAGGTGCTCAGGAGCATAGGCATTGACCAGTTCGACGAGCCTCCTCCTGTCCCTGACCGCTATCGAGGCTGAATGGGAGAGGCTCGGCAACATGTACTCCTGGCGTCCAAGCTTTGCCAGCTGCTTGTCAAGCTCCGCCTCGACTGCGGCGTTGACCACTGCCGCTTCATCGGCATCGGCGGCGAGGATCAGGAGCATGACCTGGCTGTCAGGACCATGCTCAGCCTGGCTTAGCAGGTCGCTTGCGATGAAGGCGGGATCCGAGGTCTTGTCACAGACGACCATGACTTCGCTCGGCCCTGCCATCATGTCAATCGCGCAGTCTGATGACACCAGGCTCTTCGCAAAGGCGACATAACGGTTGCCAGGCCCGAAGATCTTGTCGACCTTTGGAACAGACCCTGTCCCATAAGCCAGGGCTGCGATGGCCTGCGCCCCACCTGCCTTGAGCACCCTGTCCACCCCACAGCGCCTGGCACAGTACAGGACAGTTGGATCCACCTTGCCCTTCCCAGCCGGGGTCGACAGGGTTATCGACCCACAACCTGCGACCTTGGCTGGAATGGCAAGCATCAGGACAGTTGAGAAGAGAGGGGCCGTCCCTCCAGGTACATAGAGTCCGACACTGGACAGTGGGCGGGCGATCCTCCAGCATTCAACGCCATTCATCGTCTCGACCCTTTCAAGCACAGGACGCTGGGCTTCATGGAAGCGCCAGATGTTCCCATAAGCCAGTTCGATGGCATCCTTCAGGGACTGGGGCACCAGGGCCTCAGCCTCATCGAACTCCTCTTGTGTCACATAGAGGGAACCACCATCGTAGCCATCGAAACGCCTCATGTAGGAAGTCAGCGCCTCATCACCACCCTTCCTCACCACACTGATGATCTCCTCCACAGCAGAGCGGACACCCTCATCATCACCCTGGCGGCGTTCGAAAAGGCGTTGGCAGAGCGCATCATCCGGGTTGTCATGGAATTCCAAATACATGCAGGCCACCTCCTACTGTGACATCTTCTCAATCGGCATGACGAGTATGCCTTCGGCGCCAATCGCCTTCAGGTCTTCAAAGACAGACCAGAAACGGTCCTCTGCGACGACCGACTGTACAGAGACCCAGCCCTCGTCAAGGAGGTGGGTGACAGTCGGACTCTTCATGCCGCCAACTATCCTGGCGGCATCATCGACCTTGTCCGCAGGAAGGTTGAAGAGGATGTATTTCTTCTTACGTGCCGCACTGACAGTGTCCATGCGCAACAACAGGCGGGAGAGGACAGCCTCAAGTCCGACATCAGCTTCAAGATCTGGACGTGCGACCATGACAGCCGTGCTCTTATAGACGGCCTCGACCTCGACAAGGC
Source organism: uncultured Spirochaetales bacterium (assembly GCA_944392695.1). Taxonomy (GTDB): domain Bacteria; phylum Spirochaetota; class Spirochaetia; order Sphaerochaetales; family Sphaerochaetaceae; genus Bullifex. The sequence goes on along the minus strand of CALXXN010000006.1, from coordinate 24,351 downwards.
CATTCATCCTCAGCGTCGTACCAGTGCTGACGATATCGCAGATGCAGTCAGCGATGCCAATCGAAGGTGTGATCTCCACAGATCCCGACACCCTGACAAGTTCTGCCGTGACACCAGCTTCACTGAGCACCCTGCCCAGGATCCTTGGATAGGATGTGGCGATTCTCTTGCCCTCCAGCCAGGACAGGCCATCATAATCATCACCACGCTTCACAGCGATCGACAGGCGGCAGCCTGCGAAGCCAAGGTCGCGCACGACAGGTAGCGTGATGCCTGATTCATCAAGCTCGTTGCGTCCAACTATGCCTATATCAGCGACACCATCAGCAACATAGGTCGGGATGTCGTCGTCACGTACGAAGAGGAAGTCCAAGGGGAAGTTCGAAGCTCCACACATGAGCACCCTTGGGTCGACATTGAAGTCTATCCCGCAACTCTTGACCAGTTCGAGGCTCTTCTCTGACAGCCTCCCGCTCTTCTGGACCGCGATCCGGATCCTGGCTTCTCCTGACATTTCCACATCCTCCTTTGTGTATAAAAAAAGCCCCCGTGGCTTGACGGGGACCCTCACTGCGCACACCTGCCATGCCAGCTCTTCAAAGCTTCACATGATGATGGTGGGCGGCTTTACTCATATCATTGACTCCTAGGTCCATGATAGGACCACTGGGCATGGAGGGTCAAGATTTCCTCTCCTCCCATTCCCCTTCTACGAAGTCAAGGGCTGCTGCGGCATCATTCTGCACACTGATTATCTTCATACCCCATACGACTACGAATATGGCCAAGGCAATCAAGATGATACCGACCGTAGTACCAACAACCGTGTTCACCAGGCCAGGGAAGAGGAACATCAGGAGCGACAGCCCCAAGGACAGCAGGACGTTGCCTACAATGCCCGATACATGGTAGCCGGACCGGCGGATCATGAGGTACTCAGCCAGCTTGACCAATGCTGAGACCGCGAACCAGGCAGCCAGCCCCCAGACAATCCAGCGTGCGATCTGCCCATCAGAGGCGCCCACACCCGCAACTGTGGCGGAAACTCCAATGATGAGGCCTATGATGGACCTGGCACTATTAACCCTGAAGATCCCGGTCAGGCTTTTGATCCGCCAGGATACGATGAGGGACATCAGCGCCTCCACCACCATGTAAATGCCAAAGGCTATTACTGCCGCCCTGAGCACGGTCTGTGGATTGACAAGTATGAAGATACCGACGACCAAGAGGAGCACGCCACTGATGATCCACTGCCATTGACTTCGCATGTTCCACCCTCCTTTTGAATCAAGATGCAGTTCCTTCCCTGCCTTGGCCTGTCCCGGCCGCATCCACCTCTTTTTGTTCCTGTATCCATTTTAGCATGTCCTACGCGTGGCCAACAACAACAAAAAATGCGTTAATGTGTCTTATCAGCGCCAAGAAGGGGCGTTGCATGAAGGACGCCAGAGGTCCTAGACTCTGCCCATGGACAGCAAGATCAAGACAGTCATGCTCGATGCTGACATGACCTTCCTCGACTTCCCATTGAGCGAGGAGAGGGCCTTGGACAGGCTCTTCGACACATACGGCATACCAAGGACGCTCATCGGCTCCTACCTCGAATGCAACAGGCAGTGCTGGGCAGAACTCGAAGAGGGCCTGATAGACAACAACACCTTGAAGGAGAGGCGCTTCCGCCTCTTTGTCGACAAGGAGGGGCTGGACCAGGATCCAGCCAGGCTCAGCCAAGACTATATCGACTTCCTTGCAAGCGAGGGGCATCTGATTGAAGGCGCCTGGGACTTCCTGGAAAAACTGAAGGCTCATTTCGAACTTGTACTCGTGACCAATGGCATCGCCTCTGTGCAGCGTGGGCGTCTCGAATCGACGGGTACGATCCGTTTCTTCAAGCACCTGGTGATCAGTGAGGAGGTCGGGGCTCCAAAGCCACAGACAGCCTTCTTCGACAGGGCCTTGGAGATTTGTGGCAGGACCAAGGACGAGTGCATCGTCGTTGGCGACAGCCTCACATCAGACATCAAGGGAGCGTTGGACAGCGGCATCAAGGCGCTGTGGTTGCACCCAGGCAGGAAAGACCTTGGCAAGGCCCCGGACGGTGTGATGGAAGCTTCAAGTTACAAGGAAGCCCTCGACATCCTCATTCAATGATGTCCAGTAGCTCGATGTCGAAGATCAGCAGCTGGTTTGGCCCTATGTTGCCATTGCCATAGGCACCATAGGCTTCATCTGGATGGATCCAGGCGCGCACCCGGCTGCCGACCCTCATCTCACTGACGACATCACGGAAACCTGGCACCGTTGATGCGAGTGCGACTTGGTAAGCCCCCCTGCCCTCTGTCGACTCGATCACATCACCATCCAATATAGCAAGCTGGTAGTCGACCAGGACTGTGTCATCTGCTGAGGCCTCTTCCCCTGTACCCTGGACAATGACTTCGTACTGGACCTTGTCAGAGAGGCTGACCACCCCGCTACGCCTTCCATTGCCTTCAAGGAAGGCCTCGGCCTCATTGAGGTTCTCCTCCATCAAGGCCCTGTAGCGCTCCTCGATCTTCTGGAAGGCCTCCCTCTGGAAGTCCTCGGTGATCTGGCTCATCTCTTCTTCACTGAAGAGGGCCTCACCGCTGAGCCAGTCCGCCGTACCACGGGCCACATAAGACATGTCACCAGAGAAACCTGACTGTGAGAGCGCCTCCGCCATCCTCCAGCCATATACATAGGCGAAACGGGAACCCAGGTCCTCAGGGACTGGTAATGATGAGATATCACTGGAAGATGAGGCAGCCATACTCCTGGTGGAAGCTGCCGACGCCTCACCCGCCTGTCCTCCGCAGGAGACAGCCAGCATCAGGCATGATAAAAGGACAAGGGCCTTCGTCATGCCTTGAAATATAAGACAGGGAGGATGACGGGTCAAATAGGATCCATGTGAAAGATCGCACAGGACAGGACGCCTCTTCAACCTTAATCTCCAGGAGTCTCCACCTTCTAAGCAGAGCGACCTGTAACCAGAATTGACAACTCAATCTGGTTCCTAAGGAAACCAATCAGCCGCTTCAACAGGTGGTTCAAATGGAAGGCCGCTGGTAGATCCCCCCATGGGCATCAATCATGCAGAACAGGGGCATGTCCACGACTTCCAGCTCAAGGAGGGCCTCTGGTCCCAGCTCAGGATAAGCAATGACCTTGCACGATTTGACACACTGCGCATAGAGCGCGCCACAACCACCATAGGCTTGAAGATATACAGCCTTGCAACGTCTGATGGCTTCCATGACAGCCTGGCTCCGGGGCCCCTTGCCTATCATCAGGCGCAATCCATGCTCCATCAGGCAGGGGGAGTAGGGATCCATGCGGGCAGAGGTCGTAGGACCTGCAGATCCTATGGGCAGGCCCTCAGGTGCGGGGCTGGGCCCCATGTAGTAGATACCCGCCCCATTGAAGTCGAAGGGAAGCCCTCCTCCCGCCTGGATGGTATCGTAAAGCCGCTTGTGGACCTGGTCACGTCCTACATGGAGGCGGCCAGAGAGGAGGACCTCCTCACTCGCCACAAGTGAAAGCAGCGCTTCTTCATCATAAGGCAGCTTGATAGTCAGCAAAGCACACCCCCTTTGAAGTGTATGACAGCCCTCCTGTCAGCCCAGCAGTTGACGCTGAGCGCCACAGGAAGCCCTGCGATATGAGTGGCATCGGCCTCTATGGACAAGGCCAGGCAGCTGACAGTCCCACCAAGTCCCCCCGGCCCTATTCCAAGCTTGTTTACCTCTTCTAGAAGCCTCTCCTCGAGAGAAGCAAGCTTTCCATCATGGGAGTGCTGTCTGACAGGCCTCAGCAGGGCCTTCTTTGAGAGGAAGGCGGCCCTGTCCATCGTACCCCCGATGCCGACCCCGAGGAAGACAGGTGGACAAGGCTTGCCACCAGCCGCCTTCATCATCTCCACGACAGCGGCCACGACACCATCCGCTCCCTCTGTCGGACGGAGCATGCGCACCCCTGAGCAGTTCTCACTGCCAAAACCCTTGAGGAGGAAGGAGATTGTCACATCCTCCCCATCGACCAGGCCCCAATGGATGACAGGAGGCAGGTTGTCTCCAGTGTTCTTCCTGGTGAATACGGGATCCTCGACGACGCTACGTCGGAATGAGTAGTCGACGACGGCTCTTCCACAGGCGGCGTTTATGACAGCCTCGATATCCCCAAGAGAGGTCCTGCAGGAACGTCCGACCTCGACAAGACACCAGAACATGCCACAATCCTGACATAGTGGCAGCCCTGTCCTGCCCGCCACTTCGATGTTCTCCAGAATCCTGGAAAGGACCATGCGTCCTTCCTTGGACCTTTCTTCATCAAAGGCCCTCCTTATCCGTTCCACGACATCAGGCTCCAAGCCCCTGACCGCCCTTCCAAGGGCCTCGCTGATCCGTTCAACTGCGTCCATGGAAGACATGTTACACCTTGAGTGCGCCTTGGGCCCAGCCTTTTGCAACCATATGTCCGGCTATCCGGTCCAGGACCTGGCTCTTGTCAGGGAAGTGGCGTGGCATGCCCAGCCTGGCGGAGGGGAACTCGGCGAGCAGGCGTTCTACTATGACATGGGGATCCAGATGGGCGAGCAGCCAGGCCATGTCTTCCACATGGCGCCGCACAGAGGCTGTAGTGATGCAACCACAATCCAAGGCCTCCTCGTACAACCGGCTCCCCCTTGTCAGGCATAGGTTATGGATCTTGACCGCTTCGACAGGGTTGTTGTTGACCATGTCCAATGCAGCGAGCCATCCTGCCCTGCCCTCGAAAGAAGGCATGAGCAAGAGATGGGCACACACATGAATGCCATTGGCTGCCAGACGTCTGGCAGCTGGAGCGAAGATGGCGCTGTCATGGCCACGGCCCATCCGGGCCAGTACAGCGTCAGATGCGCTCTCAAGGCCCAGTTCGACCCAGACCTCGAAACCAGGCCTGATGTAAGACGAAAGCAGTCCGACGACCTCATCATCGACAAGGTCCGCCCTTGTCGAGACGATCAAACCCAGGAAGGGATGAAGAGCGAGGGCCCTGTCATAGATCTTTTCCAGGACAGGCACAGGTGCGTTCGTATTGCTCCAGGCTTGGAAATGGAGCATGGCAAAACCAGTCTTGTAGCGCCGCCTGATGTATGAGAGGCCACGGCGGACCTGGTCCTCAATGGAGGGGGAGGATCCAAGCAGCAAGGCTGAGGTCGAACCGCTGTCCTCACCAGTCCTCAGATGTGTCGCAATGGCACCGGACCCATCGCAGAAGGCGCAGCCCCCCGATCCATCTGGACGCCTGTTAGGACAGGAAAGCCCCGCATCCACAGCCACCCTGTAGACAGGTCCACCGTAGCGCTCCTTCAAGACAGTGGAGAGCGCATTCCAAGGCCTGGTCAAACGAAAGAGACCTCAAGCGACATGCGGCCTGTCAGGGAGACGCGCAACGTCGCATTCAGGAAGCTCGTGCCGAGTGCTATGCTGAGGCCTCCTTCGAGCCCGTCGATTGTCGAGAATGGCACAGGGGCGGCAGGTGGCTCCACAGGCCCCAGCCTGTCCCTGCCAAGCCCCTCTACGAAGAGGCCCAGCATGCCATAAAAGCCATTGGATGGTGAGATGAAATAGTGCCTCCAGCCAAGCTCGAAGAAGACAAGGTCCTGTGTGACCTGACCGAAGGGGTCTATCCTCCATGACGAGAGGATTTCGTAAGGCATGCGGCTTGAGAAGAGCGAGAGGTCGACCTCCAAGGCCCCGCCGGAGAGCATGTAATGACTTCTCAGGTCAGCCCACAGGTCCCAGCCCCAGCCTTCGTCCCATCCGACAGAGGCACCTGCCCTGAAGTCCAAGGCTCCCCACAGGACCTCTTCCAAGCGTGTCAGGTCGAAGTGGTAGCCAAGAAAGAGCCTGGGGAGGTGATGGTGCTTCTGGTCCCAGAGCTGCTGTCCAGGGATGCCAAAGACATCACTGCCTGCGATGTCATCGAGGAGGTAGTAGTCATAGGAGAAGACGATGTCGATACGGTGGCTCAGGCCAATGAGGAAGGAGGAGCCAAGCTCGAAGCCGAAGTTCCAGTCCCGTGTGACAAGCCTGTCCACTGCCTCACGGCCAGAGGAGGCTGAATAACCTCCGAAGCCACCATGGGCATTGGCCCAGAGCCCCCATCCGGAACCGAACATGCGTCCAGCTTCTAAGGAGAGCCTGTTCTCCTGTCCAAGCTTCATCGCAGGTGTCAGCTTCACATCATCAAACCAGAAGTCGAAGGAGAGGGAGAAGTCGGGATCCAGCTGGAAGCGGAAAGCCCCATCCGAGAGGTCCAGTGTCGTGAAGACACCACCCCTCAGCCCCAGGTGGACAGAGCCTGAAAGCCCTTCCGCCTCATGGCCACGCACCTTGACGATGCCATCGACCAGCTTGTAATCGACCGACTTAAGGTTCGTCACGGCCTTGACCACTGCCAGGTCGTGGTCGATACGGGCGATCACCTCCTCGTCCCACTCCAGGCCGTTGAAGGATTCGAAGTGGGATGCGAAGCGTTCCGTCTCCTCGTCGAAGCTGAAGCCTTTTATCGTGGTATAAGGGATGTCTGTGTAATGAGTGACGGGACCATCATCCATGTATGGCGATAGCGCCTCCTCGACCTGGTAGAAGAGCGCGTCATTGTCATCAATCCAGGCCCTTGTGGCCGCGAAGATCCCTTCGACATCATCGTAGCCCATGACAGAGGAAGCCCCGGTGCCAGGTGTGAGCAGGTAATCTGAAAGCGGGTACTGGCCAATGATGCTTTTCTGGCCTATCACGAGGAGGTATTGGAGGAAGGCACCAGAGAGCGTGTCGACACCAGGGCCCATGCCAGCCGCGATCGTACTCTCATTCACATCGACTGCGATCACGATGTCAGCACCCAGCTCACGGGCGAGGTCCACAGGGAGGTTGTCCCACACCCCGCCGTCCACGACATAGGTCCCGTCATCCATGACCAGGGGTGGGAAGATGACAGGCATGGACATCGTGGCACGCAAGGCCTCATAGAGGTTGCCATGTGAATAGACAATGGGGCCACCAGTGCTGAAGTCGGTCCCCAGCGTACGGAAGGGGATTGGCAGCTCATCGAAGTCACCGATGTCCTCTGTACGGCAGAAGGCATCATGCAGCAGGTGGTTGATCGCATGATCGGAAAGGAAGGACCCGGATCCACCTATCCCTTCATCAGAAAAGCCCAATGAGAATGAGCGGTCCCACCAAGGATTCACGGCCTTCCCGATCTCCTGCTGCCCTTCTTGCGATGGCTGGAAGACGGTATCCATGAGGTCTGCGGACCTTATGTACGAATAAATCTCATCAACAGTGTAACCTGAGGCGTAGAGGCCACCTATAAGGCCTCCCATGCTGACCCCGATGACAAGATCAGGGCGGATTCCCCGTTCCTCAAGTTCCTCGATGATGGGGACATGGGCGAAGCCCCTCGCCCCGCCGCCTGAGAGCACGAGGGCGACAACAGGATCCTCCTGACTTGCATGAAGTGGCATGAGCAAGGCCAGGATGGCAGGCAAGGCCAGGAGGAGGCGCTTCATGAGAAGAGGCGCCCCATGTCACCACGTCGGCCGTTGATGAAGGAGGCGCTGTCCATCTCCTTCTTCGTCGGGGCCTGCAGTCCATTGATATAAAGATAGCCGTGGCCTGTCGCGACCTTGAGGCCCTTCCCCTTCACATGTGCCACGACAGTGCCGGGCTCCTCGGCACACTCTTCATCAGGGAGGTCGAAGACGGAGCCGTAGACGGATGTTATGGATATCGGGCTGCCATCCAGGAGGCAGTGGGCCTTGGGCCAGGGGTAGCAGGCCCGGACCTGGGCATGGAGCTGGGCGGCTGAGCCGGTGAAATCAAGCCGACCATCCTCCTTCTTGATGAAACCGGTGTAATCAGCGGGGATGTCCAGCTGCCTGCGCGGCTTGTAGACATCCAGCCCTTCAAGCAGGTTGAGCGCAAGCGCAGGGGCGAGCTTCGACACACGCTCACAGAGCGAAGCCGTCGTCTCGGTTCCATCGAGTTCGAATGACTGGGTGATGTAGATGTCACCTTCATCGATGGCAAGGGCGATGTCCTGGATGGAGATGCCAGTCTTCCTGTCCTGTCCCAGGATGGCCGCCTGTATTGGGCTGCAACCCCTGTGATGTGGCAACAAGGAAGGATGTATGTTGAATTTCAAGGGAAAGAGCGAGAGGAACTTCGGCCCGAATATCTTCCCGTAGCAGAAGGACAGGAGGACATCACAACCCAGCTGGGAGACCTGCTTCCTGGCTTCACTGCCAAGCCTGTCCGGTTGGAGGACTGGCAGGCCAAGGCGGCCAGCTGCCGCCTTCACAGGGCTTGGAAGCAGGACACTACCCCTCTTGCCCGGGGCATCAGGTGTAGTCAGGACGGCTCCGACAAGCTTCTGGGAGGCCAAGGCCTCAAGCGTCGGAACGGCGATCTCGTCTGTACCAGCGAAGAGCAACCTCACTTCTTCCTCTTCCCCCTGCCTTTCGACCTCCTCTCCCACTGGCGCAAGACCTTCTCCCTTTCCTCATCAGGGAGGCGGTCGATGAAGAGCTTGCCATAGAGGTGGTCGTTCTCATGTTGCACGACACGGGCAAGAAGGCCCGTGGCCTTGATCGTGAAGGCGCGTCCAGTCACGTCCTGGGCCTGCACTGTGACAGCGGCTGGACGGATGACATCCTTATAGATGCCGGGGACGGAGAGGCAGCCTTCCTCATAGTGGCTCCTCTCCTCGCTCGTCTCGACGATCTCAGGGTTGATGAAGGCGATACGCCCACCCTCCTGCCTCGTATCGACGACGAAGATGCGCTTCGAGACACCGACCTGGGGGGCTGCGAGGCCCACGCCATCGGCTTCATCCATTGTATCGAACATCGCGTCCACAAGGATGGAGAGCGTACTATCGAATACAGTCACGCGCTCAGTCGGCTCCCTGAGGACTTCATCTCCAAGTAGGGAAATATCAAGCATGAGGGAAATATAGCATAAGCGTGGCCCCTCTTCCAGCTCACAGCAGGCTCAGTGGATCCACATCTATCTCAAGATGGCAGCCCTGTGGTTCCTTCCACAGTCCAAGCGCCTTGCGTACCAAGGCTGTCAACAGGAGTATGTTGTCAGATGACAAGAGGACCTGGTGGCGCCAGGATGAGGCCCTGCGCTCAATGACGCAGGCAGTGACACCGAGTATCCTGACCCGCGATGAAAGCCCTGATGTGTCTATGACACGCCTTATGACAGAGGCGAGATCCTCCACGCCCTGGCAGACCCTTTCCAAGTCCACACCCCTGAGGACCAGGCAGACCATGCGGCTGAATGGGGGGTAGCCAAGCAGCTTGCGGACCTCCATCTCGCCCTTGTAGAACTCAGCGCCCCGGTTGTCACGGACAGCCACGATTGAAGCATCGTCAGGGCGGTGTGTCTGGATCAGAACCAGCCCCTGCCCATCGTAACGGCCTGCCCGTCCTGCGACCTGTTCGAGGAGGCTGTAGGTCCGCTCCTGGCTCCTGAAATCAGGGACAGAGAGCGTGCTGTCCGCATTTATGACACCAACCAAGGAGAGCTTGGGGAAATTCAAGCCCTTGGCGACCATCTGTGTGCCAAGGAGTATGTCCAGCCGTCCTGACCGGAAATCATCGATGATCCTCGAAGCGAGCTCCCTGTCGTCAGAGGCCACATCAGTGTCCAGCCTGGCGGTCCGGGCTGAGGGGAAGAGGCGGCGCACCTCCTCCTCCACCTTCTCAGTGCCATGCCCTGCCACCCCGATGTCAGTCGAGCCACAGACGGGGCAGGTCTCGCTCGGCTCCTCGCTCCAGCCACAATAGTGGCAGTGCAGGCGTCCACTCTTCTTATGCCAGGTCATGGCGACAGAGCAATGCGGACACTCAAAAACATGGCCGCAGCTGTTGCAGTGGTAGTAGTAGGAATACCCACGGCGGTTCAGGAAGAGCATGATGGAACGTCCAGCCAACAACGTACGCCTCATCTCATCCTCCAGCCTTGGTGATATGCAGCCCTCCACACCAAGCAGGCTGACGACCTCGATCCGGGGACGGCTTCCACCTGCGACACGTAGTGGCATGCTGATGCGTCTCACCGTACCCTTCTCCATCATGTTCCAGGCTTCAAGTGAAGGTGTGGCGGACCCCATGATGAAGCTCACACCATGCATCCGAGCCCTCTCCTGAGCCACCTGACGCGCATGGTAGCGCGGAGTCTGACCACTTTTGTAACTGCCCTCATGTTCCTCATCCATGATGATCAGGCCAAGGTCGGCACAGGGGGCGAACACCGCAGAACGGGCACCTATGACCAGGTCGACCTCATGATGCATGATCCGCCTCCACTCCTTCAGCCTCTGGGATGGGCTGAGTGCGCTGTGCAGTATGGCCACCCGTCCGGGGAAACGGTCCATCACATCCTGCTGGAGCTGGTGGGTGAGCGTGATCTCAGGGACAAGGTAGATGACCTGGCGTCCTTCGCTTATCACCTTCTCAGCGGCGCGCAGGTAGACCTCGCTCTTGCCAGAGCCTGTGACACCATGGAGGTAGTAGAGCCCCGTACCTGAGAGGATTTCCTTGAGTGCGGCCTCCTGCTGTGGGGCGAGCTTGGCTATTGGAGTGAACTCCGATTCAGTTCCGAAGATCGATACTTCGACCTCCCTCCTGCCGGATGGGACCATGGCAGACAGCGCCTGTCCCTGGGAGCAGAGGTACATCTTCGAAACGAAGGCTGAAAGCCTGACGAGGTCATCGTTGAAGACCTCCTCCTTGTCCACGACACGCTTGATGTCCTTCAAGGTGATACCATGGACATCCGGTCCATTCTCAAGCGCGGTTACGAAGCCTGTCACAGTACGTCGTCCAAAGGGGACCATGACCCGGAGGCCTGGCCTGACCCTGTCCTGGAGCTTCTCAGGAACAGAGTATGAGAACGAGCCATCCACAGGCAGGGCGACAAGGACACGTGCAGTCATCACAGCCTGTCCAATGTGCCGGCGATGCCCGCTGCCAGCTTCAGGTCCTCCCATACAAGGCGTCGGAGGACCTTGTAGTCATCCATGACCATGCTTGGTGAGAATGTACATACGACAGGGGTTCCATGGTATTGCCTTACAGCACCCCTTGCGGAGAAGACATCGCCATCCCCACTGGCAAGGAAGGCCCCCGCTGACCCGATTGTGACTATGACACGGGGCTTCAAGACCTCGATCTGACGTTTCAGGAGCACCTCACAACCATCCTCGATGACATCATCGACCGAGGGGCACTTGATCACGGAAGTGACATGGACCTCCTTGCGCACATCAAGGCGCAGGCCCTGCAGCCACTTGCGGAAGAAGTCCTCCTCCGCTTCCATGAGGAAGGAACCATCCTGCCTCACCCTGTCGGTGACGAAGAGGTAGAGTGGCCTCACCGAGCCCTGCCCGACCATTGTGCGCTCATTGCGGTTCATCCACAGCGGGCAGGAATGGCAGTCCTCGAGGAGCGCGTTCAGGCCCCTTGCAAGAGAGGGCGCAGAGGCGGCAGTCCTGGCAGGAGCCTCATTGACTTGCGCCTCTTCTTCCACGGGAGCGCTGTCTATGACATGTCCAGCGACGACGACAGGACCTTCCTCTGGATGGGTGGTGACGATGTAGCGGGAGGGAGGATCAAGCTCCCTGAGCCCATCGCCCTTCAAGGCGGCCATCGCACTGTCTATGAGGCCGAGGAAGTACTCGGCAGCGCTGTCACGTTCCATCATCAGCTTCCTCCTCGAACCAAAGATATTCATCAGGGTCGTAGCTGACCCGTGCAAGATAGAGGCCGGCGGAAGGGGCCGTCGTCAGTGCCAGCCGACGGTCCTTGGCCTCAAGGCATCTCTTGAACTCAGAGACAGGAGCACCCTTCGCACCAAGCAGGACCATGGTACCCACCATGGAGCGCACCTGATGGTAGAGGAAGGCGTTGCCCACGACCTTGTAGCGGTAGACAGGATGGCCATGCATGTCAGCCCCCACGCTCCACGACGACTCGTAGATGTCCCGGACCTTCGAGGGGCTCTCATCCCTAGCACAGGCGAAGGTGGTGAAGTCATGAGTGCCTTGGATCAGGGCCGCGTATCCATCCAACAGCTCAACTGGTGGCAAGGTCTTGTAAGTGGAGACGAGTCCATCATCAAAAGGCAGGGCATCTCCTGCGGCCTTGATGTAATACCAGTACTCGCGGGCCATGGTCGAGAACCTGGCATGGAAGCCAGGCCCCGCAGGTCCGCTTGACAGGACCCTGACGCTGTTTGGCAGCATCGTGTTCAAGGCAAGGGCAAGGCGCTCATCAGGAATCCTGGAGCCATTGATTGGAACATCGGCATGTGCGCACTGGCCCAAGGCGTGCACACCCTGGTCCGTACGCCCGGAGCCCTGTATCCTGACAGGATGGCCATAGACCTTTGAGACGGCCTTTGACACCAGCTCCTGGACGCCGATGCCATTGTCCTGGCACTGCCAGCCATTGAAGGCCCTGCCGTCATAGGCAAGGACCATCTTCACACGCTTGAAGCCATCCTCAGGAGGGCTGACAGCTGGACGATGCCAATCACTTCTCGCCATCCAACACCACCACAGCTACGGAATAGTCATGCTCATGGGCGATTGATACATGCACACATGATCGTCCCACAAGTTCCTCCACCCTCCTGGAGAAGACAAGCCGGGGCTGGCCTGAGGCATCCTCCTCCAACGAGACCTCATGAGGAGCGAAGCCCACGAAACCAGTACCAAGCGCCTTGGCGAAAGCCTCCTTGGCTGCGAAGCGGGAAGCGAGGAACTCACAGCGGCGCTGCCCCTGCAATGCCGAGGCCTCATCCCATTCAGCCTGGCTCATGATACGTTGGATGACATGGTCGGAGAGACCTTCGAAGCGTTTGTTCCCGACGATGTCGACACCAAGCCCCCTAAGCATCAGGGCTCGTCCTGAATAGTATGCGCACGACATCAGGATCGCTGCGCAGTGTCAGGGCCGTATCCTCGAAGACATCACGTGCGAACTCAAGGTCCACGCTACGCCTCGCTATGCCTTCACTGCTGACATCCGAGAAGTCAGCCGAGGCATGGATCGAATCAGGGTCGACCAGGTAGATCAGGTCGTCATCACCACTGATCACGATATCGACAGAATCAGGCACGAGGCTCTCAGGCTCCACCCCGCTTGCAGCATCTGGCAGTGTGACTGAAAGCGGGATGCGCACGACACGGCTGGCCATGTTGAAGTAACGCACACAGGCGAAGATCACTATGGCGATGAAAAGACAGGCGACACGTGGTGTCCAAGTGCTTATGAAGGAGCCGAGGCCCTTGACATTATGCTTCATCAGAGGCCTCCTCCTTGACATCCTGCGGTGTCACATCACGATAACTGAGTAGCGCCAGGATCGTCTTCTTTATGCTCTCACGGTCAAGGTCATAGTAGATGTTCGCGTTGTAGGCGAGGCTCATGGCGCCATTCTCCTCGCTGACGATGATGATGACAGCATCACTGTCCTCTGCCAGGCCCAGTGCGGCGCGGTGGCGCGTACCGAAACTCGCCTTGATACCAGTCTGGGTGGAGAGCGGCAGGTAGCAGCTGGCCGCTATGATCTTGCCACCCTGTATGACCATGGCACCATCATGAAGAGGAGTGTCATGGTCGAAAACCGTGCAGATCAACGATGATGAAAGGTCGGCATTCAGCCTGGTACCAGAGTCTATGACGGTCTTGATGTCTATATGACGTGGGAAGATGATCAAGGCACCACGTTTCACGGAGACCAGGGACTCACATGCGTTGAGGATTGAATCGATCTGCTCTGCTGTCGTCTGCTGGCCTATCCTGAAGAAACGGCCACGCCCAGAGAACGTGAGGGATACTATGCGACGGAATTCCGAATGGAAGATGATGCACAGGAAGGCCAGGAAGGGAAGCGTGATCGTCCGATAAAGCATCAGGAGGAAGTCGAAGCCCAGGACGTAGCACACACCAAAGCCCAAGGCATAGCTTCCAAGCACCATGATGAGCTGTGTCAGCTTCGTCTCCTGGACAGCAAGGTAGAGCCTGTAGAGTATCCAGGCAAGGATCAGTATCTGGACTGCGTCCTTAAGTGCAGCAGCGAGCATGAGGGCATCGAATTCCATCACCTTCAGTCTTCCCCGTCAGCCCAGCCAAGCGTCCTCTCGACAGCCTTGCGCCAGAAGACAATCTTCTGATGGCGTACGGCTTCATCCATGCCAGGTGTCCATCTGAGCTGTTCTTTCCAATATGATGCCAGATTTTCCCTCTTTTGCCAAATACCGGCTGAAAGCCCTGCGGCGAAGGCCGCACCAAGGGCCGTGGTCTCTGTGACCTTCGGCCTGACGACAGGAATATCCAGTATGTCGGCCTGGAAGGCCATGAGCGGAGCTGAGTTCGTCAGCCCACCATCGACTTTGAGGCAGGAGAGGCTGATGCCGCTATCCTCCTTGACAGCTTCGAAGATATCGTAGGCCTGGAAGGCGGTCGCCTCGAGGACGGCACGGCAGATATGGGCACGGGTGGCATAAGCAGTGAGTCCTGCTATGACACCACGTGCATCACTACGCCAGTGAGGTGCGAAAAGACCTGAGAAGGCAGGGACGATGTAGACACCGCCACTGTCTGGCACGCTCTCGGCAAGGCGGTCGAGCTCCTTCGCATCGCTGACCATCTTCAGACTGTCACGTGTCCATTGCACCAGGGAGCCTGCTATCGCGACAGAACCTTCTATCGCGTAACGTGCCTCCTCGCCCTTGGCCTGGAAGGCGAGCGTGGTGACAAGCCCGTTCTTCGAATAACAAGGCCTGGTCCCTGTGTTGACCAGCATGAAGCATCCTGTACCGTATGTGCACTTCGCATCCCCTTCATTGAAGCAGGCCTGGCCGAAAAGGGCCGCCTGCTGGTCACCAAGGATTCCACACACGGGGATGCGGGCCCCATCTATCGAGGCATAGCCATAGACCTCACCCATTGATGGCACGATCCGGGGCAGGGCTGAGCGCTTTATCCCGGTGAGCTTCAAGAGGTCCTCATCCCAATCAAGGGTCTTCAGGTCCATCAGCATGTACCGGGATGCGTTCGTGACATCAGTAACCAGCTGTCCAGTGAGCTTCCAGACAAGGAAGGCATCCATCGTGGCGAAGACCACCCTGCCCTTCTCCATCGCGCTCCTGAGGCCATCGACATTGTCAAGGAGCCACATTATCTTGCTTGCTGAGAAGTATGGGGAGTAAAGGAGGCCTGTCTTCTGCCGGATCTCCGCCTCCGGCAGCTCCCTGCCAAGCCCTTCGACGATCTGGCTTGTCCTCAGGTCCTGCCAGACAATGGCACGATGCCAGGGGCGTCCCGTCACAGGGTCGAAGGCGGCAATTGTCTCCCGCTGGTTCGTGATCCCAATCGCGGCGAGGTCATCAGCCCTCAAGCCCGCCTTTTCGAGGGCGCCATGGATGCAGCGTTCCGTGTTGGCCCAGATCTCCAGGACATCATGCTCCACCCAGCCCGGCTGGGGGAAGTGCTGTTGATGTTCCAACTGTTCATAAGCGACGGGCACACCCTGCTGTGAGAATATGATGAAACGTGTGCTTGTCGTCCCTTGGTCGATTGCTCCTATGTACTTTGGCATCCGGGCCTCCTGATGGACATGATAGCACCCCGGCCTCCAGCATCAAAGGAGATTCCAACGTTCCTTGTAGGCCTTGATGTCATCCACGACCATCTGGGCCAGGGCCGTGGTGTCATAACTGATCGGAATATGGTCGAAGTTCTTGTCCAGCTCATCAAGCAAGGCAGTGTCATGGGCATACTTTGAGAGGATCCGGACCTGGGCCTCGAGGTCGTTGTCACAGTTCCAGCCGACATGGTAACGCTCGGCGTAGGCGGCAGAGGCGACGACAGTGTAGACAAGCTCGGTCATCAAGAAAGGCCTGTGGAGGTAGAAGGCCTCGACAAGGGTGTTGATGCCACTGCGTCCTGCGATGATGTCGCTTGCCAGCACGTACTCGTTGACGTTGTCCACAAAGCCTGCGACATGCACTTCGACATCAGATGGAAGCTTTGATGCGATATGTTCCAGATGGGCACGACGCTCGGCATCCATGCCTCCGATCACGACAACCTGCATGGGCACGCCTATGCGGCCGAGGTTCTCCAGGAGCCGCGTCGAACCAAGGCCTTCACCACCGAAGTTGACCTGCAAGGTGAAGAGGTCCTCCTTCAAGCCAAGACGCCGCCTTGCCGTGGCCTTGTCGAGCTTCTCGGTCTTCCTGCAGCTCAGCTGAAGTGGGAAGGGACATAGCCTTAGCCCTTCCTCATGCTGTCCTGCCGCCCTGGCGCTTTCGACCCCCTCCTCCGTCGCGACATAGTAATAGTCGATCTTGTTGTTGATTGATGAACGTGGCACATAGAACATGTCACTTGCATAATGGAAGACGGGGACCTTGATTCCTGTGGCCGCGGCCAGCTCGCTGAGGAAGTTGGCAGGATAGGTATGTGTGGTGAAGAAGGCATCAGGCTTCTTTTCCGCCATGATCCGTCGGAAGAGCCGCTTGCGCATGAGCTTCATCAGGCGGTTGCCGAAGTGGATCTCCGCCGTGTTCTGGTCATGATGCTTGGTGAAATGGCGCTCGAAGGGAGGCACCTTCAGCAGGAAGCGCCAGATCTTCTTGTTGAGGCGTCCGAAGAAACGCGCATCGAGGAGGTCGAAACATTCGACAAGCTCTGTCTCATGTCCCTGGGCGGCCAGTTCCTCCTGGACGGCCTTGGCTGGTATGTAGTGGCCCTTGCCCGCATCGACATAGACGCAGATGATCTTCACCGGGATTCCTCCTCATGAAAGTTTACGACCCATGGGCACTTTTCTCAACACTTCAGGAAGGCAGCTCTTCAACAACAGCGCCCTCTGGAAGCTCTTGTGAAACCAGCGCAGGACCTGAGAGGGAGGCGTAGGAAGCATTGGGCAGGGCTGAAAGGATGCGTTCCCTCGCGGCCATGACAGAGGCATGGTCGAGCTCACGCAGGCACCTCCTGCGCTCAGCCCTCATCTCATCGCTGATCTTGTACATCGTCCTCCTCAGTGCTGTCACCGAGCGCTGTGAGGGGCGTTGCGGCTTCAACATCCTTCCCATGCGTCCAAGCTTGGCGTCTTCCACCTCCCCAGGGCTTGGCTTGCAATCCAATACCGCCCGCCTCATCGCATCGAAACTCGATGCGAGATGTGGGTCGCGGTAGCTCATCAGGACCATCACCTCCTCCATCGTGTCGAGGGAGGCGTCAGCTCCATAGGCCCCACCGATGACGCGGAGCTCATTCCACAAGGTCCCTGTGGAGAGGACCTGGAGGAAGATGGCCTCAGCCTCCTGCTCAATGCTTGGCCACTTGCTGGTAGGAAGGGCGGCGGCGTTGTAAGCGAGGGATGAGGGGAGACGGTAGACATGGGTGCCGGCTTCATGTGTCAGGGGATGGGACCATCCTCCAGCACAGCCACCGCCTTCCTCAAAAGACTCCAGGAAGGCCTTGCACAAGGCCAGGCCTTCTTCCTTGAAGGACTTGGAGGAAGCGAGCTGCAAGGTCAGCCGTTTCCTGTCGAGGAGCCTGTCAAGGACGTGTGAGATGCCCCCAAGCATTTCCCCCAGGGCTGTACCGCAGAGCCTCTCCCATGCGGTGATACCCATCAGGTCCTCCCCCAGTGACAAGGAAGGGCTCAGCGGGGCGCAGGCCAGCGAGGAGGCGAAGGATGAACCGGACTCCTCGACATAGGCTTCGTAATCACCTATGAGGTCTGCGATCGCGTTCTGACATGCTGCCGTGTCATGCCTGTCGAGGCGGACGATCCAATCCCGCATTAGGCCAAGACAGTCCTCCACATCCCTTGAAAGACACTTGATCCGGAGTGTGTACATGATCTTGACCTCGTCATCCGAGGCCCGGCCTGTCTCGATATACGCATAGTAGCCACCACTTGATAGCCTCAAGGCACGGTGGAAGAGTGAGGCATCCTCGCCTTCACGCCCTGCCATCAGGGCATAGCGGGACAAGACAAGCGCCGCAAGCTGCTCTTCAGGACCTTGGTCGCTCAAATCCCCGACAAGAGTCAGATAGCACACGTCCCCACTGTCCTCCTTGTCATAGAGCAGTCCGGGGAAGACCTCCTCCTGTTGTAATTGATCACATTCCTTGTCGACATCGTCGATTGTCAGGCGCTCGAAGAGAGATGCTGTGTCCTCAAGCCACTCCTCGTCCCCACAGGGCACAGGGGGAAGCTTCTCAAGCCTCTCCTTGTATAGCCGCCTGAGCTCCTCTTCCTCCTTCGTCACAAGATCCTCCTCAGGACGCACATGGAGGCAGAGGCGGTGGGGGTTGTCAATGAGTTCCTCCTGGATCCAGTCCTCGAAGAGCCTTGGATTGGCAGACAGCCCTTCACGGAGCCTCCTTATGGCATCCCCTGTGTCGAGGGCGGCCCAGATGTCACCGCCCCTATCCCAGGCCCTTATGCACTTCATGAAGATCCTGAAGCCACGCGGCATGCCACCACTGACCTCCTGGAGGAGGAACTCCTGCCTACGGATCGAGGCTTCTATGACATCCTCACCTATCCCGTCCCTGGCGAGCTTTGAAAGGCTGTCCATGATGAAGGACCTGAGCTTGTCCAGGTCCTCCTCAGCCACCCCACTCATGCCGACTGTGAAGGGGATCTCATTGAAGTCACCACTCATGCCACACTGCTCACTGACATCATCACCGAGGCCACAGTCGAGAAGGGCCTTGTAAAGTGGATTCGAAGCCCCTCCAAGGAGGGCATCGACCAAGACAGATGAGAAGAGGTTGTCATAGGGGTCCCAGGCCATGCCATGGGTCAGGAATGAGACCAGGAAGTCGCCCTTGGCATCAGGTGTGAGCCCCTGGCATGGCACTGTGACATGGCGTTCCCAAGGCCACCTGGCCGTTGGAGGGACGGATGGGGCCTCGTTTCCCGCTTCAAGCTTGGAAAGGTAGGCATCCTCAAGGAAGTCGAGCACCTGGTCGATGTCGATGTCCTTTCCATAGACCATCAGGCGGCAGTTGGCAGGACAGTAGAAGCGTTTCCATGTCTCCTTGTAAGCCTCATAAGACAACAAGGCCATCTCATGGACATCACCTCCAGACGACATGCCATAGGCCGTACCAGGGTAAAGCCCCCTCCTCGACCAGGCCGCGGCAAGGGCCTCGTCCTGGATGCGGTCACCACGCATCTCGTTGAATACGACGCCTTCGAACGACCCATCGCCCAGCCTTATGCCCTCGGTCTCGAAGGAGCTGCGGCGCAGCAGGGGTGCGAAGACACTGTCAGTATAGAGGCGGAAGATGTTCCAGAAATCCTTGAGGACAGGGCTGGCGCCTGGGTAGACCGTCCTGTCAGGGAAGGTCAGTGCGTTCATATATGAGTTGCAAGAGTGGGCATCAAGCAAGGTGAAGGGATCCTTCACCGGATACTTGGCGCTCCCGGACAGCACGGTGTGCTCTATGATGTGGAAGACCCCGGTGGAATCAAAAGGAAGTGTCTTGAAGCTGTAGGCGAAACATGACTCGCTGTCGTCAGCCTCGACATGGAAGACCTCCATGCCCTTTGCCACATGCTTATATAACGTACCACTGGCCTTGCCATCAGGCAGGAGGCCGGTCTTGATTTCTCTGAAAGCCTTGCTCATGAGGGCAAACTTAGCATCCACCTGCCTCTTGGGCAACTGATCACAGTTCCTGGTAGGCGCCGCCATCCATGAAGAAGAGGAGTATGGCTGCCAGGGTGTCATCCCGGAAGACCTCGTCCTTCATCATATGACGCACAGTGCATTCCCAGACGACGAGGGTGCGTATGCCAAGCCCCAGCAGGTCAGAGGCCACCCTCCCGTCACGTTCCTTGTTGCGGCGGAACTTTTCCGCCCAGAAGCCTTCGTTCGACTTTGGCATCCTCGCTGTCTTGCATCCCTGGTGCTGGTGCCAGAAACAACCGTGGACGAAAATCGCCACATGGTACTTAGGCAGATAGATGTCAGGATGCCCTGGCAGGCCCTTCGCATTCTTCCTGTAACGAAGGCCCATCCTCCATAAGAGTTTCCTAAGGTAGACTTCGACACTTGTATCCTTGCCATGGATCTTCGCCATTACCTCGTGCCGCTCTTCAGGTGTGAAGACATCCATGCCAACAGCCTCACATCATGCCACCATGCTGTCAAGCAGGAACCCCGCCACTGTGACGGGGTTCCCTGTGTTCATCAATAACTGAGGCCGAAGTCCAGTTCGTAGTAGTTGCCTGCGCTGTCACGGTAGGCGTAGGCCTTGCCGTTCTCATCTTTGAGCGCATCAGGCATGTACTGGTCCTTGTCGTAGCCAGGTACATCGTCCGGACTGATGCACACACCCTTCCTGTCGACTGCGAGCACAGCGTCATTGCGTGGCAGTGTCAGTGGCAGGCGCCCTGTCGGCTTGAAGCGACCGAAGACCACATCGAGCACGGCGGAGACATAGGTGTCGAAACCAGCGGTTAAGGCATCGACATAGGCTTCGACTGGTCCGACCTCCCAAGCCAGGGTGATGTTCAGGTTCGCAATGACCTTGCCCCCACGGGAATGGATCGACGTGGCGATGTCATGGATCCTGGACAGGCCGGCAAGCGTAGTCTCCTCGTGTGTCTCGTCCATCGGGCAGCCTTCATCGTCAACGTTGACAACGGTCTTGCCATCACAGAGCTCAAGCTCAAGGTAACCTGGTGTCGCATTAAAGTAGGCACCTGATGAAGGTGTCAGGAGGAGTATGGCATAGTCGGCAAGCGCATAGTCATCAACCAGCACGACCTCCTCCTTCAAGGCCTCCCTGAGGCCCTTGGTCGCGGCCTCTGCCGCTTCCACGCTCTTGTTGAAGCATTCGGCATAGACCTTGCGGCCAGAGAGCTTGTCAGCAGTGAGAGGCAGGGTGCCATCGTTCTTCAAGAGCACGACGGACTTGCGGTGGACATCCATCGCACGGTCCCAGTCAGCCTGCACAGCGACGACCTCCTTGGCCTTGTCGACAGCGCGGAACGTGTCATCGAACATGCCAAGGGCGAACATCTCGGTCAACGTCCTTGTCACGGCACGGTCGATTGACTCATCGGTCAGGACAAGCTGCTCCTTGGTGAAACCCTCTGGGACATCATGCTCATCGTAGTAAGCATTCGTGGCCCTCTCGTAAGCCTCCATGCCTTCCTTGTTGTCGAAAAGCCCGCTGATGAGGTCGACACCAGCATGGGTGATGGCGAAGCCGATCCTCTCGCTGACATCAAGCATCTCGACACCCCAGGACATGTTGTGTGTGATGCCTGTATCTGAGTTGATGTAGCCCTTGAAACCCATCTGGTCACGCAACAGGTGCTGGATGAATGGCTTGTTGTAGGCGAAGCCGTAGGGCTGCATCTCCATCTCGACGCCCTGCTTGTCAAACTGCCTTGCGCTCTTGGACGCCGCAGGCTTGGCGTAGTAAGGCATGATCGAGGAGGCGTTGAGGTCGACGGCGACCTGGAAGGCTGGAAGATGGTACTTCTGGAGTGAGTCCTCGGTCTGGTAGACGTTCCACTGACCCATCTTGTAGTGGGGGTCGAAGCCATTCTCCCTGGCACCTCCGCCAGGGAAGTGCTTGACTGTCATGGCGACACCATCGCCTGTCACACCATCGCTGCCGCCCTGGATGCGGGGGATGAGATGGCGGAAGATCTCGCAGACAAGCGCAGGGTCCTCTCCAAAGGTACCGTAGGTGCGCTGCCAGCGTGGGTCGGTCACCACATCCGCCATGTACATGTAACCCTTGCGCAGGCCACAGGCGTTCCATTCACGGCGGATCGTATCGGCGAAGTCATCCGCGATCGAGATGTCATCACCACGTATGGCGGCTGCGATGCCAAGCGTCCCAGGATAGGTCGCGAAGACACCACCTGCGTCATTCATGCCAAAGACGATCTCGCCATTCTCGTTGCGTGAGTTCGAGACGACCTCGACAGGGATGAAGTGGGGACATTCCTCAGCGACAGCCTGGAGCTGGTTCAACCAGTCGGTCAAATCCTCGACCGTGGGGTTCGCACGGAGGATGAGGTGGCGGTTGAACCACTGCTTGATCAGCGTGCTGGTGCCAGGCAGCTTCTGCATGCCGAAAATCGTCTTGCCTGAGAATTCCGCCTCATCCAGGGTGCCTGACTCATCAAGCTTGCCGACATGGTCCTTGAAGCCCTGCAGGTACTTGCCTACACGCCAGTCGGAGATGAAGAGCTGGGCGATCTTCTCCTTGGTGCTCAGCACCTTCACATACTCCCTGGCCCTCTCCTCTGGAGGGAGGCGCCAGTCATCAAAACGCTTGAAGACACCACTGCCATCGATGTCCTTGAAATAGAGGCCATCCTTCTCAAGCACACGGCGGGATACGGTGCTGATCACCGCACCACCCTTGTTATGGTAGGTGCGGATCCTTCCACTAGCCTTCTCAGCCATTCTTCTTCCCTCCCTTGCCTTCGGCCTTTGCCTTCAGGTAGGCGGCGTTCGCATCGACCCTCTTCTTCGACAGGGGGTAGACGAAAATCAAGGAGAGGGCGACCAGGAGCATGCCTGATGCCGGGATGAGGCAGGCGATGTTGAACATGCCATCCAGCACCTCAGGGTATTGCGAAGGGGCGGCAGCGACTGCGTCAGAGTAACCAATCAAGCCAAGGAAGGCGCCAATCATGCCACTCGAGAGGGCCTGGCCCAGTTTGCGGGCGAAGGAGTATACGGAGTAGATCGTACCATCCTCACGCACACCGTGCTTGACCTCGGCATCATCGATGACATCCGTGATCATCGCCCATACGATGTAGTTGAAGAACCCGAGGAAGGTGTAACTGATCGTATAGAAAGCGACGAAGGCCCAGGGGCTCTCAGGTCTGACAATAAGGCAGATGATCCAGGTCGCGGCACAGAGTATGGAACCGGTGGCGGCGACCTCCCTCTTACCGAACTTCTTGGAAGCCCTGGCGGCAAGCGGGGCGCACACAAGCATGGACACCAGGCCGTAAAGCAGGGAGTTCGTGGACTGGGCCCCCGTGTTGTTGTAGTAGGTCGGGAAGATGTAAGGTGCCATGCCACTCATGCCGAGCATTCCGAGCAGGAGCATGATGGCCGCCAGGATGATGCCAAGCAAGGCGCGGTTGGTGAAGAGGCTCTTGAGCATCTTCCCTATCTGGAGCTTCTGCGTGTTCTGGGGGACTTCAACGCGCTCGGTCGTCAGCTTGTAGCACAACATGTGGCAGATGCAGCCGCACAGCGCATAGACACCTGCGATGACCGTGATCCTCACAGGGTCGAGCTGGCTGACACCATCAATCGTCACATAGGCCAGGAGCGGGGTGACGGTGTTGATCACCAGGCTGGCCAGGCTCGCACCTGTGCTCCTCCAGGTCGACAACTCAGCCCTCTCGTCAGGATTGGCCGTGATCGCGCTGGCCATGGAGCCATAGGGGATGTTGACAGAGGTGTAGAAGACCGAGCCCCAGAGGATGTAGGTGAGGAACATCCAGAAAACCTTGAGGCCATAGGGCATGTTCCTCAGTCCACTCTGGAAGACCAGGAAGGCCGCGACCGCCAAGGGGATGCACATCCTGCGGATCCAGGGACGGAACTTTCCAGCAGACGTCGGGCGTGAACGGTCGACGATCTGCCCCATCGTGACATCTGTGATGGCGTCGATGAAACGGGCCGCCATCATCAGACCACCGACGATGGCCGCGTTGATACCCATGACGTTCGTATAGAAGACCATCATGAAAGAGCTGGTCAGCATGAAGGTGAAATCATTGCCAAAGTCACCAAACATGTAACCAAGCTTGTCCGACAGGCCAAAAGGCCTCTTGGCCACTGTCTTTGTTTGAGCCATTTCCAAATCTCCTTTCCTGTTTACATGCCGTCCGGATGAGGAAGTCAGCGGGCAGGCCCTGGAAGGACCGGGCTTGGCTGGAACCGGTAGGAGGATGGCTTCGTCCAGGGAGCACTATTTCCCTACACTCCTTTTTCCACACGGGCATCCTTCCCCAGGACCGGCCAGTGACACCACCGGGCCCTATGACAGCACCTGCTCATGCTTTGTACAGACCACAAGACGCACAGCATTGGTTTGGGTGGATTTTAACATGGCATATGTGTGAAATCTATTGCAGGGTTTGTGTATTTTTTCATTTCTTGAGGTTTTTTCAAAACTCGAAATGACTGAATGAAAATACGCCTGTAAGGACATGAATATGCAAAATGATAGGGTTC
>CALXXN010000005.1 GCA_944392695.1 uncultured Spirochaetales bacterium | reverse complement strand
TATGCAGGCATTGCGGCAACAGCATGCATGCAGATGTGAATGCCGCCATCAACATCCGCGACAACTATATCACCCGGATCATGCAATCCGGGCAGGCTGCAGTCAATCAGCCGTATGGATGGGGTGCCACAGGCAGACCGGAAACGGAATCTGTGGATAAAACGCTCATGTCCAAGCCTTCAGGCTTGTCCTGAAGGTCGTTGACGTTGGTGTTGAAGATGATGGTACTGTCACTGGTGTGAGGCCTGTCCATGACGATCCCAGGGGAGTGTGTGCCCTCATCAGGAACAGGACGGTGCCTTCCGTTTGAGTGACTGCCAGAATCATCGAGCAAGGTGGGCGGGTCTTGGAAATCACTGCTCCGAAATGCCGGTTCATAGTGGCTTCCAGTGATGGAAAGGTCTTGAAACGCAGGTTGATGTTCGACGGAAGTCCTGAGAATGTGCCAATGTTCCCTTATGAGATGAACAGCCGTCTTGTTGAAGTGAACAAGCTTGATTACACAGCGCAACTCCTTGACGATGCCGCCGTGGATGATTTTGATAGGAGCGCCAGGGACTTCCTCCGCTCTGTGGTCGGGTCCAGGGGAGGCGATACCAGCTTGCTCCAGCTTGCGGACAACGAATTCGACAAGGCATTGGGTTTCACGCGATTCTTTGATGGAAGGGATTATGTGACGGTTGCTGGCTTGCTGATGATTGGCAGAAAGGAGAGGATCCTGGAACTCCTGCCTAGTGCCAAGGCTTCTTTCCAAGCCCTCAGGGGTAGTGATGTCGTCGTGAATGAGGATTTGAACGGACCTTTGCCAATGGTCTTCGAACGCTTTGAGTCATATCTGGGTGCTTGGAATCCTGGCAAGGAAATCAGTTTTGGCATGCAGCGTATCCTGGTGGGCGATTTCTCCATGGTGGCCTTCAGGGAGGCATTGGTGAATGCGTTCTGTCATAGGGACTACACCAAGCTTGGGCGTGTCCGCGTCGTTGTGGACAGCGAAGGACTCAGCATCAACAGTCCTGGTGGTTCATTGAGGGGGTTGATGCATCAAACCTGTTGACTGTTGAACCTGTAGGCCGTAATCCATTGCTTTCTGATATTTTGAAACGTGTTGGCCTGGCAGAGCGTACTGGTAGGGGTGTTGATAAGATATACGAAGAGTCTTTGAAGTATGGGCGGCCTTTGCCAGATTATTCCCAGTCGACACGTGAATACGTTCGTTTGTTCATTCCCAGGGTTGGACTGGATGAGGATTTCACACTTGCCTTGATGGAGGCCGGAAGGAAAAGCCGGGTAGGTTTCTCTGTCCAGGCCCTGCTGGTGCTTAATGCCTTGAGAAGTGATGGACCAATGAAATTGGATGAACTGGTCAAGGAGACGGGTCTTGGATCATCTGTGGTTGAAGTAGTGCTTGGTAATCTCCAGGAATGTTCCCTGGTAGAGCAGGCTGGTACGAAAAAGGAACCTGCCTTCTCCCTTGTCTTGAAGCGTCCCGGTTTGGATGTGATTAAAAAGGATGTTGATGATGGGCCGTCATCCGATTTTGTGCAGAAAGCCTTGGATCTGGCAGGATCCGCCGGCCGGGTGGACCGGGATGACCTGATGGCCCTTGGCCTGTCTCCTGGTCAGGCTTATAGGATCCTCCGCAAGATGAGGGATGAAGGGCTCTTGCGCCTTGTTGGAGGTGGACGTAGTTCATATTACGTCTTGAACGAGCGTTAATCGCACGCTTATCCGCTCGCGAGCGATTAGCTTTTTTTTGAAAACGCCCGCGAGCGAATGTGCGAGGCTTTGATGACTGTTGATCATCCATGTCTGTGTGATGATTTGACTGTTTTCACATAACCTTGGGGCAGGATGCCGTCAGGCAGGGGTTTGTGGACAGCAATTTGCCATTTATTGAACTATTTGGATGGGTGGATGCCAATACTGCATGGTCCGGGTATAATCCAAAAATCATGAAACAACGGAGATTGCCAGTTGAGATCAACCTCGCACTGGGCTTCCTTGCGATGATTTTGATCGGGGCTGTCCTGCTCTTCCTCCCGGTCAGCCACCAGGAAGGACAGTCGATGTCATTCATCGACTCCTTGTTCCTGTCGACATCCGGTGTCTGTGTCACTGGGTTGACGCCAGTGGACATCAGCAAGACGCTTTCCGTGTTTGGAAGCACGGTGCTGATGGTCCTGTTCCAGGTCGGAGGCCTGGGCTATGCTGTCATCGCAGCCATCTTGCTTGGATTGATCCACAGGAGCGGTTCCCTGACGGAACGGCACATGCTTTTTGATACCTTTGGTGCGGACAATGGAATCAAGTTCAACACACTGTTGAGGTTCATCCTGGCGTCCACCTTCATCATAGAGCTGCTTGGGACCTTGGTTCTCTTCATACCCTTCAGTCAGGATTATGAGACGGGCAGGGCGCTGTACATAGCCCTCTTCACGTCACTTGCCGCCTTCAACAACGCGGGATTCGACCTTTTCTCGACCAGCCTGCTTGGTTACAACGACAACCTGTTGGTCCTGGTCACGGTTGCCCTCCTGATCATAGTTGGTGGTATAGGATATGTCCTGATGATGGAGCTCTTCATCAAGGTGCGTAAGCGTGGCCGACTGTCATTGCAGTCCAAGATAGTCCTGTCGACCACTGCGGCCCTCCTCGTTGGAGGAACCTTGCTTTTCTACTTCCTCTCGCCGCTTGATTTGAAGAACTCGTTCTTCCAGGCGGTGACGACCAGGACGGCGGGTTTCTTCTCCTGTGACCAGGCCTCTCTCAACGCCCCTTCGCTTGTTCTGACGATCATGCTCATGTTCATCGGTGCCAGTCCTGGAAGTACAGGTGGTGGTCTCAAGACGACAACTTTCTTTGTGACGATGAAGAGCGCCTTCTCGCTTTTGAGGAACAAGGATGCCACGGCATTCAAGCGCAAGATCGCTGACGAGACGATCAAGAAGGCCTTCAACCTCTTCGCAGTCGCCTTCCTCCTCCTCGCCGCCAGCCTTTTCATCCTCACAGTAACTGATGGGGACCTGGGGATTGTGGAGCTGGTCTACGAGGAAGTGTCGGCCTTTGCGACAGTAGGTCTGACGATGGGGATCACATCACAGCTCTCATTACCGGGCAAGATCGTGATCATAATGCTGATGTACTTCGGTCGTGTGGGCATCCTGACCCTCATGGCGATATTCTCAACAAGGAGGCCACAGGCTTCTTATATAGAAGCGAAGGTGGCGATTGGCTGATGGCTAGGAAGAAGAATGATGTTTACGCTGTTGTCGGAGTAGGGCGTTTTGGTCTCGCTGTGGCCCAGACCCTGCTTGAGCTTGGAAAGGATGTGATCGCCATCGACATCAACCCACAGAGGTTGAGGCCTCTTGAAGATACTCCTGCTGATGTCTATGTCGTGGAGGAGATCAGCCAGGAAGCCTTCATCGATGCCGGGCTTGGTAGTTGCCGCTGCATAATAATTGGCGTCGGAAAGGATATTGAGGCGAGCATACTCGCCGCTTTGAATGCCAAGGAGCTTGGGGCCGAACGCGTCATCTGCAAGGTGATAAACGCCGACCATGCGAAGATCCTGAAGAAGATTGGTGTGGAAGTCATCTTCCCTGAACTCGATACTGGACGCAGGCTCGCCATGAGGCTTTCTTCTAATGTGACAGAAGACATCTTCACGCTCTCCAGCGACTTCTCGATCATCCAGGTCAAGGTGCCTGCCTGTTACGAGGGTAAGACCGTTGTCGAGGCTGACTTCAGGAAGAAATACGGCTTGAACATCATAGCCTCAGTTGTCGATGGCAAGGTTGATGGCCAGATCGGACCTCAGACCGTGATAAAAGGCGGACAGTTCCTCGTCGTGGCTGGACGCAACGATGGTCTTGAGAAGATGCAGGATGATTTTGACAGGCTTTCCGACCGGGAAGCTTGAGCTTGCAGGCCCTCTTGTTTTGAAGTAGGCTGGCCAACAGGAGTCAAAAGCTATGAAGATCACTTCCATCATCGACCACACCCTGCTGGCGGCCAACGCCACGACGGCCCAGATTGACAAGCTCTGCGCCGAGGCCATCGAGTATTCCTTCGCTTCAGTCTGCGTCAATTCCTGCCATGTCGCCCATTGCGCACAGCTGCTTGCAGGCAGCCCGGTCAAGGTCTGCACTGTCGTCGGCTTCCCTCTTGGGGCCATGTCGACACGTGCGAAGGCTGAAGAGGCCAGGATCGCCATAGAGGACGGGGCGGATGAGGTCGACATGGTGATCAACATCGGCGCTGCCAAGGAAGGTGATTGGGCTGTTGTGTCCAAGGACATCAAGGCTGTGAGGGAGGCCACCGAGGGCCATGTGCTCAAGGTCATCATCGAGACCTGCCTCCTAACAGATGAGGAGAAAGTCCGTGCCTGCCAGGAGGCCGTCGCCTGTGGTGCTGACTTTGTCAAGACTTCCACTGGTTTCTCGACAGGTGGCGCCAAGGTCGAAGATGTGGCGCTGATGAAGAGGACTGTTGGTGATGATGCACTGGTCAAGGCCAGTGGTGGGATCCGTGACCTTGCCACCGCCAAGGCCATGGTCGAGGCTGGAGCCAGCCGCCTGGGCTGTTCGTCTGGTGTCGCCATAGCCAAGGGGGAGGCTTCGGATGCCGACTATTGAGAAGAATCCATCGAGCGAGGATTTCCTGAAGTCGCTTGGCTTTCCGACGCTCCTTGTGCATGACACCTTCACGCATTTCGATTTCACGACCCCTGGACGGCGCGTGCTCCTGATAGGGCCCATGGGTTCTGGCAAGACGGAGTTCGCAGCCCGTGTCTGGAGGGATGCCGCCGTCGCTGGACGCAAGAGCGAGCGTGTCAGGGCCATGACCAGCACCGGGGATGTCGATCGGCGCCATGTCTTCTTCATACGTTCGGAAATCGACAAGAGCCGCTTCCAGGACTATCCAGAGGATGCGCTCGCCTTCCGTTCCGGCTACATACGCTGTGGAAAGGATATCGCGCACATCAGGGATTCGTTCGGGCTTGAGGAGGTCATGAGGGACAACCCAGGTGTTGGCACTTACATCATCGACGAAGCCTCGTTCTTTGATGAGCGCCTGGCCTATGTGGTCCGCAACGCGTCCTTGGAGAAGGGTTGCATGTTCATCTTCCCGACCCTTGTCCTGAATTTCCGCCGGGATTTGTTCAACAACACAGCAAGGTTGATCCTGGACATCGCGACAGATGTCATACCACTTACTGCCTACTGTGAGCATCCAGACTGCATGGATCCCGCCTTCTATACCTACCGCTACTACACTGTGGGTGGGAAGGAGTGTCCTGCGCTCTTCTTCGACCCCCTGATCGTCGTCGGAGGTGACCAGGTCAAGGAGAGCACGGCGGAGCCTAATTACGCGGCACGTTGTGATAAGCATCACTACCTGCCGGGCAAGGAGTATACCTTCTTCACATTGAAGCCTCTTGGTGAGGCTGCTGGCCGTGGGGATTCCGCATCCCTTGTCAAGGAGATAGAAGCGCTGCACAGCAATGTGGAGGCGTCCCTGCTGTATGAGAATTTCATCAAGCGCTACAGCGATGACGAGCATGCGGAAAAATACATGTCGTCATTGCTGCCAGGCCTGATTGCGGAGAAGGCGCTCTGCTACCTCTATGGGGAGCAGAACCTGATTAGTGAGCAATTGTTGACCCAGCTTGTCTTTGACCTTGATCTTGACATTCCTTACATGGAGAAGACACTTGCCGCCAACAGGCGTCCTGTGCGTTTCAACCAGCCTTATCTGATCTAGAGGCCGTAAAAGTGCAAAACATGGGCGTCATCATTGGCGCCCATGGGGCTAGTATTCATTAAGGGCGGAGAGTGTCTCCACCAAGGTCGATGGATTGTGGTTCTCAAGCAGGACTGGTACTTCGATGGAGCGCTCCCTGAGATCTTTGAAAAGGGCCTTCCAGTTGAAAACCCCGGTGAGCACCGGTTTGTCACCTTTCTTGAGGCCTGCATCATCCAGGACGTAGTCCTTGCAATGGATGGCGCAGATCTTTTCTCCGAAGGCGTCAAGGGCCGGTGTCCAGTAAGCCCTCTGGGCTTCTTCGCAAGGGCAGGCGGGATGGCTGCCATCAAGCTCGGCGATTCCGTTGATTGGGACAAGGTTGACCGGATCCCAGACGACACGCAGGTGTTCTGAAGGGAAGGTCTCCAGGACACGGACCATGCGTTCAACAGAACAGATCGTATGCTGGTGGCTGACTGGTTCGATCGCGCAGATGGCATCATTGTCCTCGGCCGCCTTGAGCATCTCCTCCAGCGAGGAGAGGAAGATGGAGAAGACCTCCTCATCCCAGGTGTGGACATTGTATGAGATCGTGGGTGACCAGCTTCCTGTTTCTGTTGCGACGATGGGGCAGCCGAAGGCCTTGGTGAGCATGAGGGAGCGCTTGAAGCGTGCGATATGCTTCTTCCTCTCATCCTCATCAGGGTGTACTGGGTTGATGTAGCAGCCGACCACGGCAGTGCTGACACCATGGCCTGCCAGGGCATCCCGGATCTGCGAGACATAGTCCTCATCCCATTCCGTCCATGGACGGGAAGGTTTCAGGACCTTGCCGATGGCCAGCTGGATGAACGAAGGTGACTTGATGCGCTCGATGGTGGCACCAAGCTCGTCAGCGCTCCCGAAGGAGCCGAAATCATGAGCCCTGAATCCAATGTTCTCCATGTGGGAAAGCCTATTTCATGGCCTTGCGCTTGTAAAGCGCTTGTCCAAGCAAGGAGTGGAGTAGAGGAGTAGATATGAATAATATGACCAAGCTCGTCCCAGACGGACAGACAGACAACAGCAAGGCCCTGCAGGACCGCCTTGACAAGGGAGGCCATGTCGTCATCCCCAAAGGGGTCTACATGACAGGTCCCCTGACAGTGCCATCTGGTACTGTCCTTGAGCTCCAGGAGGGGGCTGTATTGAAGTTCATCCCGGATTTTGGTGCCTATCGCCCTGTCTGGAGCCGCTGGGAAGGTGTGAAGTGCTGGTGCATGCACCCTTGCCTCTTCATAAACGAAGCCGAGGATGTGGTGATCAAGGGCGCTGGTGTGATTGATGGTTCGGGCCGTGCCTGGTGGGATTATTCGATAGAACGCCGCAATTCAGGGAAAGGTCCGGAGACTGACATCGAGAAGCGTTTTGCTGCCTTGAATCCTGGCTATGAGGACCAGCCAGGTGGTGGCGGAGGCCGCCAGATCCAGTTCCTAAGGCCTCCACTGGTACAGATCCTCAGTTCAAAGAACATCACAATCGAGGGGGTGAAGATCAAGGACAGCCCCTTCTGGACGGTCCACCCTCTCTTCTCTGACCATGTCACTTTGCGTGGACTTACCATAGAGAATCCTGCTGATGCTCCTAACACCGATGGCATAGACATCGAAAGTTCGACCAATGTCCTGGTGGAGGACTGCCTCGTCCATGTTGGTGATGATGGCATCGCATTGAAGAGCGGGTCCGGCCCTGATGGCATCAAGGACGCCGCACCGACAGAGCATGTCATCATCCGCCGCTGTACGGTCAAGGCCGCCCATGGTGGTGCTGTAATAGGCTCGGAGACCGCCGCTGGCATTGGTGATGTCGAGGTTTCAGATTGCTTGTTCGATGGTACTGACCGGGGAATCAGGATAAAAAGCCGCAGGGGACGTGGTGGAATGCTTCATGACCTTGTGTTCAAGCGCCTGGTGATGAAGGACAACCTCTGCCCACTCGTCGTCAACATGTACTACCGCTGTGGTTGCAATGACATGTCCTGCTTCTCACTGGACCCACAGCCTGTCACAGATGAGACACCGGGACTCAAGGGTCTTGTTGTCGAGGACTGCCAGGGTACAGGTGCACGTGCTTCTGCTGCGATGATCGTCGGACTTCCCGAGCGCAAGGTGGAGTCTGTCAAAATAAAGCGCTGTCATTTCTCAGTAGCCACAGAGGGCCTGCGCCCTGTCCGCGAGAGTGACATGTTCCTTGGACTTCCTGAGATCGAGGAGCGTGGCATACGCATACGCTATGTCGATGGCCTGGAGCTTGAGGATGTCACAGTCGATGGTGCAAGCAGGGCTGTGGTCCTTGAGGACTGAGTTTCCTCATTCCTGGGAAACAAGGGGGACGGTGATTGCCGTCCCCCATTTTTTTTTCAAATCCGTCCCGCCTGTTTTCAACCAGCCAGATGGTGGCGGTGCGATTCTTTTGGGATGCGACCTGGGCAGTAAAACAGAGGGGCGGCCAATCAAGACCGCCCCTGATGCACCAGTATATGTGCTTGCTTACTTCACAAGGTGGATGGCGAAACCACCGACTTCCTCGTTGAAGTAGCAGACCTTCATCTTGCCCTTGGCGTCGTACTTGACGCTCTCCTCCTTGACGGTGAATCCCTTCTTGCCAAGGTAGTAGACAGTCCTCTCGAGGTCGATGCAACGGAAGGCGAGATGCCCCTTGCTGCCATAGAACGGGCTCTTCATGACTTCAATCGCCTTGTCCATGAAGATTGAGGAGTTGCCTGGGTTGATGGCCATGTTGAAGGCGCTGAATGACTCTGCGGTCTTCTGAGCCTCGGCCTCGTCAGCGCTGTTGATGCCGACATGGACGAATTCGAGTCCCTGCACTGTGGCAATGGCTTCCTGGCAGAGCCTGGTGATCTCATCCCACTGCTCGTTGGCGATCAGGTTGTCCTTGACCATCCAGCTGCCTCCGATCGTGACGACGTTGGAGCAGCGTGCGTAGTCGCAGACGTTGGATGGGTTGATTCCACCGGTGGTCATGAAGCTGACCTGTGGGAAGGGGCCTGCGAAGTTCTTGAGCATGCTGACGCCACCAGATGCTTCGGCAGGGAAGAACTTGAGTGTGGTGAGGCCAAGGGCCAGGCCCTGCTCAATCTCAGAGGGTGTGCAGACACCAGGGACACAGGGGATGTCGTTCTCGTTGCACCACTTCACGGTCTCCGGGTTCAGGCCGGCTGAGACGATGAACTGTGCGCCAGCGGCGACAGCCTTCTTGGCGATTTCAGGGTTGATGACGGTGCCGGCACCGACAACCATCTCAGGACACTCGGCTGTGACACGCTTGATGGCCTCTTCAGCCGCAGCGGTGCGGAATGTGATCTCAGCCACTGGGATGCCGCCCTTGATCATGGCCTTGGCCAGTGGTACGGCCTTGGCTGCGTCGTCGATCTTGACGACAGGCACGATTCCGATGTCATGGAAGAATTTCAGCAATTCGTCTTTCTTCATAAAGCTCAAAGCTCCTTTTTCTGGGGGTCTTGCCACATGATAACACAGCTTCAAAGTATTGTGTAAGAAAAAAGTGATGGAAAATGAAACATTGTTTCAAAACTTTTGTTGACGGATGACCCGGGCTGGGGTAGAATCTTTACAAGAATAAAAAATCGGAGGAAACCATGTCCAACAAATACGTGACATTCGGTGAGATCATGCTCCGCCTCAAGAGCCCGGAGCGCCAGCGCCTTTTCCAGAGCCCGTCCCTCGAGGCCACCTTTGGTGGTGGTGAGGCCAACGTCGCCGTCTCCCTCTCCATCTTCGGCGAGGATGCGAGGTTTGTCACAGCTGTTCCTGACAACGCTGTCGGCGAGGCCTGTGTCCGCGAGCTTATGAAGTACGGTGTCGACACATCCTGCATCAACAAGGTCAAGGGTGGCAGGCTTGGTATCTATTACCTTGAGACCGGTGCCAACCAGCGCCCATCGCTCGTCGTCTACGACAGGGCTGGCAGTGCGATCGCCAATGCCACGGTCAAGGATTTCGATTTCGCTTCCATCATGAAGGGTGCTACCTGGTTCCATACGACCGGTATCACACCAGCTGTCAGCCAGGAAGCTGCTGACTGCGCCCTCGAGGCCATGAAGCAGGCCAAGGCTGCTGGAGCAACTGTCTCCATCGACCTGAACTACCGCAAGAAGCTGTGGAATTACGGCAAGAAGGCTCCTGAGGTCATGAGGGAGCTGGCCAAGTACGCCGATGTCATCATCGCCAACGAGGAGGACATCCAGAAGTGCCTTGGCATCGAGGCTGACAGTGATGTCACCAGCGGTGAGCTTGACACCAAGGTCTATGAGGACCTGGCCGCTGAAGTCAAGAAGCAGTTCCCCAACATCTCTGTTGTCGCCATCACCCTGCGCGAGAGCAAGAGCGCTGACCGCAATGGCTGGTCCGCCGCCCTCTCTGGCAAGACAGGCTTCTACATCTCAAGGCACTATGAGATCACGGACATCATCGACCGTGTCGGTGGTGGTGACTCCTTCGCCGCTGGCATCATCTACGCCCTCAGCCACTACGATGATGAGCAGTACGCGATCAACTTCGCTGTTGCCGCCAGCTGTCTGAAGCACTCGATTGATGGAGATTTCAACCTTTCAAGGCTCTCTGAGGTCGAGGCCCTTTGCAAGGGTGACGGTTCCGGACGCGTCCAGCGCTGAGTCTTATTGGAATCCAAATACAAAGCCCCAAGTACCCGGTGTACCTGGGGCTTTTGCATACCCTTTGGTGGTTAGAAGATCGAGAAGGCTGCGAAGATGGCGCTGAAGAGTGAGGCTGTCAATGAGACGACAGTGATCTGGGTGTTGATTGAAGGTCCTGCCGTGTCCTTGTAAGGATCGCCTACAGTGTCTCCTATGACGGCGGCCTTGTGGGCTGCCGATCCCTTGCCACCTTCGTGACCGCTTTCAACGTACTTCTTGGAGTTGTCCCACAGTCCGCCGGAGTTGGACATGAAAAGTGCAAGCAGGAGGCCGCTTGTGATGTTGCCCAGCAGGAAGCCTCCGACAGCCTCAGGACCTCCGATGAAGCCGACAAGGAGGGTGGCGATGATTGCTGTCAGACCTGCGGGTACGAGTTCCTTCAAAGCCCCGCGCGTGGCTATGTCGATGCATTTTGCATACTCTGGGGTGGCAAGGCCTTCCTTCAGGCCTGCGATTGTGTTGAACTGGCGATGGACTTCAGCGACCATGCGCTCGGCATTGCGGTCGACTCCGAGTATCAGCATAGCGGAGAAAAGGGCGGGGATGCCTGCTCCTATGAGTATGCCGAAGAAGACTGTCGGTTCCATGATGTCGAAACCTGTGATGAGGGGGCGTCCCGTCTGTGCTAGTGCTTCGTTGACTTCCGCCATGAAGGCGCCAAGAAGTGAGATGACTGTAAGTCCTGCCGCACCTATTGAGAAACCCTTTGTGACGGCCTTGACCGTGTTGCCTGCGCTGTCGAGCTCGTCCGCTGTCCGGATCGCATCCTCGCCAAGGCCTCCCATCTCAGCAAGCCCCCTTGCATTGTCGACGACAGGGCCATAGGCATCGTTTGAGATGATCATGCCGACAATGGAGAGCATGCCCACGGCCGACATCGCGATTCCATAAAGGGCGAAGCCGTCACCCATTGGTTCGCATAGCTTGTACGACACCAGTGCTGATACCGCGATTCCGACCATGGCAGGCAGGGCGGACATGAAGCCGTAGGAGGTTCCTGAGAGTATGGTGAAGGCAGGGCCTGAGGCTGATGCCTTGGCCACGCGTTTGACTATCGGACGCCGGTCATCAGTGAAGTAGTCTGTTGTGATACCAATGATGATACCAACCAGGAGGCCTGTGGCAGAGCTTCCCCAGATCCTCCAGGAGAAGCCATCGATGAAGGCTGTCGCCAGGGCTGTCATGACCAGGAAGAGGGCGGTCGTGACATAGGTCGATGAGTTCAATGCCCTTGTCGGGTTGCCATCCTTGCCGACACGGGCCGTGGCTATGCCTATGAGCGAGGCCAGCAGGCCTAGTATGGCGTATGCGAAGACCATCTCCGTGACAGCCCAGCCTGTGCCTGTGAGGGAGGCTGCGATGACCAGGGCGCTTGTCATGGCTGCGACATTTGAATCGAAGAGGTCCGCACCCATGCCTGCGACATCACCAACGTTGTCCCCCACGTTGTCCGCTATGACGGCAGGGTTGCGTGGATCGTCCTCTGCAAGGCCGAGTTCCACCTTGCCTGTCAGGTCTGCGGCGACATCAGCGGTCTTGGTGAAGATCCCTCCTCCTGCCTTGGCGAAGAGGGCGAGCGAGCTCGCACCAAAGGAGAAGCCAAGCAGGATTGTCGCATCTCCTGCAATCAGGAGGACTGCTGATACTCCAAGCAGTGAGCAACCGACTACAAGGAGGCCCATGACGGCTCCACCCCTGAAGCCGGTGAGGAAGGCGCCATCAAGGCTTTGCGCAGCTGCTTCCGCAGTACGTCCATTCGAGAGTGTGGCGACCATGATGCCTATCTTGCCTGCGATGGCAGAGAGTATGGTTCCTGCGATGTAGGCCAGAGCCATCATGATGTTGTCAACGGGACTGCCGGTCCAGATTGGATGGGGCAGGAGTATGAGCACGATGATGGCCACCACTCCTGCGAATATGGCAAGCAGCTTGTACTCTCGTGCCATGAATGTCTCGGCACCCTCCTTGATCAGCTTTGATACGCGGATGATCTCAGGATTGGCGACCTTCCTCTTCTTCACCCATAAGTACAAGTAGAGGGCGAAGAGGAACGCGATGGCCGCTGTGAGGAACGAGAATGCATGGATTGCTGCTGGCATATGCTCCGCCTCCCATCATGTGGTGGGCCAGGTCGGAGTCCGGAGCCGGGATGGACTCCATCCAGGCCTCTTGTTTCCAGCCTAACATGGCTTTGGAAGGCTGGCAAAGCTTTTCGCCCAGCGCTATGATTGCCCGCATGAGCACGCTTTACCTCCTTGGCGATTCAACCTGCGCCATCAAGCGCCCTGAAGCGCGTCCTGAGACAGGTTGGGGCGAGGAATTCCCCATTTACCTCGCAGATGGCTGGAATCTTTGCAACATGGCCATCAATGGCCGTTCGAGTCGTGGCATCATGCTGGAAGGCGTCTATTACGACTGTTTCTGGAAGGTAGAGGAGGGGGACTACGTCCTCTTCCAGTTCGGCCATAACGAGGACAAGCCGGAGGCCTGGCGCTTCAGCACCCCTGGCGAGACAAGGGACAACCTGGTCTACATGGCATCCAACCTGATGAAGAAGGGAGCCGGTATCGTCCTCGCAAGCCCGATCAGCCGCCGCCGTTTCAAGGATGGTCATGCTCTCGACACGCATGACGGCTACCCTGCTGCCATAAAGGAAGCTGCGGAAATCTTGGGAGTACCCTTCATTGAGATGACGAAGCGTACACTCACAATACTTGAGGAGACAGGTGATGAGGACTCCAAGAAGTGGTTCATGAACTTCCCTGCAGGTCTTTATGACACGGTTCCAGAGGGGAGGGAGGACAACACCCACCTCCGACCAGAAGGTGCCAAGTGGATTGCAAGCCTGATGGCTGCCGCATTGAAAGAGGCGGGTCTTCCCTTCATGCGCTGAGGCGGGTATTTACTTTTGTCCTGATTCGAGCGATAATCCAGCCCATGCCTGATAGCAGGCATGCTTATTCAAGGGCGCGTAGCTCAGCGGGAGAGCATTACCTTCACACGGTAGGGGTCGTTGGTTCAATCCCAATCGCGCCCAACACAGAGGCCACAGCAGAGATGTTGCGGCCTCTGTCATCTTATCAGCGCTTCCAACGCTTGAGATTTGGAAGATATTCCGCCAAGGCCTGTCTTGCATCATCTGGAGAGAATTCCTGTCCTGTCTGGCTGTTGTATTCATCAAGGTTCCTGAGGTTGTGTTCAATCATCTCATCGACGCTGAGGTCTTCTGTGAAGGCGCCATGCTGGTAGCAATAGCAACAGTAGTCCTGGGATGGGCTTCCATCAGCCTCGCTTCCCCTGTCGGTGTTTTTGGAGAGTATCATGCCACAGCTCTGGCAGAAGGCTGATGGCAGGCCAAGGAGGTAGTCGACGGTGACATCGAAGGTTTCTGCGATGAGTTTGAGGTTGTCTGTCGTAGGCACGGTCTCGCCAGTCTCCCAGCGTGATACCGCCTGCCTTGTCACTGATAGGCGCTGGGCGAAATCCTCTTGTGAGAGTCCCTTCCATTTCCTGAGTTCGAGTATTGCGTTGCTTGTATCCATGTGGAGGATTATCCCCTGTTAGGATAATAAGGAAAAGAAACACGTTGTTGCATGGAGGACTCAATGCTTGCTAAGACACCAAGCACTGAAGAACTGAAGACTCTTGTTGGGGAAGACCTCTTTAATACCTGGCTCCAATTGCAGGCCCTGATCTCCTCTTTGTATGACATGCCCCTGTCTGGAACAGTGGAAGCAGGGCTTCCTTCTCCTTGGGAACCCTGGCTTGCTACGATGCGGCCAGGACTTATCATGATGGCAAGTGGATCATGTTCTTTCCTGTGGACATGTCATTGGCGAATGATATTCAGTTCTCGCTAGTGGCTTTCAGGCCAAAGTTCCTGTTGGAGCAAATTGGGGTTTTGGACCATCTGCTACAAGCAAGTATGGATTTACTTGCTTTTTCGTGCAAAAACAGCAGTGTTTGAGGTTGCTTTTTGGTGCTTAATCGAAAGTTTTGAACTTGCTTTTTCGTGATTTACATGTGAACATGAAGATGTGGGATACCAAGAACGCAGGTGGATGAAGTCCTGATGTTGAAAAGGAAAATCTATGACGAGATGCTTGCTTGGAAGCGTACAAGCCAAGGTTCGACAGCCTTGATGGTTGATGGCGCCCGTCGCGTAGGCAAGACTTTCATCGTCTCCGTATTCGCCGAAGCTGAGTACAGGAGCCATATCACAATAGACTTCGGATCCGCCCCAAAGGATGTGACAGATATATTCATCAACGACAGTGCTGACCTCGACCTCTTCTTCGCGAAGCTTTCAGCCTACTATTCCACACCCCTCTACAGGCGTGAGTCCCTGATTGTCTTCGATGAAGTGCAACAGTTCCCCAGGGCGCGACAGCTCATCAAATACCTCGTCGCCGATGGCCGTTATGATTACGTGGAGACGGGTTCATTGATCCGACTGAAGAAGAATGTCCAAGACATCATAATCCCCTCTGAAGAAGACCATGTCGAGATGTTCCCCTTGGATTTCGAGGAGTTTCTCTGGGCGATGGGGGATGAGGTCACCTATCCATTGATCCGACACTGTTTTGAAACAGGCAGGCCACTTGGCGCTGCATTGCACAGGAAGGTCATGAACGACTTCCGTCAATACATCCTCGTAGGAGGCATGCCCCAGTCAGTCCTCGCTTACATCGATGGGAAGGACTTCAAGGCCTCAGATGTGGCTAAGCGCAGGATCCTGAAGCTCTATCATGATGATATCGCCAAGTTCGCAGAGGGCTATGAGGACAAGGTCTATGCCGTGTTCGACGGCATCCCAGGCCAGCTTTCGAAGAAGGAGAAGAAATACAGCATCACATCCCTTGGCAAGAATGCCCGATTCAGGAACTACGAGGACTCCTTCGTCTGGTTGAACGAGGCGATGATTGCGAACGCCTGCTTCAACTCCACTGACCCACATGTAGGGCTTGCCTTGAGCGCGGATCCAGCCACTCAGAAGTGCTATATGGCTGATACAGGCTTGCTTGTGACCCAGACCTTCCAGGATGGCAGGTTCACTGACAACGAGCTCTACAGGGCAGTGCTATTCGACAAGCTCAATATCAACGAAGGCATGTTGATGGAGAATGTGACTGCGCAGGTGTTGCGTCTGAAGCGTCCAAGGCTCTACTTCTATTCACGCTCTGACAACCTCAAGCGCGAGAACAACATGGCGATCGACTTCCTGATCACAAAAGGCAAGAAGGTCGTTCCTGTCGAGGTCAAGTCAGGAAATTACCGCTCGCATGCGTCCTTGGATAAGTTCAGGAAGCATTTCTCCTCTGTGACAGGCGATGCCTACATCCTCTACACCAAGGATGTGCTGGTGAAGGATGGCATCATGCACCTGCCTCTTTACATGGCAGGCTTGTTGTAGGGTTGGAAAGTGGAAGGCCAGGGCAAAGTGCCATGGCCTTCTGGATTCCTGTTTTTCTTTTCCGTTCAGTCTGCTTCCTCGTAGCCCATGATGGCTGAAAGCTCATCTGTCACGGCCTTGATTTCGCTGACAATCTTCTCGAAGTCTGCCTGGTTGAAGCGGAAGACAGGCCAGGAGACTGACATCGCGGCGACGACAGTACCTGTGTAATCCCTTATCGGGCTTGCGATGCACATGACATTGTCCTCATGTTCCTGGTCGTCGATGGCCCAGCCCCGGCGCCGGGTCAGTTCCAATTGCTCCCTTAGCGCCTCTGGCGAGCAGAGCGTCCTGCTGGTGAAGGGTTTCAATGCGGTCGCACCAAGATAACCAGAGAGGACCTGCTCGTCCATCTCGGAGAGGAAGATCTTGCCTATGGCCGTGCAGTAAAGTGGGATGACCTTGCCCACACGGGAATACATGCGCAGTGTGTAGCTGGATTCCTCCTTCAGCACATAGACGGCGTTGTAACCTTCAAGTATGCCCATGTGGACGGTCTCTCCGAGACTTTGACAGAGGTGCTTGGCGAAGGGCCTGGCCTTGCTGATCAGGTCATTGTGGGCCAGGGCCCTTGAACCAAGTGAGAAGAGCTTCAGTGTCAGTGAGTACTGGTCCGCATCGTCCCTGTGCACATAACCCAGGGACTGCAGTGTGCTGAGGAAGCGCAGGAGGGTGGCCTTCGGCAGGTCGGTCGCCTTGGAGAGGTTCTCAAGGTTGATGTTCCCGCTCTTTGCAAGCACCTCAAGTATGCTGATGGTGCGTACGACACCACTCATCCTGCTTTTTTCTTCAGCTTCCTTCACCTGATCAGCCCTCGAAGTAGTTCTTTGCGTTATTGAAGCAGATGTCCTCGATGATGCGTCCTGTGGACTCCTCGTCGTAGGCGATCTCTCCGTCCTCTGCCCAGGTGCCGACCAGGTTGCACAGTATCCTGCGGAAGTACTCGTGCCTTGAGTAGGACAGGAAGCTCCTGGAGTCTGTCAGCATGCCGACGAAGCGTGAGAGGAGGCCGAGGTTGGCCAGGGTCTTCATCTGCTCTTCCATGCCGTCCTTGTGGTCACAGAACCACCAGCCTGATCCGAGCTGGATCTTGCCGGGGATGCCGTCACCCTGGTAACAGCCCATCAGTGTGCCGAGCGAATAGTAGTCCTTGGGGTTGAGCGAGTAGAAGATTGTCTTGGGAACACTGTCCTCATCGCTGAGGTGGGCGAAGAAGATCGAGACACCCTGGGCGAGGTCCTTGTCGTAGGATGCGTCATAACCGGTGTCAGGTCCGAGCAGGCGGAACATGCGTGGGTTGTTGTCCCTGATCGCCGCGAAGTGGAGCTGCATGGCGATGCCGAGTCTCTTGTACTGGCGGGCGAGGGCTGCCAGCACATAGGTCATGTAGGCATCGACCTCTTCCTCCGTCAAAGTGTCGCCATAGAGCTTCTTCTGGAGGATCTTGTTGACCTCTGCCGTGCTCTTGAAGGTGTGTGGGCACTGCTCGAGGGCGTGGTCGGAAGCCTTGCATCCGAGTGAGGCGAAGAACTCCAGGCGGCGGGTGAGGGCCTCGACGACATCATCGACGGTCTTGATCTCGACATCAGCTGCAGCGGAGAGCTTGGTGATGTAGTCTGCGAAGTCAGGTTTCTCGATATGGATCGCCTTGTCCGGGCGGAAGGATGGGATGACCTTGGCAGGGCACTTGCCTTCTTCACGGATCTTGGCATGCATGGCAAGGTCGTCAGCGGGATCGTCAGTTGTTCCGACAGCGTAGACCTTGAACTTCTTCATGATGCCGAAGACGGAGAGCTCGGGATCAGAGGCGAACTTCTCATTGGCCTCATCATAAATCTTCTTGGCATTCTTCCTGTTCAGGACATCATAGATGCCGAAGTAGCGCTGGAGCTCAAGATGGGTCCAGTGGTAGAGGGGGTTTCCAATCAGGTTCTCCATCGTTCCGGCCCATGCCATGAACTTGTCGAAGGGATCTGCATTACCCGTCACCAGCTCTTCCTTGACACCGTTGGACCTCATTGCCCTCCACTTGTAGTGGTCGCCGCCCAGCCAGGCTTCGGTGATCGTCGTGAACCTCTTGTCCTCAGCGATCTGGGATGGGATCAGATGGCAATGGTAGTCGAAGATTGGCATGTCCTTGGCATGCTTGAAGTAAAGCTCCTTCGCTGCATCGTTCTTGAGCAGGAAGTCCTCGTCCATGAATTTCCTCATAGCACAACACCGTCCTTGAATATCGAGATCTCCGCATAGCCGTTGACCTCGTTCTTGGTCCTCACTTCTCCGGAGGCGAGTTTCACAATGTACTGCAGCAGGTCGTTCGTCAGCGAGGCGGCATCCCCGTCAAGGAGACGGCCTGCATCGAAGTCGATCCAGCCTGACTTGTTCTTGGCAAGCGCGCTGTTGGTCGCAATCTTCACAGTCGGCACTGGGGCTCCGAGTGGTGTGCCTCGTCCTGTGGTGAAGAGGATCAGGTGTACGCCACTGGCGCTCTGGACTGTAGTTGAGACGATGTCGTTGCCAGGTCCGGTCAGCAGGGTGAGTCCTGGCTTGTCGATCTTGTCACCATAGCCAGCGACCGCTGTGACCACACTCCGGCCACCTTTCTGCACACAGCCGAGGCTCTTGTCCTCGAGTGTGGAGATGCCACCAGCCTTGTTGCCAGGGGAGGGGTTCTCGTAGACGACTTGTCCATGGGATGTGAAGTAGTGTTTGAAGCCATTGACCATGGCGACAATCTCCTCGAACACCTTGCGGTCGGCAGCGCGGTCCATCAGGACCTGCTCTGCGCCGAACATCTCAGGCACCTCGGTCAGCACCGCCGTGCCACCCATGGCTGTGAGCTCATCGCAGAAACGGCCGACAAGCGGGTTCGCCGTGATGCCGGAGAAACCGTCGGAGCCACCACATTTGAAACCGACACGCAGGTGGGACATCGAGACGCTGGTCCTGACATCGTGCTTCATCACATCTGCGATCTGGGAGAGGAGGCGGCAGCCTTCCTCGAACTCGTCTTCGACCTTCTGGCAGGTCAGGAAGCGCACACGCTCCTCATCGACCTGGCCGAGGAGCTCCCTGAACGATTCAGGGGTGTTGTTCTCGCAACCAAGCGAGAGCACGAGGACACCACCTGCGTTTGGATGGTGTACAAGACCTGCGAGGATCTTCCTGGTGTTCTCATGGTCGTCACCGAGCTGGGAGCATCCGAAGGGGTGGGTCCAGACATGGACTCCATCTTTCATGCCCAGGTTCTCCCTGGCCCATGTGCATAGGCGCTCCCCGATGCGGTTGACACAACCAACCGTAGGTACTATCCAGAGCTCGTTGCGTATGCCGATGTCACCATTGGCCCTTTCATAGGCCATGATCGTCGGCACTTTGCCCTGCCAGCGCTGCTCCCTCTCCTTCGCTTCCATGATGTACTCAGCGGCCTTCGCCTCGTCATATGAGTAACCTGCCTCCTCGGAAAGGAGGGTGCGGATGTTGAAGGAGTGGACATGGCTCCCTGCGTGGATGTCCACGGTGGCTTCTCCTATCGGATAGCCATATTTGATGACCTTCTCACCAGCCTTGATGTCACTGAGGGCCATCTTGTGGCCCGCAGGAAGG
This sequence comes from uncultured Spirochaetales bacterium, assembly GCA_944392695.1. Lineage (GTDB taxonomy): Bacteria > Spirochaetota > Spirochaetia > Sphaerochaetales > Sphaerochaetaceae > Bullifex. The sequence continues at coordinate 112,915 of CALXXN010000005.1, read as the reverse complement.
TCGCTGAGCAGGGTGTAGGTCACACCATCGAAGCTGACAATGTCGCCTTTGAAGAAGGGCCCTACGGCAACGGCGACGTTGTCGAGGGGGGTTATCCTGATCAGTTTCTCCACGTCAAAGGCTCCTGATTGCGGCCTCGATACCCTCATCGAGGATGGTCTTGAGCAGGGACTCGACCTCATCCTTCAGGCCGGGGACCTGTGTCAGGTCCTGACCCCACCACTCTGTCTTGGAGAGGATGGTCTCGGTGAAGGCCTTGGCCTTGCATCCGTTGCACTTGTAAGTGGCTGCAGTCAGCGAGGCGAAGACATCGAGATACTCCTTGGTGTCCTTGATCAGGTATTTCACGCCGTTCCTGTTGCCTACAAGAGCGTCACCTTCGAACTCAGTACCCTGGTAGAAGGCCATGAGGGCCGCAAGGGAGAGTGCCAGGTGGCGTGGGAGCTTGCCGGTCTTTGCGATGTAGCCATTGAGTGATGGCAGGTCGCGTGTCTTGAATTTCGAGACGCTGTTGAGGGAGATCGACAGTAGGAGGTGCTCGATATAGGGATTCTGGAAGCGCTCGAGGACGTCTGCGGCGTAACCCTTCAATTCCTCAAGATCCCCATCCATCGACGGGATGATCTCATTGAAGAGCCCATCACGCATATAGGGTCCGATCAGAGGGCTCTTCACTGATTCCTCGACCGTGTCCAGGCCGCTGAGGTAGCTGGCAAGGACCATCATGGTGTGGGTTCCGTTGAGGATGCGTACCTTGCGTGTGCGGTAGAAGGTCATGTCGTCAGTCCAAACGACATTGAGCCCGGCTTCCTTGGTCGGCAGTTCGTCATCATGCATTGCCTTGTGACACTCTATGACCCAGAGGTGGAAGATCTCGGCGGTATCGATCAGGTTGTCCTGGTAGCCCAGCTTCCCGCACAGGGCCTCGGCCTCGGCACGTGGATAACCCGGGACGATGCGGTCCACAAGGCTGTTGCAGAAGTCGCAGGCCTCGTTGAGCCAGGCCTTGAAGCCGTCTTCGAGACCCCACTCATCTGCGTACTGGAGGACGATCCTCCTGAGGTTGTCTCCATTCTTGTCAATCAGCTCGCAGGGGATCATTATCAGGCCTTTTGACTTGTCGCCGCCGAAGACCTGATAGCGCTTGTAGAGGAAGGCGCACAGCTTGCCAGGGAAGCTCTTTTGTGGCTTGTCGTCAAGCTTGTCGCCCTCGCTGTATGCGATACCAGCTTCTGTCGTGTTGCTGATCACGAAGCGGAGGTCGGCATTGGAAGCCTGTGCCATGTAGGCCTCATGGTCATGATAAGGGTTGATGCAGCCTGCGACAGAAGTGATCGTCCTCAGCTCCGTGACCTCCTTACCCCCCTGGATGCCCCTGAGGCAGGTGTTGTAGAGGCCCTTCTGGGCGTTGATCATGTCACCCATTCCGCGCTCGAGCGGCTGGACCATCATCACATTGCCATTGAACGCTGTCTTCTCGTTCAGGTTGTCGATGATCCAGTCGACAAAGGCCCTCAGGAAGTTGCCCTCACCGAACTGGAGGACCTTGATAGGGCGCTCCACCGTATTCACGCACTCAACAATGCTCTTCATTTGACTCCTCCTTCGCAGGTGTCTATATGCATCCGGTCTTCATGCCGGACAATGCTGTGCTTGGTTGAAAGGGAAAAGAAAGGGAAGGTTGGCCCATGATGGGCCTTGGACGCATGACAGCCCTTTGAATCGTTCTTCCCGGAATGAAACATGATTCCACTCTAAACCGGCCATTCATGACTTGTCAACGAAAAATGGCCGTTCGGGCTTGTCCTGAATCGTCCAATGGCTGGTTTGTACAAAACAGTCCTGAATTTGTTTGCAAGCTCCTGGTGGCTGGCTTATCATGGATACATGGGTAGAAGAACCGCTTTCATGCTTGCGTCGATCCACGAGGGGATGAGCGTCCGCCTGTGGCACCGTGCGCTGTCCTGTGTCGACTTGACCAAGGACGCATTGATCGCCTTCCCTGGCGGAAGGCTGGATTTCAAGGGAGCTGATGAGTATCTCCGCAACTCGATTTACTCCTTGATCTGTCCTGAGAACATTGATGGTCTTGTCGCATGGGCGTCGACATTGGCAGGTGATGCGAGTACGGAGGATGTGTGCTCCTTCATGCGACGTTTCGATGGGCTGCCCATTGTCACGATCGGACTGAAGACAGGCCCCGATGTCCCCCTTGTGGATTTCGATGCCTATCAAGGCTTCTTCTCCCTTGTCACCCACTTGGTCAAGGTGCATGGTAAGAAAAGGATCTGCATGTTGCGTGGACCTGAATACCATGCTTCGTCCCAACGCCGCTACCAAGCCTACCTGGATGCACTTGCCTCCTGTGGCATCCCCTTCGACCCTGACCTGGTCTCATCCCCACACCCCTGGGGACGGGGCAGGGAGGCCTTGGATGAGATAATGTCGGCAAGGGGGCTTGTCCCATCCCTTGATTTCGATGCCCTCGTGTGTGCTTCTGATATGATGATGTACGCAGCAGTGAGGCGCCTGGAGGAGCTGGGTGTCAACATACCTGGTTCCCTTGCCGTCTGTGGTTTCAACGATAGCGAGACCAACAAGCTCCTGGCCACACCCCCTACGACGGTACGTATGCCTGCAGGTGCCATGATGGCCTGTGCGATGTCCCGGTTGAAGGACTTGATGGAAGGCAGGGCTGTTGCGGACGACACGGTGCTCGATGCCTCGCTTGTCGTGCGCCGTTCCTGTGGCTGTCATGACTCCTTTGGAGGGGAGGCGGCCGCCAGGGCTGTGATCAAGGACGAATCAAGCTTCACCCGCTGGGCGGTCGAATATTCAGGTGGACGCCTTAGGGAGGTGGATCTCGATTACCTTGTCGGCTATGCGCTGCGCAACCCCGATCCAGGGCCTAGGGAACAGGAGACCTTCCTGTCCCGGTTCGCCGTACTCTGCCGCTCGTTCATACAGCAGGAGGGGGAGAGCGAAGACCTGGTCGAGATTGCGCACTGGTTCTCCCTCCTCCTACCACTTGGTGATGGGATGCGTGATTTCTGCCTGAAGAACCTGGACCGTGTGATCCTCCGCTCGAGCGTGCTTGCGAGCGGGGAGGCTGAATACCGCTTCCTCAGTGAGCTCCAAGGCATGAACAGCTTCAAGATGGCCCTGTTGTCGACCAAGGGCATGGATTATCTTGGGGCTGTCATGAAGGAGCACTTGCCGGGACTTGGCTTCCGCCAGGCCTATCTCGTACTCTTCAACGGGGATGAGGGGCGCACGCTGGTCGCAGGTTACGATCCTGGGCTTGGTGAAGTAGGCAAGGAGGATTTCAGCGCACCTTACATGCTGCCGGAACGCTACAGGGGTTTCGTCTCACATGGAGCCTTCGTCGTCGAACCAGTGATCCGTGACAGGGAGGCTGTAGGCTATCTTGTCATCGAGGTCACACCGATGCACAAGGAGGCCACGATAGAAGATGTCATGGCTTCCGTATCATCGGCCTTGAAAGGCATGACCCTGCTCGAGGAGGCCAACAGTGCGAAAGACAAGGCGGAGGAGGCGGAACGTGAGGCCAAGGAGTTCTACGCCAATGTCTCTGAAGACCTGCGTGAGCCTTTGAGCGCGATGCGCCAGGCTCTTTCCGGGCTGCCATCCGAGGTCAAAGGCGATATATACAACAATGTGTCCAAAGCGGAGCACCTGCTGGACCTGATCCTCTCCGAGCGTGGCGAGCTTGAGGTCGCATACGGTATCACGGACCCATCTTCATTCCTCAGGGCCTTCGCCAAGGAACAGGGGCTTGACGATGCAGCCATTCCCGATGGCCTGCCTGTGGTCCTGACGGATCCCTGGCGGCTTTCCCAGGCCTTGGCGATACTGGTGCAGCTGGCACGCGAGGATGGGGACGGGCCACGTCTTTCCGCTTGTTTCTATCCAAACGGGCTGGGGTTGGGTCTCAGTCTTGACACCTGGCATCCGGCCATGCTCAGCAAGAACCCCTCCCTGCAGCTGGCGGAACGCATAGTCATGCTCCTTTCAGGCACATTCCACTTCAAGGAGCACAGCATCCAGGTCATGCTGCCCTGGCCGACGTTGTCTGGAGGGATGGCCCCGACCACGTCCTATGGTCCGACACTGTTCATCAGGCATTCACAGGACGTTCCTGTCCCTGCCTGTCTTGCAGGTTGCCCCCAGCTTGTCATGGCTTATGACAGTGACCTGGCATCCTCGTTCAACCTGCCGGAAGGCCTCACCCAGCTGGCCTACGATGCTTCTGAACCACACAGGGGGGCTGTCGGTAATGTCGTCCTGAACCTCTTGAGGAACCACGAATCAACCAAGGACCTGGCATTCATCTGCCTAGGTCTTGACAGCCTGGGGACTGATTTCTGGAGTGCGCTTTCCGCCCATAATGCGCTCTATGGGCGTTCAAGTGCCAGGATCCTGGTGCTAGGTGGCCTGCCAGATGGTCTTGGTAGGTTGTCATCTTTTGGACGTATAGAGACCTTTGATTCACCAAGTGGGCTCTTTGCCGCCATCGAACCAGCTCCTGCCTTGGTGATCCTGCGTGAAGGAGATGCGGAGATGGTCGAGGGCATCAGGGCGCTCAAGGCCGGCAGCAGGGTGCCGGTCGTGCTGGTGCGTGATGAGATCACCAGTGACATCGTCGACAGGATAGCCGATTGGCCAGGCATACTCCTGGTCAACACCTGCATCTGCCGGAGCGACGAGTTCTTCAGCCGGCTGGTCGGCATCTTCGGAGGAGGCCAGGTCCTGGCTCCGCTCACAGGTGCGCTTGTGAAGAAGGTCTGCCTTTATATAAACAGGAAGGCGCGGGGCAGGGTGATCCGTTGGCAGGTCGCGGACAGTGTCAACATCTCAGAAGATTACATGACACGCATATTCAAACGTGAGCTTGGTATCTCCCCCTGGGACTATCTGAACCGCTACCGTGTCCAGATCGCCTGTTCACTCCTCAGGGGGTCGGGCTGTTCGGTCAACGAGGTCGCACACGAGTCCGGGTTCCAGGACCAGGCTTACTTCTGCAGGGTCTTCAAGCGGATCATGGGCGTAGCGCCTGGAAAGCTCAGGATGTGATGAATACGGTTCAAGTGTCCTGCAAATACCACGGAAAGTCGGAAAATTCCAATTTCCTGTAAGCATAAGATTGGAAAGCAGCCCCATACTTTGCTCAAAACACAACGAGGTGGTGAATGAGTAAAACTGTTTCCAAGTCGCCTGAGATCGCGGAGTTCTCACGCAGGCACAACGTGAGTCCTTCCCGTGTGAAGGTGGTGAAGAATGCGAGTGGGGAAGAGCTGCTCATGATCAAGCCATCCCTGGGCCGTGAGATCCTCCGGCACAAAGATGTCTATCTTCTTCTCCTCATCCCGATCGTCTTCTACTTCATCTTCAAGTACGTGCCCATTTTCAACGCGCAGATCGCGTTCAAGAATTTCAGGGCCCGTGATGGTGTCCTCGGCTCCCAGTGGGTCGGCTTCCAGAATTTCATAGATTTCTTCAACAGCTTCTATTTCTGGGAACTCTTGAGGAACACCGTCTTCTACTCGATTGGCAAGATCGTGATCAGCCTGCCACTGTCCATCATCCTGGCCATCGCGATTTACGAGTGCACCCACCGGGTGTTGCGCAAGGTCGTCCAGACCTTGGCATATCTGCCACACTTCCTTTCATGGGTCATCATGTACGGTGTCCTTTTCGCCCTCCTGTCTCCTTCGAGTGGTATCATCAACGATATCATCAAGCTCTTCGGGGGTACGCCTGTGGACTTCCTCTCATCAGTCAAGGCCTTCCCCTGGGTTGTCCTGCTGTCTGACGCATGGAAGGAGATGGGCTGGTCGGCAATCATCTTCATCGCAGCCTTGATGGGCATCGATGTCTCGCTCTTCGAGGCGGCCATGGTCGAAGGAGCCAACAGCTGGCAGCGTGTGCGTTACATCACGCTTCCTTCAATCAAGCCTGTCATCGTCACAGTCCTCCTTCTGAAGCTGGGCACGATCCTCGATGCTGGTTTCAATCAGATGTACATGTTGTACTCTCCGCAGGTCTACTCGGTCGCAGACATCATCGACACCTGGGTCTACAGGCAGGGCCTCCTGCAGTTCGAGTTCTCGCTCGCCACAGCGGTTGGTCTTTTCAAGGGTGCGATTGGAATGATCCTGGTCCTTGTGTCCAACAAGCTTGTCCAACGCGTAAGCGAAGGATCGTCACTGTTCTAAGGGGGTAGGTATGGAAGCGGCAGCTACAACAAAAAAGAAGAAAAAGGTACATACCGACCTCAAGCCAAAGATGCACAACAATGCAGTGCGTCCGACAAGGGCTGACAGGGCCTTCCAGGTCACAGTCGATATCTTCATGGTCCTGATCCTGATCGTCATCGCGGTGCCTATCTGGTCCACAGTCACGCTCTCGTTCAGGCCGAACACCTACATTGGAAGCTATCTCGAAGGCATGTTCCTCCCGGTGTGGGATTGGTCTCCTGATGCCTACAAGGCCCTCTTGGGCAACAATGGCTTCCTCATGGCCTTTTCGAACAGCTTGAAGATCCTGGTCGGCGGTGTCATTTCCGCCTTGATCCTGACCATACCCCTGGCCTATGTCATGTCAGTCAAGACCCTGCCAGGACGCAAGATCCTGACGACCCTTGTCCTGATCCCCTACATCTTCGATGTCGGCATGATCCCGGCCTACCTGTTGGTCCAGAACATCGGATTGATGAATCATCTGGCAGCGGTCTTCCTCCCAGGAGCGATCTCGACCTACAACGTCATCATCATGCGCCAGTTCTTCGATGGCATCCCTGGTGAGCTGAAGGAGAGTGCGCGCATTGATGGCTGCAGCGAGGTCCAGATCCTGATAAGGATCATCATGCCACTGTCAAAGGCGATCATCATGACAATCGGCCTGTACTACGGCGTGTCCTTCTGGAACAACTTCTTCAACGCCATGCTCTATATCCAGGACAGCAACCTCAACCCGCTGCCCATCCTGTTGAGGAACATCCTGATGGCTGCTGGCATGAACGAGTATGTCGAGGTCAGTGCCTTTGGCAATGCTCCGATCGAGGCCATCAAGGCCGCATCGGTATTCATGAGCGCAATCCCGATGGTCATAGCCTATCCCTTCATACAGAAGTACTTCACGAAGGGTACGTTGGCTGGTTCCGTCAAGGGTTGATGAAAAAGGAAAAACAATTTGGAGGTAATATGAAAAGAATCCTAGCAACACTCCTCACTCTCCTTGTCGCGATGACGATGGTCTTCGCCAATGGTGGCTCTGAGACAACGACAGCCGCATCTGATGGTCCTGTCACCATCACTCTTTGGTACGGCGCCGCCATAACAGAGGCCGGTCCAATCCCAGATGACTGGGTTGGTTACGACATCCTGCTCGAGGAACACAACATCGACCTCCAGCTGAGCACCCTGCCTTCCAATGAGTCCGACCAGGACGTCAGGATCCAGGCTGCCGCTGCTGGCAACAGCCTTCCAGACCTCTTCATGGTCTCACGCCCTGTCCTCACACGTCTTGTCGACCAGGGCCTGGTCGCTCCTGTCGATGATTACTATGCCTTGATGCCAAACAGGACGGCACAGCAGTATGATGCTGATTCCATCGCCATGACGACGATCGACGGTCACAGCTATGGCTTCGCTTCTCCTGGCTCCGTCGCCATGAACGAAGGCCTCCTGATCCGCAAGGACTGGCTGGACAACCTCGGCCTCGAAGTCCCCACGACCCTTGATGAGCTGATGGATGTCATGAGGGCCTTCACATTCAACGACCCTGACGGCAATGGCCGTAATGACACATGGGGCTACGGTGCCTACATCGAGTCCGATGCCACGCTGAAGGGCTATCCCGGCGCGCGCCTCTTCCCAATCCTTGGTGCCTTTGGTGTTGACGGCCTCTGGTGCTTCGAAGAAGAGGACCTCGGCCTCAATGTCTACAAGCCGGAGTTCTACGAAGCCATGGGCTTCATCCGCAACATGGCTGCCGAGGGTGTCATGGACCCGAACTGGCTGACCTACAAGAAGGATGACTTCCGTGCCGCATGGAAGCAGGGCCGTTTCGGTATCATGAAGGAGCAGAACGCCGCCTATGCCGCAGAAGCGAACTACGCACCATTCGATGCGAACTTCCCTGATGGCGAGTGGATTGTCATCGATCCTCCAGTAGGACCTTACGGAGATGCTTCTGTTGGTGCCTACGACCAGAACTACAGGATTTATGCGATCAGCCAGGACGCTGTCGACGCAGGCAAGGCTGAGAAGATCTGCGAACTCCTGGAATGGATGAGCTCTGATGAAGGTTACTTCCTCTGCGGTTGGGGCGTCGAAGGCGTCAACTACGTCCTCGATGAGAACGGAGTCCCTGTCACTGGCGACCTTGGTGACATGTCATTCTCCGGTCCTGACGGCCAGGTCTACACCCAGCTGAGGAACATGGTCTTCTACAACAGCGACACTGAGCTCGCTTCCCGCTATCCGACCTATACGACGGCTACCAGCGGCAAGACGATGTCAGCACTCACCACGCTGCGCGAGATGCAGTCAAAGCATTGGACCGCAGCCATCGGAAGTGGCCAGATGCCGACCCCGAATGCCGACGTCCAGCGCTTCTATGAGCAGGGTCTTGCAGAGTTCCTCTCCGGCCAGAGGGAACTCACTCCTGAGAATTGGCAGGCCTTCCTTGACCAGTTCAACGCCATTGGTGGCGCTGCCTGGAACGAGCAGGGCATCGAATACGCCAGGGAGAACGGCCTTGTCCGCTGACGCATCTGGCGTTTAGTATGAATGACACAAGGAGGTCGGCGTGCGCCCCGCCGGCCTCCAATCTTGATAAGAGGTTATTACTGATATGAAGAAGAACCCACTTCCCCTGTCATTGGCGATCGCCAAAAGTGTCGAGAGCTATTACCAGCCAGGTATGATGCTCTGGCACTACGAACATGGCCTCGTCCTTTATGCCGCCTTGCGCAGCGCAGGTTATCATAAGGATGATTCCATCTATCCATGGGTTTATTCGATGTACGACCGGCTGATCGCAGCGGATGGTACGATCGACACTTACAGGGAAGGTGAGTACAACCTTGACCAGGTCAATGCGGGGCGCGCCCTCTTCCCCCTTGCTGACAAGAGCGGGGAGGAGAGGTTCAACCTGGCTGCCGACAGGCTCCACAGCCAGCTGGTCCACCAGCCCAGGTGCAAATGCGGGGTCTATTGGCACAAGGAGATCTACCCTTGGCAGATCTGGTTGGATGGGCTTTACATGCAAGGCCCCTTCAATGCCGAATATGCCCGCCGACACGATGATGATGCCGCGATTGATGATGTGGTGAACCAGTTGAAGACGACTTATTCAATCCTCCGTGATAAGAAGACAGGCTTGCTCTATCATGCGTACGATGAGTCCAGGGGGCAGAGGTGGAGTGATATCGAGACAGGGCTTTCGCCTCACTTCTGGTCCCGTTCGATTGGCTGGTTCTGCATGGCAGTGCTTGATGTGCTCGACCAGGTGCCTGCATCCCACCCGGGACGCAAGGACCTCGAGGACATGATCCGGGAGCTGGCTCCTGCCATTGCCGCCTACCAGATGGAGAGTGGCATGTGGTACCAGGTGCCAGACCATCCGGACGCGGTTGGCAACTACCTTGAGACCAGTGGCACATCGATGTTCGCCTACATGTATTTCAAGGGTAGCAGCCTTGGCATACTCGAGCCTCGGTGGAAGGACGTTGGACGCAAGGCCATTGATGGTATCAAGCGGGTCTACCTGACCTGCGATGAAAACGGCATCTACCACCTTGACGGCATCTGCTCTGTTGCTGGATTGGGCGGTAATCCCTACCGCGATGGCTCATTGAAATACTACTTCCTGGAACCCCAGAAACGTGATGATTTCAAGGGGGTGGGGCCCTTCATCCTCGCCCTCCTTGAGGCTGAGATGGCCCAGTAAAGGGCTGTCATGTAGGGCTGTGCGTCATCCGCATGGCCCTTTTTTAATGTCTTCAAAGAGGTTAATACCTTGTAAGACAAAGAGATGTTTATTGTGTCAGACCTTCGCTTTTGTTTGACAGCATAGGCACTTGCCTTTACAATGGGGCTTATCGAACGAGAACAAAGGAGAATCTCCATGAAGAAAACCCTAGCATTGCTTCTCATTGCCCTGATTGCGATGACATCTGTCTTCGCCAATGGTGCTTCTGAGACATCCGCCGCTGCTGGAACCACTGCCACATCTGGTGTCGCCACAACTGGTGATGGCCTCATGGTCGGAATGGTCACAGACTCTGGCACAATCGATGACAGGTCCTTCAACCAGGGCACCTGGGAAGGTGTCAACCGTGCCGCCCAGGAGCTTGGCCTCACAGCCACCTACCTCCGCCCGAATGGCACGACGACTGGTGACTACACAACCGCCATCTACGACCTCTACGACCAGGGCTACCGCTTCATCGCCTGCCCGGGCTACCTCTTCGAGGATGCCATCAAGGAAGTCCAGGCCAGTGGTGATTGTGATGACCTGATGCTGGTCATCTTCGACAGCAACCTCGGTGAGAACTGCGGCCCCAACACTGTCTCCGTCAGCTGGAAGGAGCAGGAGTCAGGCTTCCTCGCTGGTGTCGCCACAGCAGTTGATATTGTTGAGGGTTCTGTCGGCTTTGTCGGCGGTATCGAGATCCCAGCTGTCCAGAAGTTCAACTGGGGCTTCCAGCAGGGTGTCGCTTATGCGAATGCCAACTACGGCACGGCCATCGAGATGGATCCCAACAATTTCGTCTATTCTGGTTCCTTCGCTGACCTCGCACTTGGTGGACAGCTCGCCACAGCCATGTACGACAGTGGTGTCGATGTCATCTTCGCCGCTGCTGGTGGTACCGGTGTTGGCGTCATCAACGAAGCCAAGAGCCGCCGCCTCGCCGGACAGGATGTCTGGGCAGTTGGTGTTGACGTCGACCAGTACTCTGTCGGTGACATGGGCAATGGTGAGAGCTGCATCCTGACCAGCGCCATGAAGTATATCGACAAGGCCGCTTACGACCTCGTCTACGCTGCTTACAACGGCACGTTCCCTGGTGGGACGAACATGCTCCTCGGTGCTGACACAGAGGACCTCGGAATCCCAACTGAGAACCCGAACCTCTCTGATGCGACCATGGAAATCGTCGCCCAGGTCGAGCAGATGATCATCAATGGTGAGATCTCTGTCCAGGACAACGCAGAGGGGCTGATTCCCTGAACGGGATAGTCTGATTGATTGAGAGAAGGCCGCGCCCCGCATCATTGAGCGCGGCCTTCTTCTCCTATCCACACAGGAACGAGAAAGCAGGCTGGAGGAGGTCTGATGTCTTACGTTATAGAAATGCTGAACATACGCAAGGAGTTCCCCGGCATCGTCGCGAACGATGACATCACCTTGCAGGTGGAGGAGGGGGAGATCCACGCGATCCTCGGAGAGAACGGGGCAGGTAAGAGCACGCTGATGAGCATACTCTTCGGCCTCTACCATGCTGACCGTGGCACGATCAAGGTACGTGGCAAGGAAGTGAAGATCAATTCCCCGAACGATGCCAACGACCTTGGCATTGGAATGGTCCACCAGCACTTCCAGCTGATCCACAACTACACTGTCACTGAGAACATCATACTTGGAAAGGAGGGTGGCTTCGTCCTCGATACCCGGCAGGGCCGGCGCAAGATCAAGGAACTCAGTGAACGTTATGGGCTCAACATAGACCCGGATAGTGTTATCGAGAACATAAGCGTCGGCATGCAGCAGCGTGTTGAGATCCTCAAAATGCTCTACCGTGATGCCGACATCCTGATATTCGACGAGCCGACCGCCGTCCTGACGCCTCAGGAGATTGATGAGATGATGGACATCATGCGTGCCCTGGCCAAGGAAGGCAAGTCGATCATAATCATCACCCACAAGCTTGATGAGATCAAGGCTGTCGCCCAGCGTTGCACCGTCATCAGGCGTGGCCGCTTGATTGGCGTCGTCGATGTCGCATCGACATCCACTGCCGAGATGGCAGCGATGATGGTCGGCCGCCAGGTCAACTTCAAGGTCCAGAAAGCACCTGCCAAGCCAGGAGAGGCCGTGCTTGAGGTCAAGGACCTGAATGTCCTGAACAACAAGAAGGTCCTGGGTGTCAAGGACTTCTCCCTCAGCGTCCATGCTGGTGAGATAGTCGGCATCGCTGGTGTTGATGGCAATGGACAAAGCGAGCTTGTCGAGGCCATCACAGGCCTCCGACCTATAGAGTCGGGCTCGGTCAGCCTGCTTGGCAGGGACATCACGAAGCTGTCGATCAAGGAGCGGAACGACCTTGGGCTTGGCCACATCCCCGAGGACCGTCAGAAACGGGGGCTGGTGCTTTCCTTCCCGCTTTATGACAACTTCATCATCAAGGATTTCGAGAAGAGGCCTTTCAGCCACCACGGACTCCTGGACAAGCCTCAGATCAAGGAGTATTCGCAGGCGATCATCGAGAAATACGATGTGCGCTCAGGCGAGGGGGTGAACTCCCTTGCAGGCAAGCTCTCTGGAGGCAACCAGCAGAAGGCCATCATCGGCCGTGAGATCACGGCCCAGCCGAAGCTGCTGATCGCCGTACAGCCTACCAGGGGGCTTGATGTGGGTGCCATCGAGTTCATACACGCCCAGCTGGTCAAGCACCGTGATGAGGGAAACGCCGTCCTTCTGGTCAGCTTCGAGCTGGATGAGATCTTCAACCTTTCAGACCGCATCGCGGTCATCAACGCAGGCCGCCTGATAGACATCGTCAAGACCGAGGATACTGATGAGTATGCCGTCGGCCTCATGATGGCTGGCATCAAGAGCGGCAAGGAGGTGGGCTGATGGCCAAGGAGAGACTTCTCAAGGAGCACAAGGCCGGGTCGCTGCTCGTGTCATTGACAGCAGTTGTCGCTGGCATCCTTGCCGGATGCATACTGTTGCTTGTCCTCGGACGGAACCCGATGGAAGCCATGCGCTTGATAATCCATGGCTCTGTCTCGGATCCGAGGCGTATTGGAAACACGATCGCGGTTGCCACCCAGTTGATACTGATCGGTCTTTCGGTGGCCTTCGGCTACAAGGCAGGCTTGATCAACATCGGAGGCAGTGGCCAGATGCTTGTCGGTGGCTGTGTCGCTTCCTTGTGGGCTTATTACGGCCAGGGGATCCCACGTCCGCTTTACCTGGTGATCATTGTTGTCAGTGGCGCCATCGCTGGAGGCCTGTGGGGTTTCATCTCTGGTTTCCTCAAGGCGAAGTTCAATGTCCATGAGGTCGTCAGCTGCATCATGTTGAACTGGACGGCCCTTTGGATCATCTATGAGACCATCCCCGCTTTCATGGTCGACCCAAGTGTCGCTTCGCGTTCCGCCTCGGTCCCTGCGGCACAGAGCCTCAGGACTCCGCTCCTGTCGCAGTTCTTCCCACGCAGTTACATCAACTGGGGCATCATAATCGCCATAGCCATGGTCTTCGTGATCGCCTTCATACTCAACAAGACCACGCTCGGCTATCAGCTCAAGGCTGTTGGTGCCAACCGCTTCTGCGCTGAGTATGCTGGTATCAAGGTGAGCCGGAACATCATCATCTCAATGACGATCGCAGGCGCCCTCTCCGGCATCGCAGGTGTCACTTATTACTGTGGCTATTCGAACATGATCTACCGCAACCAGATGCCTAACGAGGGTTTCGATGGCATTGCCGTCGCCCTGCTTGGCAACTGCAACCCGGTTGGTGTCTTCTTCGCAGCCCTTTTCTTCGCCATCCTGAAGGCTGGCAAGGGCTCGCTTGGTGCTGGTGCTGGCATACCACCGGAAATCGCAGATACGATCATCGCTGTCATCATCTACTTCTCGGCGACGAGCGTCCTGTTCCGCCGTCTCTGGGACAGGCTCTTCCATGGCATGTACGAGAAGAAGCTTGGAAAGATGAACATAAAGGCAGCCGGGCCATCGTCCGATGTCGAAAGGTGAGGAGGCAAGGATATGGAATTGTTGAACAGCATCTTCCCATCAGCGGTCGCTTACACCATACCACTCCTCCTTGGAGCCCTTGGTGCCCTCTACAGTGAACGCTCTGGTGTCACCAACCTTTGTATCGAAGGCTTCATGCTCATGGGGTGCTTCAGTTGCGCCGTGACCATGGTCAACCTGCAAGGCAAGTTGCCGATGAACGCCTGTTTCATCATTGGCCTTTTGGTCGCGGTGGTGGCGGGAGCCATCTTCTCCATCCTCCATGCCATTGCGGCAATCAACCTGAAGGCTGACCAGGTCATCTCTGGTACGGCGATCAACATGCTCTCTACAGCATTGACCGTCTACCTGGCACAGACCGTCACAGGAAGTGGCAACATCACGATCGCCCACTCTGTCGTCCCATTCTCGATAAGCGAGTTCCTCGCATCAGCTGTCCACTACCTGCTGTGGTGCTACCTCCTGGTCTTCATTGTCTACATGGTCGTCCGCCAGTGTTTCCGCTTCGCCCATAAAGGCCCCGCTTTCGATGGCCTGCTGGGACGTGCAGGCATGAAATGGATGCTGCTTGGTGCGGCTGTGGTGTCACTGGTCCTCTCTTTCTTCATCAGTTCTGCCCTTGTCGCGGTGGTCGTAGCCGATATCGTGGTCGTGGCCCTCTTCTTCGTCCTGCGCACCAAGGAGGAGCTTTGGAAGGGCCCCCTCAAGAAGGTGTTCGGTGATGACAGGTCTATCTTGAACCTCGCCATGGCCCTCGCCATCAACCTCGTCGCAGGTCTCGCCTGCCAGGCTGGTGCGGGAAGTTTCCTGCGCACAATGGCTTTCACGCGCGTCTACTGGACGACAATCGTCGGAGTCGCGATCTGGCTGGTGAGCTACTTCCTGCTGTACAAGACCAGCTTCGGCTTGAGGTTGCGGGCCTGCGGTGAGCATCCCTCGGCTGTCGCCAGCGCTGGTATCAACGTACACAGGATGCGTTACATCGGAGTCATCGCATCAGGTGCGCTCGCCGGCCTTGGTGGTGGTGTCTACCTGATCACCGTCGGTGGGGAGTTCAACAGCGCGAGCGGCATGAACGGCCTTGGCTTCCTCGCAGTCGCGGGACTGATTTTCGGACAGTGGAAGGTCCTTGGCATACTTGGTTCTACTTTCTTCTTCGGCTTCTGCTATACGATTGCCAACATGTCGCGTATCGTACCGGCCCTGGCCATTGTGCCTGCGGGCTTCCTTTCCGCCTTCCCTTATGTGGCGACCTTGATCGTCCTGGTCTTCACTTCAAAGAGGAACGCAGGCCCATTGGCAGCAGGTCAGCCTTATTGACAACGATGGGGGAGGGGCCAGAGGCCTTCCCCCCTTTTCCAGGAGATTAGCTATGGAATTGATGGACAAGCTCAATGAAAGCGCTTCCTTCATCAGGCAGCGCATAGGTGTCGTCACACCCCATGTGGCGATCATACTCGGATCAGGTCTTGGCGACCTCGCTGATGAACTTGCCGATCCTGTCGTGATCCCCTACTCGGAGATCCCTCACTTCCCAGTCTCGACAGTGCCAGGACACAAGGGACGCCTTGTCATAGGCCGTCTCGAAGGACGCCAGGTGTTGTGCATGCAGGGTCGTTTCCATTACTACGAGGGCTGGAGCCTCCAGGATGTCGTCTATCCTGTCCAGGTCTTCAAGGTTCTTGGGGTCTCCAAGCTCTTCCTGACGAATGCGGCTGGCTGTGTGAACAAGGATTGGAAGCCAGGTGATCTGATGTTGATCACGGATCATATCAAGGTGATGGGGGACAGTCCGCTCAGGGGGGCCAACCCTGAAGCTCTCGGCCCACGTTTCTTCGACATGGGCTCTGTCTGGGACAGGGGTGCGCAGCGTGTCGCCCGCCAAGCCTATGAAAAGCTTGGCATCACCCTCCGCGAGGGTGTCTACATGCTCTTCGGAGGCCCTCAGTTCGAGACTCCTGCCGAAGTCCGCATGGCACGCCTCCTTGGCGCTGATGCCGTTGGCATGTCCACAGTGCCTGAGGCTATTGCCGCAGCCCACATGGGCCTGCCGGTCCTGGGGATCAGTTGCCTGACGAACATGGCCGCCGGCATACTCGACAGGAAGCTCGACCATGAGGAGGTCCTTGAGACAGGAGAGCGCGTCAAGACGACCTTCTCAGCCTTGGTCCGTGAGATTGTGAGGGCTTGGGAGTGATCACCGCCAGCGACATCCTCAAGGACTACGCCCTCGCCCCGCTTGAAGGAGAGGGAGGCTTCTTCCGCTTCATCTGCGAATTCGACGCTCTTGGAGCTGGCTCGATCTTCTACCTCGCCACTGAGGACTCCTTTTCCTCCCTTCATAAGCTCAGCGTGGGTGAGACCTGGGTCTTCATCGCAGGATCTCCTGCTTTGCAGTTGACTTATGATGAGGACGCTGACGAGGTCCGGACATCGACGCTCGACAGGGACCATGAATGCTCTTTCGTCCAACCAGGCCTCTGGCAGGCTACAAGGAGCACCGGTCCCTGGTCGCTCTTCATGACGATGATGAAGCCCCGTTACAACGATTCGATGTATACAGCTCCCTACGACAGCCTCTTCCATAAGAGGCCGGAACTCAGGAGGTGGCTGGGTGCCTAGCGTGTTGGTTAGTGCGGCCTTTTCCAATCTGGGACAGGCCATTGTGAAGCGTTTCCATGCTGATGGCTGGACTGTCTATGGGACGGCCCGCACCTACAGGGAGGATCCCAGGATGACCAGGCTGTTCGTCCTGGACCTTGCCCATGGGGAACCCTGTTTCGATGGTATTGACAGGCTTGATGCCCTGGTCAACAACGCAGGTGTATTCACAGAGGCACACGCCTGGGATGTGGATGAAGCTGACATCGATACTGTGCTCGACTTGAACGTGAAAGGCGTGATGCTGCTCACCAAGGCGCTCCTGCCCGCATTGAGGGCGGCCGATGGGGCTGTCGTGAATGTGTCCTCGATGAATGCCATCCACCCAGGCTTTTCAAAGACAGCCCACTATGATGCGAGCAAGGCCGCGGTGTCTGCATATACGCGCTCCCTTGCCGCTGAGACAGGGCTCAGGGTCAATGCCGTCCAGCCAGGGCTGATCCACCGTCCTTCCTTGGAAGGTTCTCCCCTGGAGGCGCATTGGTGTGGCCACACTGTCAGGAAGGAGTTGATGGATCCAGATGAGATCGCATCCCTGGTCTCCTTCCTTGCTAGTTCGCGTGGCATTTATGGACAGTGCGTCACAATCGACAACGGCTACACCCTCTGCTAGCCCTCGATCCAGGGCTTGAGGAATAGGGCCGTGCTTCGGTTCATCTCCTTCATGAAGGCGCTGGTGTACTTCCTGTTGTAGTAGGCATCGGCATAGGTTCCTGTGTTGTCATAGGGCAGGACACCGTTCTCCCGGGATTGTTCCTCCTGGTTGTGGTACATCGCCGCCAGCCTGTCATATGTCAGCTCAGGATAGCTGTCGGTGAAGAAGAAGTCTTCCCTGTCAGGGCGTTTCGTCATAGGGGCCTTGATTTCCCCAAATGGCCAGCCGATGACGAGCATGCATGCTGGGACGGCGAAATCAGGGAGTGAGAGTATTTTCTTGACCTGTTCCCAGTTCTCGATGATGTCCCCGATATAACAGGAACGCAAACCGAGTGATTCCGCAGCCAGGACACAGGTCTGTGCTGCGGCCATGGCATCCTGCATGCACAGGTGGAAGTCGCCAATCCCTGGTTTGCGCATCGGGATCCCTGACTTCTCATCAGACTTCGACAGCCTGAAGTACTCAAGCCACTTGTACTTGTCGGCAAGGAAGACATAGACAAGCGGGGCCTTGGCGATGAAGGGCTGCTCGTCACAGGTATGTGAGAGGGCTGTCTTCTTCTCAGGGTCGCGCACGCGGATCATCGACCAGAGTTGCATGTTGCCACCACTAGGGGCACGCAGTGTCATGTCCAGGAGCTCGTCCTCCGTCTCCTTGTCGACCTCCCTGTCAGCGAAGCGCCTGTAGCTGCGGCGTTTCATTATGGTCTCATCAAGCATCATATACCTCCTTGGGTCTCACACAGTTTGAATCATCGGCCGTAAGTGTGCTTTTCCGCAAGGGGCGCTTGGTGCTATCGTCAGGTCATGTCTGATGGATACGATTTCCGACTTGCCAATGAGGGCGACATGGATGATTGCTGGAGGATCCTCAATGAAGGCCGGGCCTTCCAGAGGGAGCAGGGCTTCGTGCAATGGGAGGACGGCTATCCTCCAAAGAGCGACCTTGTCACCGACATCTCCCTGTCGCAGGGGCATGTGCTCTGCCATGATGGGGAAGTTGTTGCTTATGTCTGCCTGGATGGAGGAGGTGAGGCGGCCTATGCCGGGATCAAGGGAGCCTGGTCGACAGGGGAGGATGCCATCGTGCTGCGCCGCATAGCCATCTCCCGTACTTATGTTGGACATGGGCTGTCGAGGATCCTCTTCTCCTCTGTTGATGAGTGGTGTCTTTCAAATGGCCACCATGCGATACGGCTCACGACAGGACTCCAGAACGGACGTATGCGGCATGTGTTGGAACGTGAGGGCTACTCGTTCAGGGGCACGGTCTTCCTCAGAGGGGAGGACAGGGCGGCTTACGACAAGACGCTTTAGAGCCACCTGGAATCTTGCAAGTGGAAAAGTCTCTCGGTATTATTAGAAATGGCTGTTTAGGCAGCTTAATCCAATCCAACGCGTATGGAGAAAAAGATGGCTGAAAAAAAGTATGTCACTATTGATGGCAACACCGCCGCTGCGCATATCGCATATGCCTTCAGCGATGTCGCTGCCATCTACCCCATCACTCCCTCCTCCCCAATGGCTGAGTATTCAGAGCAGTGGGCTTCGATGGGAAGGGAGAACCTCTGGGGCAGACAGGTCGACGTGATGGAGATGCAGTCAGAGGCTGGTGCCGCCGGCGCCGTCCACGGCTCGCTTGTTGCAGGTGCTCTCACGACCACCTTCACGGCATCCCAGGGACTGCTCCTCATGATCCCCAACATGTACAAGATCGCAGGTGAGATGCTCCCCTGTGTCTTCCATGTCTCCGCCCGCTCACTCGCCGCCCAGTCACTCTCGATCTTCGGCGACCACTCTGATGTCATGGCCTGCCGCCAGACAGGTTTTGCGATGACATGTGCTTCGAGCATCCAGGAGACAATGGACATGGCTCTTGTCGCCCATCTGTCCACCCTTGAGGCCCAGGTTCCTTTCCTGAACTTCTTCGATGGTTTCCGCACAAGCCACGAGATCCAGAAGGTCGAGGAGATCTCCTACGACGACATCAGGAGCATTGTCGACGAGAAGTACATCGCCCGTTTCCGCAGCCGCGCCCAGAAGCCTGAGAAGCCTCAGATCCACGTCGCCGCCCAGAACGAGGACGTTTACTTCCAGGGACGTGAGTCCTCCAACAAGTACTATGACGCTGTCCCGGGCATCGTCCAGAAGTACATGGACAAGGTCGCTGCCCTCACAGGCCGCCAGTACCACCTCTTCGACTATGTCGGTGCACCTGATGCGACAGACGTCGTCATCGTCATGGGTTCCGCTGCCGACACCTTCGATTGGACTGTCGACTACATCAACGCCCATGGTGGCAAGGTTGGTGTCGTGAAGGTCCACCTCTACAGGCCATTCAGCGCAGAAGCCTTCGTCTCCTGCATTCCTGAGACTGTCAAGAGGATCGCTGTCATGGACCGCACCAAGGAGCCTGGCGCACTTGGCGAGCCTCTCTTCCTCGATGTCGTCGCCGCCCTCAACGCACAGGGTAGGAATGGCATCAAGGTCATCGGTGGACGCTATGGCCTCTCCTCGAAGGACTTCACTCCTTCCCACGCCAAGGCGGTCTTCGACTTCCTCGCCAGCGGCAAGGAGTTCCACGGCTTAACCGTTGGTATCAACGACGATGTCACACATCGCTCAATCCCTGTCAATGACATCATCGACGTCACACCTGCTGGTGTCGTCAGCTGCATGTTCTATGGTCTGGGTTCAGATGGTACGGTCGGTGCCAACAAGAACTCGATCAAGATCATCGGTGACAACACGAACCAGAACGCCCAGGCCTACTTCGCTTATGACTCCAAGAAGTCTGGTGGTATCACGATCAGCCACCTGCGCTTCGGCGAGGGCAACCTCGACATGCCATGGCTCATCGACCATGCCGACTTCGTGGCCTGCCACAACCCGGCTTACATCGGCCGCTATGACATGCTCGACACCCTGAAGGAAGGTGGCGTGTTCCTCCTGAACAGTGCCATCCCATCAGACGAGGTCTTCGAGCACCTGCCACGCCATGACCAGGAGATCATCATCAACCGCAAGATCCGCTTCTACAACATCGACGCCCTGTCGATCGCCCAGAAGGCTGGTCTTGGCACGAGGATCAACACGGTCATGCAGGCCGCATTCTTCAAGATCTGTGGCGTCCTTCCTGAGGACGAGGCCATTGAGCTGATCAAGAAGTACATCAAGAAGACCTTCCTCAAGAAGGGCGAGGATGTTGTCAACAAGAACTGGGCAGCCGTCGACGGTGCCAGCGAGGCCCTCATCGAGGTCAAGGTCCCTGCGACGATCACCAAGAGCCTCGAGCCCAAGAAGCTGATCCCAGATGATGCTGATGACTTCGCCAAGAACAACATCGAGCCCATCATGCACCTCAAGGGCAATGACATCCCTGTTTCCTGCATGAGCTTCGACGGCACCCTGCCTTCCGGCACCACCAAGCTGGAGAAGAGGGGTGTTGCAGCCTTCGTGCCTCATTGGGATTCTTCGAAGTGTATCCAGTGCAACCAGTGTGTCCAGTCCTGTCCGCATGCCGCGATCAGGGCCAAGCAGATCACACCTGCTGACATGGAGAAGGCTCCTGCCACCTTCAAGGCGATCAAGAGCAACACCAAGAACGAGCGCGACCTCCTGTTCAAGATCCAGGTCTACACCGAGGACTGCTATGGTTGTGGCGTTTGTGTCGAGGCCTGCCCTGCCAAGGAGAAGGCACTCGAGATGAGGAACGCCGAAGAGGAGAGGGCGGCTGGCGAGATCCAGAACGCCGAGTTCTTCGAGGCCCTCACCTATGACAACCTCGATGGCCTGAACATGAACACCGTCAAGGGTCTGCAGTTCAAGCAGCCTCTCTTCGAGTTCAGCGGTGCCTGTGCCGGTTGTGGTGAGACTCCTTATGTCAAGATGCTCAGCCAGATCATCGGTGAGAGGGCTGTCATCGCCAACGCCACTGGTTGTTCCTCGATCTACTCTGGTACCTATCCGACAATCCCATACACCAAGAGGGCTGACGGACGTGGACCGGCTTGGGGCAACTCCCTCTTCGAGGACAATGCCGAGTACGGCCTTGGCATGAGGCTGGCCATCGACTCCAACAGGGGCCTGCTGAAGGCGAAGTGTGACGCACTCATCGCCAAGGGCTGCTCCGCTGAGCTGAAGGCCGCCATCGAGAAGTGCTATGGCCTCTG
Source organism: uncultured Spirochaetales bacterium (assembly GCA_944392695.1). Classification (GTDB taxonomy): domain Bacteria; phylum Spirochaetota; class Spirochaetia; order Sphaerochaetales; family Sphaerochaetaceae; genus Bullifex. Next base: position 91,410 of record CALXXN010000005.1, on the reverse strand, counting down.
GGAAGACATGACGGAAGCTTCCATCACAGCCCAGAAGGAAGTCCAGGCAGTGCTGGCCAATGAGAAGGCAGCTGATGCTGAGGCACAGGCCCTCCTCGACAAGATCCTCGAGCTCCAGGACTACTTCGCAGAGAAGAAGGTCCTGATCATCGGTGGTGACGGTTGGGCTTATGACATTGGTTACGGTGGTGTCGACCATGTTGTCGCTTCTGGCAAGAACGTGACAATCCTGGTCCTCGACACAGAGGTCTACTCCAATACTGGTGGACAGGCTTCCAAGTCGACCCCGATTTCCGCTGTCGCCAAGTTCGCCAACTCTGGTAAGAAGCTGGGCAAGAAGAACATGGGCTTCATGTGCATGAGCTATGGCTATGTCTATGTCGCTTCCTGCGCCCTTGGCTACAACAGGCAGCAGGCCCAGAAGTGCCTCCAGGAGGCCGTCGCCTACAACGGTCCTTCAATCGTCTTCTGCTATGCACCTTGTATCAACCATGGTATCAACATGAGGTACTCACAGGTCGAGGCAAAGAAGGCTGTCGAGGCTGGCTACTGGCCGCTCTACCGCTTCAACCCTGCTGCAGAGAAGGGTAAGAAGTTCACTTGGGAGACAAAGCCTGCCACAAGCGACTATGTCGACTTCATCAAGGGTGAGACCCGCTATTCCTCACTCTACAAGACCAATCCCGCGCATGCTGACGAGCTCTTCGCCAAGGCTGCCGCTGACGCTTCCGAGCGCCTCGCCTTCTACGAGAAGACTGGTGCGGTCATGGGTGAGATCCTCTAAGCACTGCGCTTAGCAGGTCGATCCAACGCCTCCCCGGGGACATTCCCTGGGGAGGTTTCTGTTTCTTGTGCTATCATCAGGGAAGGAGGAATGTCATGAACGAAGTCTTGAAAGCCATACATGAGCGTCGGAGCATCAGGAGTTATGAAGCAAGGCAGGTCAGTGAAGCTGAGCTTGATGCCGTACTTGATGCAGGCCGGTGGGCCCCTAGTGCGATGAACAGGCAGCCTGTGAAGATCATCGCTGTCACGAACAAGGAATACAGGGACACGGTCTCCCGTCTGAATGCTGCAGTGATGGGTTCCAGCAACGACCCGTTCTATGGTGCACCTTGCATCATCATCGTCCTCTGCCAGAGGAGCGCGGCCACAGGTCGGGAGGATGCCACACTCGCCCTCTCCAACATGATGCTCGCAGCCCATTCAATCGGCCTTGGCAGCTGCTGGATCAACCGGGAGAAGGAGATTTTCGACAGCCAGGAGGGCAAGGACCTGCTTGCCAAGTGGGGTCTCGATGATTCCTGGATGGGTGTTGGAGCACTTGCCCTTGGTTATATCAAAGGAGAGGTGCCAGCATCAAAGGGAAGGCGTGATGACGTCATACTCAAGGTCCGCTGACCACGTCATGTGACAAGGATGGGGTTGCTGCCAATACCATGATGCAGGATTAGATATAGGATCACTGACAGTCAGCACCCTGTCCTTTGTGCTGCGCTGCTTGAACCGGATCCTGACAAGATCAGGGTGCGTTCAATCAGACGGGCACTAGGCTATTTCAAGAAGGCCAAGGAGGGGCGCAGGATCATGTGCAAGGCACTTAGCGATCTTTGTGACAAGCGCGAGAAGCGTGGTATTGAGACTGGTGAGAAAAACTTCGCAATCAGGACAGTGAAATCCATGGCTGCAATGGGCATGGACTTTGATGTCATCAGTGCTGTCTTAGGCCTACCAAAGTCTGTTGTAATGGATTATGTGAGGCTTTAAAGCTTTGTCATTTTCTGGCTGTCTGTTGTCCTGTGTCATTACTGTCGATGCTATGGGTGATGACCAACCAGTGTCCATCTGGGCTGGGCTGCTTCAAGAAGTCCAAGTGGAGTTGCGGATCATGTGCATGGTACTTGGTGGTCTTTGCGATAAGCGTGAAATGCGTGATGAGGACATGGTGATTTCCGCAGGATCACATTCACGGCGGAAATAGTGTCGGCAGATGGCATGGATATCGAGAAGGCCAGCGCTTGTATTCAGGGCTTTCCCGGGAAGTCATTAAGAAGTATGCGATGTTTGACAAGAGCCGTTTAAGAGCAAGCCCAGGGGATTCTGAGGTCTCCTGGGCTTGTCATTCACACTGTCTCCTGCATCACCAGTTTCACTGTGATACCTGTAGAAGGTTCCTTGATGGAGATTTCAGTAAGTTCTTCGTTGAAGGTACCCATTGAGGTCCATTCCCCATCAAGATTCTGAACCCTCAGTGAATAGGAGGGGCTGACTTCGTATGATGTCTCGAGAGGGTCTTCTCCTTCCAGTAATACGAGGACTCTGTCTGTCAGAAGAGATGAAAATGAAATTCACATCAGGGATTTCCGCCAGTATCTGGTCCATGATTCCAAGTTCTTCGAGCATGGAAGTCAGCGTGTCCTTGCCGAACAGCATGAGCCCAGGTTCCTCGATGATCGCGTAATTCATGGCGGCATCGATCAAGGAATCGAAATCGATTTTGAAGTTGCGTCCTGCAAGGACTGATGTGTCGATCGTATCTGTTACGATCTCATAGGTCCCATCATCATTGAGTATGACGCGGCGTCCATCCCCAATTGAGTATTCAGTGACCGCACCAAGAGGCGATAGGCATATGATGCTATGAGCACTAAAAGGGCTTTCTTCATAAGTACATGTTTTTCATTCAGGATCCTGAAGCTTCAGTGTCATGACTGTTTCATCATCCTGTGATACGAAGCTCAGTTCGGAGAAGTCCTTGTTGAAGTATGTGGCCACGTCACTTGAGAGCGCACTGATATTGATGACACCTGCAGGGGTCATCGTGTATGAGGATTCCATTGGCTCCTCGCCTCCAATCACAATGATGAGATGTTCTGACGATGGGAATAGGATTGTGAAATCAGGGATTTCTGCAATCAACAGTTCAAGCATTGCCGAGTCCTTTGCCGCTTTCACCACTTTTGCGCTGTCAATTGACATCAGTTCATAGTCATAATCATAGAATTCGGTAAGCAGGGTCTTCACTGCCATCTCTTCTTTGTCGATTGTGTAGCAGCGGCCGACAAGCACGCTTGTATCTCCCGCCTCTTCCATTACATCATAGGTGCCGTCGTCATTGAGCGTGATGCGATACCCTCCGTCCAAGACGTACTCTGTGGCTGCTGCGAGTGGAAGCATGCATAAGACAATTACGAGCAACAGGATGGTTTTCTTCATGGCATCCTCCATTTCCGTTGGGGGCATTGACTTGCCCTGTTCTAAGTTCCCACCAAAAACCGTTTCCCCTACATGCCCACACCTACATCCTCAATACCTGTTCATAGCATAGGTCATGTGATAACAGGTGGCAAGTTGATTTTGAATAGGCCTGGGTATTACCAGATGCCATCATTGAGCAGGCAGGGCTGCCGCCTCAATTTGGTTCCCTGATTGTGTCCATGCTGCTGATGAATTGCGGCACTATGAGGTCTCGCCTTGGAAGTCATAGCCCATAGCGATGATACTGCCTGCTGAGCAAGCCCTCCTTGGTCGCTGTGGATCCATCAGCAGACACGGTGAGCTCCCTGTAGCCAGACACCATGGTTCCTTTTTGCACGCTTTGCACTTGTATGGCCTGGCTTCCTCCCTGCCTGCTGAGGAGGTTGATGAACAACTGGTCATCAATCGGGAAGCTGTAGCATAGCTCCCTGCCTTCCTTGTCCTTGATCTGCCGCGATGAGATTGTAAGGGCCTTGATGTCACAAGACACTTCGATCCGGAATCTCACATGGAGGGCCTTGTTGTCGACAAAGTCTTCAAGTCCAATTGCTTGTCTGTCAATCTTCATCCCCACACCTCAGGATGGAAAGAGGCCGGATGGGATGCATCCAGCCTCCGCGTTTGCTTCACTCAGCTTCCTTTCCGTAGACCTCAAGCTGTATGAGGGCGGGGAAGGGGGAAGGATCGTCTGCCTTGATCAGGCGGTCGAGTGAGAGTGATGAGAAGGTCTTGGCAGGGAATGTGATCTCCTGGGGACCATCCTTCTTTTCAAGCGGAACCACGAGCTCGCTTCCGTCGGAGAACGAGAGCGTACCCTGTGTCCACCAGGCATCATGCGGGAAGTCCGCCCTGGTGTAGAAGATGATCCTGTCGCTGGTCACGGGCCGTCCGAAGTCCAAAGTGAGCTTCGCCTCAGGGTCCCTGTTGATCCCCCAGCTGGCCCAGGGCCAGAGGCCGTGCCAGTTGGATGCAACGATGCCATCAATCGCGTTGCGGCTTGCGAAGACCGATTCCCCACGGGTCTCGATATTAGCCTTCGAGTGTGGGAAGAGCCCTGCGTTCTCATGACAGTCGTAGGGATTCAATGAAAGGTTGCGGTACCCCTTCCATTCCCATTCGTAAGCAGTGCGTGCCCAGAGGAAGTGCATGGCACCTGCGAAGACCGCATCATGGTAGCACATGTGCTTCTGGCCGAAGGGGATGTCCATGGAGAAGGCGTCTCCCTTCGTGTAGAGCGTGGAGCGGCCAAGGACCGCATCGAACTGCAGTGTGACGAAGCCTCCGCCCTCTGGAGTGAAGACAATCCTGTCTCCCTCCTGGTAGGCTTCCTGGAAGACAAGGTAGCAACTGCCTTCACCCTGGCTGGAGGCTATGGCCTCATTGTTCCTGATTATCTCGATCTTCATTACGATTCCTCCTTGATCGCCACAGTCCAAGTCGTCGTGCTTGGAAGTGAGATGAGTGTCCTGTAGAGCATTTCCGGCCAGGCACGGCGCAGGCGTGCGTCTGTGACAGGGAAGGGCTCTGTAGTGATGCTTACATCCTTGTCAAAGCTGACTGAGAAACTGTCAAAGACAAGCTTGTCCCCTTCTACATGCGGTCTTTCCTGGCTCATCAGGGTGAGTACCGCAGGTTCTGGGCAGTCGAAGTCATCAGTGATGGCTATGACACCGTCCGTGAACGAGACCGACCGTACATAACGTTTGACCCTGTCATCGCCATAGGCCCTTGCAAGGTCCAGTGAGGCACCGGATTCATCCATGCTGATCACATCAGCGTGGTACCGGGCGCCTGCCTTCTGCTCGATCTGGCCGAAGTTGACCAGGTTGTGCCAAGGGCTCCTCATCGGCTTGAGCGTATAGCGCTCATCGGAGAAGGTCGCCTTGGTGTAGGTCTCGACACCGATATCGATCAGGAGTGGCTTTGAACCGCGGTAGAGGATGATTGAGCCGACATCATTGTGGTTGTGGCTCTCACCATTGCTGCCACCCTTGAGGGCGAATGTGGTCCCTGTCTTGCGCCAGATGCCCATCTGCGTCTTTTCAAAGGATTTGAAGCAGGGCTTTGCCGTCTTCACACCCTTGGCTGCGAGTTCCATGATCTCGTTGTGCAGGGAGAGCGCAATCAGCTTGTAGAAGAGATTGTAGTTGTTGTCCTCTTCCTCCCAGCCCGCAGTGGCGACATCGGAAGCGGCATGGGCCATCAGGTCTTCCTGTCCCGTCAGCTTGCCGAAGAGGAATTCACGTGCACAGAGACGTCCCGCCTTTGGAGAACAGTCCGCGAAGTTCAAGTAGAGGTCGTCAGCGATATGGACATCCTCGATATAGTGGGCCATCGCACGGATCTTGCTGTCCGACCAGATCTGGGTGAAGTCCATCCCCACCACCTTCTCAAGGGTGATGAGGGCCCCCATCATGGCAAGTGCGGCAGCGTGGTAGTAGCCTGCACCTTCATCACAGCCACCATCATCACCATAGGATGCTATGAAGGTGTCAAGCGTGGCTGCCGCCTGGCGGACGACCTTCATCCTTTCCTTCTGCGTGAGGCTTGGAAGGGACAGTGTGGAAAGCAGGACATTCTGCGTGCACCATGGTGACCAGTTGTTGACAGGCCCTGCCCCTCCCATCCACCAGAAGTGGTCTGTGATGTAGGGGATGAGGATGCGGCGGCGCAGCTCATACGCGATATCAGCAGAGAGCGTGCTGTTCAGCCTGTCTCCAAGGACCATCCTGGTCAGTGCCAGGATCTCACCTGTCTCGCAGGCGAAGAGGTCAAGGATTGGGCGCTCGAGCAGTGGCGTGTCCAAGGCCTTCGTATCCCTGATATAAGAGTTGTGGGCATGGATGACCCAGGCCGGTTCTGAGAGTATGGCCCAGATGGCCTCGTCGATCTTCTCCAGGAAGCGTCCGCCATCCTCTATGCACTCGGCGAGCACCAAGGTGGAAAGTTTCCTTCGTTTGGCGAAATAGATGTCCTCAAGCTGCCGCCTGTCCCCTGTCTTGGTGAAAAGGCGGAACAGGTCGAGCCTGATGTAATCGACCTGGCCCACCTCGGCTTCCTCTGCCTGGCAGATGATATCGCGCTTGAGTGCCCCTGGAAGCTTGTCCCATAGGCCTCGGTTGTTGATCGACCACTCATCGAAGGACAGTGTGCCCACATTCATCATGCGTGCGAGTGTTGACTCAACGATGCCGTCCATCACCACCAGCTCCTCCACTGGCCACCAAGGCGGACAAGGGCCTCGAGCCAGTAATAATCACCCCAGCTGACACATTCGTCGACACCGGCGGGTGTGCAGGTGTTGTATGGGCTCTTCTTACTGTATGTGCCATGCTTCAGCAGTCCGTTGACACCTTCCTCATCAGCCGCGACACGGCATGTATCATAAAGCGCCTTCAACAGCTGCTTTGCCAATCCACGGTAGTGGCGTGCCTTGTCGTAGAGGCCGAGCTTCTCATAGCTGTCAGCCGCATCGAGGAAGCCGCAGGCCACGATGGCGGAGGATGAGGAGTCTCGGGGTTCGTCACCACTGGTGAAGATGAGGTCCCAATAGGGGACCATGTCCTCAGGGAGCTTGTCCATGAAGTAGGCGCTCACATGTTCGAACATGCCGAGGTAGTCCCTCTCCCCTGTGTGGCGGTAGGCGAGGGCGAGACCATAGACGCCCCAGGCCTGTCCACGGGCCCAGGAGGAGTCCGCCTTGTATCCCTGGCAGGTCTCTCCACGTACAGGAGCTCCTGTCTCAGGATTCATGAAGAAGGTGTGGAAGCTGGACCAGTCACTGCGGAAGGAGTTCGCACAGCAGGTCTTGGTGTGCTTGATGGCCTTCTCCCTGTATTCAGGATCACCAGTCTCATCACTTGCCCAGTAGAGGAGGGGCAGGTTCAGGAGACAGTCGATGATGTAGCGGTAGTTGTCCCGTGCACCGAAGGCTCCCCAGGCCTGGAAGAACTGGCCCTTCTCCTGCCAACGCTTCAAGAGGTTGTCTGCGGCAAGCAAGGCTGCCTCGCGTGCGTGTGCATCTTTCTTCACCTGCCATGCTGCGACACAGGATGGTGTGTAGAGGAAGCCCATATCATGGTGGTCGACCGCGATGTGCTTCTTGATCCTGTCCCGGAAACTCTCTGTGAAAATCCCGGCGGCATGTGCGAAGACCTCGTCATCGGTCAGCAGGTAGCTCAACCAGAGCTCACCTGGCCAGAAGCCTGTTGTCCACTCGATGTTGTCGATCGCGGGGTAGATGCCGTTCACGCTGTTGGCATCCTGACACTTCCAAGTGTAGTTCGGAAGTTCCCTCCTGATGATGGCAAGGGCGTCGTCAATTGCTTGCAGCCTTTCCTGTTCGGTGAGTTCCTTATGCATTCAAATCTCTCCTTTATCCTTCCTTGCGGTTCACGCTGTCCTGCCAAGCCGTAGGACTGACACCTGTGATCTTCTTGAAGACCTTCGAGAAATAGAAGGGCGACTCGAAGCCAAGGCTGACAGCCACCTCGTAGACCATCGTGTTCGGGTCTGAGAGCAACGTCTTGGCCTTCTCAATCTTAGCAGTGTTCACATAATCTATAAAGCTCATTCCCGCATAGCGGGTGAAGAGCGTTGACAGGTAGCCCTGGCTGTAACCGAAGAGGGAAGCCACCTCACCAAGTGTCAGCCTCTTTGATACATTCTCCTTTATATAAGCCTGGACCTTGGCGACTGTCTGACGCCTGTAATCAGTCTTGGTCTCCTCTGCCAGGGAGACGACCGCGTCGCGTAATGTCTCAAGCCAGCTGACCACTTCCTGGGTGTTGCGTGCTTGGTAGAGCCTCCTGTAGGAGAGGATGTTCCCATCAGCAGAGAACTTCGCCTCCACAAGTTCCTGGCAGTTCGGGATCATGTTCATGGCGAGGTAGAGGACGCTTCCTGCCAGGTCGATCGCATGTACTGTCGTCATGGCTTTGTCCTGGATCTGTCCGATCAATTTGTCAAAGGCGCTACGCACCTCATCTGCGTTCAATTCCCCAAAGGCCCTGGTGAAGGCCTCGCTGTCCATCTTCACATCCTCATGGCCAAGCCTGGCATCGCCATCAGTGTCGAAGAAACTTGTCCTGTCTGGCGCGAGCCGGGCGGCTTCACTGCATAGACGTGCCTTGTCAAAGGAATCGGCTATCAGGTCCTGGCTGTCGACCAGTGGGCCGATCGCCGTGTAGGACTCCAACGAGAAGTAGTCCTTCAAGCCTTCCCTGACAGCCTTGAATGCGGAGTAGCAGTAGCTCCTCCACCCAGGTCCTGCCTCTTTCCTGAATGGCATGATTGTCGCTATATGTCCAAGGTCCAGCTGGGTCACATAGCAGTCCACATAACGTATGACGGTCTCCCTCACCAGCCTTGTCGCTGATGCGAAGAGCGAGAGGCTTTTATCCTTGTCCGGATTCGACAGCAGCGATGGTATGGCGGTGCATGCGACAGCGAACGAAGGATAGGCCAGGTCGATTCCCACATCCCCCGCGCTGATGTCATGGGTGTCTATCGCAAAAAGGAGCCTCATCAGGTAGCGCTCCTGCAGGAAGCGGCGTTCGCTGAGGGCAGGGGATTCTCCCCCTGGCCCCTTGACCGCATCTATCCTCGCGGCGGCCCTGCCCAAGGCCTGGATGAGCTGGTCCTTGTCCAGTTCGAGTTTGACGATGTAGTCGACCGCCTCCAAGGAGAGGGCCTGTTTGATCAGGTCGAACTCCTCAAAGCTTGTAAGGAAAATGAACACAGGCAGCTTGCGTCCTTGCCGCCTGAGTTCCTCGAGGACTTCGAGCCCGCTGCGCACAGGCATCTTGATGTCACTGATCACCAGGTCTGGTTGCAAGGCCTCGACCTGGTCCATGAGCATCTTGCCGTTCCTTGCCTGACCAATGATTTCGAAGCCTGTGCTGTTCCAATCAATCAGGCCTTGCAGCCCAATCAGCACCAGCGGCTCGTCATCAGCTATGATGCACTTGTAGCTCATCTCCATCCTCCTCTTTCCTCAATGTGATAAGGCACTGTGTACCTGCACCAGGCCAGCTATGGATTTCGAATGAGACCCTGTCCCCATAGGCATAGGCAAGGCGCTGGCGTATGTTGTCAAGCCCGATGTTCCGAAAGACACCATCTCCTTTCTTATGTCCGTCATCACAGAAGCCGACACCATTGTCTGCGACCATGACTGTCCAATGGTCATTGGCCTGGCCGGCCATGATCGCGACCGCCCCTGTCCCCTTGGGTTCGATTCCATGGAAGATCGCGTTCTCAACAAGGGGCTGGAGCGTGAAGCGTGGCAGCATCAGGCCTTCACAAGAGGCTGGAATGTTCTTCACATAAGTGATCGTGTTCCCATAGCGGTATTTCATGATCAGCATGTAGTCGTCTATGAAGCTGACCTCATCTGCCAGGGGCACCATGTTGTCATCACGTTTGGATATGTTCTTCATCAGGCGGCTCAAGGCCGTGATCATCTCGCTGATCCCATCAGCACCCTGCAGTGTCGCCATCCAACGGATAGCATTGAAGGTGTTGTATAGGAAGTGGGGGTTGATCTGGTTCTGCAGCATCCTGTACTCAAGTTCGATCTTCCTCCTCTCATCTTCAACCCTCTTGTCCATCAGGCTGGTGACCTCGCCGGCAAGCTCGTTGATGCCACGTCCGATCAGGCCGAACTCATCGTCAGTGTTCAGGCTCTCATCTTGGGAGAAGTCACTCTCCTGGATGCGGTGGATCCGCTGTGAGAGCTTCCTCACTGGTGTAAGGATCTCCTTGTCTAGGAAGAGGACCATGACAGAGGTGATCACAAGCAAGGCGGCGAGCACGGAGAGGACGATGAAGAGCGATGGGGTGGGGAAGGCTGATTCCAGCAAGCCTGGCTGTTCGAAGCGGTAGTACAAGGTGAACGCCCCCTCGTTTGGTGCCGGTACGCTCAACAAGTAGTACGGACCACTTTCCTTGACCGCGTTGCCTGTCGGACCTGACCAGACAGGATCATCATCGGGGCCTGGGAGCCCCAGCTGGGTTGCTTCCAGTCCTCCATCGACGATTCCATATGTCCGTCCTCCCAGGTCCATGTAGAGCTGTCCACCTCCCATCTCCTTGAAGCCGGAGAGCTCCTGGACAAGGTCTGACACATTCACAGATGCGAAGACATAGCCAAGTGTGCGTCCACTATTGTAGTCGAGTATGGGGCGTATGAAACCTATGACCTGGTCTGCATCATGGGAGAGTGGGGAGCGGTAGACCTCGCTCATCCTCTCTTCGACACTTGCATGCGCCACTTCAGCCAGCAGGCTGTCCTGCCTGAGCGGGCGTCCGACCGAGGTCGCATTCGTGGCGGCCTGCATCATATGGGTATAGGTGCTGTCAGTGACGATGAAGCGTTCGATCACGTCCCAGGATGGGCTGGATGAGACCATGGAGCTGAACTCGTCATAGAAGTCATACCATGCCTGTTGGTTGAATGAGGACAGCAGGTCCCGTAAGCCGTTGTCTATTGATACCCTGATGAGCAGGGATTGTATGTTGTCCAGGTCTTCTCCGACCTCCCTGGCGAGTGTTGATAACGTGAAGGCAAGGTTCTGGCTCGTATCCACGATGGCGTAGCTCGTGGCCATCTGCCAGATCAGCATCGACACAGCACACAGGAAGAGCAGGATCAGGATGATTGACAGCAGTGTGATGCGGCCCCGGACCGAGTGGATGAGCTTCATATTGATGATTATCATAGGCGCTTTTCCTGTCGGCAAGTGTGCTTTCACATCTGTGTGAAAATCTTTCATGTGAGTGGAAGATTGTGCATGTCAGTCCATCGATTGGGGAAAATATTGAATGAGTTCACGAAGATTTCACATGGTGGACTCCTCCAAATGGCTCGAGGATGGGGTCAAAAGCAAGAAGCACTTATCAAATTGGAGGTAAGTTGAAATGAAAAAGACCATCGCGGTCCTCCTGACCGCACTCATGGCTGTCAGCTTCGTCTTCGCCAATGGCTCTAGCGAGACAGCTGCTTCCGATGGCACCACGACACTCACATGGGCTGTCTGGGATTACGCCACGACTCCTTATTATGATGCGCTGATCGAGGCCTATGAGGCCCAGAACCCAGGTGTCAATGTCGAAGTCATCGACCTTGGTTCCGCAGATTACCAGACAGCGCTCCAGATCCAGCTCTCCGGTGGTGGTAGCGAGTTCGACGTTGTCGCAGTCAAGGACATCCCTGGCTACAACAACCTCGTCAAGGCCGGCCTGCTGACTGACCTCAAGCCCTATGTCGAGCGTGACGGAATCGACACATCAAAGTATGGTGGCATCGTCGAGCAGGTCACTGTTGACGGTACTTATTACGAGCTGCCCTTCAGGAGCGATTTCTGGGTCCTCTTCTACAACAAGGACCTCTTCGATGCCGCTGGCGTCCCCTATCCTGACAACGACATGACATTCGAAGAATATGATGCCCTTGCCCGCCAGATGACATCCGGCAGCGGCAGCAGCAAGGTTTATGGTGCCCACTATCACACATGGAGGAGCGCCATCCAGCTCTTCGGCATCCTTGACGGCCAGCACCAGATCACAGATGGTGGTGACTACAGCTACCTCGCTCCTTACTACGAGATGGCCCTGTCCCAGCAGGCTGATGGTGTCGTCCAGGACTACGCCACACTGAAGACCAGCAACATCCACTATTCTGGTGTCTTCTACAACGAGTCTGTCGCCATGATGAACATGGGCTCATGGTTCATCGCCTCCCTGATCGCAGCCAACAACTCCGGACAGAGCGACGCTGACAACTGGGGCATCGTCAAGTATCCTCATGCCGAAGGCGTCGAGCCTGGCACGACACTTGGCACGATCACAGCCCTCGCCATTCCTTCCAGCACCAACGAGAAGGATGCCGCCTGGGAGTTCGTGAAGTTCGTCTGCGGTGAGCAGGGCGCCGAGGTCCTCGCTTCCACTGGCAACTTCCCTGCCGTCACCAACGAAGAGATCAACAACATCATCGCTTCAATGGATGGTTTCCCACAGGATGAGGCCTCCAAGGAAGCCCTGAATGTCGCCCAGCTCTATCTCGAGATGCCACTCCACGACAAGAGTGCTGAGATCGAGGTCGTCCTCAACGAGTATCATGACCAGATCATGACAGGCAACATGAGTGTCGACGAAGGTCTTGCTGAGATGGGCAGGAGGGTTGACCAGGTTCTCGCCAACTAATCGCTTTCGATTATGGATCCAGCCGCCCTTAAAAGCGGCTGGATTTGTTTAACGGGGTAGTAAATGCTTAGAAAAAAGGAAGTGGGAGCCGCAAGCGTGACGGCTAACGGACTCCCCATAGACCCAAGCATCAAGATCGAGAAGAGCCGGGCGGCCAAGAAGGCGGAGCTGAACAGGAACCTCGTAGCCTATTCATTCATCGCTCCGAACTTCATCGGCTTCGCGGTCTTCACATTGATCCCCATCGTGTTCGCGTTCGTCCTGGCCTTCATGAACTGGAACGGCAATACGGACATGACCTGGGCCGGTCTTGACAACTTCAAGTACATCTTCACCAATGAGATGTTCCTGGCCTCCCTCAGGAACACAGTGGTTTACACAGTCGGAACTGTCCCCCTGACACTGGTCGCTTCACTCTTCCTCGCAATCGTGCTCAACCAGAAGATCCGTGGACGCAACTTCTTCAGGACTGTCTCCTTCTTCCCCTATGTCGGTTCGCTCGTCGCCATCACAGCGGTCTGGAACATGCTCTTCAACCCATCCATGGGTCCCATCAATGAGATCCTGAGGATGCTTGGAGTCGACAATCCACCACGCTGGATAGCGGACAACAACTGGGCCATGTTCACCATCATCCTCTTCTCTGTCTGGAAGTACATGGGTTACTACATGGTCATCTACCTGGCAGGATTGCAGGGCATCAACAGCGAGCTTTATGAAGCCGCATCGATTGATGGTGTCAACACCTGGCAGAAGTTCTGGTATGTCACCCTGCCTCAGCTGAGGAACACGACCTTCTTCATCCTGATCATGCTGACAATCCAGTGCTTCAAGGTCTACGACATTGTCTACATGCTCGCAGGTGGTGGATCGGGAGCCCTATCCGAGGCTACGACGGTCCTGGTATACGAGATCTACAACAGCGCCTTCCGTTATTGGAGGCTGGGTGTCGCATCCGCAGAGGCCCTCGTCCTCTTCGCCATCGTCCTTGCCATCACCATCGTCCAGTTCCGTCTGGAGAAGGATAAATAGGAGGCCACGCCATGATGATAGAATCCACGGGACAGAAAGTACTCAAGGTCCTGCTCTACGTCTTCCTTATCATAACGGCAGCGGTCATGCTCCTGCCCTTCATCTGGATGCTCTCAGCCTCGCTGAAGCAGGACAGGGATGTCTTCACCTTCCCAATCGACTGGATCCCTGACAACCCGGAATGGGCGAACTATTCAAGGATCTGGACCCAGATCCCGCTGCTGCGCTATATCCTGAACACGGTCAAGTTGACAATCATCGTCACCTTGCTGCAGCTGTTCACCTCGTCCTTTGCCGCCTATGCTTTCGCAAAGCTGCGCTTCAAGGGCCGCAACGCGCTCTTCCTTGGCTACGTCGCGACCATCGCAGTGCCTTGGCAGGCCTACATGGTCCCCCAGTTCATGATGCTGCGTGGCATGGGGCTGAACAACACGCATCTGGCGATCATCATACTCCAGGCTTTCAGCGCTTTCGGTGTGTTCATGATGAAACAGTTCTATGAAGGAATACCGACAGAACTGTGCGAGGCCGCACGTATCGATGGAATGACTGAGTATGGGATCTATGCGAAGATCATGCTGCCACTGGCCAAGCCGTCATTGTCGACGTTGACGATCTTCACCTTCGTCAACACCTGGAACGACTTCCTCGGCCCCTACATCTACCTGACAAGGGATGAGCTGAAGACCATACAGCTTGGCTTGAGGAGCTTCATCGGACAGTACTCATCGGAGTATGGCTTGATCATGGCAGGCAGCGTAGTCACCATGATACCGGTCCTGGTCGTCTTCCTCTCACTGCAGAAGTACTTCGTCGAGGGTGTCGCATCCTCGGGCTTGAAGGGCTGACAAACAGGTCGGAGCGTATTAGGATCAAGACAACACAAGACAGGAGAGGGCAGTGGAAGCTGCCCTCTCCCTCTAAGGAGATATCATGACAATCCAGGACTTTCAGAAGCAGACCTGGCCGGAGGACGTGGCCCAGGCCATGTCCACAGCTGATGATGCCATCAACCAACGCTTTCTCTTCAACCAGCGCTGGGATATGGAGAGGACATATGTACCAGAGGTCTTCGAAGGTACGATCGACTTCCTTCACCAGCCAGGTGACGATCCTGAGTGGGTTTATGCCTTCAACCGGCTCAAGCATTTCATCTCACTAGGCCAGGCCTATGTGCTCACTGGCGATGAGCGCTATGCGCAGGCCTTCGCTTCACAGTGTGGCCTGTGGATCCGCACAGTGCGCAAGGACGACCCTGCCGCCGCTCCTGCCTGGCGGACGATCGAGACGGGAATCCGCTTGGACACGTTGACGAAGAGCTGGTTGTTGATGAAGGACAGTCCTGCTGTGAAAGACATCGAGGACGAGCTCATGGCCTCTGTCGAGGACCATGCTTCCTTCATCCTGGAGAATGCCTGGAACAGCTATCACCTGATGAGCAACTGGGGCGTGCTCGCCAATCATGGCCTTTATGTCGCATCCTGTGTCTTCGGCCGCGAAGACTGGAGGAAGGAAGCACTGCGCCGCCTCTCGTTGGAGCTGATCAACGAGGTCTATGAAGATGGCACACAGTGGGAACAGAGCCCGATGTACCATAACGAGGTCCTCAGGGATTACCTTGATGTCCTGCTCTTCTCGTCACTCCAAGGCCACACGCTTGAGTCCTGGTTCGTGAACAAGGTCCACAAGATGGCGGAGGTCGACCTGGCCTGGATCAAACCCAATGGGACGGAGCCGATGATGGGTGATAGCGACGACATAGACATGAGGGACCTGGTTTCTTATGCGGCCTATGTCTTCCGCGATGGCAGGCTGAAGAGGGTGGGTTATCCCCATCTCGATTTCGAGACAGCCTTCATCACAGGGATGGAAGGCGTTGAAGCCTACGAAGCCTTGGAAGCCGCCACCCCGGTCATCACTGATTACTTCCTTGGTGACAGTGGCAACGCTGTTGCCCGCACCGGGTGGGATGCAGGGGATTCCTGGTTGCGTTTCCACTGCGGCACCCTCGGGGCCGGGCATGGTCATGCCGACCAGACCCATGTCAGCTATGTACATGAGGGAAAGGACTTCCTTGTCGATGCAGGACGTCATTCCTACGTCTTTGGTGATGCCCGCAAGGCCTTCAAGGACCAGGATGCCCACAACACATTGATCGTCGATGGGGTCTGCTGCTATCCTGAGAAGGACAGCTGGGAATGCTCCAAGCTTGGACGTGCAGTTGGAACGAGGGCTTCGTTCAAGGGCTCGAACATCGCTTTCGAGGGTGGGCACCTGGCCTGCATGGACCGTTCTGTCTTCGTGGACCGCAAGGTCGTCTGGATGAAGGAAGCCTCCCTGCTTGTCGTGATTGATGAGGCCATTGCAAATGGACACCACAGCTACGAGCAGCTCTTCCATTTTGCGGAAGATGTCGCTCTCGAGGTCAATGGGAACACTGTCGAGGCAGGCGTGTGCAGGATCACACAGCTCTCAGTTGCGGACTTGTCACTTTCAATCAAGGCATCAAGGATAAGCCGCCACTACAACCAGGCAGATGACAACCTGGCGCTTTCCACATGTTTCGAGGCGGATGGTCCTGTCAGCCTGATCACTGTCTTCGATTTCGGCAGGAAGAAAGTCGAGCCCCGGCTCCTCGAGGTCAGGAGCAATTTCAAAGGAATCGTATTCCCTCCCACGATGATCGAGGCCGTCGAGCTCAAGGGTGATGACAGGGACTACGTGCTTGTCTGCGCCCATGGCGAGTACGCAAGCCCGACGGATACCTTCCTTGCGGGTGGTTGTACAGGTTTTGGCCAGCTGACACTTTTCAACAGGGGCGCTGGTGAGACCACGATTGGACGCCGCCTCTTCTGCTGAGGTACCTGAGGTGCTATGATGGACAGGAGAGGTGTGTAAAATGAAGAAATTCCTTCTCCTGTCCATCATGGCCCTTTGCTGTATCCCGTCACTGGTTGCATCATCTTATTCACTTGTGACTCCAAGCCGAGGCCAGGAACATGTGGTCATGATCAATGACGATGGCAGGCAGATTAGCCTTGATGATGGAATCTATTACAAGCGCTGGAACGGTTATCTCCTGGAAGGTTACGGTGATGGGCTCTACACGGTGACCGACCCTGATGGTGTCATGGTGGCCATTTTCACGAATGCCCCTGCAATGGTGTCCAACATGGCGGTGGATGACTTTGTCGAGCGTACTGCCAGCAAGGCTTCCACGATCATATTCGCAGGTGGTGGTATCAGTGACCTTGACAGCCTTGCCTGGTCCTGTTCTGGTGCTGATATCGTGACGACGTCAAGACTGTCATCCCTGGATTCGACAAGGGCCGCGGCCCTTGGCCTTGAGGTCCATGAAATCGGCGCTGGGGAGGCTGTGGATGTCGTCAATGGCCGTCCTGTCATCAAGCCAGCTTCCAGCCTGGGCAGCATCATCGTCATCTGTCCTCATTGTGGGGAGCGTTTCGTTGTGGCGTTGTAGAAGACTGCTTGAATGTGGCATGGCTTGATTTTAGAATCTGGTCATGCCAGACAGGATTGAAGTAAGAGGTGCACGTGTCCACAACCTTAAGGATGTGGATGTCGATATCCCACTGGGTACGATATGCTCCATAGCCGGTGTGTCGGGATCCGGCAAGTCGTCTCTCGCCCTTGGTGTGCTTTATGCCGAAGGCTCAAGGCGGTATCTTGAATCACTTTCCACCTATACTCGCCGCCGCATGACACAGGCGGGCAGGGCCTCTGTCGATGAGGTCTCCTACATACCCGCGGCCTTGGCATTGCGCCAGAGGCCTGCGGTGCCAGGCATACGCAGTACCTTTGGCACCATGAGCGAGCTGTTGAACTCGCTGCGCCTGATGTTCTCCCGTCTTGCGAGCCATCGTTGCCCGAATGGACATTATCTGGCTCCTTCTTTGAATGTAGCTGCTGAGAAGGATCTCATATGCCCCGTCTGTGGTGTCCACTTCATGGGGCCAGGGGCTGAGGACCTGGCTTTCAACAGTTCCGGAGCCTGTCCCCATTGTGATGGTACTGGGCTGGTCAGGAGCGTCGATGAATCCACACTCGTACCAGATGACAGCCTCACCATAGAAGAGGGCGCGGTCGCCCCTTGGAACAGCCTGATGTGGGCCCTGATGACAGATGTCTGCCGTGCGATGGGCGTAAGGACGGATGTGCCATTCCGGGAACTCAGTGATGAGGAGAAGGAGATTGTCTTCCATGGCCCTGCGGAAAAACGTCATATCCTCTACCGTGCAAAGAACAGCGACCAGGTGACCCCGCTGGATTTCACCTTTTACAACGCTGTACACACCGTTGAGAACGCCCTGTCGAAAGTGAAGGATGAAGCAGGGCTGAAGCGTGTCGCCAAGTTCCTCAAGGAGGAGCCCTGTCCTCATTGCCACGGCACCAGGCTCTCGGATGCCGCAAGGGCCCCGAGGATCCTGGGCATCTCATTGGCGGATGCCTGCCAGATGACACTCTCACAGTTGCTTGTGTGGCTTGCAAAGGTGCCATCATCCCTGCCTGAGGAGATGAGACCCATGGCTGCAAACATCATCGAGTCATTCACAGACAATGCCAGGCGGCTCATGGAGCTGGGACTTGGCTACCTGACACTGGACAGGGCGGGGGCCACGCTTTCCACAGGGGAACGCCAACGGGTCCAACTCGCCCGGGCGGTACGGAACAGGACAACAGGCGTCCTCTATGTCCTGGACGAACCCTCTATAGGATTGCATCCCTCCAACCTGGAGGGACTGAAGGCGGTGATGAGGCAGCTGGTGGCTGATGGGAACTCTGTCATACTCGTCGACCATGACAGCCAGGTCCTCAAGGAGGCTGGCTGGTTTGTGGAACTAGGACCTGGATCCGGCGATGAGGGTGGCAGGATCATCTGCCAAGGCACGTTGGAGGATGTGCGCAAGGATCCTTCCTCCCTGATCGGACCCTTCCTGGGCGATGAGGTACAGCCACTTGTCAGGAAAAGGTGCAATGCGGGTGAGGTCTTCTCCTCAGGTACGATAAGCTTGAAGACAAGGCCAATACATACAGTCAAGGCCCTCGATGTACGGATCCCCAAGGGGCGTATGACTGTGGTCACAGGGGTCTCTGGTTCCGGCAAGACGACCCTTGTCCTTGAGTCCTTGGTCCCAGCGGTCGAAGCCGCATTGGGAGGCCATGCCCTGCCTGGGCATGTCGAAGGCATCGACCTTGGTGGAATCAAGCAGGTCAAGTTGATAGATGCGACGCCTATCGGGGTGAATGTGCGCTCTACAGTGGCGACCTATTCAGACATCCATGACGACCTACGCCGCCTCTTCGCACGTCAGTATGAGGCCAAGGCACAGGCTTACAAAGCGGGCGACTTCTCCTACAACACAGGCCGGCTACGTTGTAAGGGCTGTGATGGGACAGGAGAGGTCAGCCTTGATGTGCAATTCCTCCCTGATGTCGACATCCCCTGTCCTGATTGCGGTGGTTCCCGCTATTCAAAAGAGGCTGATGTGGTGAAGGTCTGTGGGCACAGCCTGCCTTCCCTCATGGCAATGAGTGTGGATGCGGCTCTGGAAGTCCTCGCTCAATACAAGACGATCAAGGGACGCCTGCAGGTCTTGCACGACCTTGGGCTTGGCTACCTGACCCTTGGAGAGGCGACACCCTCTCTTTCTGGAGGGGAGGCCCAGCGTTTGAAACTCGCAGGTGAGCTGGGCAAGGCCCAGGATGGGACGCTCTTCGTCTTCGATGAGCCCACGATTGGACTCCATCCGCTCGATGTCAGGACACTGTTATCCGTGTTCCAGGGCCTGGTTGAAAAGGGGGCGACGCTTGTCGTTATCGAACATGACACCGAGGTGATCCGCAATGCTGACCATGTCATCGACATGGGCCCCGGCGGTGGAGAGGAGGGTGGGCAGATAGTCGCATCCTGCCGCCCTGAGGACCTGCATCTGGTCAAAGAGAGCCTGACTGGGCGTTACGTGTGAGGCCCTCGGTAACGGAGCGTCAAACTGAAATACATCACGGCAGATGAATGATACGGCGGGCCAGGGGGTAGTCCCTGGCCCTTGCCGTCTGCTGTGCATTAGTCATGATGTGCCATGTTCTAATCATCACTTTTGCAAGAAATCCTTTAAAAAAAAAATATGCGTCTTCGACGCCTTCAGTTCTCAGTGTCTTGTCCCTGAGGAAGAGGAGGTCGTCAAGACTGTCCATGTCGTCAAGCGATGCTTGGCGGATCCAGGGCATCATACACATCCTTGATGGTGTGCGTGAGACGCTTGAGGGGAAATGGATGTGCTTCGTGCCCGGCCGGGGATGCCTCGAAAAGGCTCTCCCCGGCTTTGCTTTGTGCTACCATGTCGTCGTGTACAAAGAAGGACCCTGCGAAGCGTTCCACCTTGGTTCTGGCTGGATCAGGAGCGACGACAAGAAGCGCCTGTGTTTCCTGATGGAAGAGGACTTGTGTTACTTGCACTTGGATGACGGCCCAGCCATCCCTGTGCGCTGTCTTACATCCTCTATCCGAGATGATGCCTCATGCTTCGTCGCATTGGGCGGGACGAGACTGCCACGTGCAAGCGGCCCATGCTTGCTGGAAAGCATCCATGATCATCTTGGGGACGCTCTGGCACGCCTGCTCCCCTCTCTCATGGAGCTGCGGAGCGGGTGGCCTGTCCACCGTGCCCTGAAGAGGCTCGTCTCAGGCCAGTGGAATGCTGAAGACATCTCAAAGAACATACACCTCATCTGGGGTCCTCCTGGTACAGGCAAGAGCCTGATGTGCGCAAAGGAAGCAGCCTCATGCAAAGGCACTGTGTTGATGCTTGCGAAGGCCAACTCCTCAGTCGACGGGCTCTATATGAAAACGAAGGCTCTTGATGAATCTGTAATCCGGATAGGTCATGGATGGGGCGCTGTGGATTGCAAGACAGCCATGATCATGGACGGGCAGGCACGCGTCGTCGTGACGACGTTTGCACAGATGGTCACCCATCCAGGGTATTTCATCGACTTCCGAGGCGCTTTCGACACAGTGGTGGTGGATGAAGCGGGCACTGTGGAACTTGACGAGCTTTTCCTCGCATCCCTCCATGCAAGACAGAAGCTCATCATAGCTGGCGACCCAATGCAACTTGGCGCTGTCGGTGGCACTGGCTTCTATGATGTCTTCGATGTCATAGGACAGGGTGGTGCTTTGGAGGACGCCGGATTGCTGACCGTGCTCGAAGAACAGCACAGGATGCCTGAGGCCATCTCCTCGTTCGTAAGTTCTCAATTCTACAATGGACGCCTGAAGACGGCATTTGATGCCGGTGTCAATTGGCCGGAGTGTCACATGGACAGGCTCTTTCCTGATGCGATGAACGCCCTCGACACATCAGAGTTCGCACTCTCGACTACAACCGGGCCTGATGGTTCACATTCATCGTTCGTGAATGCCTTGTTCAGTGCGCTCACCGCGTTGGATTGGGCAGAAGCCTGTGGTGATGGTGTCAGTGTCGGCGTCATCTCACCTTACAAAGCACAATGCAAATTGATAAAAGACTTGCTCTTTGGCTACTTTGGCTGCCGCTCTGACGTGCTCGTCGACACAGTCCACGGCTTCCAGGGCCAGGAGAAGGATGTCGTGATTCTTGACCTGACGGACTCGTACCCTTGTGGGCCAGGCGTGCTCTACCGTCCAGGGCTTGATGAGATGCGTCTTGCAAATGTCGCACTTTCGAGGACGAAGGGGAAATTCATGATCATAGGAGACCTGTCGCTCTTCAGGGACGGTGTCATGGGTGCGCTTAGCGCTCGATGCAAGGAAGCGGAGGCATGGCATAAGAAACGTCCACGCACGCTTTCACGCATCATCGCTGATGCCAATGCGGGCAAGCGTGAGCTCTTCATAGGGAATCCTGGGCCGGACAGCCGCCATCGCAGGGTTGATGGCTCTGCCATGACAGCGTGGAAGCTCCGCCATGTCATGATGAAGGGCTTGATTGGATCTGATGACGCCAGGATCACTTATTTCATGTCGTCAGGTGGAAACAAGAGCGATGTGATGTGGAGCGCTTTCCCAAAGGAGCTCATGACGTGGGCTGCCAAGCATCCTGGGCAGCTTTGTGTCGTCTACCAGGAGGGTGCTTTCAAGCTGACGGAAGCTTGGAAGGCGGGGAATCCAGGCATCTTGGTGCGCAAGCTGAGGCGGGCGAACAGCCCTGTCGCGTTCGCTTTGATTGAAACGCCAGGTGTTGACGGGCCTGTCGTCATCCAAGGTCTTTTCCATAGTGCGAAGTCTGTCCATGGTGGCTCGAGCCAGCCCTGTGTCGTGTTCCATGATGGGAAGCGCTTCATGAGCAAGGTCGCCAACCTCGACCCTGATGACTTTCTCAAGACACGTTGACAATGAGATGCATGATGACAGTGAGACGGATGCCTTTCTTGCAAATCTCATGTTGTCTGTCAGGATTTGATTGGGCCTTGCCCGACAACAAGAGTGCAAGCTTTGTCTGTGATGTCCATGAAATTCCAAGAGACAGCGCGGATGCGCCCTCTGCAGGGATCCTGAAACCTTGCACGCAGGCTGCATAAGCGTCAGACAGCATTGCTTCCGTCTTCACAGCCTTATGGGTTGTGGAAAAACATTCATAGCGCAAGAGGAGGTTGAAGAGTGTTTCCGCACCTGCGGAGAATGCTATACTCCCGGCAGGCAAGTATGTGGACGCTGCAGGCCGCGAAGAAACTGTATCTTGCAGGAAAACATGTTATGGCCAGCACCCGTGCGTAATACACGGGTACTCCGGAGGAGATTGGAAGCCAGACACTGGGGCTTCGTTTCAGGTCCGGGACATTCTGTGAAACGCCTTGGGAAGGGAAGGCGCCCAGAAGCTCCATCATCCAGCGCCAGCTGGGAGATGGTGGTTCACTGCTTAGGAGGAGATATGATCCACAATGTTTATTTTTCCGCACGCGGTACGACGAAGTGTTACGCTGACCTGCTTGCAAACGTACTTGGCAACCATGAGGATCACGCTTGGTTGAAAGAGGAGGCGCGTAAGCCCCTCTCCCTTGGCAGGGATGATGTCCTTGTGCTTTCCATGCCTGTCTATGGTGGTTTCATCCCAGCCCCTTGCCTGGGGCCGGTCAAGGCCCTGAAGGGTGATGGATCGGCCGCCATCATCATCGCTGTCTATGGCAACCGCCATTACGATGATGCGCTCACTCAGATGAAGGACCTTCTTGAGGGGCAGGGTTTCTGCGTGATCGCTGCAGCCGCCTTCGTCGCAGGGCACTCGATCTTCACGAGCGTGGCAAAGGGACGTCCTGACGATGTTGATAAGCAGGCGGCCTCCGCTTTCGCATCCAGGTGCGCCTGGCTGATTGAGGACAGGACTCGTTGGGAAGGAAGGGGGCTTGTACTGCCCCCGGGTCCTGGCAAGGACCCGTCATCCTTCAAGGGCACACCCTTCCATCCAACAGGGGACGGTGGCTGCACCTACTGCCTCAGATGTGTGAGGACCTGTCCTGTCCATGCGATCGATCCGGCAGTCCCCACCAGGACTTCTGATTGGTGTATCTCCTGTGGGGCCTGCATCGAGGTTTGTCCTGTCCACTCACGTGCCCATAGGGCGGAGGGCTTTGAGGTGGCGGAGGCTGCTTTCGCTTCCAAATGCGCCGCTAGGAGGGAGGCCGAGGTCTTCTTCGCAGGTTGATTGGATAACTTCTTCTTTTCCTGTGCTTTAAGGGCTTTCAAGAAGATTTTTGCAATCGATTGCAAAATTTCCCTTGACAGCTCTTGGAAGCCGGGTTAGCCTAGGGTCGCACGAAATAGGAGGAAGTTGTCATGATCCTCAACAAGATTGGATCTGCAGATGCGGCCAAATACCCGGAAGCGCTCAGGATGGCGCTCGACTACCTGGCCACGACGGACTTCAGCACTGTTGCTGATGGTGTCTACGAACTTGATGGCAGGGATGTGTTCGCGACCGTGTCGACAATCACAAGCAAGAACATCAATGAGACCCACCCCGAGTACCACAAGGAATATGTTGATGTGCAGTACTGGATTGATGGTGGTGAACTGCTTGGCTGGGCTCCAAAAGAAGGGCTTGAGTATCCTCTGATCAAGGAGGAGGGCGACCTCTTCCTCCTGAAGGATGGCCCAGAAGGAGAGATCCTGGTCCCATGCAAGGCTGGTGACTACGCTGTCCTCTTCCCTTGGGACATCCACCGCCCTGGAATCGCTGTCACGAAGAGCCTGACCTACCGCAAGGTCGTGGTGAAAGTCCGTTTCTCAAAGATCTGAATAGCCTGAAGGAGGGCTTAAGAACATGGATGTTGTCTACAACATGGGCGCTTTGCGCATAGTCGACCTCACAAAGGTCCTCGACCCCGCCACTGAGACGAGGCGCTGCCACCTCTACCGCTTCAATACAGGTGGTCCGATTCCAGATTTCCATACGATCATGGACCTGACCAGCCATCTTGGTACGCACTGCGAGTGCCCCTACCACCACGATGACAACTGGCCAAGCGTCGCGGAGGTCCCCCTGACACAGTTCATGGGCCGTGCGCTCTACGTCTCAATCCCTGCTGATGAGAGGGCCTATATTTCCGCAGACCTTCTCGACAAGTATGTCGGCCCAAAGATGAAGGAAGGCACCATCGTCATCCTCGACAGCCCTTACAAGATCCCACCCTTCACTCCGCTGACGAACACGGATCAGGACAAGAGGCTCCGTGTCAATGCTGAGACAGCGACCTGGTTCAAGGAGCATGGTGCTAAGTGCATCGGTTTTGGTGATGGTGTCTCAATCGAGAGCAGCAACGATGATGTAAAGCCTTTCCACGACATACTCCTGGCGGAGAACATCGTCTTCCTTGAGGTCCTGAAGAACCTTGAGCACCTGCAGAAGGACGTCTTCTTCATGTCCTACGCACCACTGCCGATCATCGGTCTCGATTCCTGCCCCGTCAGGGCTTATGCCATCGAAGGCCTGCCTGGCTTCGACGAGTGATGCGGATCCTGGTCATAGGAGCTGGCGCCATGGGGTCCATCTATGGCGCCAGGTTGTCGGTCCACGATGAAGTTACTCTGATCGACACCAACAGCACTCTTGTCGACAAAATCAACAAGGATGGTGTCATCCTTGAGGAAGCTGGTGTGGAGCAGGTCTTCCACCCAGCTGCCGCGGTTTCCGTCGCTGGGCTTGGCAAGATGGACCTGGTCATACTCTTCACCAAGTCACTCTACTCTGATGCCGCACTCAAGGCGGCTTCCCCCGCCTTCGGCCCTGATACTTACATCCTCACCTTGCAGAATGGCATGGGGCATGAAGAAGTGCTCTCACATTACGTGGACCTCGATCATGTCCTCATCGGAACGACCGAGGACAATGGCCGGGTTGTAGAGGCCGCCCATGTGCACCATGGTGGCACAGGCGTCACGAACATAGGCCTTGGCAAGGGCCACGATGATGTCATGCGCTCCCGTTTGGAGGCCTCGTTCAAAGCGGCAGGCTTCAAACCTGTCTTCCACGAGGACATACGTCAGCTCGTGTGGGACAAGCTCATGGTCAATGCGACGCTGTCAGCCCTGACTGCCATACTGCAATGTGACATCCACTACATCGCATCTGACTCTTATGCCTGGTCGTTGTGCAGTGCGATGATTGGTGAATGCGTGATGACCGCCTGTGGGGAAGGCCTGTCCTTTGACGTGGAGGAGGTCAGGAAGCGTGTCCATTCACTCAGCGTCAACGACAGGGGTGGACGTACTTCAATCATGATGGATATCAAGAATGGCAGGAAGACGGAAGTGGACAGTATAACAGGGGCTGTGGTCCGCGTGGCCCATTCGCTTGGCCTCTGTGTCCCCCATCTCGAGATGGCGCTTTCCCTGATCCATGCCTTGGAGGGCAGGGGATGACCATATACGACATCGCCAAGGTGGCAGGGGTGTCGGCGAGCACTGTGAGCCGGGTCTTGAACGACAAGCCCGGGATCAATGCGAGGACAAGGGAGCGTGTCAAGCGTGTCCTCGACGAGACAGGCTTCTCCGTCAACGAGTCCGCACGTGGCCTTGTCGAGCAGAGTTCCCGCATGATAGGCATCCTGGTCAGCGACATACGCAACCAGCATCATATCTCAGGGGCTTACTTGATCGAGGAGTATTTCCGCTCCCGTGGGCAGGTCTCCTTGATCATCAACGCAGGTGGTGATGTCTCAGCCATCGCCTCTCCTTTGCGCACCCTTGCTTCCAGGCGCGTGAATGGCCTTGTCCTGATAGGTTCCGTCTTCCAAGACGAGGCTGTGTCATCAGCATTGCAGGCAATCGTCCCTGACATCCCTGTTGTCATGCAGAACGGGGTCTTGGACTTGCCGAATGTCTCCGCCGTGCTGTGCGATGACAGGGGAGGGACGATGGAGGCCACAATGCATCTCCACCAGTCAGGAAGGAGGCATGTCGCCTACATCAACAACAACCTGACACCATCGAACAACAAGAAGGTCGGGGGTTACCTTGAGGCCTGTCAGGAGCTTGGCATGGAGCCGGTGCTGGTCCAGACCTGTAGTGATGCGGAGGATGCGACTGCCCAGCTCCTGGATGCCAATCCAGGACTTGATGGAATCATCTATTCGGTCGACTTCCTAGCGGCAGGAGGCCTCCGTGTGATACATAAGATGGGCCTTCGTGTCCCTGATGACATCGCTGTGCTTGGTACGGATGACTCACCGCTTGCAAGATTACTCGACCCCCGTCTCAGCTCTATAGACACGAAGCTTGAACAGCTCTCCCATGAATGTGCCCTGCTGCTTGAGGAGATGATGGAGAATGGCGGTGTGAGGAAAGTGAAGACAATAGCCTGCTCCCTCGCACTGAGGGAGACAGGCTGAGGGGATCAGCGCTTTAGCGCGATGACAGGTCCGTCACCATGCTTCACGAAGAGCTTGGCGTAACACTCCGCCCCCTCGCATGAGAGCAGGAAGCCCCCTGTCGGGATCTCATGTGGCGCGTAGGCCACTGTGTAGCTGTCAGTACCATCGTCGATGACAAGGCCCATGGCTTCCCCTTCATCAAGCACTGTGCCAGAGAGCAGCTTGACCACGTCGGCACGACGTACGACGAAGCTCGTGTCCTTGAGCGCGAAGACGGCGGCGTTGATCACACGTCCATCACAGGTAGTGGTCCTGGTGACCATCGGACAGTCCGTGTACTCGTTGTAGCGCTCTGAGATTGGCCAGGTGGAGATCGAGGTCTGTCCATCCGCATCGAAGTAGGCGAGTGATATCTCATCGCCGTCCTTCGAAAGCGTCAGCATGTCATCACTGTCTTTTTCCACGCTCCATCCAGACCCGATATGAAGGAAGCTTTCAAGCTTGACGGGGGATGTCGAACTCACGTAATCGAAGACGATGAGGTACTTGTCGTCAAGTGTCAGGACCAGCCTTGTCGGCAGGACTCCCTTCTTCAGATAACCCTTGTGAGCCCCTTCGATCCACTTGAAGCGTCCTGAGACATCTCCGATGCAGTAGAATGGGTCGGCGTAGTCCTTCACACCCCAGCTGTCGAGCATCACAGCCATTTCCTCGCCATCGACCATGATCGTGTTGTGGCCCTTGGTCCCTTTCAGCGCACGGCGGTCAGGTCCATCGACATAGGTCCCACGGCCACAGTCGCTGATCACTTCATCACCCTTGTGCCAGAGGTCGAAGTGGAGCTGGTCGAAATGGCCATGGCCACTGCCGTAGAAGCCGCAATGGAAGCGTACCTCGTCGTCCTTGCTGAGGGACAGTATGGCGTTGCCGCTGGCTGTGAGGATTGTGGAGCGGTCCTGGGGGATTCCTGCTGGAAGCTTGGTGTCCAAGGGGAAGGAAGCCCAGAAGGATGGATCCAGGCCGTCTTTTGCCAGCTCTGTGAGCGTGCCGTCATTGAAGAGCACTGCTGCCTTGGCGACCAGGTCCCTCATGTCGATGAGGTCGCTGTCTCCGAACAGGTGGCTGTACCCATCTGGCCTGAGCATGGCGGCAAGCCCCTTGGCGAGACGGTGTGTGTCAGTGACAAGGCCAAGCGGGAGTGGGATGTCGAAGCGCCTTGCGATCAGGATGCTGTCCAGGGCCGCGTCAAGGACTTCGGCATGGTACATCGTGCTCTGCTCCCAGTGCGCCCCATCTTCCATCGTCTGGAAGTGGATCTCCTCCTCAAGTCTTGAGAGGGCTGTCATGACAGCCTTCCTGTCGCCAAGCCATAATCCTGCTGCAAGGAGGCCATGGTCTTGGAGCACACCCCAGTTGGAGAGCCTGTGGAAGGCGGTGTGCGATTCCATCAACCAGGACACATGCTCTGCGAAGAAGTCATCTATTGCGGACATGACATCTGCAGGCAGTGGCTTTGTGTCTTCGAAGAATTCGACACTGCGGATGATGTTGGAGACCCTTATGCCACACTCAAGGCTCCTCCAGGAACGCTTGCTGTTCACCTCATTGCGCTTGTTGCGCCCATGGAAGTCCATGAAGAGCCTGATCCAGGCTTCCCTGTAATCCTCCTTGCCAGTGGCAGCGAAGGCCATGGCGAGGTTGGTAAGGAAGGTAAGGCGGGAGAGGGCGAAGCACCACTCCTCGTCACCGAAGGGGATGTGGTCCCAGTCAATCGGGGTGGTCAGTGTGACCGGGGTCACACAGCGCTCCATCTCATACTTGTCTGTGAATACGAATGTGTTCCCACAGGCCTTGTCTGCCAGGTCCAGGATATGAAGCTGCCAAGAGTGGTCCTCCTGGCAGTGCTGGATGTAGGCCTGTGTATCTTCAAGGTAGAAACGTTTCATGCCTTTGATACTATCATCCTTTCAGTCCACTTGATGCGATGCCTTCAACGAAGAAGCGCTGGAAGGCGAGGAATACGACGAGGACAGGGATCAGGGCGAAGACGCTGGTGGCCATGATCAGGCCGTACTCTGCCGAGTACTGGCCGACGAAGAGCTGGACACCAAGCTGGATCGTCTTGTTCCTATCACTCGTGAAGTAGATCATCGGTCCCATGTAGTCGTTCCAGACCGTGACGAAGCTCATGATGACCAAGGTGGCCATGGCGGGCTTTGTCAATGGCATGACGATCCTTGCGAAGGTCCCATACTCCGAGAGTCCGTCAATCCTGGCGGCTTCAAGGAGTTCATCAGGAATTGAGATGTAGAACTGCCTCAGCAGGAAGACGCCAAAGGCCGTGAAGCTCTGCAGGAGTATGATGGCCAGGTGGGTGTCGATCAGATGCATCCTCTGCATCATGATGTACTGCGGAAGCATGTAGACCTGCCATGGGATGGCGATTGTCGCGATATATGCCAGGAAGAGGGCGTTGCGGCCCGGGAACTGGCACTTTGAGAAGCCGTAGGCGGCGAAGGAACTCGTAATCAGCTGGATCAAGGTTATGATGATCGACAGCTTGAAGGAGTTGAAGGTGTAGGTCGCCAGGTTGATCTTCTCCCAGATTGTCACATAGTTCTCCCAGTGGAAGGTCTCTGGGATCCACTTGATTGGGAAGGTGAAGACCTCGGTGGACAGCTTCAATGAGGATGAGACCATCCAGACAAGCGGGAGGAGGGTGACCACGGTCAGGACGATCAGCATCACATAGATGAGCACAGTTTTGACTGGGCTGCGTTTTTCAATCATCATGCAGGGCCTCCTTATAGGTAATCGGTGAACTTCTTCTCACCGCGGAACTGCACGATGGTGACAGCAAGGACGATGACGAAGAGTATGATCGAAGCCGCTGCGGACTTGCCGTAATCCCAATAGACGAAGGTCTGGTTGTAGATGTAGTTGGCAAGCAGCGTCGTACTGGTGCCAGGTCCGCCCTGGGTCAATGCGTAGATCAGGTCGAAGCTCTTGAAGCTGTTGATCGTCAGCATGATGAAGACGAAGAAGGTGCTTGGGGTCAGCATGGGCAGTGTGATCTTCATGAAGCGCTGCCAGCCAGATGCGCCATCGAGCGTGGCGGCCTCATAGAGCTGGACAGGGATGTCCTGCAATCCTGCGAGGTAGATCAGCATGTAATAGCCCATGTACTTCCAGATTGAGACAATGATGACGCCCCAGATGGCCCAGTCAGTGGAGGCGAACCATCCTGGAGGATTGGCGATGCCGATACTGCGCAGGAAGTTGTTGATAGGTCCGTAGTTCGCTTCGAAGAGCTGCTTCCAGACAGCACCAATGGCGATCATCGATGCGACATAGGGGAAGAAGATTGCTGAACGGAATGCATTGCGCCCTTTTATGTTCTTGTTCAACGCACATGCGAGCCCAAGGGACGCGAGAAGCGTCAGGGCCACGGTGAACACGACATAGAGGAGCGTTTTCCAGAAGGCTGAACGGAAGACCCTGTCGCGGAAGATCTGACGGAAGTTGTCGATTCCTGCGAAGGTCATCGCGTTGAATCCATCCCAATCCATCACAGACAACACGATGGTGAAGATGACGGGAATCAGGATGAAGATGGCGAAGCCAATGAAGTTCGGCGCTATGAATGAGTAACCAATGAGGGCCTTTCGGAACTTGAGGGACCCGGCCTTCCTGGTTGCGGTTTCAGTCTGTGCCATTTCCATCTCCTTTTAACAAGTCTGAAAAAGGGCTGCCCGAGAGCAGCCCTTGTTTCTGATCCAAGGGGGATCAGTTACCCATGATCTCGGCGTACCTGGCGTTCATGTTGGCGATGCCTTCATTAACGCTCTGTTCGCCAAGGAGGATCAGCTGGTGCTCGGCAAGGAGCATCTGGTCGATCTCGGTGACCTTGTCCATTGCAGGGCGGTCGGGTGAGATGTGTGATGCGTACAGCCCCTCGATGATGTCCTCAGGCATTCCTGGGGTGGCCGCATAAGTCTCAAGGTAGCCTTCACCAGAGAGGGCAGGGACCTGTCCGTTCTCAGCGAGGATCTGGGCACCTTCGGGACCAGTCATGAACTTGACGAACTCCCATGCGAGGTCCTTGTTCTGGCTGGCGTTGTTGATGCAGATCGGGGTTGTGGCACCGACTGTGTATCCGTTGGGGACATCCTCTGCGTGTGGGATGACTGCAACGCCCCAGTTGACACTGGACTCACCGGACCTGTTGCGCTGGATCATGGTCTGGATCAGCCATGAACCCATCGGCAGCATTGCGATGTTGCCCTGTGCGAAGATGTCGGTGTAGGACAGTCCGGAAGCCTGGATCTGGGCGAAGGACATGCATGTGCCAGCTTCCTGCATCCTCAGGACCATCTCGTAGTAGGGCTTGAAGAAGGAGTACTCGCCATCCATGATGGTGTGCTTGCCGTCCTGGACACCCCAGTTCTGGACACAGGCGTTCCAAGAGTGGAAGTAGGCACCATACTTCTTGGTGGCACCTTCACCGCTTGTCAGCTGGGCTGCGAGCTCTTCGAACTCGGTCCAGGTCATGTCGTTGTCAGGATAAGGAACGCCAGCAGCGTCGAAGATGTCCTTGTTGTAGAAGAGGACATACTGGTCGGTCCTGACAGGCATGGCGTAGGTGTTGCCGTCGAAGATGAAGTTGGCGTCTGTGCCGTTGTAAGTGCTCATGTCGATGCCATCAGCCTCGATGTAGGGAGTGAGGTTGGTCAGCTGGCCCCTGTCATAAAAGACCTTCGACTTGTCGGCTTCCTTGATCAGGAAGAGGTCGACATCGTCACCACCGTTGAGCTGTGTGTTGAGCTTTGTGATGTAGTCGGCTGCAGGGCTGTCCTGGACCTCGATCTTGACATCGGGATGCTGTGCCTCAAAGGCGGAGATGACAGCAGAGAGATATGAGTTTTGTGAATAATCCCAGACCGCAAAGGTCAGTGTGGTTGTGCCGTCCGCGCTGGTTTCTGATGAACCGTTTGCGAAGACGCTGGTCATTGCGATGAGCGCAATGAGAAGAATAGAGAGTGTTTTTCTCATTTGATTCTCCTTTTCTTGTCTTTCACAAGAATTTCACCATGACATCTTGGCCGCAGAAATGGATAAAATTGGCTTTGATCAGGAAAAAAACGCACTCACATGGAGCGTATTGGTAAAATAATGCACTCATACAGTACTATTTTGTGCTAAAGTGGTGGCATGAAGAAGAGGCGCTTCCTTGCCACGTTGAAGTCGAAGTTGGTTTTCGCTGTACTGGCATGCTACATGCTGGTCGGCTTCCCTTCCTTGATCATCCTCTACTCATATATGAATGGACTGGTCTTCGACCAGGTCGCAAGAGTGAACCACAACTTCGTCGCCGATGCTGTTGATGAAGTGAACGATACGCTGGGCGCTGTCATCGATGCTGTCTCCTGGGCCTGCCTGAATGACAACATCAAGACAGTCATGCATTACAGCGCCCCTCTCCAGAGTGGCCAGACCCTTGATGTCTTCTCGGCCCAGGACAGCCTCTCTGCCTACATGGCAGGCTCTCCCGCCTGGGATCATCTGAACAAGATGATCGTCTTCAATGAGGACGGGGTCTCGTTCACGTTCACCAAGAACCGCTATGGCACATTGTCAGATGTCGATTTGCTACGCTTGGAGCACGAATATAGTCAGATTGATTATCCTGTTGGCAGCTATGTCGCGATGAGGGTGGGGCGTACGCTGAACGAACCCTATGAGGATGCCCTCATCGCATATGGCCGTATGGATGACATAGACGCCTACGTCTATGCTGAGGTGGACATGTCGGTTTTCGACCCTGTTTATGATGACGGGGCTGTCGAAAACCTCTATATAAGGAGTCTTGATGGCTCGTTCTCCTATCCTGGGACAGTACCTGAAGCCTTCTTTGATGATGCCGCCTGGGATATGAACACATACGAACTGGGCATAGATGGGCTTGAGCTTGTCTACTTCGAGGACAAGCGTCCGATTTCCCTTGGTTCCATCTATGGTCTTGGGGCCTTCCTCCTGTTGCTTGGCGGCTCCTTCCTGCTGATCGTGGTCGTCTCGATAATCACCAGCCGCCAACTGACACGCTCGACCAGGCGTCTTGTAAAGCACATCAACCAGCTCAGTGAGAGTGGCAACTATGGTTACACGGATCCTACGATCGAGGAGGGTGGTGATGAGATCGCCGATATAGGGCGCACTGTCAACAAGATGAGCCTCTCGATCAGCAGTCTCCTGGAGCGCAACGACCGGCTGTACGAGGAGAAAAAGGAGACCGAGCTCTCGATGCTGCAGATGCAGGTGAACCCCCACTTCCTTTACAACACGCTGGAGTCGATCCATTACCTCGCCCAGGTCCAGAAGGCTGATGGAATCGCCAGCATGTCGCGTGGGTTGTCCCATCTTTTGAAGTCAATCGCAAAGGGGCGTGGACGCATGATTCCTCTTTCTGATGAGCTGGACCTCGTGCGTGAATACGATGAGATCCAGCAGGTGCGTTACATGGGCATGTATGAGCTGATCGTCGCTGTCGATGCGAAATACATGGACTGCCTGATCCAGGAGTTCACCCTGCAGCCCCTTGTCGAGAACGCGATCTTCCATGGCATCGAGCCAGGTGGAGGTTATGGGACGATCAGCATCACAGCCCATGATGATGGACAGTACCTCTATGTCGTTGTCGCTGATGATGGCGTCGGCATGGATGAGGAGGCCCTGCGCCGGGTGTGGAACGGGCAGAGTCATTTCAAGGGTAACATGACTGGTGTTGGGGTGAGGAACATTGATGAGCGCATACGGCTTTATTATGGGCAGGACTGCGGGCTTTCCTTCACGTCCGCGCCAGGCCAGGGTACTAAGGCCATGGTCAAGATAAGGCTCGAAAGGGCCAAGGATGGTGGACTTGGCGATGTATAGGATTTTCGTTGTGGATGATGAGCCGATCATCCTCTCTGGTATCACCCATCTCCTTGATTGGAATTCTATTGACTGTACGATCACAGGTTGTTTCCGCAATGGGCAGGATGCGTTGAACGCCATCGCCACGACACCTGTCGATGTCGTGATCACTGACATCAAGATGCCTGTGATGGATGGCCTTGAGCTGGTGAAAGCCTGTGCCAAGGAGCACCCTGAGATCGCCTTCGTCATACTCTCAAGCCTTGAGGAATTCCGCCTCGTCAAGGAGGCGATCAAGTACTCGGTCTGTGAGTACATGGTCAAGACAGAGCTCGATGCTTCTTCAATGGCCATGGTGATGGAGAAGGTTAAAAAGGAAGTCGACAGGCGGCATGCCTTGTACAAGGGGGTGGATGAGAGGGCTGTTGATGGGAATCCTGGGCTCGAAGGCCTTTTGTCCAACCTTATGCTGATGCGCCAGATAGAGCCTTCACTGGTCCTCCGCCTCAGCAAGAAGGGCCTCCTTGATGGGCATGCCATGATTGGCTTCCTGATTGAATATCCAATAGGAACACTTGACACAGATTGGTCGGTCGATGACTACAAGCGCCTCTTCGAGTGGCAGAAGGATGTCGTTGGTAAAATCCTCGCATCCCTCTTTCCTGATG
This sequence comes from uncultured Spirochaetales bacterium, assembly GCA_944392695.1. Classification (GTDB taxonomy): domain Bacteria; phylum Spirochaetota; class Spirochaetia; order Sphaerochaetales; family Sphaerochaetaceae; genus Bullifex. The sequence continues at coordinate 57,469 of CALXXN010000005.1, read as the reverse complement.
CGGTCGCGGTGACCCCTCAGGTGTCACGTTTTTGCTGCCTCTTGTACTACGTCCATGGGCAGGACCCGGCCTTGTGGAAGGCCTCGCTCTCACGTCTTGGCCAACGTGTGGCCAAGGCATCGCAGATGGTGACGAGCCTTTCACCTGTACTTGTCAGCACGGCGGTCCATGATGGAGGTGGAGGCCTTGAGGAGTGCCGGCATGAGATGGAGGCCCGTATGACGGCGTTCTATCTTGGCAAGGATGACTATGCCCCATCACCCCTGGACCTTGATGGGATTTACGTACGTATCGAACAGTCGTTGAAATCCAAGAACGTCAATGCCTTCTCAACCTGTATCAGGATAATGTATGAGGCTGTAGGCAAGCATGACCACAGCCTCAGCCAGGCCATCTTCATGCTACGGGCCTTGGAGTCAGCGGTAAGGGCGGGGCTAGGTGGGGCAGGACTCGGTGATGACAAGGCCATTTCCGAGCTTTTCGCCTCCGTCCCCTTCATATCAAGGCGTGAGGCCGTGCTGCAGGTGCTTGATGATGTCGATGCCGCAGTAGGAGAGCAGGTCCGTGAAGTCACGGGAAGTCCATCGTCAGTCATGATAGACAAGGCCCGTGAGTACATCATCGCCCATGTCGAAGAGAGGATAAGCCTGACTGATGTCGCTTCCTATGCAGGAGTGTCTCCTGGTTACTTGTCCAAGAGCTTCAAGAAGGTCATGGGACGTAGCATGGTTGATTACGTGAACTCCTTGAAAGTCGAAAGGGCCAAGGCCATGATGGCCCGTTCTGGCGGAGCCCAGCGTGTCAGCGAGCTGGCCTTGGCCTTGGGCTTCGACAATATCTATTATTTCTCCAAGGTCTTCAAACGCGTCACCGGACTCAGTCCGAGCGAGTGGCTGAAGACACAGGACCAGGCTTAGTGGCTGTACCCTGCAGGTGGCTGTGGCCAGTGGAGGCCACGCTGGTTGAGGAGGCCGAAGTTCGGCTCCGCGGGTGTGGCAGGAGGATTGAAACCGGTGAACTCCCCATTCTTGATCCAGTTGAGGTCCTCTTCTGCGTATAGCTCGCTTGCCAGGATCCCCTTCAGCCTTTCCAGGTCAGCTTTATGACACTGTTCCCTGGCCAGGTCATGCGACTCACCTGGGTCTGTCTCAAGGTCGAACAGCTGGAAGAGGTTGCCTGCCGGGTAGTAGATGAGCTTGTACCGGCCATCGTGCACCATGCGCGTGGCGAGCGGCCCCTCGCTGATTTCACCATAGATGTGTTCATGCTCCTGGCGCAGGACCGATACTCCATCAATTCCATCTGGAACCGAGTCCCAGATCCCGCAGATGTCCATGAGGGTCGGCATCACATCCTCGATCGTGACAAGCCGGTCTTCCAAGCCCAGGCCGGTGTACTGGCGTACGGGACGGCCGGAGAAGATGAGTGGGATATGCGCGCTGCCCTCATAGAATAGGCGTTTGGCCACCATGCCGTGGTCGAAGAGCATGTCGCCATGGTCGCTCATGAAGACAATGACCGTGTTGTCAATGAGCCCTTGTTCCCTCATCGAGCCTATCAGGAGCCTGATTGAGTAGTCGATATGGGTGCACTGGGCCAGGAAGGCCTTCCTCGCATCCTCTACCTCCTTCTTGCTGTAGCATGCCGCGATATCCCGGAAATGCCTTATGACCCACTCATCTGGCCAGTCATCTGCCAGAGGAGCGCCCAGCTCGTCATCCTTGTGCTTGTCGAGGAAGGTCTGCAGCGGGACCAGTGGCGGATGAGGATAGCAGTATGACACATAGAGGAAGAAGGGACGGGTAGGATCCCTGCGTGCGATCTGCCTCATGGCCTCCATGGTCGTCCAGCTTGTCTCATGCTCTTCATCGGCAAGATGCCAGGGGCGTGTATAGTAGGTGTTGTTCCCCATGCCGTGCAGGAACTCCTGTCCTGCGCGGCCCCTCTCACCAAGCCAGATCTCGTAGTCGTCGCTGACACCAAACTCGCAGCGTCCTTCTTCCAGCAGGGAGACATCATCGAAGCCTATCCTGTCTCGCTGGGGGTAGACATGCAGCTTGCCGACGGCCATGGTCTGCCATCCTGCCTGCGAGAAGGCCTTTGCCATGGTGGTCGCCTCAGGCATCTTCATCGTGTCGCTGTAGACGCGGTCCCCATGTGAGCGTGGACTGAGTCCTGTCATGAGGCAGCGGCGGGCCGGTATGCAGACGGGGCATTCGCTGTAGGCCTTGCGCATGTCCAGTCCGTTTCTTGCAAGGAAGTCTATCGTCGGAGTCTGGCTTGCGCTGTCACCATGGCAGCCAAGCAAGGCACCGGGCCATTCGTCAGTACAGATGAAAAGGACATTCGGTCTTGTGCTCATTTCCCATCTCCTTCATGTAAGGCGGGTATGTCGTGCATGTTCATTGCGGTCCTACCCCGCCTGGTATGGAGTCCGCATTACTTGCCAGGATCTTCGCCGGCATGTTGTGGCAGGGGGAGATGATGATGTCACCGTCTCCGTTCTGGCTTTGCCATCCTTTTTTTCAACGGCCTGCGACCAACTTATAACACCTGTGTGGCTTTGAGCAAGCTTATGCTGGAAACCCTGTACCAAATGTACCGGGTGGTCGCCACGCTGTTCCGGCTTGTCCACCTCCTCATCTCAGTCTCTCCGTGGATACTCACTGGTATTAATCCATGACAGTATTTAATATTCTTCCAAAGGTCTTCAAATGCTTATCTGCCTCAGTCCAGGCGGATGGCTGAAGACAAGGAGAACTAGGGTAAGGAGGCGGACATGGCAAAGGCGGCGAATTTCGCAGCGAACATGCATGAGAGGTCCTACAGGTCCTGGTATGAGGACAAGCGTGTAGGTTCAGATTCCTTGATCAACATCGATGGACGCACCGCGGAGTCCCTTGATGGCAGCTGGGTCTTCATCACAGACCCTTATGAGACTTCATTGAGGTCCAAGTGGCATCTTGAGAAGCGTTATGATGAGAGTGGGGAGGAGCTTCCCGTCGACTATGACTTCGACCGTGGAGAGCGCATCAGTGTGCCTTCTTGTTGGAACATGGAGCGTCCTGAGCTCTTCCATTTCGAAGGCATGGGTGTGTACTCCAGGACCTTCCGCTACAAGCCGGAGAGGGAGGGGGAACGTGTCTTCCTGGAATTCGAAGGTGCATCCTACCGCACCTATGTCTTCCTCAATGGAGTCCAGGTCGCGATGCATGATGGTGCCTCGACACCCTTCTCGGTCGAAGTGACGGAGCTCTTGAAGCTGGACAACCGCCTGATCGTCTCAGTCGACGCCTCCCGCAGTGACAGCAGGGTACCGATGTCGAACACCGACTGGTTCAACTATGGTGGCATCTACCGCTCAGTGAACCTTGTCAGGTTGCCCAAGTCCTTCATCAAGGATCATTTCATCCGGCTGGTTCCTGATGGCACCTTCTCGAAGATACAGGTCTCTTTTGAAGTCGATGGCGTCAGCAAGGGTGAGGTGGGGCTTGAGATTCCAGGACTTGGCGTATGCAAGGACATCCCCTTCAAGGAAGGCAAGGGTGATGCCATCATCGAAGCCTCTCCGGAGCTTTGGTCTCCAGACAATCCAAAACTCTACGATTACAGCCTCTCCACCGATGGGAATGCGGTCAGTGGCCGCATTGGTTTCCGTGAAATCCGGGTGGATGGCTATGACATCAAGCTGAATGGCGCTTCCATCTTCCTCAAGGGCATCTGTGTGCATGAGGACCATATCAAGCTTGGCAAGTGCACCAACGAGGATGAGATCCGTCGTACGATCCGTACCGTCAAGGAGGACCTGGGGGGCAACTTCATCCGCCTGGCCCATTATCCTCACAGCCGCCTCTTCAGCCGCCTTGCTGATGAGATGGGCATCCTGCTGTGGGAGGAGGTCCCTGTCTATTGGGCGATCGACTTCGGCAATGAAGAGACTTACAAGGATGCGGAGAACCAGCTCTGTGAGCTCGTCATCCGCGACCGTAACCGTGCTTCCGTGATCATCTGGTCGGTTGGCAACGAGAACCCAGACACTGATGAGCGTCTCAGCTTCATGACGCGTCTTGCCACCAAGGCCCGTGAGCTGGATGGCACCCGCATGATCAGCGCGGCCTGCCTGGTGAACGAGGTGGAGTTGAAGATCGAGGACCGCCTCGAGTCCGTCCTCGACATCGTCGGTCTCAATGAGTACTACGGCTGGTACAAGCCTGATTTCAACGGCCTTGTCCGCCTCCTGGAGAATTCAGACCCTGGCAAGCCCTTGGTCATCACTGAAACTGGTGCTGATGCCCGCTATGGCCATCATGGCACGATCAACACCAAGTGGTGCGAGGAATACCAGGCCGAGGTCTACAGGAAGCAGTGTGCCACATTGTCGAAGTGTCCCTATGTGCGTGGCATGACCCCCTGGCTCCTCTACGACTTCCGTGCGGCCAGGAGGCAGAACATCTGGCAGGAGGGCTTCAACAGGAAGGGCTTGATTGATGCTGACCGCATCCACCGCAAGCTGGCCTTCGATGTCCTTGCGGACTTCTACAAGTCGATTGATTGAAGATGAGTGATGGGGGAGGCTGCAAGGCCTCCCCTCATCCGTCATTCCTCCGTAGTGCGTATCTCCAGGACGGTGTCGATGTCATCTGGAAGCTCAGCCATTGGGCCGAGGTCAGCAAAGGTGACATCAGGGTAGTCGCTGTAGGTGAAGTGGCTGACGATGGGGACGACCGTACCTGTCGAAAGCAGCCTGACATCTTTTATCTTCTTCCGGTCGATTCCTGTGATAGGCACAGCCCCGACTGGGGTTTCGAGCACGTGGAAGTAGTATCTGGACCCATTTTTCGTGTAGCGGCCGTACTCCGGTTTTGGAATAAACGCATTTCCACAGCCGTAGATGCTCTTGCTGTTTGCCGCCATCCAGCGGCCAATGCCTTCCAGGACCTCGCGCTGTACTTTGGTCACGCCTCCATAGGCGTCAGGACCGATGTTGAGGATCATGTTTCCACCCTTGGACACGCATTCGACCAGCTTGCGCACAAGGGTCTTGGAGCTCTTGCTGAATGGGTCCTTCTCACAATGTCCCCAGTGGCGGTTGATTGTCACACAGGATTCCCAGAGGACAGGGCGCCCATCTTCGTCCTGGATGCCGTTTGGTGGGATGATCTGCTCTGGCGTCACATAGTCACCATGCCATGGAAGCGGCTTGCGGGTCACAAGCGAACCATAACCGACACCGCCGACCTCAAGGCGGTTGTTGATCAGTATGCCTGGCTGGAGGGTGCGGATCATGGTGACAAGTTCCTGAGCCTTCCATTTCTCACCCTTCATCTCCCCATAGGAGTAGTCGAGGAAGAGGAGGTCGATCTTGCCATAGTTCGTCATCAATTCTTTTATCTGGCCATGCATGTACTCAAGGTAGCGGTTCCAATCCCTGCCATCATCAGGGTAGTCCGCGTTGCCACGCATCGGATGGAGCATGTCGTCCTGGTGTGGATAGTCTGGGTGGTGCCAGTCGAGGAGTGAGTAGTAGAGCCCTACCTTGAGCCCTTCCTCCCTGCAGGCATCTGTGAACTCCCTGACTATGTCCCTATGTGCAGGGGCATGCATTGATGTGAAGTCCGTCAGCTTGCTGTCGAAGAGGCAGAAGCCGTCATGGTGCTTTGTCGTCAGCACGGCATAGCGCATGCCTGCCTGCTTGGCGAGGCGCACCCACTCACGTGGATCGCAACGCTCTGCTGTGAAGTCGTCCATGTAATGCTCGTAATCTTCCGCCTTCACACGTTCATCACTGCGTAGCCATTCGCCGCGTGATGGTATGGCATAGAGCCCCCAGTGGATGAAGAGCCCGAAACGGGCTTCCTTGAACCAGGTGATGCGCTTCTCATATTCCTCGCGCTTGAATTTGTACATCCGTACACCTCCAGCCATGACATGGCCATGACAAGGCCCAAGTCTAGCCCCTGCCAATACAGCTTGCAAGCACAATTCTTGTGTGTTAATGTCCCCACGGGCCGCCATCAGGCGGAGGCGGGACATCCCATCCCGCAGGGAGGGACCATATGGCGGAAAACAAGAACAAGCTCTCACAGCCACACATCGTATTCCTGCTGGCCATGCTCAGCTGCTTCCTCTGGGGAAGCGCGACTCCAGCAATCAAGACAGGCTACGGGGTTTTCGGTATAGCAAGCAGCGACACGGCCTCGATCATCCTTTTCGCAGGGCTGCGCTTCTTCCTGGCAGGTATCCTTGTCGTGATCTTCCAGTCAGTGATGCGTGGGCAGTTCATCAAGCCGGAGAAGGCCGCCTGGCCTTCGATCCTGAAGCTCTCGCTTGCGCAGACAGTCATCCAGTATTTCTGTTTCTACGTAGGGCTTGCTCATACAAGTGGAGTCACGGGGACCATCCTCTCAGGGGCCAGTGGCTTCTTCTCCATCCTCCTGGCATCCCTGGTCTTCCGCTATGAGAAGCTGACAAGCGCCAAGCTTGTTGGCTGCATCATGGGTTTCGCAGGTCTGGTGATCATGAATGTGTCATTCGATGGAGGTACCGTCTTCTCATTCAGCTTCATGGGTGAGGGGCTCGTGCTCCTGTCGACCATATCCCTTGCGCTCTCTGGCATACTAGCCAAGAAGTATTCGGCACGTTTCGATGTTGTCATGCTCTCAGGCTACCAGTTCATCGTAGGTGGTCTTGTGATGATCATCGTCGGCTTCGCCTGTGGTGGGCGTGTCCCCCTGGTTCCACAGGTTTCAGCCTATGTCCTGCTCTTGTACCTCGCCTTGATCTCCGCAGTGGCTTACTCCGTCTGGGGTGTGCTTATGGCGAACAACCCTGTCAGCAGGGTCTCGATCTTCAACTTCATGACCCCGCTCTTCGGAGTCTTGCTTTCCGCGATCTTCCTTGGGGAGGTTGCCCAGGCCTTGCAGGTGAACAAGCTCATCGCCCTCATCCTCGTCTGTGCCGGCATTTACGTGGTCAACAGGAAGAAAGAGGAGAAGAAGGCGGTAAGTGCCTAGGAATACAGCGAGAGGATTTGTGACAACCTTGCACGGTACTTCTCCCTGTAGCTTTCAGGTGAGAGGATGCATACATCATCGCCGCATTGGAAGATGCGCATCATGAGCTCGATCGAGTTCTCGGCTTGGAAGGTGCACGTGAGTGCGCCTTCCTCGTCTTTGGAGAAGACGGGGCGGGTATGGATGATTCCGATGAAGGAGTTCAGTGCTGACTTCTCCTTGAGGCGTAGTGTCAATGGAATCATGTCGACAGCATCGTAGGAACCATCCTCATCCTTTGTCATCCTGAAAGGTTTGAGGTTGTCAGGAATCGTGTAGGTCTCATTGAGGATCATCGCACCATTGATGTGTGTGATGTCCAGCGTGATGATGTCCTTGGTATGACGGAGGCGTCCTGTGACAGTGATGGGGTGGCGCTCTCCTGCATCCTCCTCCCTGAAGCCGATGAAGTAGGGGGCGAGTTCGACCTCCTCTTCCTCTTCTTCCTCGTTCAGTTCCAGACGCACCATGCGTCCTGTGACCCAAGCGTCTATCAAGACCTCGAGTATGGCATTGCAACGTGCGTTGAGGCCCCTGTTGCGCTGGACCTCCTGGTCTATGCGTTCAGCGACGAGGAGTATGTTGTCACTGATGCGGGGTGCGTAGGAACGCATGTTCATCGCGATCTTGCGCAGTCCTGAGGCGAGGTGTGGGTTTTGGAAGGCCGCATTCGATGCCAGGGCTTCCGCGCTGATGTTGAAGGCGAGCCCCTCATAGACAGAGAGCGCCATCTTGTCATCGTCATCCTTCGAGCGGATCTTGATCAGGTTGTTCTCCTCGTAGATGTCTGTGTACCTGGAGAGGTCCTCGACATAGCGTGAGATGGTCGAGCGGTGCACACCAAGGCGGCGTGCGATCTCAGCCCTCCTGAGTCCTTCAGGATGACTTCTCAGCAATAGTTCCAGCTGGGCTACACGTTCTCCTTTCATCTCTCTCTCCTCATCTACCAAAGACCATCAAGGATAATCCTTGAGGATTTTCCAAGTCCCTTTCTTGTTTTTCTCTGCTGCTTGGATGTATCCCCCATCTCTCAAGATAGATACTGTCCTACTTACAGTACTGCGGGATAACCCAAGCGTCTTCGCCACCATGGTGTAAGTTATTGCTGGGTCTTTCTTGATAGCCGCAAAGACCTTCTTGCAGTTTTCAAACGTAGGCTGATATCTCTCATGCTTTTCTGGTTTACCGGTGTCAGATTCAGCCTGACCGGTGTCAGATTCGGTACTTTCTTCCTGTTTATTTGTATCAGGCTTATTTAGACCTGCCTTGATGTCATCACTCATCATGACAGCTTTCCGATAGTCTATGTAGCTTTCTGAGTCTCCTACTTCGTTCCTGTAGGCCTCCAGCGCCAGATAGAGTGGGGATGCTGAGAATGTGACATACATCATGTGCCCACTGGATGTGACCTCGAATGCAGGCACAGGGCTGTCTGTATCAGCACAGTCCTTGAGGATTTTGCTTATCCCCGTTCCGAACTTCTCGACAAGACCTGCTTTTGCGAAGGCTTCTGCAATCTGTGCGTTCCAGTGGGATGACTTGTGATCTTCCAGGGTCCACTTTGGATCCAGGACCGCCCTGTTCGCGATTTCCAGCTTATGGTCGAAGACCCTTATCCTGATTTCCTCACCAGCAGACCAGTCGCAATGCATGAGGGCATTGAGCAAGGCCTTGCGGAGGGCGAGCATCGGGTAGGGAGGAGTATCGACCCTTACGAGGCCATTGTAGGATACCAGGTAGGAAAGATAACGTGTCTCCAAGACATCGAGGATGTCCTGACTCAACTTGATAAGTGAACCATGAAGCTCGAATTTGCTGGCGACATCGCCTTCAGACCTCATCTTCCCAATCCTTACAAAGGCCCCTGGTATGATTTCATCAGGACGCCGGTGGAACATCAGTATGGCAGCCCTTGTCAGCTTGCCAGCACGGATCATGTTCAGTTCTTCAAGGATCTTCTGCCTGTTGAAGCCTGGAATAGGGGTATTTGCCACATTGTCGTAAGCCAGCTTCTTGAAGAGTCTGAAACTGTCCTCATCCAGGTCATCTATGCCAACTCCATCAATAGTGAAGGCGTCCCAGGACCTTGCTCCCAGGTCAAGGCGGGAGCCTTTGTATGAGTTGAAGTCCATGACATGGGTTGTCGTCCCGATGCGGATATATGACTTTCCGTTCAGGCTGATAATCTCGTTGCTCTTTGGCACCTCGATGTCGATGTAGTATCTACCAGCCTGCTCCTTGAGGTTGACCTTGATGTTGTACATGTGCAAGCCATCGATGATCTTGTTAGGTATGTCCTCCTGGAGCTTCTTCACATCTTTGTCAGACAGGCCGATTGCATTTCCATTGTCATCAAGACCGATTGAGATGATTCCTCCTTCTGCGTTCGCCATTCCGCAGATATGTTCCAGGTAATCATCCCTCCATTTGCGTTTGAATTCCCTCGTGATGCTCTCAAACATCCTTTCCCATCTCCCTCTTCTCACGATAAGACTTCGACCTCCTGTCCTCAGGTTTTGATGACATTGTCGGAATGAGCCAGAACGTACCTTTCTTGACAGCTCCTGGAATCAGGTTGTTGTCACAGTAGTGTATGACCATGCGTACGGTCACACCCCAGCGCTCTGCCATTTCCTTTGCGGTCGAATAGTCATCTATCGTAAGCATGTCTATAGCATATTTCCTGATAAGGAAGTGTGCAATCAAAACTTGTGTTGCCAGCATGTTGGAAAGGAATTAGACTTGGCCCCATGAATGAAGAAATCGAGCGCCTTGAGACCAAGGTCAGCTATCTTGAAGCAGGGTTGGATGAGCTCAATGAGGTCGTCATCGAACAGCAGAAGACCATAGACAGCCTCAACCACACGGTGGAGAGGCTGACAGAGCGGCTGCAGTCCTTGATTGAAGAGGTTGGCACTCCCAACAGGCCTTCAACCAGGCCACCTCATTATTGATAATGGCCTGATGTCTTAGAAGTAGGGCCCCTTCAGCTGGATGGTCACACCCTTCTTGCCAGAAGCGTATGTCCAGCGGAATGGTGTGCCGAATTGTCCTGATGCGGGGAACTCAAGACAGTCGTCGATTTTATGGCAGTAAATCCGGCTGCGCCCTGATGAATCGATATGTTTACTAAAAAGGTACTCCGCATTCAGTATGGGTTTTTGACTTGCTCCTCCATAAACCCATCGGATAAGGCTGGGCAGGTATGGCTGTAGGAGTTGGGTCAAGAGCTTGCTCTTTGATTCCCCCAGGGCTGTTTCCCCTCCTGTTGCTTGGAATTCAAGTAAAAGACTTGCAAGTCCTGAGCCTGATGGTATGTTGAGTACTGAGATGAATCGGGATGCAGGGTATTCGTGCAGGGTGACTACATCTTTACGGGACTGTTTGCAGCTGATAGTGATCATGCGTTCTGACGAATCATCGAAGACAACATTCAGTGCGACATCGGTCTTGGGTTTGCCTTTCCCCTCACGTGACTCCGCAAGTTCATTTGCAAGGGAATCTATCCTTGTGACTTTGGATAGGTCCAGTCCTATGCAATCACACATCTCCAGATACTCATGGAAACTATCTCCTGTTATGACAGGACTGACTGTTTTCGCTTTCTCCAGGTTCTTGGCTGATGTCATGATACGTTCAACATCATCCTCAAAAGCAGTTCCCCGTACGTTGTCCAATGAGCCTTGGGAGGCATGGCCTTCCGCCAGCTTGATGACATACTCCTTCAATGCGCTGTCGGGAATGACCTCATCGAAACTTGAGTAAAGCTGTCTTGTCTGGATTTTATGGCGGTATGCCCTGAAAGCCTGGGCTTCCGCTCCTGATACATTGGACGGATAGACAAGGACCGCAACGGCATCTTTGGCTAAGATCCGTTTACTGAAAAGTATGTTCCATTCGTGGATCTTGATCCTGTCAGACCTGAAGGACGTGGTTGAATAAATCAAAAGATATTGTCTTGAATCCTGCAGGGGGACGAGGAAGGGGATGTTGAACTGGGCTTCCTGGTATCCAGGCAAAGCCAACCTGACATTATATTCAGGTGTGCCTATGAGCTTGCGGTCCTGACATTGTGACAAGATTGGCTCGATTATCTTCCTTGCCTCATACCCATGTGCGGATTTTGTGCTATCAGATGACATCAATCCCCTCCAGACTTGGACAAGGTGTTTACGATTTCCAGCCCTAATGCGTAAGCAAGCAGGGGAGGGATGGCGTCTCCGATTTGTTCATACTGGTCTTGGATGAAGCTGCCATGGAATTCGACATACGGACCTGTGAACTCATACCAATCGGGGAAGGATTGCAGCCTGGCCGCTTCCCTGGGGCTGAGGCCTCGGTCAAGAACAGGGTGTATCATCTCATCAAGGCAGTGTGATGTGACAGTGAATGATGGAGCATCAAGGAGCAGCCTCCTGTTCCTCGCAGCATAGATCTTCTTCGGAAAGACTCTTGCAACCAGGTCTTCCTTACCCTCGGCCATGAGCCTTTCATAAGCGCTTTTCATTGATTCACCTGGCCGGATCGCCTTGATCCTTTCATGCATCTTGCTTATGTGGCCCGGCGCCTTGTGATTTGGCAAGTATGTAATTGGATGCTCTGATGGAAGGGACCTTGCCCGCATGATATCACGATACCAACGGGCTTTTTTCGTCACTTCACATCTGGGCTCTTCATATATTGTCGATTCTTGTCCCATGTCTATCTGGGGAAGATCCATGAGCGCATCTTCAACGCTTATGAAATTGAACTCCTTCCCTGGGCCATGTGTAGGGATGGGATATGTGAAATCCAGCTGCAACCTGTCGTTCAGTCCTACGAGGAAAAGCCTCTCCCTTTGCTGTGGCACTCCATAGTCCACTGCTTTTCTTAGGACAACATCCTTTGACTTGCTAGCTAAATGATAAGATGGTCTTCCTTGTATCTTCGATTCAAAGTACGAGCACACATATTCGTACATCGCGCCGGCTTTACCATTGTGCTTTTTAGAGAACAGTCCTTTGACATTCTCGAAAAGGAACATTTTTGAATCAACAGCACGTGCGATCCTGAGGATATTCATGAACAGTTCATTCCTGTCATCATCCTCTTTCCTGTCACCTGCCATGCTGAAGCTTTCACATGGGGCTCCTCCTGTGACTATATCAACAGAGGAACAGCTGAACCTGGATTCGAGTATTTTTTTGATGAGTGCGTCATCTACAAGATTGATATCACCGAGGATCAGCAAGGTGCGGTCACCAGGCTCGAAGAAAGAAGCACATGAAGCCGGGTCTTCCAAGTATCTGGCAAGAGGGAGGATGTCTGCCTCGTGGTTCAAGGCGTATGTGTTGGCTGTTGTCTCAGACCATTCAACGGCGATCAATGGTTTGATGCCTGCCCAATGGAATCCTGTAGCCAGCCCTCCCGGGCCACAAAAGAGGTCGATACTTGTATATGAGGTTTTCATCGTCAGAACTATACTTGAATGCATACCTTTTGTGAACGCAGGCTAGGCTTTCCCCAGGTCCATTGCAATGTTTGACTCATGTGCCATCACTTGCAAAATGTTTTCCATATGGCTCTCCAACTTTGACAAAGGTGTACAGTGTGATGGCCATGTTGGCCATGTCCTTGGTGACGCTGTTCCGTTTCCTTGTTGGAATATGAGGTTTGTTGCCCTGGGAACCTCTTCTTCATATGTGTTGAGGACAAGGCATCTAAAAGTGAGGATCTTGACAATCCACGCGGCAAAGACTCCCGGCCTATCTGAAAACACGCAGGTTTATGAATCATAGGCTCCTGGTTTGTCCAGAGGATGTTTTTGAGTTTTCCTATGGGATTGCCTGACAGCAGCAGGATGGTAAAAAAGACAGACGGTACTTGATATGCGCTTAGACTGACGCCCTGCTACCCCTGGTCATCAGTCTTGGCATTGCCAATCTGTGCCTGTGACCTGGGGTGGAGTCTCATGCGCTGTCGGTGTTTTTCACCGCCAGGCTGGTTCCAGGCTCATGAGGCTGCGGCGGCGGAAGCAGATGAAGGCGTCGAAGACCTTCGTCGAGGCCCCGCTGTCATCAGTGCGCATGATATCGAACCAGAAAGAGGGTTCTTCCTTCTTGAACTCTTCGTTGTCCTGGGCCCTGACGATGACTGTGAGGTTGTCATGGCGGTGGCACTGTTTGATCCAACGCACATCGACCAGGCTTGGCTTGTATTCGTCACGGAACTCGAAGGGCAGGGCGTCGAGGCACCAGTTGATGTAGTTGATGTTGTTCACATGCCTGTTGAGGTCGCTGTCGAGGTAGCGGATCTGCGGTATGTGGCGGGTCATGACCAACTGGCGTTTCTCTTCTTCCTCGATTATTGATGGGAGCTTGGATTCCCCCTGGAGCTCCCTTGGCGGGACTCCGAGGGCTTCTCCAATCAATGAGGCCTTCTGGGGGCGTCCTGTCTTCATGTCGATGACCGCCCACTTCGTCGAACAGGAGAAGAGCGGCTTGCCATCGCTGCGTACCGCTTCGATGTGCCTGGGGCAGTTGAATCCTGTTGAATCCTGTGCCCAGGTGCGTAGTGTGATGTCATCCAGCCAGTAGGCGTAGCCCTGGATTTCCATGCGGCTGCGGGCGATGACCCAGGTACGTCCTTCCTTGACGAGGTCATAGATGCCAAGTCCGCGCACCGTGGCATGCCTGGCGGCGACTTCCTGCACGAAGTCCTCATAAGCCATCAGCCTGGCTGCAGAGAAGCCATCGACATCAGTGCTCGTCAATGTATAGTCGAATGATGCCTTGTTGTCCTTGTCGATTGTGATGTTCATCCTTGTCCACCGTCCTTCTGGCTCTTCTTGTGAACTACCCCATCCTTCGCTGATGCTTAGAGGATGGAGCTTCCGGGCTCTTTCCCTTTCCAGGGCGTCTCGCGGACTGCTTCCATATCTCATACGAGGTATTGAAGTCTGACGTCCGCTCCTCCGGAGGATCCGAGTGTTCCGCACGGATGCAGGACATTTCATGCTCTCCTGCAAGAAGCACTGTCTTCGCAGCCTTGACATCACGGTCCTCAGCGTACCCGCACCCGCATGCGAACACCCTGTCTGAGAGCGTGATGCCTTCATTGATGGCTCCACAGCTCGGGCACATCTTCGTCGACGGGAAGATCCTGTCTACGACAAGCACATTCGGATTGGACATCAGCTTGCCCTTCAGCGTTCCAAGCGCGCTGTTCTGCACCTGCCTGCCGAAGAGCCCCTTGTGCCATCCTGCGATGCTCTCATCCTGGATGACGATGAGCTTCCTCCCTTTTGTGATGTCATGGTATGCCTGGTTGGCCTTTGCCCGCCGCCTGTTGGCGAGCTTCTCGTACTCCCTCCTGATGAGATGCCTCGTGTCATACCAGCCCCTGGAGCCCTTCATCTGGCGGGCGAGCTTCCTCTGCAGGCCCTTGAGGCGTCCTGGTTCTCGGACTGTTATGTCGTACTTCTCCCCTTCGGAGGTCGTTATAGTCGTCTTGATGCCGAAGTCGAGGCCGATGTCAGGCTTGTCCTCACGCTTCGCATTCCCCTCATGCTCCGGGATGTAGCAAGTCAACATGAGGTATATCCCTGACGGCCTCTTCACGAGCTTCGCATTGGCAAACTCTGCATCCTTCGGTATCTGTTCCATCCCGAACACCCTTATTGGCCTTTTGATACCTGCTATGTGGACAGTATTCCTGTACTTCCCATTGCTGTTGCCATCATCGCCATGGCAGATCCAGTGGGTGTTGCCATACTGGTTTAGCTCTATTGTCTTGTACTCACTTCTGAACTTCAGCTTGCCGTTCTTCTTTCCTGTCTTCCTACGTTTCGCGGCAAGGGAGGCCATGTCACGCTTGAGGGATGAATACACCGACTGTATGAACTTGGCTGGCATGGTGAGCTGGCGCTCGACAGGATTGCCGTCCTTGTCGAGGGATGTGATTGTCCTGGTCTTGGTATCAAAGGATTTGAAATCGGACTCTGGAAGTGAGATGAGGTGGTTGCACAGCCAGCGGCACTGTGTGAAGTAGTGCCATAGCTTCTCCTGCTCACTCCTGTTCAGGCACTTGAGATCGAGTTTCAGCTCCACACAGAGCGGACGCATCGACGCATGACGGATACGGGTCTCCTTGCCGTGCTCCTTGATTGTCATGTTCTTTCCGATGCGTGCCGATTCGTCCATAATTCATTATATCATATTGTCTTGATTTGACCAATACTTCGGCAATTCATCTCCACCCTGTAGGGGATGGAGCTCTCTTGCCGATTTTATGGTAGAAGCGCAATGTCGAACGCCCATAGGTGCGCCTGTCGACCAACTCGAGTCCTCCGACCTCTCCATCCCACTGGCCATCTTCCTCGATGGGGAAGTGGATGATGAAAAGCCCTCCATCTTCCAGGAGCCCCTTCTGCGCCACCTTCTCAAGGAGCTTCACCTTGCCTTCCAAGGCGAAGGGCGGATCAGCGTAAATCAGGTCATAGCGCCTCTGACAGCTGTCGAGATAGCGTCGTACGTCCATCATGAAGAGCCGCTTCTCCTCGTTCACGAATGAAAGGTTGCGTTCAATCACGCTCTTCTTGCCCCTGTCCATCTCGACCAGGTGGATTGGGCTGGCGCCCCTGCTCGCCGCTTCGATGGCGACACAACCTGAACCAGAGAAGAGGTCCAGGAAGGACTTGCCATCAAGTGGTCCGAGTATTGAGAAAAGCGACTCCCTCATGCGGTCCATGGCGGGGCGGATGATGCCAGGCGGACAGATGACAGTCCTCCTGCAGTACTGGCCTCCAGTTATTCGCATACCACGCATGATAATGGAAAACAGCTATCTTGGGTAAGTGCTTCCAAGCTGCAAAGATGGTCTTAATGTCGCTCAGGATCAGCAAGCAAGGTGCGCAGCATGCCATGGTCGAGTCCGATCAGTCCCGGGTCCTCCCTGAGGATTTCCCCAGCATCTTCCCTTGCCTTGGCCATGAGTTCTGTATCATTCACAAGGGATGCGGCCTTGAGACGGAGGAAGCCAGACTGGCGGCTGCCCATGAAGTCTCCAGGACCCCGGATCTGCAGGTCTTTTTCCGCGATGATGAAGCCATCGTTCGTCTCCCTCATCACCTTCAACCTCTCCACTGCCTCATCTGTCAGCTTGCCATAGTAGACGAGGAAGCAATAGCTCTGCAGGTCGCTTCTACCGACACGTCCACGCAACTGGTGCAAGGCGGCCAGTCCGAAACGTTCGGCATGTTCGATCACCATGCAGGTCGCCTGTGGTATGTCGATGCCCACCTCGACGACAGAAGTCGATACCAGGTACATCAGCCTGCCTTCGCGGAACTCATCGAGTATGCGCATCTTCTCATCCTCTGGCAGGCGTGAGTGGATCAGTGCCGATGGCACTCCTGGGTACTTCTCCTTCAGGACGGCATGCATCGATGTGACATCCTTGAGGTTGCTGTCCCCCTCGTCATCAATCCTCGGGTAAACGAAGTAGGCCTGGTGTCCACGTTGGAACTCGACCCCCACGGCCTGGTACATCCTTTCCCTGTTCCTCTCGTCGACGATATGGGTGATGATGTCCTTGCGTCCAGATGGCTTCTCATTGATTGTTGATACATCCATCGAGCCATAGACCGTCATCGCAAGTGTTCTTGGAATCGGGGTCGCACTCATCATGAGCACGGAGGGTTTCACGCCTTTCTGCGACAGGGCCTCGCGTTGTTCCACACCGAAACGGTGTTGCTCGTCGATGATCACATAGGACAGAGACTTATAGTTGACATCCTTTGAGAAGAGGGCATGGGTGCCTATGGCGATGTCGACCTGGCCTTCCTTGAGCGCTTTCAGCAGGTAGCCCCGTCCCTTGCCCTTCACATCGCCTGTCAGGAAGGCGACGCGTATGCCAAGAGGTTCGAGCAGCCTGGCCGCTCCTTCGGCATGCTGCCGTGCCAGTAGTTCTGTCGGTGCCATGAAGGCGACCTGTCCTCCCTTGGCGGTCACATGCAGCGCACTGATCCAGGCGACCAGTGTCTTGCCAGAGCCGACATCACCCTGCAGGAGACGTTGCATCTGGCCTCGGTCCAGATCCTGCCGGATCTCATCAAGGCACTTGAGCTGGTCTCCTGTAAGCTTGAAGGGAAGACTGTCCATCAGCTTGCGCTCAAGCGGACCCGCCTTGCTCTTCTGCTCCTTTTTGTTCCCTGTCCCTTTCTGGCGGAGGAGGTCCAGCTCCATCAGCAGCAGCTCAGCGTAGGCGAGGCTCTCGCGTGCCTTGGCCTGCGCAGCCATGGATGAAGGCGAGTGCATCTGACGTATGGCTTCGTCAGTGCCCATGAGGCCATGCTTCCTTATGAGGGCCGATGGGATTTCATCATCGAAATGGACGAAGCGGTCAGCTAGCAATGATGAGATGTTCTTCCTGACGGTCTTCTGTGTCAGGTTGCCGGAAAGAGGGTAGATGGGGAGTATGGAACCAAGCCCAACGTCCTCCTCCTTGGCTCCGAGGGTGAAGGATGAGCTTGTCCAGGACCCCTTGTACTTCGTGACGGATGCATTGATGAACCAGCTCGTGCCAACAGGGTAGGCGGATTCCATGAAGGCACGTCCAAAGCAGTGGAGTGTCAACATGCGACCTGAATGCAGGTCCTTGGCAGTGATCTTCAGCACCCTTTCCCTCTTGGCCACCATGTAGTGTGAGTGGGCTGTGATGCTTACGACAGTGTTGATCGTACCACCTTCTTCTGGAAGGTCGGCAAGGCTTGTCACCTCTGTCCTGTCGTCGTAGGCACGGGGGAAGAATGTGATCAGGTCCGAGACCCGCTCGACACCCATCGAGGCATATGCGGCGGCACTGACCTTGCCTATGCCTTTGAGACGTTCGACTGGATTTGAAAGGTCCCGGATGAACACGTCAGATTGGAATCCTGTAGGCCAGTGTGATCAGCATGCTGACCAGGTAGCGGCATACGAAGTAGAGGACGATGAGGATCGCCAGTGTGAGCACGCACAGCGTCGTGTCCTTGACCAGGCGGCGTGGGAAGAAGAGGCTCTGGACCTTCCTGACAAGCGGATCCATGACATTGTACATGCGCGAGAAGGTCCCTCCTCTTGAGAATGCCGAGATCGTCCTGAAGATCATCATGATGATGGCGATCCAGAAGAAAAGCGAGAGGCCATAGCTCCAGAAGGCCTGGAGGAATACTGCGACGATCCAAGACAGGCGCAGTGTGCCGAAGGCGGCGAAGAGCTGCAGGACTGACTGCACGACTGAGAGCACGGCCACCGCCAGCAGTGGTGAGAGGTCGAAGTAGCCTATGACGAATTTCCGTGAGCGGAAGATGCCAAGGTAGGGGTCGACCATGCGGGAGAAGTACCAGGTGAAGGAATAGGGCCTGGGATAGGGGTTGAACCAGCTCAGGATGATCCTGATCCAGATGAAAAAGGAGTAGAGGCTGATCAACCTTGATAATAACGCCGCCAATGTCTGCATTTGCTTCTCCTATGCGATACGGACGCCCTTGATGATCGGGAAGGCCATCAGGTCTTTGCGCAGTGCGTTGTAGTAGCCGATGCTGAAGGCCGAGGCAACGTAGGCATCCTCTGAGTCACCGATGTGGGCATTGACAGGCACGTCACCGTCATGTTCCAGCAGGAAGGTGACCACCTCTCCAAGATAGCGGTCGGCATCCGGGCTGGCAAGGATCTCCGGGTCTATGGACAGGGAGACCTGCCTGACAGCCTCGCTTGGAAGCTCTGCAGGGATCCTGATGTCGGAGACCTCGAACTGCATGCCCCCGCCATCACGGCGTTTTGAGAAGCGTCCGATGAAGCCCATGATCTCCTCGTCATGTAACCTCCCTTCGAAACGTACATAGGACTTTGGGAAGGCGACAGCGTCGATCGAACCCTCGTAGTTCGTCAGTGTCATCGTCGCCATCTTGTCACCCTTTTTCGTCTTGAAGTCCCTCAGGTTGCTGACCTGGCAGATCAGGCTGATGTCCCGTCCCAATGGCAATGAGTCAGGCTTTGAGATGTCTACCCAGACACAGCGTTGTATGTCCTCTTTGAACTCATCAAGGGGGTGCCCCGAGACATAGCGTCCGATGAGCTCCTTCTCCATGTCGAGCATCTCCCGGCGGCTCCATGGTTCCACAGGGCGGAACTGGAAGCCTTCGAGCTCCACCTCGTCCCCGAAGAGGGAGATCTGGCCATAGGCCGTGGTCTCACGGCAGCCCTTGTCGTACGAGAGGGCTGCATCAAGGTTGGCCATCAATGTGGCCCTGTCTTCACCAAGGCAGTCGAAGCAGCCGGACTTGATCAGGGCTTCCAGGACACGGGAGTTCGCAACGCCATCGGCCTGGCGGGAGATGAAGTCCATGAAGTCCTTGTAGGGGCCGTTCTCCTCACGCTCTGCGACAATCATCTTGGTCAGGTTCTCGCCTACGTTCTTGATGCCTGCGAGACCGTAGACTATGTCATTGCCAACGACATTGAAATGCATGTCAGAGGCATTGATGGAAGGAGGCAGGATCTTGATGCCCATGTCATCCGCAAGTGCCAGGTAGTCCTTGAACTTGTCAGGGTTGCTCATCTCATTCGTCAGGTTGGCCGCAAGGAACTCGGATGGGTAGTTCGCCTTGAGGAAGGCGGTCTGGTAGGCGACGACGGAATAGGCTACGGCATGTGACTTGTTGAAGCCGTACTGGGCGAAGGGCTCCAGCATCTCGAAGATGTCCTGGGCATGCTTGGGGTCGCGTCCGATCTTCTCGGCAGCTGCGACGAACTTGACCTTCTCCTCAGCCAGTTTCTCGACCTTCTTCTTACCCATGATACGCCGCAGGATGTCGGCCTGTCCCAGGCTGTAGCCTGCGATGATCTGGGCGACCTGCATGACCTGTTCCTGATAGACGATGACGCCATAGGTCGTCTTGAGTATGGGTTCGAGCTCCGGATCCGCGTATTCGATTGGCTGGAGTCCGTTCTTACAGGCGACGAAGCGGTCGATGTACTGCATCGGACCAGGGCGGTAGAGGGCGTTCAATGCGACAAGGTCCTCTATTGTCTCTGGTTGCGCATCCCTGAGTACCTTCTGCATTCCTCCGGATTCAAACTGGAAGACGCATTCGCTTTCTCCCCGCTTGAGCATGTCGAAGGTCTTCTTGTCCTGCTCATCGATTTTCTCGATGTCAAAGGAGGGGTCCTTCTTGTGGATCAGGTCGACCGTGTGCTTGATCAGTGTCAGGGTCTTGAGACCCAGGAAGTCCATCTTGACCAGGCCACATTCCTCGATCTGGTCCATCGTGTACTGTGTTGCCACTGAGTGGGTCTTCGGGTCGTAGGAGAGGGGGACGTAGTCGATCAGCGGGGTCTTGCCGATGACGACACCTGCGGCATGCAGGGAGGTGTGCCTGGCACCACCCTCGAGACGGCGTGCCGTGTCGAAGAGCTGGGCATAGACACCACCACGGTCCTCGACCGCCTTGAGCTGTGGCCCCATGTCGGGGTCTGCGAAGGCTTTTGCAAGAGTCATCTTCGTGTCATCTGGAATCAGCTTGCAGATCGCCGTGGCCTCGTCGTATGGGATGTCCAAGGCCCGGGCGACATCCTTGACGACGGCCTTGGCCTTGAGCGTACCGAAGGTGCAGATCTGGCCGACACGGTCTGAGCCATAGTGCTCTGTGACGTATTGGATGACCTCGCCACGGCGTTCGAAGCAGAAGTCGATGTCGAAATCAGGCATCGAGACACGTTCTGGGTTGAGGAAGCGTTCGAAGAGCAGGTTGTACTTGATTGGGTCGACGTCCGTGATGTCGATGCAGTAGGCGACCAGGGATCCTGCACCTGAACCTCGTCCAGGTCCGACAGGGATGTCATGGGTCTTCGCCCAGTAGATATAGTCCCGGACAATCAGGAAGTAGCCCTCGAAGTGCATCTTGATGATGACATCAAGCTCATGGTCCAGCCTCTCCCTCAGCGCTGGGGTGATCTCACCATAGCGTCTGACACAACCCTCATCAGCAAGGTGGATGAGGTAGGCGGCTGTATCCTTGAAGCCTTCCGGGACCTGGAAGTCGGGGAGGAGGGGGCCGGGGAAGACGACATCCAGGTTGCACTGGTCGGCGATGATGCGTGTATTGTCGACCGCTTCTGGACAGTAGGAGAAGATGGAGCGCATCTCCGCCTCGCTCTTGAAGTAGAAGTTGTCATTGGGGAAGCGCATGCGCTTCTCATCACTCTTCTTCGCATTCGTGCCTATGCACAGGAGCGTGTCCTGGGCATCCGCGTCCTCGCGGTTGATGTAATGTATGTCGTTCGTGCACACGAGTGGGATTCCGAGTTCGCGTGCGATCTGAATCAGGAGCGGGTTGGTCCTCTTCTGCTCCGGCAGGCCATGGTCCTGGAGCTCCAGGTAGTAGCGTCCGGGGAAGACGGACTTGAACCAGGCGGCCCTGGCCTTAGCCTCATCATAACGGTCATGCAGCAGGAGCTGCAGGATCTCTCCGCCAAGGCAGGCGGAGAGGCAGATCAGGTCCTCGCTGTGGCTCTGGAGGATCTCATCGTCAATCCTTGGCTTGTAATAGAAACCTTCAGTGTTGGCGAGGCTGTTGAGCTCCATCAGGTGGTGGTAGCCATTGTCGTTCATAGCCAGGAGGATCAGGTGGTAGTTCTTGTTACGCCCTTCGGCAGGCTGGCTCTGGTCCCTCCTGTCGCGGGGGTTCATGTAGAACTCGCAGCCGATTATGGGCTTGATCCCCGCCGCCTTGCACGCCTTGTAGAACTTCATGGCGCCATACATGTTGCCATGGTCTGTGATCGCAAGGGCATCCATGCCCATTTCCTTGCATTTGGCGATATAGGCAGGAATCTGGGCCGCGCCATCAAGAAGCGAGAAGTCGGTGTGGTTGTGCAGGTGCACGAAGCCGCTACGGGGCATGCCCTGGTTTTCTGTTACAGGCTCACTCATATATGGTGGGGATTATAGCGCAGGAAGACAGTTTTTGGGAGATGTCAGACCTGGCGCCCCCTGTCATAGCTCTGGCTCATCACCGTGTCGTTGAGGTCCATGAGGAGTTCGTGGAGCAGGCCACGGATCCTTGCCTCCCTCAGAGGGCTGAGTCCTCCTGCACCTTCCCTGGCCTGGTCCAGCATGTAACCTTCGATCTGGATGTGGCGTCCGTCCCCTGCGGGAAGCTGGAGGCTGGAGACGAGGTTGTCCATGTCGCGGCTGTAGATGAAACCCTTGTCCGGCAGCGTGATGATCACCCTGGCGTAGGAGATGTTGCCCTGTTCGAGGCGGGCCACCATGGCGAGTGCGGCGGCATCCTCCTTTTCCCTCATAGGGTCGCCTGCGATGCGGAAGTATTGGTAGTCATATTGCTGGATCGCTATGCGGACCTTGGTGAGCAGGGCCCCTTCCGGCAGGTCCAGCTGGCCGTTCTTGTCATAAATCCTCTGAAGCTGGAACCACTTCGAGTGCATCCTCTTCTTCTGATAGCGCAGCTCTGCTGACGCGTCCAGGATCATCAGCGTACTGGCAAGGGCCGTGCGCATGCGCTGTGTGCACAAGGAGCCTCCGACCGTGATACGCTCGCGCAGCGTACGGGAAGCTGTGGCATTGATTGTATCAAGGAGGATGCGTGGCAGGACGAGCTTGCCTGCCTGGGCGATCTCGTCAATCGACACCATCGAGCCGAATTCGGCGAAACGGTCGTTGCGCAGGAAGTGGTGCAGCTCCTCGATCTTTGCAAGGGATATGATTTCGACATTGGCCCTGAGTCCAGGGTAGAAGCCTGGCTCTGACATGATTTCGGTGCCACCCGCCCAGAGGAAGGGCTTTGTGTCACGGTAGTTCAGGATCGTGTTGTTGTACTCGTTGAGGTTTGCGGGTTCATGTATGTTAGGAGATCTTAGTTCTACGTACATTCTTCCTCTTCCTCCTGTTCGCGAGTGCTTCCCTGACAACGGCAAGGAAGGCCGCGCTGTCGAGGCAGTGGCAGCGCACCAGGCCTGCCTCCTGCAGGACCTCGGCGTCCTGTAGCTCTCCTGTCCCTGTCTCATAGCGTCTGACTATGCTTTCTATCAACATGACGCGCGCTGGCAGGCAGCGTTCGCAGGGCCTGATATGGCAGCTTGCAAAGGCTTTCTCTATGTCCCTGTAGTCACGTGTGCGCTGGAAGCCGTCGAAGGTCGTGATCGTGCGTCCACGCACCATGAAGGCCGGTGTCAGGCAGGAGAATACCGCCTTGTCGTCCAGGAGGACGAGGCACTGCCCACACATCGCACCATCGCAGTGGTCACGAAGGTTCCTGACCTCGACATCCTCCTGCAAGAGGAGGTCCAGTGGCTTGTCACTGCTCACCGAAAGCGCGAGGTACTTGCCATCGACTGTGAGTTCTATCCTCACGACTTGCCCTCCCTGTTCCTATATGCCTTTTCGATGTCAGCGGCGCTGACAGGCAACCTGTTTCCAACCTGTGATACGCATTGCCCAAGGGCCGAAAGGAAGGCGGCCTTCACAAGTCCTCTGACACAAGAAGACGTATCTGTCACCGTATGTCCTGTATCATCCTGCAGTGTGATGTTGATCTTGAATGGCCTTGCCGGATCCTCCGATGGCTTGGCTCCGCATTCGGCCAGGGCGCTTGCAACCTCCTCCCTCATTGTTGAAAGGCAGGCCTCCCTGTTGTTCAAGGTGCCCTTCGTGGTGGCAAGCCAGGCCTCTACGACAGTTGGGGTGAAGCTGACAGAGTCCATCCTGAGCTCAAGCACGAGGGCGGCCGCCCCTGATGGCTCGAACTCACAGGGCATCAGCTCCTCGTCCGCGGAGAAGACGATGGAGAAGGGCGGATTGCCTTCCTTTTCCTGGAGGCGCAGCTTTGTGCACGCCGATGAAAGCTGGGAAGGGAAGTGCCCCATGGCCCTGCCAAGGACATCGGGTCCGCTGTCCAGCATGACCGCATCATTATCGAGGACTATCGCCTCATTGTCCTCCCCGAGGTCGCTTTCCAGTTCGATCATTTTCTTCATCAGCGCGGCATAAGCATCGCGCTGGGGGAAGGAGGTGAGCAGTGTCAGGTTCTGCTTCTCTGTCAGCGTGAGCCTCGCCTGGAAGGAATGCTCCCTGGAGAAGGATGTTGAGAAACCCGCCACGCTCACACCTTCGGCCAAGGCTATGCCCCTGTTGAAGGAGAGCAATGAGAAGTCATCTGTCTGGGTGGCATAGGAGGCCCACTTCCTGTTGAAGTCGCTTTCTTCGATTATTGGTCCGCTCAAAGCCTGCAGGCTGTCAAGGTCTACGGATGGCATGTAGTCGGTGAAGGGGCGTTTGCCAGTGCGGGCGTAGCTCTTCCATTTTGAAAACGGCAGCTCCAGGCTTGATGCGATCCTGGTGGCATGGATCTCCGCTGATGCGGCGGCCTCGCTGAACGGAGAACCGCGGAAGAAGGTGGAGGGCGGGGTGGGTGAGCGTCTGACAGAGACCTCGGCCCTGAATGACTGGAGGTTGTAGACTGGTTCCAGTCCTGCCAGGCATTGCCTCATCGCCTCCCTGTCGTCAAGTTCCCAGGCACCAAGGTGCAGGACTGCCTCGCATTCCTCGTCGACTGGGCTGCCGTCCTCGGCGCACCAGGTGTTGCGGTGGATCTCAACTGTCGGTGAAGCACTGTAGGCATGGCTGCGGAGCACACAGGGCATTCCCGCTTTCTGGCAGGCTTTGGCGGTTATGACAGCCATGATGGATGGCCATATGAGGTCCTCGTCATAGCGCTGCATGACACTCATCTGGTGGACGATGACCGCATCTTCTGCCATCTGGCATGTGGCGGCGACAGCCCTCCTGACGTTGGCAGGCCATTGGGTGGGGACCTCTACATGGAGCTTCTCCCCATCAATCCAGCATTCGCAGCTGATCAGCACGGGGCTCACATGGTAGTGGAATTCGTCCTTGTATGTGGAACTGACAAGCCGGAGACCTTCCCTGTCCTCCTTCGGATTCCCCCATGAGAGGCTGTCCGAGGCACCTTGTGCGAAGGTTGATTCGTACTCCTCTGCGGCCAGTGGGACGACGTCGACCTTGAAAGAGCGCCGGGCCAGGATGACGGACTCATGGTCCGGGCCGAATATGGCCATGATGGGCTGCCCGGGATGGAGGGCCCTGTCCTCGCTCAGGGCTGGAATGGTCCCCGAGAGGAAGGGGAATGAGCATCCATCAGGAAAGTCGGAGGTGCGGACGGTGAAGTAGCGGCTGTCTGGTTCCGCTGTACGTATGTCCGTGATCCGCGAAGGGGCAGAGGCAGGGAAGACCAGTGTCCCGTAGGACTTGCTGCTCTTGTTGAGGCTGCTGCGCATGTGTTCGGCCATGCCCCCAGTCTAGCACATCGGGCCTGAAAGGAGAAAGCATTTTGCAGATCTGGGTCTGCATCGTCCATCTGACGTGGGGGTATCATCAAGTCCAAGGAGGAGTGGCAGGATGATCCATGTCATTGAGGAGGCTGAACGTTGCCTCCAGTGCAAGAAGCCTTTGTGCAGGACAGGCTGTCCAATCAATACCGATATCCCTGGGATGATCCACATGCTCAGGGAGGACAGGGTCTCTGATGCAGGCAGGATGCTTTTCGAGAACAATCCGCTTTCCGTGGTCTGTTCGCTGGTCTGCGACCACCAGAGGCAGTGCGAGGGCCACTGCGTGCTCTCACGCAAAGGCCAGGGGATCCACATCTCATCTATTGAGAACTATATCAGCGAGACCTGCCTCGATAGCGTCGAGGTCGCATGCGAGCCACCAAACGGCGACATGATCGCCGTCATCGGGGCTGGACCTGCAGGTATCACGATTGCGATCGAGATGAGGAAACGTGGCTATGATGTCACGATTTTCGACTCCCGTGACAGGATTGGTGGTGTTATGCGCTATGGCATACCTGAGTTCCGCCTGCCAAAGAGCATACTCGACCGTTACAAGAAACGCCTCCTGGATCTAGGAATCAGGATCCGGCCCAACACGACAATCGGGGGCGCCCTGGTCATAGACGACCTCCTGCGTGATGGCTACAAGGCGATCTTCATCGGGACAGGCGTCTGGAGGCCGAAGAAGCTCTCCGTCCCTGGTGAGAGTCTCGGCAATGTCCATTTCGCGATCGACTTCCTGGTCAATCCTTCAGCTTATGATGTCGGACAGCGTGTCGCGATCATAGGAGCAGGCAACACGGCCATGGACGTGGCCCGTACGATCCTCCGTTCCCCGGGACGTCATGAGGTGACGGTTTACGCAAGGCGTAACGTCAGCGATGCCTCCAGTGACGAAATAGAATACGCCAAGCTTGAAGGAACACGCTTCGAGTTCCAGATGCGTCCAGTCAGGATCACTCCTGAGGGCCCTGTCTTCGTGCGCACCATACTTGGGGAGGACGGCTCTGTCATCGGCGATGAAGGCAAGGAAATCCAGGTGCAGGCTGATACGACCTTCATCGCGATCTCACAAGGGCCTAAGAGCAAGCTTGTTGATACGACAGAAGGCCTGAAGCCAAGCCGCAATGGCCTCCTCCTGACTGATGAGAAGGGAGAGACGACACATCCGGGGATCTTCGCGGCAGGTGATGTCGTCCTCGGAGCACGTACTGTCGTCGAGGCTGTCAACTACGCCAAGAAGGTCGCTTGCAGCATGGATGAATATGTCAAGGGCCTAGGACAGGAGGCGTCCAAAGGAGTATGATCCAGGCATGGACCTGGAAAAGAGAGTCGAGGAGCTGACACAGCGCCTCTTGGATGCCCAGAGGGCCTACTACGTTGAAGGCAGGCCCTTCATCAGCGATCTTGAGTACGACAGGCTTTTCGATGAGCTCAAGGCGATAGAGGATGAACACCCGGAACTGCTGAGGGAGGACTCGCCGACCCAGCGTGTCGGTTCTGACCTCGCCTCGGATTTCCCTGAAGCCGCACACACGATTCCCGTCCTCTCCTTGGACAAGGCCTATTCGGCCCAGGAGGTCGTGTCTTGGATGGAGAAGACAGGGAAGGCGGCCGGGGGGCATCTGTCCTTCGTCGAGGAGGAGAAGATCGATGGCATCTCCATGGTGCTCTACTACGAAGGGGGGCTGCTGGTCCGTGCGTTGACCAGGGGCAACGGACATGTCGGCAACGACGTGACACCCAACATCAGGACAGTCCGTTCCATACCACTACGCCTTTCAGAAGCCTTGGATATCGCAGTGCGCGGAGAGGTCTATCTTCCCAAAGCCGACTTTGAGCGCTTGAAGGAGGACCAGCCTGATGTGGCGAACCCCCGCAACATGGCGGCTGGTGCCGTAAGACGCCAGAAGAGCAGCGAGAGCGCCGCCATCCCGCTGCGCTTCTTCGCCTACGAGGCCTTCTGGTCAGAGGAGTCACAGACTCCTGCCGACCATCTCTCGATTCTTGCCTGCCTGAAGCGCCTTGGCTTCCCTGTCAATCCTCATTTCGCCGTGTTCTCACAGTCCGCGGAGCATGGCCGGCGCCTGCTTGAGGCCGCTGGCCTCGATGCACCTTCCTATGCCTTCTCCGATCTCGATGGCTATCTAGCCAAGGCTTCCAAGGTGAGGAAGGACCTTCCATATGAGATCGATGGCATGGTCACCAAGGTCAACGAGCTTCCAATAAGGGAGGTCCTTGGCTACACGGAGCATCATCCACGCTGGGCGATCGCATATAAGTTCGAGTCCCCTCAGGCTGTGACAACAGTGCTTGGTGTCACGGTCCAGGTTGGACGTACGGGCCGTATCACACCTGTGGCTGAGCTTGAGCCTGTCGCCCTTGGAGGTTCGACGGTCCGTCGTGCGACCTTGCACAACCAGGAATATATCGACGAGCTCGAACTCGCCATCGGGGACAGTGTCTCCGTTGTCAAGCGTGGCGATGTCATACCGGCTGTCGAGGAGGTGCTCGAGAAGAACAACGAGGGGCACAGCACTTACACGATGCCGGCCAGCTGCCCCTCCTGCGGAAGCCACCTGGTCCAGCGGGGTGCCCACCTCTTCTGTCCAAACAAGGACTGCCCTGACCAGGTCAGGGGCAGGATCAGCTATTTCACAGCCAAGGGCCAGATGGACATGGATTCGATTGGGCCGAAGGCGGTCGCCAAACTCTATGAGATGGGCTTGGTCAAGGACATCCCTGACCTCTACACCTGTGATTTCGACAAACTCATCGGGGAGAAGGGTTATGGTGAGAAGATGACAGCTTCCTTCAAGGCAGCCGTCGAGGAGTCGAAGAAGAAGCCCTTCATAAATGTGCTTTCCTCCCTCGGTCTGCCTGATGTCGCCATCAAGGGGGCTCAGACACTGATTGCAGGAGGCTTCTCCGACATCGACAAGCTCCTCGATGCCGCATCACGCGGTGATGTGGAGGCCTTCACGAGGATTGACGGCATTGGACCGCAGACCGCTGCCGCCATCATTGAAGCCTTGGACGACCCTGTGATGAAGGAACGCATAAGACGGCTCAGGGACGCAGGCCTCCAGTTCGCCCAGGTCGAGGAGGACCCCTCCAACAGGCCTGAACAGGTGTTCGAAGGCCAGGTGTGGGCGGTCACAGGTTCCTTTGAGCATTTCAATCCCCGAACCAAGGCCGTCCAGGAACTTGAAAAGAGGGGAGCGCGCACAGTATCGTCAGTGACAAGCAAGACGACACACCTGCTGATGGGCAAGGGCGGTGGCTCCAAGAAGGCCCAGGCTGAGAAGCTGGGTGTCCAGATTGTCGATGAGGATGGTTTCCTCTCCCTCCTTGGGTGGAAGGATGGAGGAGCCAAGGCAGAGGAGCCGGCCGGTGGCCAGCTCTCCTTCGATTTCTAAAAACCTTATTCATGGAGGCCTTGCTATGAACATATTGGCACAGCAGCTCAACGAGACCCTTGAAGGGTCCGCCGCATACGGCTTCCTCTCGTCGCTGGGACGGAGGATGTACTTCCCGAAGGGCATAGTCGCCCAGAGTGATGAGGCGAAGGAGAAGGCCAAGACCTACAACGCCACAGTCGGTCTTGCGACAAAGGACGGAGTGCCGATGCACCTTGAGGATATCATGTCGATGTTCCGTGAGGGTGCGCTGACACCTGCAGAGGTCTTCAACTATGCACCTGGTGGTGGGGACAAGGAGCTCAGACGCATCTGGAAGGATGAAATGGTCCGCAAGAACCCCTCTTTGAAGAATGCAAGGACTTCGCAGTGCCTGGTCACTGCTGGACTCACCCATGCGATCAGCATGGTCTCCCAGCTCTTCTTCGACGAGGGTTGCAGCCTGGTGCTCCCCGACCTCTTCTGGGACAATTATGAGCTGATCTTCCATGACATGCGTGGTGGTGAACTCCACACCTTCCCCTTCTTCAGGGATGGCAGATTCAATGTCGAAGGCATGAAAGAGGCCTTGATGAACGAGGGGGATCATGTCCGCCTGCTGTTGAACTTCCCGAACAACCCGACAGGCTACACGCCAAGCAGTGGTGAGATGGACCGCATCGTAGATGCCCTTGTCGAGGTCGCTGAGAGCGGACGCAAGCTGATGGTCCTCTGTGATGACGCCTATTTCGGCCTTTTCTTCGAGCAGGAGACCGCCAAGGAGTCCCTCTTCGCACGTCTTGCAGACGCCCATGAGAACATATTCGCGATCAAAGGCGATGCAGCGACCAAGGAGGACATGGTCTGGGGCTTCCGAGTGGGCTTCCTCACCTATGCTTCCAAGGGGCTTGATGAGGCCCAGCTGGACGCTCTTGTCAAGAAGACGCTTGGCATGATCCGCTGCACCGTATCCAACTGTGACCGTCCTGGGCAGTCTCTCCTCCTGCATGCCTACAAGGAAGGCCGTTCCGTCGCCGAGGACAAGGCCAGGACCTTTGATGAGATGGATAGGCGCTACCGCGCTGTCCGCAGGGCTGTCAGCCAGCATGCTTCCTGTCATGTGATCGAACCATATCCCTTCAATTCAGGTTATTTCATGGCGTTCGATACGAAGGGGCATGACGCAGAGGAGCTGCGCCGCCATCTCCTCGATAGCAGGAGTATTGGAACGGTCAACATCATGGGCACCACGCTCCGTGTGGCCTACTGCTCTGTCGAGGAAGACAAGCTTGAAGACCTGGTGAATCAGATTTATCATGCTGCTGAGGAGTTATGGAGCTGAAGATCAAGCTCTACCTGGTTGATGACCAAGGGGAGAAGTTCATGGGTATAGGAGTGCTGTGGCTGCTGCAGAAGACAGCGGCCCTGGGTTCCCTGCGCAAGGCAGCCGCCGACATGACCATCTCTTACACCAAGGCCTTCAACATGATCGCCCGGCTGGAGGAGGC
Organism: uncultured Spirochaetales bacterium; assembly: GCA_944392695.1. Taxonomy (GTDB): domain Bacteria; phylum Spirochaetota; class Spirochaetia; order Sphaerochaetales; family Sphaerochaetaceae; genus Bullifex. Next base: position 27,119 of record CALXXN010000005.1, on the reverse strand, counting down.
CCTCGGACGGGAGGTGCTTGACCGCCACAAAGGCGGGGTGGAGCGCAGTGGTGCGAGCTTGACGCCCTTCGGCCAGGATCTTATTGAATTGTATGACGGCTTCCAGAGGAAGGCGAAAGAGCAGGTGAGAGGCCCTTATGAGGACTTCGCACGCTCCCTGGAAGCTTTGATGGAGGAGAACAATGGGTGAGCGCTTGTATGATTTCGACATCGAGACCCTGGGGCCTGCCAAGCTGAACAGCCCCATCAGGATGAGCCACCAGGATGGTGATGGCCTCGCCGACTATGTCAGGGACGATGACAGGGTACTCTTCTCTGTCGAGACCAAGGTCGTCGATGGGGTCCGCCAACCGCTTTATGATGATGCCATGGAGGTGGCCGGGCCCAGGGAGAAAATCTACTTCAACCCCAGCCATGTCCATGCCGCGATTTGTACGTGCGGTGGCATCTGCCCAGGCCTCAACAATGTCATCCGTGCAGTCGTACGTTGCCTCTGGTACCGCTATGGTGTACGTCGGATCTCAGGCATCCAGTATGGTTACCTCGGACTTCTTGAGAACTCCGTCTGGCCACTCATCCCCCTCGATCCAGATGTGGTCGATGACATCCAGGAGAAGGGTGGTACAATCCTTGGCAGCGCCCGTGGTGGTGGAAAGCAGGTCGAGGAGATCGTCGACAGCCTGGAGAGGCTCAACATCAACATACTCATCACAATTGGTGGTGATGGCACGCTCCGTGGCGCTTACGACATCGGAGAGGAGATCGCCAAGCGTGGCTTGAAGATTTCTGTTGTCGGCGTCCCCAAGACAATCGACAACGACCTGAGCTTCATAGACTCGTCCTTCGGTTTCGACACCGCCGTCAGCCAGGCCGTGCCCTCTGTCCGCGGCGCCCACGTCGAGGCCAAGAACTCGATCAACGGCATTGGCCTTGTCAAGGTCATGGGACGTGAGTCCGGCTTCATCGCCGCCCATACATCGCTGGCCCAGAGCGACGTCAACTTCTGCCTGATCCCGGAGAGCCCCTTCGATCTCGAAGGCCCCAATGGCCTCCTTGAGAACCTCAAACGCCGCATACTGGAGCGTGGACACGCTGTCATCCTTGTCGCCGAAGGCGCTGGGCAGGAATTCGCCCCACCGACAGGTGAGACTGATGCGAGTGGGAACATCAAGTACCATGACATCGGCATCTTCCTGAAGGAGAGGATCAAGCAGTTCTTCAAGGACGAGGGTATTCCGACCAGTGTGAAGTATATCGATCCGTCCTACATCATCCGTTCAGCCCCGGCGAACAGCTATGACTCGATTTACTGCGCCCGTCTTGGTGCCCATGCGGTCCATGCGGCCATGGCTGGCAAGACCCGCTGCCTCGTCAGCCGCGTCAACAACCAGTTCGTCTACCTGCCAATCAAGCAGGCCGTCTCGAAGCGCAGCCATGTTGACATCGAGGGCAGCCTCTGGAGGGATGTCCTTGAGAACACCAGGCAACCGTTCAGCATGAAGAACTGAGTTTTCCAACAAGCAAAAGGGTCAGGGGACGCCACTACAGATGGCGTCCCTGCCTTTTCCAGAGGTCAAAAATGGCTGTTCTGTCCCACCTTATGGCGTAGCTGTGTCTAATACATTCATATAATGGCAAAAAATTGCAACCTCGTTTCAAAAAAGGCGTGAAACGCCAAAAAAAGTTTGCAAGAACGATCATTGTGCGTTTATAATGCCCATAGCGTTTTCAGATAACGCACATAGTGAATTCACAATTGGAGGAATAAAAGCAAATGAAGAAAGTATTCGCTCTGCTTCTCATCATCGCAGCAGCTATGCTTCCCGTCTTCGCCAATGGTACCGCTGAAGGTGGCGCTGGCACAGTCGAGCTGGTCCTGTCCGAGGTCCATGCTGAAGGTTATCCGACAACACTTGCCGACTATGAGTTCGCCCGCCTCGTCAACGAGAGGACCGAGGGCCGTGTCAACATCACCGTCTACTCCGGTGGTACCCTCTATGGTGAGGAGACCGGTTCAATCGAGGCCCTCCAGGTTGGTGACCTCGACTTCGCCCGTGTTTCCGCTTCCCCTGTCGCTTCCTACGTTCCTGCCCTCAACGTGATCCAGCTCCCCTACCTCTATAGGGATGCCGACCACATGTGGCAGGTCCTGAACGGACCTATCGGACAGGAGATGCTTGACGAGATCCAGGCTTCTGGTTCTGGTCTTGTCGGCCTGTGCTACTACGATGCTGGTTCCCGTAACTTCTACACCACGACTCCTGTCCAGGGCGTCGATGACATGGCTGGACTGAAGATCCGTCTCCAGAACAACGCCATGATGGTTGAGATGGTCCGCCTCCTTGGTGGTAACGGTGTCACCGGTATTGGTCCTAACGAAGTCTACTCCGCAATCAGCCAGGGCACGATCGACGGTGCTGAGAACAACTGGCCGACCTATGAGTCCATGGGTGACTACGAGGCTGCTCCTTACTTCATCCTCGACGGCCACACCAGGGTTCCTGAAATCCTGCTTGCTTCTGAGACAGTCATCGACAAGGTCTCTGCTGAGGATTGGGAAATCATCAAGGAGTGCGCCAAGGAGACCCAGGAGTACGAGATCGAGCAGTGGAACCTCCGCGAGGAGTCTTCCAGGGAGAAGGTTGTCGCTGCTGGCGTCACCGTCTACGAGCCTACTGCTGAAGAGATCCAGGAGTTCCAGGACCTCATGTCTCCTCTCTATGCCACATACGGTGCTGGCTACGAGGACATGATCCAGGAGATCATCAACACTGGTCTTTGAGCAAAAGCCATACACTTGGTCGATGTTCAAGGGGAGCTGGACTCCCCTTGAACTGATTATATGAACAGGAGGTCCGGATGGGCTCTAAATTTTCCAACTGGGCTTATGAGAATAAGCTCGTAATCAGGAAATCCGACTATCCAGGGAAGGTGCCTTTCAAGGCGTACATCATCCTTTTGAACCACTGGTGTCACAAGGTTATCCTGACAATCGCGCAGATTGCTGTCGTCATCATGCTCTGTACCGTCTTCATGAATGTCGTCCTGCGCTTCTGTTTCAACTCAGGCATCGAGTGGGCTGAAGAGGTACCCAGGCTCCTGGTCACTCTCTTCACCTTCCTCGCTTGTGCTATTGGTGTCAGGGATCATATGCACATCTCTGTCACCATCCTCTACAACCGCTTCAAGAAGGGTGGCAAGATGAGGAAGTTCATGGATTTCCTCGTTGATTTCTCCACACTCGTTTGTGGCGTCATCCTTTTCTACTATGGAATCATGTATATCTCACGCCTCCGCCCGGGTTCGCTCCCGATGACTGGATGGCCTACATGGATACAGTACCTGCCAGCTCCGCTTGGTGGATTCCTGATGATCTTTGACTCCTTGCTCTTCATCTTCCACATCCTGGATCCTGAAGACCTGCTTTACAGCGAGAAGGAAGTCGATTACCAGGAGCTCGTCAAGCAGCAGGAAGCAGAGTTCAAGGCTGAAGCAGCCGCTCATGGAGGACAGAACTGATGACAACAACATTGCTTGCAGGAATCATCCTCATTGGAGGCTTCTTCCTCCTGATGGCTTTCAAGGTGCCTGTCACCTTCGCCATGTTGATCTCAACCTTCCTCTCGATGCTTTGCATCCCTGGAACCAACCCGACCACGATGGTCCGCATGATGATTGATGGCGTCAACAACTTCACAATGTTGGCGATTCCATTCTTCATCGTCATGGGCGAGATCATGGCTGTAGGTGAGATTTCCGATAAGATCGTCGACCTGGCAAACCTTGCTGTCGGACGCTTCCGCGGTGGTCTTGCCTACGTCAACTGTCTTGACTCAATGTTCTTCGGTGGTATCTCCGGATCCGCAGTCGCCGATGTCTCCTCTCTTGGTTCTGTCGTCATCCCGATGATGGAGAAGCAGGGCTATGACAGGGAGTTCGCAGTCGGTCTGACTGTCACGACGGCCTGTCAGGGCGTTTTGATCCCACCATCACACAACATGGTCATCTACGCACTCGCCGCTGGTGGTGGTGTTTCGATTGGACAGCTCTTCTATGCTGGCTTCGCACCTGGCATCCTGCTTGGTGTCAGTTTCATGATCATGTGTTTCATCCTTGGCCGCCCAAGCAAGTACAACTTCCCGAAGGGCGAGAAGATGTTCAAGGACGAGAAGGTCCGCTGGATCAAGTTCTCAGGACACGACAAGTCAAGGAAGTCCTTCTATGGTGAGTTCAAGTCCAACTCCTGGTTCAAGTTCGGAACCCCTGCCTTCGACCTGGAGATGGGTAAGGCCATGAGGGTCCTCTGTGTCGCCATCCTGCCGATGTTCACACTGGTCATCATCATGGTTGGTACTGGTGTTGGTATCTTCACGGCGACTGAGAGCTCGGCTGTTGCTTGTTTCTACACCTTCATCCTGACTTACTTCATTTTCCGCACCGCGAAGCTGCGCGATTTCGGAAAGGTCCTCAGGAACTCCCTGAAGACACTTGCCGTCGTCCTCACCCTGATCGCATCAGCCAAGGCCTTCGCCTACATGATGACAAGGCTCAGGATTCCAGAGGGCATCACGAATGCGCTGATTGGCGTTACGGACAACCCTTACATCCTGTTGCTGGTCATAAACCTCCTGTTGCTGGTCCTTGGCTGCTTCATGGATATGGCTCCGCTGATCATGATCATGACACCGATCCTCCTGCCAGTCGTCGAAAGCTCCGCCTTCGTCGATGTCCTTGGGCCTATGAGCAGGATCCACTTCGGTATCGTCCTGATCTTCAACCTGGCCATCGGACTGTGCACACCTCCTGTAGGTTCAGCACTCTTCGTTGGATGTGCGGTTGGTAAGACCTCGCTTGAGAGCACCTCTAAGAAGATGCTTCCGCTCTTCTTCGTCATGGCTGTCTGCCTCCTGCTGGTCACCTACCTCCCGTACGTCTTCCAGATCCCTCTCTTCGGATATTGATCTGGTTCCATTGCCAATCTGGGCCGGTATGCATTGCGTACCGGCCTTTTTCGTGCACTTCACCTTGATTTCACAGAAAAAGGACAAATGTTTTACTTCTGATTTATCTCGTTCTGCTGTAATGATGTATGTGATTGAATCCGACCATGTGAACGGCTAATGGAATAAAAATCTGATATTTGTATACAAAAATCCAGAAAGTATGTTGACACGTTTTTCGTATTTGAGTATTGTAAGGCCATCAACAGGAAACCAACTGTTTCCGCTTACAAATTTACCTCCTTTTGTTCCCCTGATAGCGGTTTACCTCCTTTTTCCCGCTAAAGGGGTTTTTTATTATCCCGCGGTTTGCTGACTTGTCTGGTTTATGATGACAGTGGTTCCCATCGTATTGATGTGTATGTGTTCTATTTGGAGGAATACTCATGAAACATATGTTGTCCAATAGATAGAAAACACGTACTGATTGTTGCGAATAGTGTATAATGCACTCGATTCCAAGGAACAGGACTGCCATTCTTTCCTGGAAGATTGCCAGTGCGGCGTGAGAAAGAGGGACGGACATGCCATTGCTGGAAGGAGGTTGGATGGCTAGGAAGGTCATCGTGGCAGTGCTATCACTGCTTTGTGTCATGTCGTCCATTGCGGCCGCTGACATCGGTATCGGTCTCTCGTTTGGCGCCACCGCTCCACTGATGGAAGTTGGAGAAGAGGTCGATGGACAGTATTCATCCATGCTTGGCCTTGGTGGTGAGGTGATGCTCGATTTCGCTTACATGCCTGTACGCTGGTTCTTTGTGGGCGCAAGTGTAGGGGCGTCCGTCTATGAGACACCTTATTCAGAGGGTGTGTTCTGGACTGTCCCTGCCTATGTGGATGTCACAATCGCACCAGGAGGCCGTGTCCGCTTCCCAATCACGATTTCAGGTGGCGCCTATATCGAGGGTAATGGTGACGATATCGGCTGGGGTCCTGGAGCCCGTGCCTCTATTGGTGTTGAGACTGATATCGGCAACTGTACTGTCTATGCGAAAACACAGGCGGAGACCCGTTTCAGCATCACTGATGACGGTATCAGGACATTCATCTCCATCACACCGATAGTCTTCGGTGCACGCATGCTGTTCTAGGAGGTGGGCTATGAAGAAGATCCTGACGATATTGCTTTCTGCTGTGATGTTGCTTGCTGGTTGCTCACAGTCTCTTGTTTATGATGAGCTCTTGGAGCAGTTGGATACCACGATCACCTATGTCATCGATGGAAAGGAGACTGTCGTAAAGGCAGCTGTCTCTGCTCCTCTTTCGGAAGATCCAGCCAAGGAGGGCTATGTCTTTGTGGGCTGGTCATTGGATGAAGGTGACAGTCAGATGTACACGGCCTGGGGTGAAGTGCTTGAAGATGACTTCAGGCTATATGCTGTCTGGGAATACGATGAGGTTACTGGGTACATTGTTGTCAGTCCAAGTGGTGATGATGAAACCGGTGCTGGTACCATGGCCGCACCATACAAGACAATCTCCAAGGCGGTTTCTGAGTCAGAAGACAGTGCCAGCGTGCTTGTTGTTGGCACTGTGACAGAAGACATCGCATTGACAGACGGCTATGACCTTGAGTTGCATGGCTACGTAGGGCAGGGTGCGGAGGAGGAAGCGAAACTGAAGGGCCGCATCGTCATGGCGGAGGGCTCATCGCTGACACTTGAGGACATCGTATTGACCAATGACAGCGGGGCTGTCAACTCAACTGGCGGCATGGGGCTTGTCTTCTCCAATACAGGTGGTTTCGACGTAGAGGTTGTGAACTCCAGGATTGTTCCGATGGGGCAGGCCTATGGCATTGAGGTGTCGCTGCTTGGGAATGGTGTGGACACCAGCCCTGTCTCTGTGGAGCTGAGGAACTCTGTCATAGACCTGTCGGATTCAGATGTCGGAACATCATATGCGCGTGGAGGTTCGTATGGCAGGGCAGTCGGCATTGCTGTGAACAACAAGTACGATGACACCCGTGGTGTTGTTGATTACGCCTATCTCGACTCGTTCACACTCGTGATGTCCGGCTCTGAGATCATCGGAAACACCGATCCTGGGATTTCGACGATAAACATCCTGCTTAACGAAATCAACCAGATCGACCTCGACATCACCGGCTCAAGCATCACGACTCCTAGGAATCACTATCCGATCTTGTTGAACGACTGTGGTTCTGAGGATGGGGACAGTCATGTCACGATCTCAGATTCATACATCAAGGCCTGGTGTGGTCTCTATATCCGCAATGGTAGTGTGGGTATTGATATTGATGTCAGTGGCACGACCTTCGATTGCATTTCTGACAATGCGGGGGAAAGCAATGCCTTCAGTTGTTTCTCCATCCACAGCTCGTTGGACTGCTCGATTGATGTCGGCAATTGCCATGTGATCCTTGGCGGGACAGAGGATGCAGCCAACATGGCGATTTTCTGCTATCAATACAACAACACTTACGGTGGGGGCTCTTCGTTCTCTTTCTCAGATTGCACATTCGAATACATCGGTGGCTTTAATTTGGTGGACGGCTATATCGGGTCGATCGACCATCTGGACGGGGAGCTGGACAATTCCTTCACAATGGATGAGGCGTCTCTTGCCAGCGTGCTTTCCCTGGTCGATGGCAGCCAGATTGCTGAGCATCACGAGGATTACACAGTGGCTGGTGATTTCACCGTCGACTACACAACGTATTATCTGACTGTCCCTGGATCAGATGCCGATATCACCACAGTGTGATGATCAGTGTCCGCATTCATCAGGCCCATCCCCAACCGGGGGTGGGTTTTGCATGAGCTGATTTGCATCGGTAAACAAATCTGCATCATATGTGATGTGATATTGTGAGCTTTGGCTTACTTTTTCTTGATGAATCATGCCATCAAATCACTTTGTTTCCATGTTTTTCCTAACTTCTTATTGACATGTTTTGTTAGCTAGGTATAACTTTGTGTTGGTTAGCAAGAGCTAACAGGACAGGAGGGTAGATTTGATGCCTTTGACAATGCTCGAAACCGGCTCATCCTCAACCATCAAGCGTGTTGGTGGTGGCGACAAGGTCCGCCAGTTCCTTTCAGGCCTTGGCTTCAATGCAGGCACTGATATCACAGTGGTCAGCCAGAGCGCTGGCAATGTCATAGTCCAGGTAAAAGAATCCCGCGTGGCCATAAGCAAGGAAATGGCCATGAGGATTACTGTATAGGGAGGTCTCAGTTGAAGACATTGAGAGAGGCCAAGGTCGGCGAGACGCTGACCGTCAAGGCCATAGGAGGGGAGGGTGCGCTCAAGCGACGCATCATGGACATGGGCATCACGAAGAACACAGTGGTGCATGTGCGCAAGGTCGCACCACTTGGCGATCCTGTTGAGTTGACTGTACGTGGCTTCGAACTCTCGATCCGACGTCAGGACGCAGAGCTCGTCATGGTCGAGTGAGTTTCTTTTTTTTACCTAAGGAATTAGCCTAGGCTAACAAAATGGGAGTTTGAAGCAAATGGATTTCAAGATCGCTCTGGCCGGAAACCCCAACTCCGGCAAGACAACACTGTTCAATGCACTTACCGGCCTCAACCAGTTCGTAGGCAACTGGCCGGGTGTCACAGTTGAGAAGAAAGAGGGCCGCCTGAAGACTGACAAGGATGTGACAGTTGTCGACCTTCCTGGCATCTACTCACTTTCCCCATACACATTGGAGGAAGTCGTCGCAAGGAACTTCCTCCTGAGTGAAAAGGTTGATGCCATACTCAACATAGTCGATGGTACGAACCTTGAAAGGAACCTCTACCTCACAACCCAGCTTCTTGAGCTGGGCATGCCTGTGGTGGTGGCGGTCAACATGATGGACCTCGTCACGAAGGCAGGAGACAGGATTTCTCTTGACAAGCTCTCCGCATCCTTCGGCTGTCCTTTCGTGGAGATCAGCGCACTGAAGGGTGATGGGGTGGACAAGGCGGTCAATGCCGTGTTGAAAGCCGCAGCTTCCTCCAAGGCCCCTGAGGTGATTGGTTTCTCAAAGGATGTCGAGGAGGCTGTCCTTGCCATCGAGGATGTGATAAAAGGCAATGTACCTGATGAACGCCTCCGCTGGTACGCAGTCAAGTTCATTGAGAAGGATTCCAAGGTCCTCGAGTCAGTCAAACTGCCGGATGTCGTGTCCTCCAAGGTCAATGCGCTTGTTGATGCCCTTTGCAAGGCGCATGACGATGACGGCGAGAGCATCATCACGAATGAGCGCTACAACTTCATCGCGGATCATATCAAGACGGCATACAAGAAGAAGGACAAGGGTGCCCTGAGCACTTCGGACAAAATCGACCGCATAGTCACCAACCGTGTGCTCGCACTGCCAATCTTCGCCATCGTGATGTTCATCGTTTATTACATCTCCGTGACGACGGTAGGTACCTGGGTCACTGACTTCGTCAATGATGGACTCTTTGGAGATGCCTGGTCGTTCTTCGGAATCGAAGTGCCAGGCATACCAGTGCTCTTCACTATGCTGTGCGAGGCCTTGCACCTGCCAGCCTGGCTTGAGAGCCTCTTGATCGATGGTGTCGTCGCAGGTGTCGGAGCCGTGCTTGGTTTCGTGCCTCAGATGTTCGTCCTCTTCCTCTTCCTGGCCTTCCTCGAAGGTTGTGGCTACATGGCTCGTATCGCCTTCATCATGGACCGTATATTCCGCCGCTTCGGCCTGTCGGGAAAATCCTTCATCCCGATGCTGATCGGTACTGGTTGCGGTGTTCCCGGTGTCATGGCGAGCCGTACGATAGAGTCGGACCGCGACCGCAAGATGACGATCATGACGACGACCTTCATACCCTGTGGAGCCAAGCTTCCAATCATCGCCCTCATCGCAGGAGCCCTCTTTGATGGTGCCTGGTGGGTCGCACCCTCTGCTTACTTCATTGGTATCTTCGCAATAGTCACAAGTGGCATCATCCTGAAGAAGACCAAGCGCTTCTCTGGTGATGTGGCACCCTTTGTCATGGAGCTTCCCGCTTACCACCTGCCAACAGTTGGCAGCGTGTTGCGAAGCATGTGGGAGCGTGGCTGGTCCTTCATAAAGAAGGCTGGAACAATCATCTTCGTCTCCACAATCGTCATCTGGGCGTTGACTTACTTTGGTTTCGCGCCTGACGGCTTCAGGATGCTTTCCGCTGAGGAGATGGAGTACTCGCTCCTTGCCACCATCGGCAACGCCTTCGCCTGGATTTTCACTCCGCTTGGCTGGGGCGACTGGAGGAGCGCTGTCGCAGCGATCACCGGTCTTGTCGCCAAGGAGAACGTTGTTGGCACCTTCGGTATCCTATATGGTTTCGCCGAGGTCGCAGAGGATGGTGTCGAGATGTGGGCGACGCTGGCTGCCAACATGGGGGCACTGGCAGGATTCAGCTTCCTGGTCTTCAACCTCCTGTGCGCTCCTTGCTTCGCCGCCATGGGTGCGATCAAGAGGGAGATGAACAATACCGGCTGGTTCTGGTTCGCAATCGGCTACCAGTGCCTCTACGCCTATTGTGCATCACTCGTGATCTACAACCTGGGCCTCCTCTTCACAGGAACAATCTCAATCTGGTTGCTTCCTGCGCTTGCCGTACTTGCCATCTTCATCTGGCTCCTTTTCAGGAAGCCCAAGGAGGGCAGGAAGATGGCAGAGCCAGCAGTGGCCTGATCCATAGCGCTTTCGTTTGCAACAGGACCGGATCTTATGCCGGTCCTGTTTGCATTTCCTCCTGCCCTCTTCTTTTTGGTTTGCCCCAAGTGCAGATCTGGGTTATCTTTATAAAAAGTTGCCGCAAGAAAACCTGACAGGCTTGTCCTGCAGGATGAATGCGGCTGTAATCATTTCACTTTGTAGATTGCAAATACCTGGCCACAATCCATACAGATATAAGCGTCCGCTTCCTTTTCCAGAATAGTGTTGGGGCACGCATCATTCCTCTCAGACTTGAATATGACATTCGTGCTGAATGGCATGCTCCCTGACGATATGACTGTTCCCCTGGGCATTTCCTTGCCACATGCCGGACATTTCATCATCCGGTGCCCCCAATGTTGGATTACTGGTTTTCAATGTACTTCTTCACACCATCCTCAGTAACGGCACCAACGCTTCCATAGTAGCAGCCGCGTGACCAGGGGCCCTTATTCCCAGGACTTGCGTTCCTTAAGCTTCGGGAAAGCCGTGAAGATGTGTACAGCTGAAATGGACTTCAGCGTTCTTGCAATTGCCGATGGCGCTTCATCGGGAGAGGCTTCCGGGAAAAGATGTACATGGTCAGGCATCACCTCTATCGCCTTGAGCGTCCAGCCATGTTCCGTGCAGGCATGTGCAGGTATCATCTTGGTCTCCACTTCCACCGCTCCCGTGGGTATGGGGTGCCTGTGCTTGTTGTATCAGGTGATGTGGTATTGTGATGAAATGTAGATTCGACATTACTTGTTATATTGCATGATGTTATGGATCATGGTATGATACAGGCATGAGAAGGTCGGTCACTGTCTTCCCCAAGCTGTCTGACAAGGAAGTCTCTGCAATAGTGGAGACGGGGAAGCAGTATGCAAGGGCCTTCAACATGTCTGTCGACTGTCTTATCAGGAATAACAGCACCTCTAAGAGATTCCTCCACAAGGTGCAGTATGAGAGGATGAAGGAAGAGTGTCCGACTCTTCCTACAGGACTCATACAGTGTGCCCGTGATGTCGCGGTGGAAGCGGTGAAGGCCTGGAATGTGAAGAGGACTAAGCTGAAGCAGAGGAATCCGAATAAAGCCGAGAGGATGAGAAGGCCCTCGATGAAGGAGAAGTGCACGATGCGCTATGATGTGCGCACAGTCACGTTGCGCGGCTCCCAGCTGACCTTCAGCACCTGCGACAAGAGGGTGAAGGCAATCATATCGATCCCTGGGTTCTTCACTGAGCGCTATCCTGGTTCGGAAGGATGGAAGCTGAAGGGAGCGGACATAGGCATAAACAGGAAAGGAAGGGTTTTCGTCAATCTCATCTACGAGTGCCCTGATTACGATACAGTCGAGAACGATGGGAAGATAGTGGGTCTGGACAGGGGTGTCTACAATATTGTCACAACCTCTGATGGAGTCCACTATGGAGCGAAGGATGCAAGGCGGGTGAAGAGGAAATACAACCACGTGCGTTCCGAGCTGCAGGAGAAAGGCACCTGCAGCGCGAAGAGGAGGCTCAAGGCCATCTCGGGCTGCGAGAAGAGGTTTGTCCATGACCAGGACCACTGCATTTCCAAGAAGCTTGCCAACACTGATGGGGATGTCTCCGTATACGTCCTTGAAGACCTGTCATCCATGAACATGCTGAGGCTCAGGGGGAAGAGCAGCAAGACCATGAGGAAGTGGCTCTCAAACTGGTCATACTCCGATCTTGAGTCCAAGCTGATCTACAAATGCCAGAGGAACGGCATAAGGGTGGAGTTCGTCGATGCAAGATACACCAGCCAGAAGTGCTCGGTATGCAAGACGATTGACAAGGCTTCAAGGAAAGGGAACAGATATGTCTGCAGGCATTGCGGCAACAGCATGCATGCAGATGTGAATGCCGCCATCAACATCCGCGACAACTACATTACCCGGGTCCAGCAATCCGGGCAGGCTGCAGTCAATCAGCCGTATGGATGGAGTGCCACTGGTAAACCGGCAACGGAGCCTGTGGGCAAAACGCTCACGTCCAAGCTTTCAGGCTTGTCATGAAGGTCGTTGACGTGGTGAAGCAGTTCAAAGGCAAGTTGATGGAGTCGGTGACCGCCGTACTCCCAATCACCCTCATAGTCCTGGCGCTTGGCATCATACTGGTGCCAATGGATGTTGGGACGATGTCAGTCTTCCTGGCTGGTGCGCTGTTGCTGATCCTCGGCATGGCGCTCTTCCAGATGGGTTCTGAGATGGCGATGACCCCGCTCGGGGAGGGCATAGGTGCGACGATGTCCCATACCCATCATGTATGGATCGTGATCATACTGGGCTTCCTGATGGGCTTCATCATCACAGTGTCGGAACCTGACCTGCAGGTTCTTGCGAACCAGGTTCCTGACATACCGGACCGCATCCTGATACTCACAGTCGCAGTGGGCGTCGGCATGTTCCTGGCATTGGCGATAGTGCGCATCCTCTTCCAGGTCAGCCTGGCCAAACTGTTGACGCTCTTCTATGTCATTGTCATAGGCCTTTCGTTCTTTGTGGCAGATGACTTCGTCGCAGTCGCCTTCGACTCCGGTGGTGTGACCACAGGCCCTATGACCGTACCCTTCATCATGGCGCTTGGTGTCGGCCTGGCCTCTGTACGAAGTGACCGGAACGCATCAAACGACAGTTTCGGCCTGGTCGCGCTTTCGAGTATCGGCCCGATACTTGCCGTACTCGTACTTGGACTCTTCTTCAAGCCAGAGGGGGCGGTCTATGAGCTGGCGGCTGTCTCCGAGGTCGTGACCACAAGGGATGTCGTCACTGTCTTCCTTGTGGACTTGCCACATTATTTCAGCGAGGTCGCACTATCCTTGCTGCCTGTCTTCGCAGTCTTCCTGGTCTTCCAGCTCGTGACACGCCGCTACAAGCGCATACAGGCGCTGCGTGTCACCATAGGCTTCTTCTATACTTATGCAGGGCTTGTGCTCTTCCTGTGTGGCGTCAATGTAGGCTTCGCTCCAGTTGGAGCCTACATAGGCAGCGCCATAGCAGGGGCAGGGCTGTGGAGATGGCTCTTGATTCCAATCGGGATGTTGATTGGTTACTGCATAGTACGTGCCGAACCTGCGATCCAGGTCCTGAACAAACAGGTCGATGTTGTCACGAACGGGGCGGTCCCTGCCTCGTTGATGAACATGTGCCTCTCGATTGGTGTGTCTATTGCTGTAGGACTTGCCATGCTGCGGGTCCTGACAGGAATCCCAATCCATTGGATCATCATTCCTGGCTACATCATGGCGCTTGTGCTCTCGTTCTTTGTTCCTAAGATCTTTGTCGGCATCGCGTTCGACTCTGGTGGGGTTGCAAGTGGACCTATGACGACGACCTTCCTGCTGCCTCTTTCAATTGGCGCCTGCATGGCCGTTGGAGGGAATGTCATGAAGGATGCTTTTGGCGTCGTGGCGCTTGTCGCCCTGACACCGCTGATCGCAGTCCAGCTCATGGGACTGCATGCCCGTCTGAAAGCAGGCAAGGCCGCTGCAGCCGTGCCTGCCATGTCAGACGAGATCATCGAACTCGAGGAGGCCTGGTATGCCTGAGGACAAGAGCTACAGGTTGTTGATGCTTATCGCCAAGCCAGAGCTTGCCTTGAAAGCGGAGGACTTGCTTGAGGGACTGGATATCGCATCAATGCATGTGATGAAGGGGCAAGGGACGGCTTCCAGTGACTTGAGGAGCATGTTTGGACTGGGTACTACGGACAAGGGCCTGTTGGCTGTATTGATGCCCCGGGATTCCGCCTCACGTACGCTGAGGCTCTTCCGACAGAAGCTTTACCTTGGCATGCCGAATACAGGAGTGGCATTCACGATGCCGCTTTCGGGCGCTTCAAGGAGGCTGCTTGGCTTCATAGATACGAACGTCGTGGACGAAGGAGGGCGTGACATGGCTGAGGACAGGGAGTTCTGCATGATCGTGGCCATTGTGAACCAGGGATGCAGTGATGATGTGATGGATGCAGCCAGGCCCGCTGGTGCGACCGGCGGTACGGTCCTCCATTCGAGACGCCTTGAGAGTGGGAAGGCGACAAAGCTGTGGAACATCTCGATCCAGGAGGAGAGGGAGCTTGTGATGATCCTGGCGCGTAACAGCCGCAAGAAGGAGATCATGGAGGCTGTCAACAAGCGCTGTGGCATTGACAGCGAGGCCAATGGCATCGTCTTCTCCCTGCCCATTGCTGATATCGAGGGGCTTGCCTGACATGGACAGGAATGGGTTTGTCAATGTAATGAATGAAAGCCTTGCCTTCATCGAGGCTGATCAGCGCCTATGTGAGGCGGTGCGCTCCTCAATCGATGGCATCCGGATCTTCTTCGAGGGGGAGGTCCTGCCACCAGCAGGAGCTGGTACAGGGAAGGGCAGGGTGCTTGTGTCAAACAAGGGTTCTGCCACTGCTGTGCTTGAGTCGTCTTTTGCAGATGTGGCTGTACTCGATTTCGCATCAGCCCGCCGTCCAGGCGGTGGTGCGAGGACTGGTTCCAGGGCCCAGGAGGAGAGTCTTTGCAGGGTGTCGACACTCCTTCCTGTGCTTGAGAGCATGAAGGCCGCCCCCTTCTATCATGGACACCACGACACGATGAACAGTGCTGACATCATGCTCATTCCTGATGTCGTTTTCTTCCGTAATGAAAATGATTTCCGGTTCCTTCCTGCAGAAAAGTGGAGGAAGGCCACAGTCATCGTCTGTGCGGCGCCCAACCTGAGGCCGCTTGGTGGATGGGAGGTCCTTGACTGGACTGCCAGGGCAAGGTGTGCCGTGGAGCTGGAGGAAAGGACTGCCCGGGTGTTCCAAGCCGCAAGGCTTGCAGGGGCAGGGCATCTTGTCCTTGGCGCCTTCGGCTGCGGTGTCTTCCGGAATGATCCTCATGTTGTGGCTGCCGCCTTCAAGAACACCTGCCCTGGAGGCTTCGACTTGGTCGAATACGCCATCAAGGCGCATGATGAGGAGGATGCGAACCTCAAGGCTTTCCGAAAAGCCTTTGCTTGAATCACTCCTCTTTCGCTTTTTCCCTGCCTTCCTGTTCGTGGATGCGCTGGGCCGCCTGCTGCATCTTGATACGGCCTTCCTTCTTGAGCTCTGACTCTGTGACCGCCTGGACCTTCTGGCAAGGGCGTCCTGATGTGAACTGGCGGATCATGCAGTCGGCTTCCTCTGATCCTGTGGCATTGGGGTAGAGCGCGAACCCATGCACGGTGTCCTTCAACTCCAGGTATTGGGCAGTGGAACCGGCCTCGTTCAAGGCTTCTGCGTAGAGCCGTCCATCATCCTTCAATGGGTCGAACTCCGCTCCAATCACAAGTGTGTCTGGCAGCCTGGACAAGTCTGTTGCCAGTAGTGGGGAGAAGAGTGGGGAGAGTATGTCCTTCGGCTCCCTCTGGTAGTTTTCGACATAGAAGCGCATCTGCTTGTCTGACAGCGTCGGACTGTCAGAGTATTGCGCGAATGACTCGGTCCTCAGACGCCCATCCGTACAGGGGTAGATCAGGATCTGCCCTGATGGTGGTACGGCCTTGCGGTCACGGCAGAGGCTGCTGACACCTGCGGCCAATGTCCCTCCTGCGCTGTCTCCTGCAAGGAAGACCCTGTCTGGGTCGACCTTCCAGTAACGGATCCCCTGCAAGGCCCACAGGTAGGTGTCGAAACAGTCTTCGACTGGAATTGGGAACTTGTATTTGGGGGCGAGCCTGTAGTCGACAAGCAGGACGCAGGCTCCTGTGATCTGTGCCAGATGGGCGCAGTAGGTGCCATAGAGGTCCATGTTGCCAAAGACCCAGCCGCCACCATGGAAGTAGATGATCAGGGGTTTCTGACTCGTCTGCGTAAGCCCTTCGGTGGAGTTGAAGAAGTACGCAGTCACCATGCCCTCGTTGACAGGGATGACGTAGGTCGTCTTCGAGATGTCCTTTGGCATCTTGTGCAGATAACGCCTTGCAGGACGTGTGGCAGCTACGTCCCTCTGGTTCATCTCCTCGATCCTCTCAACTGTGAGCTTGTCCACATCTCGTTCGATGAAGAGGGAGGAGACCTCTACGATCTTCTTCATCTTCCTTGACAATGGATATTTGCCAGCGCTCATATAGGGGAATTATATGACACCCGGGCAATACTCGTGCAAGAGCAAAAGCGCTCCAGACATGCCAAAAACGTGTCAAAGACTACATGAATTCCCCTTTGAAGGGATGATGTTTTATTGCTTTTCATGACATATTGAAAATTTTTCACAAAATTATGAAAAATATTTTTGCCAGTTATTGAAATAACTTCAATTGTAATCGAAATTTATTTCGAGTTATTGGAATTTGTGGCGGGAATCTGTTGAAAAATTTTCAGAAAAATTGTTTGACAGCGTGGAAAAGCCGTTTGATACTTTCCCCAGAATCTCGAAAAAGGAGTCTTTCGGATATGAAGAAAGCATTGATCGTCCTGATGGTCGCCCTCATGGCGATGTCTTCCGTCTTCGCCAGCGGAGCCGAGGAGGCCACTGCTGCCACCACCGACACTGGTGCGAAGCACAAGGTCGGTGTCCTTGCCCCGGCAGTCACTCATGGCTGGGTTGCTGGTGTCGCTTATTATGCTGAGCAGAGGTGTGAGGAGCTCTCTGACCAGATTGATTACAGGTTCTACACCTCTTCCTCCGCCGAGGAGATGACGTCACAGCTTGATGACCTCCTCCTCTGGGGTGCTGAGGCGATTGTCTGCTATCCGCAGTGGACTGGTATGGAGGTGCCAATCCAGAACGCGATCGACCAGGGTGTCGTCATCGTCAACTTCGACATCGAGATCGCTGCTGATGGTGTCTACCGCGTCTCTGGTGACAACTATGACATGGGTGTCCAGGGTGCCAACTATATTGTTGACAAGATTGGAACCGAAGGTACGGTCGTCATCCTCGATGTCCCATCATCCGGTTCTGTCGCAGCCCTCAGGAAGGCTGGCTTCCTTGATACAGTCGCTGAGATCGCTCCAAACCTCAACATCCTGACCTATGCCACGCAGTTCACACGTGAGGATGGACTTGCTGACATGGCTGACATCCTGACCGCCAACCCGCAGATCGACGCCGTCTACTCGATGGACGATGAGACCAGCATCGGTGCGATCCAGGCCATCCAGGAAGCTGGACGCACTGACATCAAGGTCATCACTGGCGGCGGTGGTTGCCAGGAGTACTTCAACATGATGGATGACTATGATGACCTTTGGGTCCAGAGCGCCCTCTACAGCCCGACCATGGTCACAGAGGCTGTCGACATGGCTGTCGACGTCCTCAATGGTGAAGAGGTCGAGCAGGTCATGATCATCCCGACGACCATCGTCGACAAGACGAACGTCGCCGACTATATCGACCCCTCCTCCCCGTATTAATCAGGAAGGGGAATCCTGTGGCTGCGGGGCATACCCGCAGCCACCACTTTATCTGAGGTGAGCATGACCCTGTTGATGAAAGAGATATCCAAGTCATTCGGCTCCAACCTGGTGCTGGACAAGGTCGACTTCTCCCTTGAAGGAGGCCAGGTCAAGGCCCTTCTTGGTGAGAACGGTGCAGGAAAGAGCACGCTGATGAACATCCTTGGTGGAGTCCTTCCTGCTGATGGAGGGCAGATACTGATTGATGGCCAGGAAGTGAGCTTCCACAACCCCCGTGAAAGCCTGGACCATGGCATCGCCTTCATCCACCAGGAGCTGAACCTGATCAATGACCTGGCTGTCTATGAGAATCTGTTCCTAGGAAGGGAGGTCCACAAGAAGGGCGGGGCCATTGACCACGCGGCCATGAAGGCCCGGACCCAGGAGGTATTCGACCGCATGGGCCTGGATCTTGATCCAAGCGTCATGGTCCGTGACCT
The DNA here is from genome assembly GCA_944392695.1 of uncultured Spirochaetales bacterium. Taxonomy (GTDB): domain Bacteria; phylum Spirochaetota; class Spirochaetia; order Sphaerochaetales; family Sphaerochaetaceae; genus Bullifex. The sequence goes on along the minus strand of CALXXN010000005.1, from coordinate 8,575 downwards.
CGATGCTTCCTATAAGCAGATTGTTGAAATCAGCCGTGCGATGATGATGAACGCACAGCTTGTGATCATGGATGAGCCGACCACGAGCCTCACGGACCCTGAAATCGAGCGTGTCTTCTCAATGATGCGTACTTTGCGCAACCAAGGTGTCGGCCTGATCTTCATCAGCCACAAGCTCGGCGAGGTCATGGAGATCTGTGACAGCTATACGGTACTCAGGGATGGCCATATGGTGGCCAGCGGCCTGGTGAAGGACACGACCAGCCGCCAGATCGCCGCTGACATGGTCGGACATGAGCTCATCATGAGGGAGCGCAGGTCTTCCGAACGAGGGGAGGTCGTCCTGAAAGGTGAGCATCTTGGAGATGGGCACTACTTCAATGATGTGTCATTTGAGGTCCACAGTGGTGAGGTCGTAGGCTTCACCGGCCTTCTTGGCGATGGCCGCAGCGAGCTCTTCCAGGCCGTCTTCGGGGCAGGAAAGCTAACAAGCGGCACCTTGGAGGTCTGTGGAAGGCCCGTCACAATCCATTCGACAAGCCAGGCTGTCAAGCTTGGTCTTGGTTATGTGCCACGCAACCGCAAGGAGAATGGCATCATCAAGGACATGAGCATTTTTGAGAATGGATCCCTTGCGACGCTCTCGAGCCGCAGGAAGGGCCCGTTCCTAGACAATGAGCGCCTCGAAGAGGACTTCGCACGTCAGAAGGCTGGGCTGAGCATCAAGATGGGGTCGGAAGATGACCTGATCACCTCCCTCTCAGGAGGCAACCAGCAGAAGGTCGTCCTGGCCCGCTGGCTCAGCGCATCACCCAAGATATTGATCCTTGACAACCCTACACAGGGTGTCGACGTCGGAGCCAAGGAGGAGATTTATGAGATCATCCTCCGTCTTGCAGGCGAGGGTGTGGCTGTCGTGGTCCTCTCTTCCGAGGCCCAGGAGGTCATACGCGTCGCTTCGCGCTGTTACGTCATGTACCACGGAAGGATCACCGCCTCACTCGAAGGTGGTGATATGAATGAGCACAATATCATGAGTCTAGCCACAGGAGCTGGGGAATGAACAAGATTGAAAGAATAGACAACATCGAGCCATTGGCTTGGTTCCGCCGTCAGTGGAGCACGCATCCGCTGTTCTCGACACTCTGCGCCCTCCTTGTCATGGTGGTGTTGCAGACGATCGCCCTCGGTTTCGACCAAGGTGGGTTCGGAGCCTGGCTCTCATTGTGGACGCGCAACTGGCTCAACATCCTGCGCAACAATGCGACAATCGGCATCATAGCCCTTGGCATGACCTTCGTCATCATCACTGGAGGCATCGACCTGGCGGTCGGTTCCACCCTTGTCGCCATTGGTGCGGTGGTCATGGTCTTCATTGATGGAAGTGCGACCGGGCTTTTGACCAGCATCGGGATCACAGGTGCTCCTGCCTACCTTGTGGGTATCATCATGGGCCTTGTGATGGGCATCGTGCTTGGAGAGGTCACCGGCTGCTTGATCACAATCGGCAAGCTTCCGCCTTTCATCGCGACACTGGGCATGATGAACATATGCCGCTCTGTCACCCAGCAGTGCATGCAGACAATCAACCCTTCTGTTCCTCGTGGTTTCACCCAGATAGCGAACCTCTCGGTTGGCGGCCAGATGTTCATGCCTATAATCTACTGGCTGGTCCTGGCCTTCATCATGTACTACATCTCACGTCATACAGCCTTCGGACGTCATGTATATGCTGTCGGATCCAATGAGCGGGCAGCCAAGCTGTCTGGTATCAACACACAGCGCGTCAAGCGCATGGTCTACACCATCATGGGCCTGCTGGTGGCAGTCGCTTCCATACTCCAGGTCTCCCGCATCGGGTCTATGGACTATGCTAATGCGGGAAGTGGTTACGAGATGGATGCGATCGCCGCTGTCATCGTCGGTGGCACGAGCATGTCTGGAGGCAAGGGATCCATCGCCGGCACCGTCCTCGGTGTGTTGATCATTGCTGTCATGAACAACTTGTTGAACCTGATTGGTGTCCCTCCCTTCCTCAGGGAGGCCTTCAAGGGTGTCATCGTCATCGTCGCAGTCCTGCTGCAGAAGAAAGAGAAGGTCTGAGGAGGTTGTGATGTACAGGATAGGTATCATTGGATGTGGCAAGATCGCACAGGTGCGCCATGTGCCTGAGTATCTTGCAAGTGGGCGTGCCAGGATTGATGCCTGGTATGACCTGAACCTTGAAAGGGCCAGGGAGCTTGCCGCCAGGCATGGTGGCAAGGCCTGCTCCTCTGTTGACGAACTCCTGGACATGCCATTGGATGCTGTCAGTGTCTGCACGGCAAACCATACCCATGCGGAAATGGCCATCAGGGCGTTGGAGAAGGGCCTGGACGTCCTTTGTGAGAAGCCAATGGCGACAAGCCTGGAGGACTGTCTCGCCATGGTCGAGGCCGCCGACAAGGCTGGACGCATACTGATGATCGGCCAGAACCAGCGCCTGACAGGAGCCCACCGCAGGGCCCATGAGCTGATCCACTCCGGACATATTGGCCGTGTCATATCCTTCAGGACGACCTTCGGTCATGGCGGCCCGGAGACCTGGTCTGTCGATCCAGGCAGGAACACCTGGTTCTTCGACAGCAAACTCGCTGTCATGGGTGCCATGGCTGATCTTGGTGTGCACAAGACCGACCTGGTAGACTTCCTGCTCGATGATGAGGTCGCTTCTGTCACAGCGGTGCTGTCGACACTGGACAAGCGTGGTGCAGATGACAAATTGATTGCTGTCGATGACAACGCATTCTGCGTCTACAAGATGAAGGGTGGTGCTATAGGTACGATGACTGCCAGCTGGACCAACTATGGCAGTGAGGACAACAGCACGATCATCTATGGCAGCCTTGGTGTGATGAGGATCTACGATGACAAGGACCATTCGATTGTCATCGAGATGAAGGATGGCACGAAGGAATACTACGACGTCGACCAGATCCAGACGAATGACAACCAGACCTCGAGCGGGGTGATCGACCACTTCCTGGCATCCCTTGATTCCAGGTCATGTGACATGAGTGGACGTGACGTCCTTCCCGCGATGAAGGCTGTCTTCGCTGCAATCGAGTCGTCCCGTACAGGGCACAGCGTAAGCTGTTGAAGGAGGATTTTGAAATGAAACTTGGAATACTCAGTGCGATTTACGATGGATATAGTTTCGAGGAGATGATCGACCATGCATCAAGCGTGGGTTATGAGTGTGTGGAGGTTGCCTGTTGGCCTTCCGGCAAGGCGGAGCGCCGCTATGCTGGTGTGAGCCACATCGATGTCACCGCCCTTGATAACGCCAAGGTCTCCCATATCCTCTCCTACACGGCCTCGCATGGCATGGAGATCTCCGCACTTGCCTATTACCCCAACACCCTTGACCCTGACAAGGTGAAGCGTGAGGCGGCGGTCAGGCACATCCATGCCCTGATCGACGCTGCTGTGAAACTCGGGGTCGGCCGGGTGAACACCTTCATCGGCCGTGACCAGCATCTCAGCGTCGAGGACAATATCGAACTCGCGGTCTCGGTCTGGGATCCCATCCTCGCCTATGCCAAGGAGCGTGGTATCCGTATTGGTATTGAGAACTGCCCCATGCTCTTCGGCCGTGACCAGTGGCCTGGTGGGCAGAACCTCTTCTACTCCCCGGTGATCTGGGATGAGATGTTCAAGCGGCTGCTCTATGACAATTTCGGGCTGAATTTCGACCCAAGCCACTTCGTCTGGCAGGGAATGGATTACTGTGCCATCCTTGAAGAGTACAAGGACCGCATCTTCCACATCCATTTCAAGGACATCAAGCTTCATCCTGAAAAGCTGGCACGCTGTGGAGTCCTGGCCTATCCCTTGGATTACATGGAACCAAAGCTCCCAGGGCTTGGTGATGTCGACTGGGGCGCCTTCGTATCAGCCCTGACTTCAAGTGGTTATGATGGGCCTGCCTGTGTGGAAATCGAAGACAAGGCCTTCGAGGGCTCCAGGGAACGCATCGAGGCATCCATCCAGCTCACATACCGTTACATGAGGAATTTCGTCATATGATTCCGCGCACAGTGATTGTCAACTCGAACTGCCATCATGGCTTCTCCATCGAGGAGGCTGTCAGAGGTGCTGTGAATGCAGGCTTCAGGAATATCGAGCTCACTGCCACAAAGGGCTGGACCGAACATGTCTTCCCCACGATGAGCTTCTCCCGCCTATGCGATGTGCGTGACATGGTCCGCATGAACGGCTTGACGATAGCTGCGATGAGTGGACACACGAACCTGATGGATGAGTCACGCCTTGATGACTTCAAGATGAACCTGCGCCTGGCCGCCTTCCTAGGAGCACGTATCGTCGTCACAAGCGTCGGCGAGGCACATCTCGAAGACAGGGCGAAGGGCGCTGATGAGCAGGTCGCCGCCAATATCAGGGGCTTGCTGCCATTGGTCGAGGACCTTGGCCTGTCAATCGTGCTTGAGACACATGGTGAGCATGGTACTGCATCCAGGCTCCGTCCCATAATCGAGTTGACCGGGTCTCCGCTTGTCAGGATCTGCTATGATACAGCCAATGCGGTCTTCTATGGCGATGTCAAAGGTACTGAGGATGTCGAAGCGAATGCCGACCTGATTGGCTATGTTCATGTCAAGGACAAGGCAGCTGGCCGTACGGACTGGGACTTCCCCGCCCTTGGCCAGGGTTGGCTCGACATCCCTGCCGTGCTCAAGGCCTTGGATGATGCAGGCAACAGGGCCCCGCTCTCTGTCGAGATCGAATTCACAAAGGATGGCCCATCGGGCCTCAAGGAGGTCGATGACGCACTCATCACGAGCGCCCGCTACCTCGAAGGCCTGGGTTACACGCTATGAGGAGGATCATCCTTGTCGGACTTGGCGGAATGGGCCGTGTCCATGTTGCCAACTACGCTTATCTTGGTTCCAAGGCCCAGGTCGTAGCCGCTGTCGGACGTACCAAGGCTGACAGGGATTTCGCCGCATCGAAGGACCTGCCTTTCCATGAAGATATCAGGAGTGCGCTTGAAGCCCATCCCGAGGTGGACACTGTCGACATCTGCACGCCTTCCTACTGCCATCATGACGATGTCATCGAGGCCTTGTCGTACAAGCGTGATGTCATCTGTGAGAAGCCTCTTGCCCTGACGCTTGCAGATGCCGAGGAGATGTATGCCAAGGCAGATGAGGCAGGACGCAAGCTCATCCCCGCCTTCGTCTGCCGCCATACCAAGGAGTACGCCTTCCTCAGGGAATGCGTGCTGTCAGGACACTATGGTGCTGTCAGGGACGCCATGTTCACCAGGCTGTCCGCCATGCCGGCCTGGAGCGAGGGCTCCTGGCTCTTCGACAAGGCCAAGAGCGGCCTCGTCCCATTCGACCTGATGGTTCATGACTTGGACATGGCCCTGTCGCTCTTCCCCTTGGAGGCGGCTGAGATGGAACGTTTCTCGACAAGAAGTGTCGACGCACCCTGTGTGAACTACCACCGCCTGTCATTCAAGCTTCCTGGTTGTCATGTAGGCATTGAGGCCGGATGGCTTGATGCGCCAATCCCATTCACTGCGACCTGGCGTGTGATCTTCGACAAGGCGGTGATTGGGAATGATGGGGCAAATGTGTTCATCCATCCCTCTGGAGGCTCCTCAAGGCAGGTGGATATCGAATATCCTGTCACTGTCTCCACTGGTATAAACGTGCCGCCTACAGGCTGGTACTATGAGGAGTTGGATCATATCATTGATGAACTTGATGGGGTGCGTCCCCCGCTTGTGAAGAAGGAGGAAGTCCTCAAACTGACCACGATCCTCTCCTCGCTTGATGAGGGCTAGTCGGATGAAGGAGCGTCGATGAGCAACAAGACCAAGTTGTCCTACCAGCAGATTGCTGACAAGAGTGGAATCTCGATTGCGACAATCTCCCGTGTCTTCAACAAGTCACAGTCTGTCAGTGAGGAGAAGCGCTCCCAGGTGATTTCGGCCATCGCCGAGCTTGGAGTGGATCCCCTGACGCTGGACCTGACCCCGCGTGCCAAGGACAACCTGATCATCTTTAACGTGCCATCGCTGAAGAACCCCTTCTACTCACCGATCATCAGTTCCGCCCGCCGTACGGCCAAGGGCTTTGGTTACAACCTCCTGGTCAACGAGGACCCGATTAGTGAGGAGTCATTACCATCCTTCCTTGCCCTTTTGAAGACCACGAAGGCGGGAGGGGTCGTCTGTGCAAATGCGATCGACCCTGACCGGATCATGAAGATCAACGAGATGTTGCCTGTAGTCACCTGCTGTGAGGCGAATCCTTCTTTGCCAATCCCCTTTGTGTCGATTGATGACGAGGCTGCCAGTGAGAGGGCTGTGAAATACCTGCTCAGCCTTGGATGCCGGCGCATCGCCATGATCAACGGTCCTTCGGATTTCAAGTATGCAAAGGACCGTTACAAGGGATATAAGAACGCACTCGCCTCAAAAGGACTCCCTGTCAATACTGATTACCTCTGTTCTGTGGCTGCTGACATGGATTACGCAGTGGCCAAGGCCCATGCCGCACGCATGCTGCAACTTCCTGGACGGCCTGATGCGTTCTTCTGCATTTCTGACGTACTGGCCTGCGCCGCGGTGAAAGCCTGCCTGGAAGCCGGGCTGAGGGTTCCCCAGGATGTGGCTGTCGTCGGCTTTGATGACATACAGATCAGCCAGATAATGAACCCGACGATCAGCACTGTCAGCCAGCCGACCGCACAGATTGGTTCTGTCGCCATCGAGTTGTTGATGAGGCTGATCGGACGTGACCAGGGGCTTGTGAAATCAATATACCTCAGTGCTGAATTGATCATACGGGAGTCAAGTGCGGCTTTCATGTGAAACATCCTCTTTGTGAACCGGCTGGCAGGTTGTACAATCTATGTATTCAGCCACACAAAAGGATGGTTTAAATAATGAAGAAGATTCTGTTTGTCGCTTCCGAGAGCGTCCCCTTCGTCAAGACAGGTGGTCTTGCCGACGTTGTCGGATCCCTTCCCAAGGCCTTCGATAAGAATGAGTACGATATCCGCGTCATCATACCCAACTACCATGCGATCAAGTGGGAGTACAGGGAGAAGATGGAGACTGTCTACTATTTCCAGATGGACAACCGCATCTATGTCGGTGTGAAGAAACTGGAGCTTGATGGCATCACCTTCTACTTCATCGACAATGAACAGTACTTCTCCGGCCTGGTGCCTTATTACGATATGTTCCAGGACCTTGAACGCTTCGCCTATTTCAGCAAGGCCGTGCTTTCCGCACTGCCACTGATCGGCTTCCGTCCTGACATCATACACTGTCATGACTGGCAGGCGGCCTTGGTCCCTGTATATCTCAACACTGTCTTCCAGGGGGATCCCTTCTTCCGAGGTATCCGTACAATCATGACCGTCCACAACCTCCGCTTCCAAGGGACTTGGAATGTCGGGCATATACGCTGGGTCTCCGGCCTGCCAGATGAGTGCTTCACCCCAGGCAAGCTTGTCAGTCCTTACCAGGATACGTCAATCCCACAGAGCGAATGGAACTGTTCCATGCTCCGTGGCGGCTTGGTCTATTCTGATTACATCACCACAGTCAGCAACACTTATTCCTGGGAAATCCAGACGCCCAATTTTGGTGATGGGCTCGATGACATCCTCAAGTGGCGTCACGAGAGGCTGTGGGGTATTGTCAATGGCCTTGATTACAAGGCCTGGGATCCAGCCACAGACAAGGCGATTGAAGTCAATTACAGTGTCGATGACTTCCGTGGGAAACGTAAGTTGAACAAGGCAGCCCTCCAGAAGGAGCTTGGCCTGGCTGTTGACGAGGATGCCCTGATGCTTGGCCTGGTATCCCGCCTCACGGACCAGAAGGGGCTCGACCTGGTAGACGGTGTCATGGACAGGATCTGCGGCATGAACGTGCAGCTTGTCGTATTAGGCACAGGCGCTGCGAACTATGAGAACATGTTCCGCTATTATGCATGGAAGTATCCTGGCAAGGTGTCTGCGAACATCTGCTACTCTGATGCGTTGTCCCGCAAGATCTACGCTTCTGCGGATGCCTTCCTCGTACCCTCGGCCTTCGAACCTTGCGGGCTGACACAGCTGATCAGCCTGCGCTATGGTTCCATTCCAATCGTCCACGAGACAGGTGGCCTCAAGGACACGGTCAAGCCTTACAATCCGATGAACAATACAGGAACAGGTTTCTCATTCGCAGGTTACTCTGCGGATGAGCTGATGGGCCGTATCAGCCATGCCTACTTCGTCTACACCAGCGAACGTGAGCACTGGGACCAGATGATTGAACGTGGAATGAGGGAGGATTGGTCCTGGAACAACTCATCCAAGATTTACATGGACCTTTACTCCAGGATGTAAGGCCTCAGCTTCAAATCAAGGCCCTTGGTAACGTACCGAGGGCCTTTTCATGTCCTTCACAGCAGGTTCCATGTTTTTTGTGGCTCTTCACGTTTTCTTAGGGGAATTGTATTTCACTGACGGGATGGAGATGTACTGAATCAGAGTGAAGAAGTAG
>CALXXN010000004.1 GCA_944392695.1 uncultured Spirochaetales bacterium | reverse complement strand
AACTACATTGAGCCAGAGACCGATTCACACTGAGCCATCCACCGATTCAGACTGAGCCAGTGCTATGGCCTCTCAAATTTGCAACGATGGAAAAGGAAGTCCAATGTGTAACACACCCAGAAATCTTTTTCCACGATACCTTGCCTAAGGCCACATTTGAGAGCGGTTTCCTGAAATACCAACTTACGCTCTACGCTGGATGTCTTCGCAAAATCCCTCACGACAATCTCCATCAGCTGCAGATTTTCCGTATGCAGCTATATATCCAATCACTCACGCCAACGGCTTCAGCCAGGCATGCCTTCTTCTCTTCGTCATCTAGCATAACAGAAATACGCTCCAAGACAACAGGAGTCATCCTCTTTTTACCGATTTCCTTCATGGCTTGGACGACAAGACCTGTCTTATATGACATGCCGGTGATTTCCCTGTTCGCCCTATGGATGAACTGCAACTTCACATTACCCCATTCGTAGGTCCTATATGGACCATCACTCACATATGACCATGTCACTGGCACTTGCATGTCAAGACCAAGAAGATTCAGCGCCATATCACCGGTAGGTGCAATCGTCCATTTGAAATTCCGGGCAATGGCTGCTGCAACATCTTCAGGATCAGTGCCGACATTACCACCAATCAAGTGGCTGTACTTAGGAATATCATAAACACCATTGATGATCCGACGGACCTTGCCTGAGTCGACAAGACGCTTCAAGCACTGCCTCACTGTCGTTGCGTCTGCAATATCAGAGAAATCAGATGTTATGAAGACTGTACCAGCAGGATATCCTTCCACTCTTTTCCTGATTTGAGCCATGTATCCATCTTTCATACTGTCTATGTCTCCATTTGTAATGTAAATTATACTATTTACGTGACAGAAATATACTTGCAAAAGAAAGTTGTTGTCAAACTGCATACTGGATTTGTCACGAAAATCAGATATTTTCCGTGACAAAACCCCTTGGACATCTGGCATTGGAAACAGAAAAGGCACCCCGTCACATCACTGTGGCAGGATGCCTTTGATACACCAGCCTGGCTGGTATCATCGTCTAGCTCAGTTTGCCTCGACAGGTGCTTCCTCAGCAGCCTCAGCGGGAGCCTCTTCAGCAGCGGCTTCCTCTGTTGCGACCTCTTCAGCAACAGCCTCAGCGGCGGCAGCTTCAGCAGCAGCGGCCTCCTCGGCAGCCTTTGCTTCGGCCTCAGCCTTCGCCCTGGCCTCCTCTGCGAGGCGCTCCTTCACCATGGCCTCGCTCTCGACGACGAGCTTGACATGGGAGACCTCGTTCTCATAGAGGTGGATGATGACGCTGTAGGTGCCGACCATCTTGATCGCATGAGTGGAGACCTCGATCTTCTTGCGGTCGACCTGGATGTCCATCTTGGCGAGGGCTTCCTGGACCATGGCAGCGGTGACGGAGCCGAAGAGCTTGCCGGAATCGCCAGCAGTGACAACGAGGTTGATGACTGTAGCGTCGAGCTTCTCCTTGAGAGAGGCGCTCTGCGCCCTCTTCTCAGCCTTGCGCTTCTCAATCTGTGCGGCACGGGAAGCGAAGATTGCAGCATTTGTCTTGTTGTAGAGCACAGCGGCTCCAGTAGGCAGGAGGTAGTTGCGGGCGTAGCCGTCCTTGACGACGACAACGTCGCCCTCCTCTCCGAGGTTGACAACATCCTGGTTAAGAATGATCTTCATCTGAAAACTCCTTGTGTCTTCTCAGGTTTACCCAGTTCTCGATGATACCCAGCAGGGTCAGCGAGATCAGGATGATGGCGTTCACGAACTGCAGCACCACAATGATCAGCAACAGCCAGGCGGCGAGCTTGAAGCCCGTCATGCGGCTCCCGCGTGAATGCATGAAGTGCAATAGGATGGCAAAGCCCTGGAGGAAGTAAGGCAGCAGGCTCATCATGGCCAGTCCAAGCAAGGGGACGACCACCCAGGTGGGCAGCGTCACAAAGCAACTGACCAAGAGCAGCGCCCACAGGCCGAGGAACACATAGACAAAGTCCGGATGGACCTTGAAGTGCATCAGCCTGTCCTCGAAGTCCTCGTTTCCCGCATGGCCCGCAGCTTCATAGATGAAGGCGAGTCCCGTGCCGTTGGCCGCGACCATCAATGGGGCGAGCGAAAGCAGGGCGTAGACCAGGACCTGGGCAAAGGCCTCCAGGACAGCTTCCTCAAGCGGGATGAAGAGCCCGATGAGGCCTGTGATGTAGGCCGTGTAATTGCCCATCATGGCACTGGCCGCATCAGGTGAGAGCAGGAAATAGCACTCGGCTGCTGCGAACAGCGCCACAGGCGGTAGGAAGCTCCACAGCAGGCGGCTGAAGAGTCCCTTGCCATCCATCCCCACCCATACCATGGCGCTGAGTATGAGTGAGACAGGTATGAACAGGTTCACAACCATGAAGGGCCACGTTAGGCTGACCTCGGGCAGGTCCCTGAGGGACCAGGCTTCCCAAGCCACGACCAGCACCAGAGCTGCAACGCAGGCGGTGTCCGTGACTCTCTTCGGGTGGCGCCTGTCGAGGAAGAGCAATGGAAGTGTGAAGAAGAGGGAGCCTATTCCTGTTATATACAAGACAAGGCACCCCAGGACGCTGAGCGCCACCTTCCCCACATCACGCCCTTCCATGGACTTCACTTCTTCTCAAAGGGCAGGTAGGCCAGGACGCGGGCCTTCTTGATCTCCGCGTTCAGTGCCCTCTGGTGCTTGGCGCAGGTGCCGGTGATCCTGGCGGGAAGGATCTTTCCGCGCTCAGTGATGTAGCGGCGCAGTGCGTCAGGGTTCTTGTAATCAGCAGCGGGTGTACCGCTCTGGCAGAAGCGGCAGACCTTCTTCTTGAAGCCAGGCTTCCTCATGCCGCCCTTGCGTACAGCGGCGTCCTTGTCATTGACAAAAGTCTCGTTGTCGTCACGCATTGTCATCAATCTCCTAAATCTCAGAATGGAACATCATCATCGCCATAGCTCTCTGGACCAAGCGCATAGTCATCCCCAGATGGCTGGGGCGCGGAGGATGCGCGTGAGAAGGAGCCTGAATAGCGGTTCTGATTGGAAGGCTGGAAACCAGCCTGCTGCCGTGGAGCTGAGGCGCTGTCCATCCGGGGCTGCTGTGGGGCAGTGGGCATATCAACCCTGCCCTGGTAGGAAGAGCCTCCATCATAAGAAGCGGCATCGGTCCTGGAACCGAGGAGGGAAAGGTTGGTCACGAAGACCTCCACCCTGCTGCGGTTCTGTCCATCCTGCTCCCAGCGGCTCTGGCGCAGCTCACCAGATACGGCGACCTGCTTCCCCTTGTCCAGGAAACGGCTGACGGCTTCGGCGGCACGGCCCATGTAGACACAGTCGAAGTAGTTCGGCTCTTCCTCCCAGCTGTTGCCGTCAGCTGACCTCTTCCTTCTGTTGACGGCGATGGAGAACCTCACGATCGCTCCACCATTGGCGTTCTGGGAGTAGCGGACCTCGGCCTGCCTGGTCAGACGTCCTGTCAGACAAACACTGTTCAAATCTGCCACGTTGGTTATCTCCGTTACCTGGTCGGATTCACGAAGAGGAATTTCAGCACAAGAGTGCTGAGATTGAACTCATGGCTCATGCCTGCGATTGTGGCAGGATCAGCACTGAGCTCGAAGTAGACATAGTGTCCCTTGTCCTGCTTCTCGATCTGGTAAGCAAGGGTCTTGACTCCGAGGTCTTCCTGCTTCTCGATCTTGGCACCAGCCTTCTCAAGCGTCGAAGTGACGAAGGCCAGTCCGTCTTTCATCTTCTCATCATCAGCGTGGAAGATGACGGTGAACTCATAATTTCTCATGGTCCCTCCTTGTGGTCTGGATTGATCCGCCCCGACGAGGCGGATAAAGAGGCGTTTAGCAAACTATCATCAGCAGGGCTCCTCAGTCAAGCACCTGGGAGCCCCTTTCTCCTCACAATGTCGTGATCTGCAGGCAATCCGAATAGTAGGAGCCACCTGTCGTGGAACCCGTGATCAGGGCCACAAGGTCACCCTCCTTCACCATGCTTGTCGAGAGCGCGAGCTTGATCGCAAGGGCCTTCATGAAGTCCATGTCCTCGATCAGGCTCGCCATGACAGGATGGACACCATAGGACAGGTTCAACTGGCGGGCAGCCTTCTCATCAGTCACACAGGCTATGATCGGGCAGGCTGGACGGTAGTAGCTGACGACCTGGGCGGTACGTCCTGAGACCGTCATGCAGACAATGGCCTTGAGCCCCAGGAAGAAGGAAGCCTCGACAGCGGCGCTGGCGACTGTGTTCATGATGTCAGCGTTGAGTTTGAGGTGTTTATCGGCAAAGCGCTTGCCATAATCGATCTTCGTCTCCGTGAAGCTGGCGATCTCACTCATCGTCTTCACTGCGGCGATTGGGTATTTGCCTGCGGCGGTCTCACCAGAAAGCATCAGGCAGGTCGTGCCATCGTAGATCGCGTTGGCGACATCAGAGACCTCCGCCCTCGTCGGACGAGGATGCTCGCTCATCGATTCAAGCATCTGCGTGGCCGTGACGACGATCTTGCCCTTGTTGTAACACTTCCGGATCAGTTCCTTCTGGATTGATGGCAGCTCCCTGAAGGGGATCTCGACACCCATGTCACCACGGGCGACCATGACACCATCGACGATCTCGATGATCTGGTCGAGGTTCTCGACACCGGAAGCGTTCTCGATCTTGGCGATGATCCGGATCTTCTCACCACCATTGACGTTCAAGAGCTTGCGGAGCTTACGTGCGTCATCAGCACTGCGCATGAAGCTGGCGGCGATGAAGTCGACATCATTCTCGATGCCGAAGAGGATGTCCTCGCGGTCCTTGTCTGAGATGTAAGGCTGGTCGATGTTGACAGAGGGGATGTTGATCGACTTGTGGTTCGAGACCCGTCCGGGGTTGTCGACCCTGCAGACGATGTCAGGACCGACCACGGAAGTGACAGTCAGGCAGACAAGCCCGTCATCAATCAATATGACGTTGCCCTTCTCCACATCCTCGGACAGGTAGGGATAGCTGACACCTACACCCTCCTGGTCCCCAGGGTGGCTTGGATCGGAGTAAAGGGTGAACGACTGCCCCTCTTCCAGCATCACAGGACCATCGGTGAAGGTGCCGACACGGATTTCAGGACCCTTGGTGTCCAGGATCAATGGGATATGACGCCCAAGCTTGGCAGCGACACGCTTGACGCGGTCCATCCTGGCCTTGTGCTCCTCATGACTGCCATGGGAGAAGTTGAAACGGGCGGCATCCATGCCGTTGAGTATGAGCTTTTCGACCATCTCGTCGCTGTCGACGGCAGGTCCCTGCGTGCATATGATCTTTGTCTTCCTCATGGACATGCATTCTAGGGGAATGGGCCCTTGCGTGGGAATAAGGTGCTCAAAAATGTGCATTCATGAGCAAAGCCCTACTGACTCCAGGACAGGAGGCGGAGGAAGGCCTCCTCGTCCATGGGGCCGGAGAAGCAGAAGCCCTGTATGGCGACATCAGCATAGGAGGCCAGGTAATCAAGCGCCGCGGCATCCTCGACACCCTCGAAGATCACCCGGCAGCCAAGATCCTGGAAGCAGGATACGATCGAGTGGAGGAAGATGTCGTACTTGCCGCCCTTCAAGGCATCCTTCAGGAAGTCCTTGTCGATCTTCACGCACTCGAAAGGCAGTGTCAGGTAGCGGGAGACACCTGCGTAGCCAGAACCGAAGTCATCAAGGAAGAAGCCGACCCCACCCTCCACCAGGTTGTCAATCGACCCCATGATACGCCCCGCATCCCTCATCAGGTGGCTTTCCGTGATCTCGATCTTGATACGTGAGGCCTCTATGCCCTTGTCCCTGATCATCGAAAGGACGTCATCGACCAAGGTGATGGAAGAAAACTGCAAGGCTGAATAATTCACTGAGAGCGTTGGCGGCTGGATGCCATTGTCCATGCACTTCCTGACAAGGGAGCAGGCACTGGAGAGGACAAAGCGTGAGACGCTGTCTATGTAGCCCTCGCTTTCCGCGACGGGTATGAACTCGGCGGGGCTTATCCTGCGCTCGTAACTCTTGTCGCGCAACCTGACCAGGCATTCGGCAAGACCGGTGAAGTCCCCCTTCCTGTCATAGACGGGCTGGTATTCGACCTCGAAGAGGCCCTCCTCCCCGGCCCTGGCCAGAAGTCCGGCCACATGCTCCCGCCTGGCCATCATCTCCTTCAATGAGAGGTCGCAGAGCGTGAACGACACGCCTGCATGATGGAAGGAGAAGGAGGAATTTGGCAGGCGTCCGTCATCGAAACGTTCGATTGAGAAGAAATGCAACAGGTCGAAGGCCTGGGTGCTGCTGATCGCCACGACAGGACAGGGCAGCATGAAGACGCTGAAGCCTGTATCGACATCGCCTGATGCCAGTGAGGCTGGTTTTGAGAGCGCGGAGGTGATCCTCTTGCAGAAATCCTGGCACCCGGGCTCCTCAGGTGCTGGCCCGATCAGGGCGAAACGCATCTGTGACATCAGGAAGACGTGACGCACCCCCTCGATCGACATCAAGAGACCTGCGAGCTTCCTGAGGTAACGGTCCATGCCTTCCTTGTCGAGCTCACGCTCGAGTGTGGCCCTGTCGGTGATCTCAACGGAGATGATCGAGAAGGCACGGTCATGATGGTACAGCCAGGCGATGCAGGAGCGCATGAGCTTGGCATTTCCAAGCCAGGTCTGGGTGTCGACAAGAAAGGCATTCGCTGTCGTATGCATGAAGAAGAGGAAGAGGAGGAGGCCCACCATCAGCCCATGGAGGTGGACCGTGGGGATCAGGACCTGTACAAGGCTGACGACAAGGACAAGCAGGGGGATGTAAAGACCCATGCGGCCGAAACGGGGCATGGAGTCCTCCTGGTTGTGCCAGCTGACAAGGGTGAACGCAAAACAGGTGATGAAGGTCAGCACAGGAATCGCTGTGAAGAGCGGCCCTGTGACCACCTTGGAGCTCAAAGGATCCAGGGTGAAGACAAGTCCCGTCATCACATTGATTACGATGAAGGCGGCTGAGAAGGTCATGACAACCGCACAGAAGGCCCTGAGGGAATGGCGCCCCCAGATACCCCCGGCCTCCAGGCCAAGCTCGCGTCCCAGGTAGAGCAGGAATGCGATCGGGACCAGGTGCATGGAGAGGCCCCATGCCGAGAGCACTGCTAAATTCAGGAAATACGGCAGTGAGATGAAACCTGAAGCGCAAAGGCTGCAGAAACAACTCCACGACAGGTAGGTCAATGTCAATGCATTGAGCTTTATGAAAGACCTTGTCCTCGCAGGCTCATAGAGCTCCCTGTCGCCAAAGACATAGAAGCCAAGCGAAAGACAGAAGATAAGGGCGAAGGCATCCGGCAGCAAGAGTCCCAAGTCCAACATGTGGGGGATTATTCCACACGAAGGCCACTTTTTTCCACCGCTTGTTGAGCCTTAGGCGGTGAAAAGCTATCCTGATGCCATGTTCGATGCCCACGCACATCCCGGAAAGCCAAGCAGCAGGGTGCTTGCCTGCTGTGCAAAGGAAGCTGACTTCCCGCTCATGAAGGCCTTCCCACACAGGGCCTATGGCCTCCTATGGCCACGCCAGGGTTCGATCGAAGTGCTCAGGAAGGCCCTTGAGGACGACCCTACCGCTTTGATCGGCGAAGTCGGTCTTGACGAGCGTTTCCCAATCGCAGACGAAAGCTTCCTGATGGACGCCCTCCTTCTCGCCAAAGAGCTGCACAGGCCCTTCACGCTCCATGTCGTCGGCCTGCACACGCCTGTGCTATGGGCGCTCAAGACAGCCTCCCCACTTCCACCCTTCATCGTGCATGGCTTCACGTCGTCTTACGAGACCGCCAGGCGTTATGTGGACCTGGGAGGCCTGATCTCACTTGGACCGCGCAGTGAGAGGACGCGTAGCTTCACACGCCTCCTCACCCTGCCCTTCGTCCTCGAGACCGACATGGAGACGGGACCTGCCCAGGAGAAGGCGCTTGCAGGACTTCATGGACGGGTGGCGGAAAGACTTGGCAAGGACGTTGAACACCTTGAGGAGGAGATGCATGGAAGGATCGAGCCAGTTCTCAAGGCTTGAACGCCTGATAGGAATCGAGGCCGTGGAAGGCCTCCATGCGAAGAAGATCATGATCACAGGAGCAGGAGCTGTCGGAGGCTGGGCCTTCGAAAGCCTTGTCAGGAGCGGTGTCGGTACGATACGCATCGTGGATTTCGATGTGGTCGAGCTGTCGAACATCAACCGCCAGGTCCTCGCGCTCCATTCGACACTGGGCATGAAGAAGGTCGAAGTCGCAAAAACCCGGGCCAAGGACATCTGGCCCGCTTGCCACATCGAAGCCATCGATGCCTTCATAGACGATTCCAATGCCGCCACATTGGTTGATGGCATGGACCTCGTAATCGACTGTGTCGACAATGTCGATGCGAAGATAGCCCTTGCAGCCGCCTGTGAAGACAAGAACATCAGCTTCATCGCATCAATGGGCGCCGCGCTGCGCCGCGACCCACTCCAGGTGAAGGTGGCCCCACTGTCAAAGAGCCACGGCTGCCCGCTTGCCAAGGCCGTACGCCTTGCGGCACGCAGGCGCGGCATCAGGCAGGACTTCAAGGTCGTCTTCTCGCCCGAGCCCGTCAAGGCCCCTCATGAGGCCCATGGGGATGGCTTCCAGACCACTGATGAAAGGCGCAAGGGCGGACTGGGCAGCCTGACGACAGTCACCGCCGTCTTCGGCCAGGTCCTTGCGACCCTGGCCTTGGAAGAGCTGGTCGGAAAGGCACGCTTCCACGGCCTAGACGAGGCTGGCACAGGAGAATGACTCCGGTCTGTGGAAGTCCGGCTCTGGTGTGTCGATTGGGAAGAGTGAGATGAAATGAGGCTTCTTCAAGCCATCACCACACTTGTAGATGTTGAACCACAGGACAGAGGGGGCTTCAGCGAGATCGAAGAGGCGCACGAGGTCCACATCGACATCGAGGCTCCAACGGCTGCGTTTGTTGTTGTTCTCGAGTATCTTGACGAGCGGGGTGGAGACAGCGGCCCTATGTGCCTCGTCAAGGAAGACACGTCCTGCCCTTCCACTTCCACGTGCGGCGAGGAAGTGGCCTGAAGCGCTGAACTCCAGGTTCACATATTCATCCACACCCTCTGGGCGGGAGAAGAACTCGACACAGCTGTCAGTCCAGACCTGGCCATTGTCAGTCCAGACCATGCGCCTGAGCTCAGGCTCCTCGACAGAGAAGCCAAGATGGATGACACCACCATCATAGGAGAGGGTGGCAGAAGCCGAGACAGCCTCCCCGCCTCCCCAGTTGTGACATGCGATTTGATAAGTACCAGGGGTTTTAGAGATTTCCATACAGCAGAGCATAGAATGAAAAAGCAGGAACCGTCCATGGTTCCTGCTTCCACAAAGATTGCGTGGCCTCGAAGTTACTTCTTCTTATGCCTATTTGCTCTGAGTCTCTTCTTCCTCTTGTGAGTAGCAATCTTATGCTTCTTTCTTTTACGTCCGCAAGGCACTGTCTTGACTCCTTATCCAACCGCACAAGCGATTGGTTTTTTGTAATTACAGTGGGTTATTATTGCAATGCGGCAGGGCTTCGTCAAGAGAGGAGGAAGACTTGGCCACCACGACGAATCACATCTTCCTTGCTCCATGTTTTCGCCCAATGATGTGTTCAAGGAGTTTTGCGTCATATGAACGGAGGATCACATCAAGAGCGGCGATGATTTGCAGGACAAGCCGCCTGAAGCGGTACGTGGCAAGAGGTTCCTGCTGTTCGACCATCATCATCGCAGCCTGTGACACCGTCCAAGAGCTGCTGGATGATGGCTGGGCAGTGGACTGACCCATTGCAACAGACTTATGGCAATATTCCTGGAGGCGTGAAATCCACCTCCCGGATTTGTCATTCCCCTGTCAGGACTGCATATGCTGATTCTTTCAGCCAACGTATGATGTTGGAATGGAATGAGAGCTTGGCAAGTTCCGTCCTTCCCATCAGCTTGAAATTCCCACGGAGCCATTTGGAGAAATCGGCTCGTTTTCCTTCGTTGATCCTTTCCTGCTTTTTGTCTTCAGACTCGAAAAAAAGCTCCTCCTTGTTTTCCATCATGTACTCCATGAACATGTCCACAGTCATCCGGTTGAGACTCTTACCCAGGGACAAAGAATGGTAGACCAGATATGCACCCGCATCCTCATCGTTGCCCATCTGCTCATATAGGGCAATCACGGCGCGTCTCAATTCCTCTTTGCTGAGAGATGCCTTGACTTGGACATAGACATTCTTATTCGTCACCGGGGTCTTGTATTTGCCATCAATAGCTTTGGTATTGCTTCCAACACCACCCATGCGCAACCAGCCATTGTTCACAAACACCATGTCAACAAACAATTCAAAGTCAGTAGGTCCAAGGAGTCCTATGGCCTCTGCAATTGAGCTGGTCAAGGCTTTTTCATTGGCAGTGAAATCAACAAGCGCCTTTGGTGGGTCATCAACACCAATTGTCCATCTGAAGCGATCTGCATCATCATCCAGGAGTTCACACATCGTTCCCTGGATCATCTGCTTTCTTGTCAGCTGACCACAGATCTTGTACTCATCAAGTGTCACATGTTTATCCACACGTTCGTTAGACCATGGTGTGGTCATGCGGATAAGGTCCGTCCCCCTGCTTCCACCTGAGCCAGCATAAAGGCTTTCATCAAATCGATAGTCCTCCCCTTTTCCACCTGATGGCTGACACCACCATAGGAAGCCATCATGAAAGGTGAAAAAGTAGTCATTTGAATCAGCCATGCAGACTTTCCGGATCACACCGGCTGCAGTTGAACTGGCCGTAGGACCACACCCGGCATTTTTCAGTTCCCGTACAGGTCCTGTCCAAAACTCACGTACGCAATCACGATGAGACCTGTCTCCTGTTTTTTCCTCTGGATCAGCAGCCAGCTCTTTCTCAATCGAAGTCCTGATCGCGTTTTCAGAAACAGCATGGAAACCAACCCAGATTCCAGGACCTTTGTTATTTTTATTATATAAATACCTGTCACAGACGTCGTCGCGAATGGCATGCTCTCCAAGTTTGATGTAATAGACATGAGATGCATTGTTTGTGTTTCCGGACATTTCAACCCTCTTCCAAGTGTTTTCCTCAAGTATACAACAGTACGCATTTGGCACATCCAGTCACGGCCTGGTATTGCCCCCATCGCAGCCAAGCCCGCAGATGTAATTTACGCTTCCTGACATCGCATCATCACGCACAGCCCACCGCATCCCCGATGGGTTGCAACGGTAATGTCATCTGCTGACAGACGAAGGACTGGGTAACGGGAAGGAGATGCGTGCCCCTGTCAGCAAACATGAAGCTGCAAGGCAGCACCTCGCAGCTCCATCATCTGGATCAGAACAACAGCCTGCCTTTGACCATCTTGTGGGTGACAGGTTCCTCAGGGGCGAGGTAGGCATGGCGCTCCAGGCGCTCCTCCAGGCTGAGGTCCTTGATCGCCGTCTTCCTTACGCTGTCATCGAGGGCGACAAGATCGGCTTCCATGCCTTCATCAAAACCACCGACCCCGCCAAAGAAGGCGCCACCTCCCCTGCTCGCGATATGGAAGGCCTCGCGGAAGGACAGGGGGCGGAAGCGCTGGTCCACCAGGCGCCAGCGTAGCTTCGACACCTTGACCGCATCCGTGATAGCACGGAGGATCGAGAGCGTCGTACCTCCAGCGACATCACTGCCAAGCCCCATGTTGACACCATTCTCAAGGAACCAACGTGCCGGTGCGATGCCAGATGAGAGGTTGGTGTTCGAGTCAGGACAGTGTGCGACAAAGATGTCCTCATTCCTCATCAGCCCAGGCTCTGCTTCCATCGAGTAGACACAGTGCGCCATGATCGTAGGCACCCCGCCCCATAGCCCATGCCTCCTATAGGCATCAGCGTAGCTCACGCTCTCAGGACAGAGGGAGTGCACCCACTCGCCCTCGCTCTGGTTCTCAGACAGGTGGCTCTGCACAGGGAGCCCCCGTTCCTTGGCGATGCATGCAAGCTCATCAAGGAGCCAGTCGGAACAACTGGGGATGAAGCGCGGTGTGATGATGGGCTTCACATTCTTGAAGTCCTTCATCTTCTCAATGAATGACAGCGTGGACATCACAGAGGCTTCGCTGTCCTCTGTCAGCTCAGGGACTGAGTTGCGGTCCATGTTGACCTTGCCGACATAGGCGGCGATGCCAGCCTCCTCAAGATAGCGGGCAAGGAGCAGTGTCGAGTCCTCATGGATCGTCGCGAAGATGGCGGCACGGGTCGTCGCACTATGAAGGAGGTCGTCAGTGAAGATCCTGTATGCCTGGCTGGCGTAGGAGATTTCCTTGTACTTCGCCTCCTCTGGGAAGGTGTGTGCGTTCAACCACTCAAGCAACTCCTCATCCATCCAAAGCCCGCGGAACTGGTATTGGGAGGCATGGACATGAAGGTCTGTAAGTCCTGGGATGACGAGGAGCCCGCTCCAATCGAGGAAAGTGGCGTCGGAGACATCAGGACGCGATGTGGTCAGTGAGACGACCCGTCCATCCCTGACAAGAAGATAGGAAGAAGGCATCTCGAGGGCCATTCCCTCCCTGTCTGTCTGGTAGAAGTCCGCATGGATTACATAAGCGCTACTCATCTCTTCCTCCTTTCAGATCAAGATGGGTAGCAGGGACGTATGGCGGTCCGTAGAGACGCCCGGAGCCTTCACCCGGGCCTATACCCTTTCACTACAATCATAGCATGGACTTGTCGTTTGCCTAGTCATTATCAACCAAATCGCACTCGGACTCACAATCACCCCTCGTCATACAGGCCCGATCGCATTATCCTTTAGCAAGGGGGAAACTGATTGGAAAAGGTACTTGTGCTCGGACTGGGCAACAATGGGGGCGGAAGGTCGGCCGCGCTCTACTTCGCCGGCAGGCCAGGCTGCCAGGTGCGTGTCAGTGACGCGGCACCCCGCGAGTCATTCTCAAGCGTGCCTTCAGAACTTGAGGCCCTTGGTGTCGAATGCCATTTCGGGTCGGACCCACGTGATGACATACGCTGGGCCGATGTCGTCATCAAGAACCCCGCAGTCCCCTCCTCCATGCCACAGCTCTCGCTTGCCAAGAGGCTGGCGAACGACTTCTCCTATCTCTTCACCCACCCCGCGGCAAGGGACATCAAGCTGATCGTCGTGACAGGGACCAAGGGAAAGAGCACCACTGTCGCCGCCATACAGCATGGCCTCATGGCCATGGGGCATGAGGCCTTGATGTGTGGAAACATCGGGATCTCAGGGTTCACGATCCTCGATGAATTGGAGAAGCGCACGCAAGCTGGGGTGAAGCTTCCAGAGTACATCGTCATCGAGCTCTCGAGCTGGCAGATCCACGACACCTATGTCGCACTCAATGGCATGCTGCCGCACTTCGACCTCGCCATACTGACAAGCAAGTACGCAGACCACCAGAACCGCTATGGCAGCATGAGGGAATACTTCGATGACAAGTTGCGCCTCTTCGGACCACATTGCCGGCTGATCCTTGTTGGAGAAAAAGAGAAGGACTTCTTCCTCAGCCACACCTATGGGCTCAAGAAGCGCGTCCATGTCTTCCCTGGTCACAACAACCCATTCAAGGATAAGAAGAAGGAACTCCAGTGCGCCTACAGCGCATTGAAGCTCATAGGCTTCCACAAGAAGGATGTCGTGAAAGCCCTCTCATCCTACAAGGGGATACCACACCGCCTTGAGCAGGTCGCCCTCTACAAGGACCTGATGTTCGTCAACGACTCCGCTGCGACCATCGCAGAAGCCGTCGCCTTCTCGATGAACAGCATTGCCCCGCTCTCAACGCACCTGATCTGCGGTGGCACTGACAAGAACCTCAAGGCACAGGGCATGGCAAAGGCGCTCTCAAATGCTGCGAGCATCACCTTGCTTGATGGTTCCTTCACCCAGTCAGTCCTGATCCCCCTCCTTGAGAAGAAGGGTCTTGCCTACCATGGTCCATTCAAGACAATGAAGGAAGCCTTCAACTCAGCAGTGAAGGAAGCAGAGGCCAAAAGGGACGAGTTCAAACAAGTCCAATGCGTCCTCCTATCTCCAGGCGCCGCCTCCTTCGAACTCTTCAAGAACGAATCCGACCGTGGCAACCAGTTCAAAGCCCTGGTGCGCATCTACATGGCCAAGGACTCAGGACTGAAGAGCTTTCCCTTGTCATAAGCAAAGCACAAACCAATCACTCACAACCAACAAAAAGGAAGCACCCCGCTCATGTCATTTCTGACAGCAGCAAGGGTGCCTGCCTTTCATTCATGATACAGACATGGCTGTATCACATTCGTGTCACCAGTTAAGGATGTCAGCCCAGTTATCGTAGCCTGCGATATCATAAACGCTTCCATTTATGGACACATAGGATCCTGCTGTAGCCTTGAATGTCGAGTTACCCGTATTAGTCACGTTGATATTGAGCACGATGTCATATGTGGACTGGTCAAGCGTGGAAACAAGATTGATTGGTCCATAGTACTCGTAGTGGTAAGCATCATAGTTGCTGTATGTCGTCAAGATGCCGTTAGAAGAAAACTTGTATGGTTCACTTCCAATACCAATGAAATTCGAGTTCTTGAACGCCCTAAGCAGTTGCCTGAGAGAACCAATCTTGGAATACTCCTTGATCACGACACTCTGTCCTTTCAATGGTTCAAACTCGGCTCCAGGTACAACCTTCTCAAGAAATGCATTTTCCCGATATGTGTTTATCGCACTGTTCAATCCACTAGCGAAATTAGCACAAGCACTTATAAGGTTATTATCAGACACCGTTGTTCCATCTTCATCTGTTACGACTATGCCTATGCCATCCTCATAAGAGCACTTGTAATTTGCATCTTGATATATGAAATCAAATGAATAGCCATATGCCTCGTAGTAAAAATCAAATACACCGTTTGAAATGGCCAACTCATATCCATTGTAGCTATGGACATAATCGTTCACTTGCTCAACTTTCTGATAATTGTCTGGCCAATTGTCAGAATACTCGAACTTGAATGCTCCATCGAAAACTGTTCCTGTTGCAGGAGTCTCATTCGCTTCCAACTTGTTATCAATGAAGGTGTCTGAATACGACAGATACTTCACAGCAGCTTCGAAAGCATCAAGCGCTGCCCCACTCAATTCCTCACCACCCATGGATGGGTCATACTCAGGAACTTCAGCAGGTTCAGTTGGTTTGATGAACGTTGGTTCTTCTGGACCTGTTCCTGGATTTGATACGTTCCCATCACAAGAGAACAGCATCAAGACAGACATGATAGACAATACAGCAATGGCAAGTCTTTTCATTTCATACCCCTTTTGCAAAATTGACAGAGGTTGAACATGTCATCATATATGGCAACAATATCCCCCCGCCACCACAATAAGTAAGCTATTTTTTTTTCCTGTCAATATTTGTATTATTTTAATTCTGCAGTCCAATCTTACTGGGCCAAATTCATCAAATCAACAAGAATGAGCAAATGTACGCACAATTTTCTCAACAGCAAGGACTTGTCCCCCCCCGATAGGTATACCATGAGAGTGCAATGTGTGGAGGAAGGCTTATGAAACGTATTCCTGTCATTGTGGCTGTCTTGATGGCTCTCGTGCTTTGCTCATGCAGCAACTCGCCCAATGAAGATATTCCGAATGCACCAATAGGCTCACTCCGCCTCGTCAGCGAAGTCAAAAGCATCCAGCAAGAAGGAGTGAGCACTCCAACTGCAAGGGTCATAGATGCTGATGGTGTCGGCGATCCGATTGTAGGGGTAATCATCAAATACGGTGACCAGGATGACATGGGGCTTGATGAAAGCACCTTCTATTTGAAGTATGAAGGTGATGGCAAGACAGCTGACAATGGTGACGGTAAAAAATACAACTATACCCTCTATGTTCCCCAGATCATACTCACTGAGTACGGCAGGACGGGACAGGAGGCCAATCACCAGCAAGGCAAGGCTTTCTGGTGGTACGCTGGTTACTATCTTGGGTTGAGCTATGAATCTGTAACAGCTGATTGGTATCCGACACTCACCTACATGCTGGAACACGCAGATAAGCTTCCCGTACCAGATGCAGCCGATTTCCCAGGTGCTGACTGGGATGGCATCCGGCTTGAGGATCTTGAAGAACAACTTAAGACAAGACCCATTGTTGGAGTGAAGGTGGACTATGAGTTCTGGCCTAGTGAGCACTTCACCTTGAAAGCCACGGATGAAGTCCAGACTGACAACAATAGTGAATACAACTATGTGCTTACATGCCGCTACACGGTATGCGACCTTTACTATCTAGCAGGATGTCCTGGTCTGGAAGACATGCTGGATCCATTGGAATGGTACCTCAGCACACATCTTGATTTGAACGTTACATTGGATGGCACCTCAGTAGAGGACTGGAAGGAAGTATTCGCAAAGCTGCTTTCATTGAATGCAGGCACGCCTCCTGGTTTCGACATCGGGGAATCAGAAGAGACAGAGGTCACTTCAGACCAGCTCCAGGCACAGCTCGAGGAATACCCTGTGATGGGTGTCATAGTAAATGCTGCTGGTGATGCTTTCAAATTGCTCCATGAAGGGACGGTCATGTTCAATGGAGATGGCGATGCCTACAACTATCTCCTCCTCTATCCAAGCTCAATACTTGATGCTTTCAAGCAAGAGACAGGCAAAGACGGTACTGGTAATGCCTTCTGGTGGTATGCGGAAGAATATCTCCATATGACCCAAGATGAAATCAAAGCAAATTGGGAAGCATTGTTCGAAAAAGTCCTGTCTTCAGATGTCCAGATACCAGGTGTGTGAATGATTGCCACAACACCTTGAAGAGCAAGGAGGATATGGTGGTACCTCCATATCCTCTTTCAATTTACCTCGTTAGTAATGATTGCTTCCCCCCCCCCGATAGGTATATCATGAGAGTGCAATGTGTGGAGGAAGGCTTATGAAACATATTCCTATCATCGTGGCTGTATTGATGGCCCTCATGCTTTGCGCATGCAGCAACTCGCCTAATGAAAGCATTCCTGATAATCCAGAGACACCACAGACTCCAAGCGTCCTACGTGTCGTCAGCGATGTCGACACCATCGAGGAAGGGACAACTGTTGTAGCACGTGTTATTGATGTGGACAGGGCTGGAGAACCAATCAAGGATGTCCTGCTCAAGTACGAGGCTGCAGAAGACTATGGCTATGACGAAATGACGTTCTACCTGAATTACCGCGGAGATGGATATCAGGGGAAATACAACTATGTGCTCTACTGTCCTCCAATAATACTGGATGAATTTGGAAAGACGGGAGAAGTCGCAGATGCAGGTTCTGGTAATGCGTTCTGGTGGTATGCAGAGAAGTACTTTGACCTGGGCATCAACGAGATCAGGAACAACTGGTATGCAGCACTCAATTACCTGATTGGACAAGATGAACTTCCCATGCCTGATGCTTCTGATTTCGTTGAATCCGAGTGGACGGTTGTCAATCTTGAAGACCTGGATGCGCAGCTGGCTGCACGCCCTGTCAAAGGTGTCTTGATAGACTACTCTTACGAAAACACCTTCGAGTTGACGTCCTCCCCTGTTCCTGTGACAGAAGATGGCTTCACCTACAACTACATGCTCACGTGCCCACAGACACTGTGCTACATGTACCATCTGGCAGGCTATCCAGGTGGAGGGGTGGCAATCAACAATCCCTTTGAATGGTATGTGAAGACACATATGGAATTGGGTTTGAACGCACCTTCTGAGAACTGGGCTCTTGTATTCAGGACCGCTTTGGAAATGAATGGGACAGGTCTCAAAGGTTGGGATGGAACATATCCAAAGGAAGTTGAGATCGACCCTTCCCTGCTGGACCAACAACTGGATGAACACCCAATCATAGGCATGAATGTGAAAGTTGACTTCGGGGCGGAAGATTTCCGTCTCGTGTACATGAACTCTTTCCGCCACTTTGGAAATGGAAGGCCATACAACTACTACCTCTACTATCCTGAAGCCATATATGACGCCTATCCAGAGCTTTCCGAAGATCCCAGCGAAGGTGATGTATTCGACTGGTACTTGGAAGAATACATCAAGATTCCCCGTTCAGAGAAAGATGCACGCTGGCCTGAGATCCTGGAGAAGGTCCTGTCTCCAGATGTTCCAATGCCGTAAATGATGACTCAAATGGATTGAGTGAGGGCTGGGCTCATTGCCTGGCCCTCTCTTTGCATCAACCCCTGGCCTTCTCCACCCTCTTCTGGTCAAGGAAGCGGAAGAGATGGGCACGGGTTGGATGGATGAGATGATCCATTGTCATGGGACGCTTGATGATTCCTCCCCCGAAGGCTGTCTTGAAAGTTGTCAGCGAGGAGAGATGTCCATCATCGCTTGAGTCGTCTATGCCAAAGAGGTCGTAAGTCTTCATGCCAGCTTCCCTGGCATCCATCATCGTCTGGACCTGGAGGGAGTAACCACATGAGGTTTTTCCATCATTGGGGATGGAGGAACCAAAGAGATAGGTCTCGCATCCCTTGTACCTCACAGAGAGGAGTCCTCCACAGATTGAGCCATTGGCGTATGCGAGGTGGAGGACAGGTACTGTGTCCTGATCCGCTTTATCGAAGAAGGAATGGAGGTAGGCCTTGGGACGTGCGGTGAAGTGGTCTCGTTGCGCAGTCTTGATGTAAGTGTCGTACCACTCATCGAAAGACCCCTGGTCACCTTCCCAGGTCTGTATGCTGATTGAATGTTCTTTCTTGAGGTTGCGCTTCACCCTGTCCTTGAAAGCGAAGGGCCTGGTGAGGTCGACCTGCACGGTCGCAAGGGGTTGGACTGAACTTTTGCATGGTATGAACCTGGGTGTGGACTTCATTGGACTTACCTGCCAGTCCAGGTCGAGGCGCAGGAGGACTGTTGATTTTGGCAGGTACTTCCCCACCTCTTCGCAGAAAACCTCCACAGCGCTTTGTGTGGCATCTTGGGAGAAAGCGAAAGGCACATAAGCCATGCTGATGCCAGGTGCGAAGGAACGCACAAGTACAAGAACATCCCCCGACCAGGCAGGGGATGTGAAATGGAAAGGAAGGGCCTTCCAAGACCCTTCCTTGATCCTTGCCCAGTAAGCGCTCTGGAAGAGGTTCCCTCCTTTGAGCTCATCAAGGGCTATCTGTGTCAGCTCAACCGACTGGTCCATTGAGGTACTTGGCGGCCTTGACTGGCTTGCCATCAGCGGTGATCGCGGCACCATCGACCTTCAGGACACCATCCTCCGTGTAGAGGGGCATGGCGAAGAAGTGGTCGGGCTTGACGTAGGTCGTGACCTTCTCGACACCATCCTGGCCCTCGACATGGAGCACCGTGCCAGCAGGGATGTCATCAGCGAAGAGGACCTCGCAGGTCGAATGCGGCTCTGCATCCGGGTCGCTCGCGGCAAGGAGCATGCCCATGCTCTTCACACCACGGAAGTTGGCGGGCTTGAGGTTGGCGACGACCACGATGTGGCGGCCCTGGAGTTCCTCGGCCTTGTAGTAAGGCACGATGGACGAGACGATTGTCCTGCCATCCTCAGTTCCATCATCCAGGTGGAGGATGTACAAGAGGTCACCATTGGGGTGCTTCTCTACTTCTGTGATGCGGCAGACCTTCAATGTGACACGGCGCTCGAACTGATGGGCGATGGTCTCCTCGACTGCTGCGCTTGTGTTCTTTTCTTCCATTTTCTTCTCCTCGTGGCCCTTGGCGGCCCTCTCCTCCTGGCTGCCGCTGAAGCGTGCCTTCAGCTCAGCCACACGGTCCTTGTCCAGCTTCTCGAAAAGCAGGCTGACAGAACCGACACTCTTGATGTCATCCCACTTGCCCAGGTCGCACCAGGTCTTGCCCACATCCTCGTTGAAGAAGGAGAGGATGCGTTCTGATGTCTCAGGCATGTAGGGGGCGCACATGATCGCGACATCGCGGATCATCGCGCTGAGCGTCTTCAAGAGCGTGGCTGCCGCAGCCGGGTCTTCCTTGCGTGTCCTCCAGGGCTCACCTGCCTGGAAGGCCCTGTTGCCGATGTCGCACAGGGCGAAGATGGTGCGCAGGGCGTCACGCTCCTCAGCCCTGTCGAGGAGGTTTGTGACCTCCTCTTCCTTCTCCCTGATGGCCTTGACCAGCTCCTCGTCGAAGGGGGCGTCTGGGATGACGCCATCATAGAAGCGGCTGACGAAGGTCAACGTACGGTTGACGAGGTTCGAGAGGTTGCCAATCAGCTCGCCATTGACCTTCTCGCTGAACTCGTCCCAGGTGAAGTTGACATCGCTCTTCTCAGGGCGGTTGTAGAACATGTAGAAACGCCAGACATCGGCAGGGATGCCGGTCTCCTGGACGTCGTTGCCGAAGACTCCGATGCCCTCGCTCTTCGAGAACTTGCCACCCTCGTAGTTGAGATACTCGGTGGAGGACATGTGGTGGAGCATCGTCCACTTCTCACCAGTGGCCAGCAGGCTTGCAGGGAAGATGACCGTGTGGAATGGGATGTTGTCCTTGCCGATGAACTGGAAGAGCTCTGTGCCCTCGGGATCCCTCCACCAGTACTCCCAGTCCTTGACCGCGTTCATCGTGATCGAGATGTAGCCGATCGGGGCGTCGAACCAGACATAGAAGACCTTGTCCTCGAAGCCCGGGCGTGGGACAGGTATGCCCCACTTCAAATCACGTGTGATGCAACGTTCCTTGAGGCCGTCACGGATCCATGACTGTGTCACCTGGACGGCGTTCTTTGACCAGAAGCCCTCGACAGAGGCCTTGTCGATCCATGCCTTCAGGAGTGGCAAGGCCTTGGGTAGGTCGATATAAAGGTGGCGTGTCTTCTTCAAGACAGGTGTCGAACCACAGACAGAGCAATGAGGCTCGATCAACTCAGTGGGGTCGAGGAGGCTCTGGCAGCTGTCGCACTGGTCACCACGTGCCTTCTCACTGCCACAGTGGGGGCAGGTGCCATGGACATAGCGGTCCGCGAGGAAGCGGCCACACTTGGGGCAGTAGAGCTGCTCCATCTCACGCTCTGTGATGTAGCCATGCTTGTCGACCTCGTTGAAGATGTGCTGGACGATCTCGGTCTGCTGTGGCGTGCTGGTGCGTCCGAAGTGGTCGAAAGAGATGTTGAACCACTTGTAGATCTCAGCATGGATCTTGTGGTAGTGGTCGCACAGCTCTCTTGGGCTGACGCCCTCCTGGAGGGCCCTTGTCTCGCTGGCCGTGCCGTACTCGTCAGTGCCGCAGACATAGAGCGTCTCATAGCCGCGTGAGCGGCAGAAGCGGGCGAATACATCGGCTGAGAGGACCTGCAAGAGGTTCCCCAGGTGCGGTATGTTGTTGACGTAAGGCAGTGCGGATGTGATCAGTCTCTTCTTCAATTGTTGCCTCCTGTGGGCGTTCTGGCAGATTGTATGCCTTTTCCGATTCTTTTTCCACTCATTGCCCCCTGCCCTCACTGGCGCTATATTTATCATTGTGTGCCTTCTTGGAAAGGTGCATGAGAACAAACAGGCAAGGAACCTCAATGAGTGAAGAAGAGAAGATAGTCCGGCCCGCAAGACGCCCAAGGCTGTCACTTTCCCCAAAGATCATCATCGTTGTCCTGATCATAGTCCTCCTCCTGGTTGCGGCGGCGAGTTCGTTCTTCGTCGTCGACCAGACCGAGCAGGCGGTCGTATTGCGTTTCGGACGCTACGACAGGACAGTCGGACCGGGCCTCCAGGTCCGCCTCCCCTTCGGCATAGAGCGCAGCTACAACGTACCCACGCAGCTGGTCCAGACAATGACCTTCGGCTACAGGGCCACTGACAGCACTGGCACAAGCCTGAGGGGTGCGACGAACTACGAAGATGAGTCGATGATGCTGACAGGAGACCTGAACATCGTGTCAGTCGAATGGATCGTACAGTACAGGATCAACGACCCGATGAAGTGGTTGTTCAATGTCGAGAACAAGGAGACGACGATCCGTGACATCTCACAGTCTGTCATGAACTCCCTGGTCGGAGACCTCCCGATCCTCTCCGTCATGACGGGCATGAGGACCCAGATCGAGGTCGCGGCCCAGGATCAGATGCAACGCATCTTCGATGGTTATGACTTTGGTATCGAGGTCGTGACTGTGAAACTGCAGAACATCGTCCCGCCAGAGGGCGCCGTACAGGATGCCTTCGAAGACGTCAACAAGGCCACCCAGGACATGAACAGGTATATCAACGAAGGCAAGGAATACTACAACAAGGCCATTCCTGAGGCACAGGGAGAAGCAAGCCGCATCGTCCTCCAGGCCGAGGGTTACGCGGCAGAACGCGTCAACACGGCCAAGGGTGATGTCGCAGCCTTCAATGCGATGAAGGAGGAATGGAGGCAGGATCCCGACCTGGTGCGCACCCGCCTCTACCTTGAGACGATGGAGGATGTCCTCTCCTCAGAGGAAGGCAGCCTGACGCTGGTCGACAGCTCTCTTGAGAACTTCCTGCCGATCAGCACAGTGGGAGGTGCGAAGTGAAGAAGCTGATAACAGTACTTGTCGTCATCGCAGTCCTACTCGTGGTCTTCCTCCTGCTCGGCCCCTTCTACATCCTCTATGAGGGAGAGCAGGCCGTTGTCACCCGTTTCGGGGCCATCGTCAACGTCGAGAAGGAAGCTGGACTGAAGTTCAAGATGCCTCTTGTCGACAATGTCGTACGCTACTCATCAAGGCTCCAGAGCTGGGATGGGGAGGCGCAGAGGATCCCGACCAAGGAGAACCAGTTCATCTGGGTCGATGCGACCGCACGCTGGTATATCGACGACCCTGCCCTCTTCTATGAGACGGTCGGAACGATCGAGTCAGGTCTTGGGCGTTTGAATGACATCATCGATTCCACGATCCGCACGGTGATCAGTGAGCACAGCCTCCACGAGGCCGTGCGCTCGACGAACCAGATCAATGAGATCAATGTCGTGGAGGACTTCCAGGACATCGACTCGATCGAGGATGCCGAGACGCTGAGGACACTGACAGCAACGACAACCACACAGGAGTCGATCGAGATAGGCCGTGAGGGGATCAGCAACATGATCCTGGAGGCCGCATCGGAGTACACGGACACCTATGGCATAGTCCTCGAGGATGTGATCATACGCCAGATCCGCTACTCGGACGACCTGACCCAGTCGGTCTACGAGCGCATGATCAAGGAGCGCAACCAGATCGCGGAGGCCTACAGGTCCTATGGCCGTGGCCAGCTTGCCGAGTGGCAGGGCAAGACGGAGAAGGACATGAACACGATACTCTCCGAAGCCAATGCCCAGGCATCTGAGATCCGGGGCCAGGCTGATGCCGAGGCCAGCCGCATCTACCGTGAGAGCTACTCATCGGATCCGGAGTTCTTCGAGTTCTACCGCACGATGGAGAGCTACAGGGAGACCCTGCCAGCGATGGACAAGGTGCTCTCGACCGATGTGGGATACTTCTCACAGCTGTGACCATGCAGGGGCCCGCGCTGACGGGCCCCGCTCTTATGTGGAAAGCCGACTATTCAAAAGAACACCAGCTGATCATACCATTCCCCTGGCTGCCAGAGGAGTGTGTGGTCATTGATGAGGATGACCTGACTGTCCTCCACATCCATGACAGGCTCTACATCGCCGCAGCATACGATGCCACGACAGAGGTCACCTGTGCTGTGTTCAATGATGTCAGGCTTGTGACCAGGCCCTGCCCTGTGGAGGGCAATGGAGCCAGCCGATGGCTGCTCTACAAGGAAGCCCCTGGAACAGGCTGCCCCTGCCCTCCCTCAGCACAGGAGATCCATGACTTCCTCTCCGATACTGCCTTTGAGAAGGACCTTGGCTACCTCAGGAGGCTGCTGAGCCATGGGGAGGAGGCCTGGGTGTCCAGGGAGGATGGACTCATACGCTCCCTCGCCTACTCGACCAAGGGAAGGCGTCAGCTCAATTCGCTCTACACGGATCCTGCCCATAGGGGACGTGGCCATGCCACCAGCCTCCTGTCAATGTGCGGA
Source organism: uncultured Spirochaetales bacterium (assembly GCA_944392695.1). GTDB lineage: Bacteria > Spirochaetota > Spirochaetia > Sphaerochaetales > Sphaerochaetaceae > Bullifex. The sequence continues at coordinate 141,868 of CALXXN010000004.1, read as the reverse complement.
CCGGTACACCTCTTCGTTGATGACAGGAAACTCCTTCCGTTCTACACTGCACGTGGCTTCTCCATCAGGAGGGCCTACGAGGAGATAAGACTTTGAAGATCGCAGCATTCTTAAGCCAGGATAGGGATGAGGTCCAGTTCGGCCTCATCGAAGGTGAGCGCCTCATCTGCATAGAGGATCCTTTCAAGGGGGATGGCATCGTCAAGACCGGAGAGGAGAAGGCAATGGCCGACGTCGTCCTGGTCAATCCAAGCTTCCCTGTCAAAGCCATAGGCATCGGACTCAACTACCGTGACCACGCAAAGGAGTTCGGCCTTCCAATACCACAGAGCCCCGTCGTCTTCATGAAGGCGCCGACCAGTGTCATCGGCCCTGGGGACTACATCATCAAGCCAAGGGTGTGCAAGGACCTCGACTACGAGGCCGAGCTTGCTGTCGTGATCGGACGTGAGTGCAAGAACGTCAGTGAAGACGAGGTTGATGACTACATCCTCGGCTACTGCTGTGCCAACGACGTGACCGCACGTGACCTGCAGGACAAGAATGGACAGTGGACCATAGCCAAGGGCTTCGACACCTTCATGCCCCTCGGTCCTTATATCAGCGACGAGGTGGATCCATCCAAGCTCGACATCGAATGCCGTGTCAATGGAAAGACGGTGCAGAAGTCGAACACCTCCAACCTGATCTTCCCAGCCAAGTGGCTTGTCAGCTGGCTCAGCCAGCGCATGACGCTGCAGGAAGGCGATGTCATCCTCACAGGAACACCGTCTGGCGTCGCCCATGTCAAACCAGGAGATGTCATCGAAGTCGAGATCGAGGGCCTTGGCGTATTGCAGAACACAGTCGACGTGGAGGAGTGATTCAAGCCTTCTTGTCGAGTCCATGGAGCCAGTCGGCCTTCAGCAGGTAGATGATGAAGGCCACTGAGCTCAGCGTCCAAGTCAGTGGATAGGCTGAATAGACGACTTCTATGTGAGGGATGAAGTGGAGCACCGTGGTGATATATGCGACACGGATCATGCACCAGGCTCCGAACATGATCATCATCGGGATCGTCGCCTTCCCCGCCCCTCTCAGTATGCCGGCGATGCAATGGGAAAGAGCCAGGCAGCAATAGAAGAGGCCTTCTATCCGCGCCTGGCGCACACCATAGGCGACAACAGATGGGTTGTCGTTGAACATGGCGACAAGCTGCGGGGAGAAGATGAAGACCATGAGTCCTATCAGCTCAGCCAGCGTGATCGAGCAGAGTATGCCGAAGAGCGCACCCTTCTTCGCCCTATCATACCTCCCAGCACCAAGGTTCTGCCCTATGCAGGTCGTCAATGCCAAGGAGAAGCAGGTGACAGGTAGGAAGGCGAAACCCTCGATCTTGCTGTAGGCGCCAGAGCCTGCGACCGCGGCGCTTGAGAACGAGTTGATGTTCGTCTGTACGACGATGTTGGCAAAACCAATCACTGAGTTCTGCACACCTGAAGGAAGACCATAACGGACAATCTCACGCAGCGTCGCCTTGTGGAAACGGATCTTCCTCAATGAGACCTTGTAGACCCCTTCCTGCCCTTTGAAAAGCCGTTTGAGCGAGAGTATGACTGATACCGCCTGGCTGATGATCGTAGCCAAGGCGGCTGATGCCACACCTCCACCGAAACCAGCGACGAACAGGATGTCCAGGACGACATTGGTCAGTGATGAGATGATCAGGTAGTAAAGTGGATGACGGCTGTCCCCAAGGGCGTTCATGATGCCCATGCAGGTGTTGTACAAGAGGGAGAATATGATGCCGAGGCAGTAGACCCGGAAATAAGCGATGCTGTTCGGCATGATGTCCTCAGGAGTCTGCATCCACTCAAGCACAAGCGGGGTGAAGACCGAGCCCACGACTGTCAGGAAGAGCCCCGCTGCCGCACCGAAGGCGAGGTCGGTATGAATGGCCCTGTCGAGCCCTTCCCTGTCCCTGGCTCCGAAGTTGCGGCTTATGATGACGCCGGCACCAATGGCCATGCCATTGAAGAAACCCACCATCATGTTGATCAAGGGGGATGAGGAAGAGACCGCGGCCAAGGCCTCGCTTCCAAGCCAGTTGCCTACTATCAAGGAATCAGCAGTGTTGTACAGCTGCTGGAAGAGGTTCCCCAGGAAAAGAGGGAATGCAAAGGCGATAAGGTTCTTCTGGATCGGGCCTTGGGTGAAATCAATGGCGCGGCTCATCTGACACTCCTTTGTGCGGCCTTGGTTTAGCACAGCAGGGGCGGTTCATGCAATCAGGAACATGTATCGACCTATGTCAATGCCACCCAACATTTGACTTTACTTTCCAAGTGAGGTATTAGTGTGAATACAGAGTCGCCAGCAAGACGGTGACCTCGATAAGAACTAGAATAATCTCCGCTTACCCCATTCCCATCATCCATCAGTAAGTCTTCCAAAGCATGTACACTTCGTCAAGCAACTGGCCCCTCTGACGTACCTGATCCTATGCCAAGTCATCTAAAACTTGACGGCTCGTGAAAGCAGGGCAATCATAAGATATCAATTACGTCAAAAGGAGAAATGTGTATGAGGAAAGTATTGATTATCGCAGTCCTCTGCCTCGTGGCTCTTCCAGTGATGGCATTCGAAGGGCAGATTGGTGTCTCTGCAGGTTATCAGATCTTCTGGAATACTTCGGAAAATGCTGATTCACAAGCACGTAATGCCATCTTCGCAATCGACGGTGCCAACTTCTTTGGTTCCAATGGTGGTTTCGGCGTCGAATATGGCATCGGCATGTCTGACCTCACCAGCATGAAAGTCGGAGACTCGACAATCAATGACACTGAGGTTTCCCCTGGCCTTGCATTCCGCGTCGGCGCTGCATATCGCTATGGCTTCACTGACATGATCGGCATTGTCGCGGGTCTTGGCGTGAACGGCAACGTTGATTGGGGAAGTGACGACAGTGGTTGGTCAACTGCAGACACCACAACCTTCATGCTTTCAATGTACGGAAAGGTCGCTGCAGACTTCACATTTGGTCCAGTCAGGCTTGACGCAGGTATTGGACTTGGAGGGCCTCTCTATGTAAGTTCAACAACAAAGATTGGAGATGTTACAACGACAACTGAACCAGATGTTTCAGGTTTCTTCTTAACACCATTTGTTTCAGTTTCCTACGTCTATTGATGTTTACACGGAGTGGAGGGATGTCCTCCACTCCCCTTTTACATATCACCGGCAGTGTGTAGACGCATTTCCTCAGAAAAAGATTGCAGAGTTGTTGACATTGAATAAGCCTTTTGCTAGCATCCCACATGTTGCCAATACGGCAGACAATGAATGGCGAGATAGCTCAGTTGGTAGAGCAAGCGGCTCATATCCGCTCGGTCGGGGGTCCGAGTCCCTCTCTCGCTAAAAAGGCCTGTGGAGAGTTCCGCAGGTCTTTCTCTTTTCATGTGGCAAGGACGTAAAAAGCGTCCAGCCAGGATGGCGGACGCCAGGTCACAAGTCCAGTAAGACAATCAATCAAGAAGGAATTCGAAACTGACTTCCATGATGCGGCGCTTGAGTATGTCAGCAAGGGTCTCTGCATCATCCACACGACCCCGGTCAAGCCAGGTCTTCAATATGCTGACAAAAAGAGCCGCCCTCATCGTCAGGAAGTAAGACCTCTCAGCATCTGACATGTCTTCAGCCTTGGTGGAACTGAATGATATGTGCTCGACATTACGCTCAAGGACATCGTAGACCAGGTCAAGGCGGCCGATTTTGATGATCGCATCGACACACTCCCATCGCTCCTGCCAGAAATGTATGCCGAAGACCAGGAAGCTGCTCTTGCTACGTGTCCTCTGTTTATCGAAGGCTGAAGCCATCTCCTTGAAGAGGCTGTCACACCGCCAGGCAAGGATGTCTGCTATGTTGTCGAAATTCCTGTAGAAGGTGCTCCGGCTGACCCCGGCCTTGCGTACCAGGTTTGAAACCGAAATCTCGTCGAAAGGCGTCGTCTTAAGGTTCATCATCAATGCTTCATAAAGCAGCGTGGATGTGTAGATGGACCTTTTATCATCTTTGGTGTGGTACATAGGCTGAGTATCTGTCCCTTGATTCCACCACATAAGCTACCCATCATTTGAATTCTAGGCAAGCATTCCACACACATCCCCGCTGATGAATGTCGTGGCAACATGTCAATCATTGATACAGGAGACATCTCAACCCATTGCAAGCTCAATGTACTCCATAACCCCTGTCCTGTTCCTAGTGGTCATTCCAGTCCCTCCTCCTCCTTGGAAACGTTGGTGGCCATGCCAGGTTCTGGGCGGTTCTTCTTGTAGCCGTTCATTTCGTGAGGTAATATGGGCCATGACATACGAAGCAACAGGAATCCAACTGAACGACGGACGCTCCATCATGATGCGCAGTGCCATGCCAGAAGATGCCGCACAGCTGCTCACTTTCCTCAAAGATGCCTATGGCTCCACTGACTATCTTGCAAGCTATCCTGAGGAGATCGACTATACTGAGGAATCTGAAGCCGCCTATATCAGGAACGCATTGGAAAAGCCAGGAGAACTCAGCCTGGCAGCCTTCCATGATGGTGTCCTCATTGGAAACACAAGCCTGTCCTGCGTAAGGAAGCGCATCAAGCTATGTCATCGTGCAGAAATCGCCATTGCCATACTCCCTGGCTTCAGGGGACAGGGCCTTGGCCGAAAGCTCATGGAAGCCGCAATCGCAAAAGCAAGGGAGCATGGCTATCTCCAAGTGGAACTGGAAGTCGTCAGCACGAACATCCCCGCAAGGAAGCTCTATGAGAGCCTCGGCTTCAAAAAACAAGGTGTGCACTACCGTGGCTTCCGCCTCAAGGATGGGACATTCCTAGACCTCGAGGACATGGTCCTGGCGCTTGATCAAGCTTGAGATTGACTTCCTCAGCCATGTGACCAATGGTTTTCATATGCTTTTCTTTTGAAATCATTGAGTTAGCAAATGGAGCGAAAATTTCCACAAATCCGTATTGACTTCAATGCCCCACTTAGGCTATTGTCTTCTATGTTGCCGATAGCGACACGACATGCGGTCGTGGTGGAATTGGTAGACACGCTAGCTTGAGGTGCTAGTGGTCGAAAGGCTATGCTGGTTCAAGTCCAGTCGACCGCACAAGAAGGTCCATGATGAAAGTCATGGGCCTTCTGCTTTATAAGGAAGTGGATGATGACCTGTGATGAGATGTTCCTTGCCTACCGCATGTTCTCCCCGGATGTGGCTGATTACGGGCACTTCCCTGCTTCCTGGCACTTCTGTGATGATATTTTCAAAGAAGGGATGAAGACTGCTGCAGTCTCACAGGACTACTATGAAGAGACTGGAGAGGAAGTACCGATGCCAGGAGACGTCCTCGCAGTGACAGACCAGGACGGAAGCCCCCGCTGCCTTGTCAAAGTCGACAGCCTGATGATCGTCCACGAGGATGACCTTGATTCCATAACCCCTAGATATGGAGAAGGGAGGCTTTTCAGCCTCCTCTCCTTCCATGAAGTCTTCCGCTAGATCAGGGAGAAACCAAGCGACCTGGCCTCAGCCTTAGCCTCCTCCTGCCATACGGAGGCCTGGACTTCACCGATATGTGCCTTCTTCAGCAGGAACATGCAAAGACGGCTCTGTCCGATACCACCACCAATCGACAGTGGAAGCTCGCCATTGAGGAGCCTCTGGTGCCAGTAGAGCCCCTTGCGCTCCTGACAGCCCTTCTCCTCCAGCTGGCGTAGCAAGGCGGCCTGGTCGACCCTTATCCCCATCGAGGAGAGCTCAAGGGAATTGCCACGCACATCATCCCAGACGATGATGTCTCCATTGAGTCCGATGTGTCCATCGGTGGTTGGTGTGGACCAGTCATCATAGTCAGGAGCCCTGCCCCCATGGCGGCTGCCATCAGGAAGGAGGCCGCCTATGCCGATGATGAAGACAGCTCCATGCTCCTTGGCAAGACGCCTCTCACGCTCAGGCGCATCAACATCAGGGTAGAGCGCAAGGGCATCCTCGCTGTGGATGAAGTAGATGTCATCAGGCAGGCAGGGAGTGAGGCAGGAATAGGTCTCATGGATCAGGAACTCAGTACGCTTCAGGGCGGAGTAGATTTCCCTTACACAGGACTTGAGGTAGTCCAGGTTCCTCATCTCCGGACTGATCGCCTGTTCCCAGTCCCACTGGTCGACGTAGATTGAATGGATTTCATCAATCTCATCATCTGGGCGCAGCGCGTTCATGTCCGTATAGATTCCGCGCCCACATGCTATGCCGTAATCAGCAAGGGCCATCCTCTTCCACTTGGCCAATGACTGCACGATCTCCATGCCTTGGCCGCCAAGGCCTGAGACAGTGAAGCTGACAGGTTTCTCAACACCATTCAGGTCATCATTGATGCCACTGCCAGAGGGTACGAAGATAGGGCTTGTGACACGTGAGAGGCGCAGGGCACCGGAAAGTTCCTTCTCAAAGATGTCCTTGACTATCTTGATCGCCCTCTCGGTCTCACGTACTGAGAGGAGGGGCTTGTATGAATCGGGGAAGTAACGCATGAAAACTCCTTGGCTTGCAATTCATATGAATGATTACTTATACTTCACGCGATTCAAGCTATTCAAGATAACCCAGGAGAAAGAAAATGAAAGGAAATGGCTTTGTAGCGGAGTTCCGCAAATTCATAGCCAAGGGCAATGTGCTCGACATGGCAGTCGGTGTCATCATCGGCTCAGCATTCAACGCCATCATCAACAGCCTCGTCAATGACATCCTCAGTCCGGTCATCGGACTGATCACGGGGGGATTGGATTTCACCAACATGAGCCTCACCCTCGTCCAGGCCACAGAAGGACGTGATGCCGTCATACTTAGTTTCGGCTCCTTCCTCAACGCCTGTGTGCAGTTCCTCCTGGTCGCACTCACCCTCTTCATCATTGTGCGCACCGCCAACCGCATGAAGGACCTCAGGCTCAAGAAGGAAGCCGAGGAGAAGGCACAGGCCCCAGCACCAAAGGCTGCTGACATCGTCCTCCTCGAAGAAATCCGCGACCTCTTGAAGAACAAGGAGTGACCCTTGTTTTTGTTCACATCAATTCCTGCTTTGGAAAGAGGATGTGAAATCAATGTTAAGAAAAATACGGCCACTTGACGCTGGCCGTATTTTTGTGTATTCATCTAGCCGACAAGAGGAGGGTCTGAAGACTCGGAGGCTTTTAAATGAAAGCATCAGATGTGACACTGATCCTCACGACAACTGGCGGCCGCTTCAGCAGGCTCGAGGTGCCAGGCCTCTATGTGCAGATCCAGACGCACAGGGCCGCACTTGAGAGGAAGCTTGGCAAGCAGCTGTCCTTCCGGGAAGCGCTCTACTCCTGGAATGAGAACATCTTCCTGCCCATCATCAACGAGGTGGAGGATGACTGGCGTGTACAGAGGGCGTCGGTAGGCAAGACGGTCAGCGAGACCTACTTTGAAATCAGCAGCATCGCTGAAGAAGATGGCTACAAAGACATCCCAGGTGCTGTAGCACGCTATGTCGAGGAGAATGGACGCGGCACACTGGCCGCAATCGTCGAACGCCTGCTCATGGCCACAAGGCCCCATAGGATGGCAGGCTGAGGCAAGAGGGAGGCATGACCTCCCTCTTTTCGTATCTACGTCATGCGTTCCAGAAGACCTGCGCCTTCAACTTCTCCTCAGCCTGTGCCCCGAACAGGAGCCGGACCAAGGTGAAAGCCAGAGGCCAGGCATAGGCTACAGACTTGGCTGTCACGATGTTGCCATCGACGACAACACCAACGCTTGTGAACTTCACTGACGGGGAATACTCCTCACAGCCAGGGAAGCAGGTGCATTTGCCATCATGAAGGAGTCCAAGCGGGCCTAGCACCACGGCAGGAGCTGCGCAGATTGCGGCGACAAGGCCTGACTGGGCGGTCTCGACGACAGCCTTGTTGACCAACCACTCCTGTGCGAGGTTCAGCGAACCTGGCATGCCACCTGGCAGGAAGACAAGGCAGGCCCCTCCCTGCCAGTCCTCGACCAGCGCATCACAGCACAATGTGACACCATGGCTCGAAGTGACTTCAAGCGAGCCCCCAACGGCAAGCTTCGTGACCTCGGCACCGGCACGCACAAGTCCATCAACAACAGTCAGGGCCTCGACTTCCTCGAAACCCTGTGCGAAGAACACTGCGACCTTCTTCTTTTCCATCACAACACCTCCTGATGACCCTTGGTCTTGGCTTCCCTGAGGATCTCGGCACCATGGCGCAGGATCCTTTCGGTCTCCTCCCAGCCTATGCAGGCATCAGTGATCGAGAGTCCATACTCAAGCTGGCCACCAATCTTCTGGCTGCCTTCCTTTATATTGCTCTCAAGCATGAAGCCCCTGATCGACTCATCACCCCAGACGACTTGGTCGATGACCGACCGGAGGACGCGCTTCTGCCTCTTCGGGTCTTTGCGGCTGTTGCCATGTGAGCAGTCGATGACAATCGCATCAAGAAGGCCGTTGGCGGCAAGGAGGCCACGTGCGGCCTCGACCTCGTCCTCGTAGTAGTTTGGACTGCGCTCCCCACCACGCATGATCAGATGACACATGCTGTTGCCTGTCGTGCGCAGGACCACGCTCTGACCTTCCTTGTTGATGCCTATGAAGGAAGCAGGGCTTGCGGCGCTCTTGATCGCATTGACAGCGGCACCAAGCTCACCAGAGGTGGAGTTCTTGAAACCGAGTGGGACGCACATGCCACTTGCAAGGTTGCGGTGGGTCTGGCTCTCAGTCGTGCGGGCACCGATGCTGGCCCAGGTGATCAACTCATCAATGTACTGGGGGACGATCGGATCGAGCAGCTCACAACCAACGGGCAGCCCCGTGCGGGAAATCTCCAGCAGGAGGCGGCGTGCTGTCCTCAGCCCCTTTGCGATGTCATAAGTGCCATCAAGGTCAGGGTCGAGGATCAGGCCCTTCCAGCCGACACTGGTGCGAGGCTTCTCGAAATAGGTGCGCATGATGATGAGGAACTGGTCTCCAACCTCGTCACTCAGGGCCTTGAGCCGCCTGGCATAGTCCAAGGCGGCCTCGCAGTCATGGATCGAACATGGACCGACTATGGCCAGCAGGCGGTCATCACGATGAGTCAGTATGTCCTCAACCGCATGGCGCCAGGAGAGGATCCTGGACATGGTCTCATCATCGAGGGGGAACTCCCTTGCGACCTCCCCCGGGCTTGGCAATGTGTCTATCGCGGCTATTCGCGTGTCATAACTAGGTACGGCTTGTCTCATACGACCTGATTATAGCCCAACAGGCTCAGGATGCACCACTATCGTGGCCCTGGTCACGCTTCTTCTTCGGATAGAGGAAACGTTTGATCTTCTGGCTCGCAGTGCGCTCGAACTCCTCCTCCTGGAGCTCGACACTATCGATCCTGTTCTGGGCGGAGAGCTGCTTGTTGACCTGGGCACGCAGGGAGGCGGCATACTCCCTGGCCTGGGCCTTCGCCTCTTCAATGGACAGGCGCATGGCCTTTGCCATCGCCTCGATGTCGATCCTGATCAGGGCCATCAGGCCTGCACCTTCTGGCACGACCAGGGACTCCTGCACGAACTGCATGTTGTTGATCACGCTCTCAATCGACTCCGGATAGATGTTCTCCCCGGCAGGGCCGAGGATGACGGACTTGCACCTGCCCTTGATCGCGAGACGTCCACGCTTGTCGACAAGTCCCAGATCCCCGGTACGGAAGTAGCCATCTGGCGTGAAGGCCTCCTTGTCCAGCTCCTCGTTCTTGTAATAACCAGGAGTCACATTTGGCCCCTTGACCGCGATCTCCCCCACCCCTTCCTTGTCAGGGGCCAGGATGATGAGGTCGACATCAGGATGCACAGGGCCCACGAAGCCCAGCTTATGCTCCCTCCTCCCAGGTCCGCAGCCAGCAAGCAGCGGGGAGGTCTCAGTCAATCCATAACCCAGGGCATAGGGGAAGCCTCCACGGCAGAGGAAGTCCTCGACCTCGCGGTCCAAGGCGCTGCCTCCGATGCCGAAGAAGATGAGCTTGCCACCGAAGGCGGCCTTGAGGCGCCTTGTGACCAGGTGGGCGACCAGGTTCTTCAGAAGTGGATTGGAATAGGCCTTTGCAAGGCTGCCGGAACCTTTGATCACTGGTGCGACAGCACTCTTATAGACCTTCTCGATCAGCAAGGGCACGGTCTGCATGACATGTGGACGCACCTTTGCAAGGGCGGGCATCAGTATGGAAGGTGCTGGAGGACGGCCGAGGAAGTACACCTCAAGCCCATTCTCCAATGAAAGCACCTGCCCTATCGTGAATTCATAGATGTGGCTGACAGGCAGGATCGAGAGGACCCTCATGCCAGGCTTGAGTTTCACATACTCCCAGCTCGAGCGGTCTGCGTTGCGCAATATGTTCTTATGGGTGAGCACCACACCCTTTGATGAACCAGTCGTACCAGAGGTGTAGATGATGGAAGCCGTGTCATCCTCATCAAGTGGCAGCTTCGACAGGACGGAGGCCTTGGCTTTCAGCCTTGTGATGTCGCGGCCAGGAAGGCTTGGGAAGGAAGAAGCGTCAGCAGCATCACGCTGGTCATCTGGGATATGGAAGAGGTCCTCAAGGCGGAAGAGTGTGAGTCCACGCTCCTTGATGAAATCAGCGACCTGGCTGAACTGATGGGCCCCCAGGCAGATCGCACAGGCCCCGCTGTCCTCAAGGGCGGTGACCGTCTCACGCCCTGTGAAGCCAGGGAGTATGGGTACGGCGATGGCGCCAATCGAGACGACGCCAAGGTAGAACATCATCCACCTAGGGCTCGACTCACCATAGATGCAGACCCTGTCACCACGGCCGATGCCAAGATCCACAAGGTACTGTGATATCGAACGGACGACATAGGCCATATGCCCATAGGACCACCGTCCCTCATCACCACTGCCATAGACCGAGTAGCAGGGCCTCTTCCCATAGCGCGCTTCCACCGCCTCTACAAAGCTGCGGAAGGTGTAACGCTTCATACCATGCATCACAAGGCCATCAGGGCGCTTGATGCGGCTGCATGCCTTGAACGAATACTCCTTATCCCTCTTGTCTTTCCTTTTCCTAGCTGCCAATAGAATATGCTCCATAGCTGCGTCCGCGCTCGCAGACAGTCAGCTGTCCTAGTTCCAGGTGGTGGTCCTTGTAGAGGTCCTCCACCAAATCAAGCCTGTTGTTGTTCTCCGACAGATGCACGAGGAACACATCCGCCCCCGGGCAGGAAGCCGTCTGCAGGAAGCTGTACGCCTGCTTGTTCGACAAGTGTCCACACTCCCCCATGACACGCCTCTTCAGCGGCCAGGGGTAGCGTCCATTCACCAGCATGTCCTCATCGTAATTACTCTCAAGGAAGAGCACATCCGCATCCGTCGCAGCCGCTATGGCCTCAAGCCCGTAGTCCCCGGTATCAGTCATCAGGAAGAAGACGGAATCAGGGGCTTCGATCCTGTAACCAGCAGATCCCTTGCTGTCGTGGCTTGTCGGGAAGGCGGTCAGGCGGAATGGTCCTGCCGTGACCTCCTCGTGGAAGGCGAAGGCCTCAAGGTCCTCGTCCCTGATCGCGAGGCGTTTGAAGACAGCCTCCTCACCTCTTATGCACTCGCTTGATGCATGGATCTTCACAGGATGACGCCTTGAGAGCACACCAAGCCCCTTCGAATGGTCTGGGTGCATATGGGTCACAAAGACATCACTGATTCCCTCCAAGGGGAGTCCTGACTCGCCAAGGCGGCGGCTGAGGCCTGTCAGCGTCAGGCCATCATCTATCAATATCGTGACGCCAGCTGAATGGAAGGCATAGCAGTTGCCACAGCTTCCCGAGGTCAGGATGGCGTACCTGGTACTCTCATCACTTGTCATTTACTAAGAAAACTAACAAGAGGAGGCCTTCCCGCGCAAGCCACCACCCCATGGTCATTATTGACTACGGAGGCCCTAATACATAGGATTCCTTAAACATAACCCATATCAAAGGAGTTCAATCATGAAGGAAAGAATCAAGGAGATCCTATCCCGCGGGCCCTCTGAAGAAGTGCTCGTCGTCGATGGCTGGGTCCGCACAAAGCGCGACAGCAAGAACGTCTGCTTCCTGGAAGTGAATGACGGATCTGTGGTCAAGGGACTGCAGGTCGTTATCGACAAGGCCTCCTTCAATAATGACGAACTCCTCTCCTCTGTCACGACAGGTACAGCTGTCGAGTGCACAGGCCGCCTCGTCGCCTCACAGGGAGGTGCCCAGAGCGTCGAACTCGCACTTTCCAAGCTGGATGTGGTCGGCCCATGTCCTGCCGACTACCCACTGCAGAAGAAGAGGCACTCGATCGAGTTCCTGCGCGAGATCGCCCACCTCAGGGGACGGACGAACATGATCGGCGCCGCCATGAGGGTGCGCAGCTCACTTGCTTATGCGATCCACAGCTACTTCCAGGACAGGGGCTTCACCTACATCAACACCCCACTGATCACGACCAGCGACTGCGAGGGTGCGGGTGAGACCTTCCAGGTAACCACGCTCGACCTTGAGGCACCACCTCGCAAGGAGGATGGCAGCGTCGACTACTCGAAGGACTTCTTCGGAAAGAAGGCGTCCCTGACCGTCAGCGGCCAGCTTGAGGGCGAGACCTACGCGCTCGCACTACGTGACATCTACACCTTCGGTCCGACCTTCCGCGCAGAGAACAGCAACACGACACGGCACCTGGCAGAGTTCTGGATGGTCGAGCCGGAGATGGCCTTCTGCGACCTCGATGGGGATGCCGAAGTCGCCGAGGACTTCCTGAAGCACATCTTCTCCTATGTCCTTGAACACTGCAGCTCAGACATGGACTTCTTCGATTCCTTCGTCCTGAAGGGCAACATCGACACGTTGCGCCATGTCATCGAGACGCCCTTCGCAAGGATGACATACACTGATGCCATCGCCGAGCTCGAGAAGGTCAACAGCCGCTTCGAGTTCCCTGTCCACTGGGGCAGCGACATCCAGACCGAGCATGAGAAGTTCCTCACCGAGGAGGTCTGTCACAGCCCTGTCATCGTCACTGACTACCCGAAGGAGATCAAGGCCTTCTACATGAAGCAGAACGATGATGGACGCACGGTCCGTGGCATGGACGTCCTGGTCCCCCGCCTTGGTGAGATCATTGGTGGTTCTGAGAGGGAGGCTGACTATGACAAGCTCCTTGGCAGGATCCGGGAACTCGGACTGGAGGAGAAGGACTACTGGTGGTACCTGGAGACACGCCGCTTCGGTTCCGTGCCACACTCCGGCTTCGGACTTGGATTCGAACGCGCCGTGCAGTATGTCACAGGTATCGCGAACATCCGCGACGTCATCCCCTACCCTCGCTATGTGAAGAGCGCCGAGTTCTAAACACTCAGGTGCAACAGGGCCCAGGCCTTCAACTGCTCGACAGACTCGAGATTGAGTTTGCCGAGCAGTTTTTTCACCATCTTGTAATAGCCGCTTTTCGAGATGCCCAGGTCCATGCAGCTTCGCTTCACACAGTCATCGAGGATGAGATGGGAGAGGAAATCGTTTTCGCTTGATGTGAGCGCAGTCCTCCTGACGATGCAACCATCCCTGTTTTCACGGACAGGGTGGAGCAATACATAGACGACATGTTCATCTGATAGCCTGTTCAGATAAGAATGCAGGCGTTCGAACTCACCAGGCCGTCTTATCGTCACTGCCACAGCATCACGGAGCCTGGGCTCAACGCTCTCCATCAACATGCATTTATATCCATCACGTTCGATGCGTGCCTTGAGCATGGGGTTTGAGAATACATGGAACCTGATCATGCCTCAATTTGTACCAAGAGCATGAGAACTGATTATAAATCAAATATTGATTCCTTATTCGGCATTTTTTATTAAGATTGAATCAAGAGAATTGGCAAAACCCTCTATGTCCTTCATATCAAAACGCCTGGTCCGCTCGTCAAAGACACCCATCTCGCGCAGTGCCATGTTCGTAGACCTCGCACTCAGCCTCTCCCTTATGTTCCCCTCATCCCAGACGTTCCCCCTGTCATCAAGAGCCATCGCACCCTTGGCTATGACCCGCTCAAGGAGAGGCATGTCATGGCTTATGACAAGAGCTCCAGGACGGGCGAGTTCAACGATCTTGTCATCAGCAGCGCCATCAGCACTTTCAACAGTCAGCATGTGTATCCAACTGCGTATCTTGCGAAGCTCCTCCTTTGACAATGATGGGCGTAGTGGTTCCCTCAAGGAGGCTGTATGGGCGGAGCGGGCCTCTTCAACATCCTTCAGCGTACGGTCTGCGACGAAAAGCGTCTCAATCCCGTCCTTCAATGAGCGGCGCAGTATGATTGAGCGGTGGCGGACAGGCATCGAGTCCGCGTCTATCAGCAGGAGGTCTATCATGGCCCCATTGTCTCTTCTACGCACCTGCCAGGCAAGGGGCCGTATCTGGAATTTAGCGCCCAAGTATTGTACTATAAATAACAAAACCGATAAAGGAGCGAGATAATGGAAACATCTCCACTTCAGATTGCACGCTACAAGTACCAGCCAAAGCTTCCGAAGATCCTCCAGAACGACATCAGCCAGGTCTGTGTCAGCTATGGACGTGAGACGGAATCTGTCAGCGATCAGGATAAGATCCGCGCCCTCTTCCCCAACACCTATGGCATGAAGGAAATCAGCTTCATCAACGCGCCCAGCACGGCCACGAAGCGCAAGCTCACCGTCGCCGTCATCCTCTCAGGCGGCCAGGCTCCTGGTGGACACAATGTCATCACTGGACTCTATGATGCATTGAAGAAGGCGGGACGCGACAACATCCTCCTTGGTTTCAAGGGTGGTCCAAGCGGCCTCCTGGAGGACTCCTATGTCGAGTTCACAGATGACTTCATCGATGCCTACCGCAACACAGGCGGTTTCGACATCATCGGATCTGGACGCACCAAGCTTGAGACCGTGGAGCAGTTCCAGGTCGTCGCAGAAGTCGCCAAGCGCCATTCAATCGACGCCATCGTCATCATCGGCGGTGATGACTCGAACACAAACGCCGCCGTCCTCGCTGAGTACTTCGCCGCGCAGAAGCTCCCGGTCCAGGTCATCGGCTGTCCCAAGACAATCGATGGAGACCTGAAGAACGATGTCATCGAGACCTCCTTCGGTTTCGACACGGCCTGCAAGACCTACAGCGAGCTTATCGGCAACATCGAGCGCGATGCCAACTCCGCGAAGAAGTACTGGCACTTCATCAAGGTCATGGGACGCAGTGCCAGCCATATCGCCCTGGAGTGCGCCCTTGAATGCCAGCCCAACATCTGCCTGGTCGGCGAGGAGGTCGAAGCAAAGAAGCAGGGGCTCTCTGAAATCGTTGGACATATCGCTGATGTCGTCGCCCAGAGGGCCGCTGATGGCAACAACTTCGGTGTCGCGATCATCCCAGAGGGCCTGATCGAGTTCATCCCAGAAGTCAAGGGCCTCATCGGCGAGCTCAACGAGCTCCTGGCAAAGGAAGCCGGGGCATATGCCGCACTTGAAGGCTTCACCACCCAGGCTGGATTCATCACCTCCCGCCTCAGCGCTGCGAGCGCCGCTGTCTTCAACAGCCTGCCTGTCGACATCCAGAAGCAGCTGCTGATGGACCGCGACCCACATGGAAACGTCCAGGTCAGCCGCATCGAGACCGAGAAGCTCCTGATCAGCATGACAGCCACCGAGCTTGCCAAGAGGAAAGCCGCAGGCACCTACAGTGGCAAGTTCAACGCACTTGGCCACTTCTTCGGCTATGAGGGGCGCTGCGCCTTCCCATCCAACTTCGATGCAGACTACTGCTACTCGCTCGGCTACAACGCCTTCCTCCTGATCGCCAATGGCCTGACTGGTTACATGTCGGTCGTCAACGGCCTCAGCAAGGGACCTGCGGCTTGGAACGCAGGTGGCATCCCGATCACGAAGATGATGAACGTCGAGCGCCGCCATGGAGAAGACAAGCCTGTCATCCGCAAGGCCCTTGTCGAACTCGATGGAAAGCCCTTCACCTATTTTGCTTCCAAGAGGGCCCAGTGGGAGCGTGAGACCTGCTACACCTTCCCTGGTGCCATCCAGTACTACGGTCCAGAAGAGGTCTGCGACATCACGACACGCACCCTCGCACTCGAGCAGGCGTAAGCAAGGCCTGCAAAGCATCAAGGCCACTGTGGAGGAATCCATGGTGGCCTTGTTTATTTACTTTGATTGCAACGTGTTTGATTTAGTTAGTCATCCGCATTATTCCAAGCCCTGGTCACTATGAAGGCCATGGCGGAGAAGCAGAGGAAGTAGATGACGAGTGCCACCGTCCTGTAGATGGGGATGATAGCTGGGGACATCAACTGTTCAAGCAAGGCGAGGATGGCAAGGGCGAAAGTGACGGCAGTCCCCGCGACCTGGACCGGGCCAAGCGTGCCCAGTGCCTTCATCAGGCGGTAGAGTATGGCGGTGTAACAGGCGGAGAAGATGTAGATGAGCTTCATCAGGCTGTAATAGCCTTCCCCCAGGTCCATGAAAAGACCTGGAAGCGCGATGATGGCGGGGATTATGAAACTCAAGGGGAAGAGGAGCCGCTTCATCCCTCATCCTCCAGCTCCGCCCTGGCTTCCTTCTCCGTGCGGAAGAGCGTGTCCACATAGCGTGTCGAGTAATGCCGTTCAAGGTCATCCCTGCCACTCCGGGTGAAACGCAGCTTCACCCTGCCCTTACCTGCTTTGTAATAAGGCTCGTAGGCCTTCTTGAGACCCATCTCCTGGGCATGGGTGCGCACCACCTTGTTGACAGTGGCAAGCGTGTCCATGTTGGCAGAACAGGCAGCCTCGAGCTCGGTGATGCGGCCCTCACGCCAGGCCTCATAGTTCTTCTTATCGAGAAGGCCTGTTGCGAGGAGGACATCGACAGGGGTCACACTGCCCTCACGGCGGACGATCTCATCCATGGCGGAGGTGCACTTCCGGATCAACTGTTCCTTGTTCATCTCATTGACAGGGTGCGGAGGTTGAAGCGCCTGTCCTCGGGCTTCTGTGCCTCACGGTAGAAGACAGCCGTGAACCCGGTGACAGCGACACAAAGCGACCTGGTCGCCTCTGCCAGCTTGTCGGAGATCTGTCTGACCTCATCCTTGTGGTTCTGGAAACGGAGCTTGACGAGTTCATGGTGGGAGAGGGCCTCATCCAAGGCTGTGCAGACAGCCGTGGTGAGACCTTCCTTGCCAACCATCACTATGGGATCGATTGTCTGGGCGCATCCACGGAGGAAGGCCCTCTGCTGGCTTGTGATTTCCATGCCGGCAATCATAGGACACAAGTGGCTGTATTGAAAAGGCCCGCCATTGTGACGGGCCTTGCATGGGTCAATCCTTGCCAAGTTCCTTCTTGTACAGCTTCTCGACTTCGAAGCGCTTGATCTTCTTCGTACTTGTCATCGGAAGCGGCTCCTTGGCGATCACGACACGTGTGATCTTCTTGTAGCTCTGCAGCTCCTTGTTGACCTCGCTGACAATCGAATTGATATGGTCCTCGATGTCAGAAGGATGTGCCTTCAAGGCATCTGCGGAAGGATAGATGACGGCAGCGATCTCCTCGCTGCGGTCCTTGGGGTCGTTGCGGTAACCACAGACACAGATCTGGTCGACATCGTAATGCAGCTGGAAGTGGTCCTCCACCTCTTCCGGGAAGACATTCTTGCCGCCACCTGTGACGATGACGTTCTTCGCACGTCCTGTCAGGAAGAGGTAGCCATCCTTCTCATGCCCGACATCGCCGGTGTTCAGCCAGCCATCCTCTGAGAGGACCTCGCGTGTCGCCTCCTCGTTGTTGTAATACCCCTTCATGACGACACTGCCACGCACATGGATGACGCCATTGCCATCGCTGTCCGGGTCGACGATCCTGACTTCGACACCAGGGATGTTGTGTCCGACAGACTCCTCGTTGTAGGCCTCGACCGGGTTGAGGTGGGTGATCGGACTTGTCTCAGTCAGGCCATAGCCCTGGACGAAGTCGATGCCTAGCTCGTTGTACATCTTGAAGGTCGAAGGCGGAAGAGGACCACCTCCACAGATGCAGATCCTTGCGTTCTCAAGTGAGAGGTTCTTCAACAGGAAGCCGAACCACTTCTTACCGACATTGACATGGAAGACCTTCTTCAGGAAGCCGGAAAGCCCCATCAGGGCGCGGATCAAGCCATAGACCAGGATGCCCTTCTTCCTGACACCATCCATGAGTGCTGACAGCAGCTTGTTGAAAAGCAGGGGGACGGCGAGGAACATCGTGACCTTGCCGACCTTGAGCTCCTTGAGGACCTGGGGGACGATCAGGCGCTTGCCGAAGACACAGGAAGCACCGACGGAAATCGTCTCGAAGAAGACCGCCAGCATCGTGTAGGCATGGTGCAGCGGAAGGATCGCATAAAAGACATCCTCTGGATAGAGCTTCATGAGGCACTGGGCCAGGTAGCAGTCGGAGACCAGGTTGCGATGTGTCAGCTGGACTCCCTTTGGCACTCCGGTCGTACCACTGGTGAAGAGTATGGCGGCGACATCATCCTCCACGGCCTTCTCCGCCTGGAAGGTGCCATCGGCCTTGAGGTCGAAGAGATAGCTGTATGAGCTCTTCTCTTCGAGGCAGTACTTCTCAACGAGGTTGAGCTTGCCTGTCTTGGTGCCAATGCCATCGATCCTGTCGGCATCTATGAAGATGCGGCTCACCCCGCCGAAGGCCATCAAGGTCTCCATGTCGGTGTCATTGTAGGTGATGTCGAGTGGGACCACGATCGCACCAGCGTAGAGGATGGCCAGGTAGGCGACAGCCCACTCAGGGCTGTTCTTGCCGCTGACGGCGATCTTGTCACCCTTCCTGACACCTGTGGACAGGAGGTAGTTGCTGATCTGGAGGACCTTCTCCCTGACCTCGTCATAGGTCAATGTGAAATCCTTTGGATGGATAGAGCGGAAGCAGGGCCGCGAGCCGAAACGGCTGCATGATATCTCGAACATCTCGACAACAGTTGGCCAGGTGCCATTGAAGACTGTGCCACGGTACTGGTCGAGGAAGGCGTAAGCGTCAGGATTTGGTGCTTTGAATGCCATCTGTCAAATCTCCATATGGACACATCTTATTCCATTCATGAACAATCAGCAAGCATTCATGACAACATTCCGCATTGCGTCAAAGAGTCAAGATCAGACATGGTGACAGACCACCCGTCCATTATTTAAACTTGGCATCATGCGTTTTGAATCTTGTGAGGACTTCTTCAACTGGATGGATTCCTTCATCCCGGCCCAGGACGGCAGGCCTGGCCTGGTGAGGGATGCGCGCCTGGAGAGGATGGGCCTCTTGTTATCACGTCTTGGCAACCCTGAAGAGGCTTTCAAGTCCATACATGTCGCAGGAAGCAAGGGCAAGGGGTCCACAAGCCGCTTCCTCTCAGCCATCCTCAGCGCCGCAGGTGAGGAGACGGGGCTCTACCTCTCCCCCCACCTTGTCGACCACAGGGAGCGCTTCACCCTTGATGGCAAGACCTTTGATGACGATCTGATGCTGGAGTGTGCCGAGGCATTGTCAGGAATCGTCGCCGATTTGACGCTACCTGCCTCGATAGGCCCTTCGTTCCCAACGACTTTCGAGCTTTACACCGCCTTCGCCTACCTCCTCTTCGCCGCCCATGGCTGCACCTGGGCGGTCATAGAGACAGGACTTGGAGGGCGCCTTGATGCGACGAACACGCTTGAGAGCGCTGCCGCGGTGATCACCCCGATAGAACTTGAGCACACGAAGATCCTTGGCGACACGATTGAGAAGATCGCCATTGAGAAAAGCAAGATCATCAAGTCATCAGGATCTGCCTTCACAGGTTTCCTGCGCCCTGAGGCCCAGGGCATCATGATGAGGGAGGCCTATGACAAGGGTGTACCACTCTACTCGCTGGCCAGGGAGTGCGTATGCCTAGAGACCGAGACCCGGCTTGATGGGGAACACTGCCACATAGCCTTCGAGGATGGTTATGACAAGCAGCTCGTCCTTGCGATGAGGGGTGGGGTGCAGGTGCAGAACGCGGCCCTCGCCCTCCTCGTCTCGCGCCACCTGGG
Organism: uncultured Spirochaetales bacterium; assembly: GCA_944392695.1. Lineage (GTDB taxonomy): Bacteria > Spirochaetota > Spirochaetia > Sphaerochaetales > Sphaerochaetaceae > Bullifex. Next base: position 121,702 of record CALXXN010000004.1, on the reverse strand, counting down.
CTTCCATCATGACGGGCTCAGCGAGGCGGCCCTTTCAAAGGCCACACTGCCAGGACGCTTCGAGCACCATGTGTACAAAGGCCGTGACCTGATCATCGATGTGTCCCACACACCGCTCTCACTCTCCCATACGGTCTCGTCCTTCAATGCGCTCTACAAGGACAGGAAGACCGCCTGCGTTTTCTCCTGCATCGAAGGAAAGGACGTGGAGCGCATGCTCGAGGTCCTGCTTCCAGCCTTCCCCCGCGTGGTCATAAGCAGGCCTTCGTCCTTCAAGAAGAGCGACAGCGCGGCGACCTACTCCCTTGCCAGGCGCCTCAACACCCACGGGGCGGAACTCAGCCACCAGCCCGGGGCCAGGGATGCGCTGGATGCCGCGGTCAAGGATGCGGATGCCATCCTCGTCGCTGGATCCTTCTATCTTGCAAGCTTGATCGAGGAGGTCCTTGATGCTGAACAGCAATGAGATCCGGCTCCTGCTTTCAGAACTCCCCTTGGAGGGTTCCTTCATACAGAAGGTCACTGAACATGATATCCACTCATTCACACTCTCCCTCTTCCACAGGGAGGAGAAGGCCTGGCTCCTCTATGTCGAGACAGGAACGAAGTACCAGCATTTCTGTCGGACAGGAGTGATGAGGAGGAAGAGCCCCAAGGCACAGCGCTTCACCCAGTACATGCGTTCCAACCTGGTCGGAAGCAGGATCCAGGAAGTCTGGCAGGTGCCAGGAGACAGGACTGTCAGGCTCACACTGGCCCATGATGGCGTGCTGCTCCTCCTATGGCTCCGCTTCTTCTCCGGTCCTGGTTCCAATGTCTTCATCACGGACAGCGATGGATACATCCTGGAAGCCCAGATGAGGCGGCCTCAGAGGGATGAGAGCAAGGGAGGTCACCTGGACTGTCCGGAAGGACGTCCATGGGATGAGGAACGCTTCCCTGTGAGGCAGTGGGAAGGTCCTTCGTTCAACGCATTCATCGACGAGTGGTATTCGGATGAGGCCAAGAGGGAGCTGACAGGGGACGCGCTTGCAAAGCTTACAGTGCAACGCGACAAGGAACTGGCCGCGCTACGCAGCCAGGTCCGTGATGTCACCCGCCGTGTGGAGCAGAGCAAGGACAGTGAGTCGTTGAAGATGACTGGTGACATACTCTCCGCCAATGCCTGGGCACTGAAGAAGGGCATGAGCGAAGCCCACGTGTACGACTTCGATGGAAACGAGGTCGTGATCTCCCTCGATTCATCCCTCTCTCCAAGCGAGAACATCAACGCATTTTATCAGAAGTACAAGAGGCAGCAGAGGATCCACCAGGCGGCACTTGAGGAACTGGAAGCGCTCAATGGGCAGCTGGCAAGGCGCACGGCCTACTACGATGAGGTACTGGCACGGGCGGAGCTTGGCACGCTGCGCAAGGCCCTGGTCAAGCAGGACGCACCAAAGGCCCAGCAGAAGGCAATCCCAGGACTACGCTTCACAAGTCATGGCTTCGAGCTGCTTGTCGGTCGCAATGCGAAGGAGAACGATGAGCTGCTGCGCCACCACTGCCGCTCGAACGACCTGTGGATGCACACACGCGACCATGCAGGTGGCTATGTGATCATCAAGGCCCTCAAGGGCAAGAGCGTTCCACTTGACGTCCTCTTGGATGCAGGCAACCTTGCAATCCATTATTCCAAGGCGAAGAGCCAAGGCCGGGCTGACCTGTACTACACCCAGGTCAAGTTCCTGCGCAGGATCAAGGATGGCAAGACAGGGCTGGTCACACCTACACAGGAGAAAAACCTCCATGTCGTGGTGGACGAGTCCCGGCTCTCTGGATTACTTTTGCAGAAGGAGGCTTTCCATTGAAGAACACTTTTTTTTCCGACATGTACTATCCTTCCGACAGGCAGGAGCTGGAGAAGCTTTGCTCAGTGACGCCACTTGAAGGCCACACACCTGCCCTGGTCCTCCTGCCACACGCGGGACTGGACTTCGTCGGTGGGCTCTACAGGGAAGCCTTCGCCCGGATCCATTCCCCGCGCCGCATCGTCCTCTTGAGCGCCATCCATGGAGAAAAGATGGAGGACGATGCCTCATCCTCGCTTTTCACCTTGACAAGTGATGACATGGAGACCCCTCTCGGCCCTGTCAAGATCCAGGCGGTCGAGGGGCTCAAGGTCAACGATTCCTACGCCGAGGAGGAGTATGCACTGGAGATCCTGGCACCCTATGTGGCGCTGAACTGTCCAGAAAGCGTGCTGATGCCCATCTTCGCCAGCCTATCCACAAAGGAGGACATCCAGGCCCTGACCCGGGTCATGGTCCGCTTGAAGAAGGAAGACAACGACACCCTCTTCATCATCTCAGGCAACTTCACCGCCATGGCGGATGGCCGCCAGGTCAACCAGATGGCGAAGACCTTGAACGAGCTGTTGGAGAACAACGCGCCCCTCCTCGATGCTGGAGGCAAGGGAAGGATCTCAGGTTGTGCCTGGCGGATGCTGGAAGCTGCCCGCACGGCCTTCCCCGGACACTTCAGGGTGATCAAGGCACGCTGTGGTGCTTACTATGGAGATACGATCAGCCAGGATGCGGATGGACGCATCTGGCAGGTCTTTGCGATAAAGGACTGAACAAACAAATGGAAAGAATCAGGAATCACATCATCGATGGGGTTGAGAAGACCTGCATACTCCTTGGAAGCGAGGACCTGCAGCCTCCGAAGCACATGATGCAGGGGGAGAAGGAACCTGGCTACATCCTCATCGATGGAAAGGAGGACCTCTGGAGCTGGGAGGGCCTTTGCACGATCGAGGGGCAGCGCTATGTCTACTTCGACAAGCTCGCGCTCGAACCCTTTGACTCAATCGCTGGTGTCCACCGTGACAAGGCCTTGGACTTCGTTCGCGACCTGGCAGGGCTCCTCTTGAAACATGGTGAAGCCTTCACATCGCCGCTCGTCGGACTTGTGACGATGTGGCGTTTCTACATCGTCGATGGCCGTGGCATCCTCGCCCTGCCACCCGACCTTGGGGACCTGGTCAGCACATACATGAGCGAGGAGGAACGCTTCGAAGGGCATGGGGCCTACATGCGTTCAAACACTGAAGCAGGCTTCAGCCTGATCCGTCAGATGGGCCAGCTCCTCTACTACGCACTCACTGGAGTGAAGCCATATGGGAACGCTGATGTGCGCGCATCAGGCTTCCATGAGGTCCCGCTATCCATCTACAGGGAGGAGCTCTTCCCGACACTTGATGAGAAGACCGAAGGCTTCGTCAGCTTCACCCTGCATGCCAGGGAACGTGAGCAGCGCGATATCATGGGGAACAGGCGGGCTGATGAGAACCTCGCCTGGTTCCTGGACAAGAGTTCAGGACTCAGCTGGGACGTACCCTCGTTCTCGACAGAGGAGCTTGCCGCAAAGGCCACGGCGATCGCCTCCACAGAGCGTGTGCAGTCCCTGATGGCGGACATCGCCAAGAAGGCGAAGCGCCGCACGTTCTGGCGCCAGCGTGGTGCGATGATTGGAGCCATCGCTGTCGTCGCTGTGATCGTAGCCGCCCTGTCGGCTGACTACCTTGTCAACCTCCTGGAACCACCTTACACAAGGGACATGGACCAGGTGCAGGTCATCGAGGCCTTCTATGAGGCCCAGAACGACCTTGACGTTGACAGGCTTGAAGACGCCCTCAAGGGCTGCGGCGCCCCACAGTCCACAGAGGTGATCAACCTCTTCGTAAGCCGACAGACAAGACTTGCTTATGAGATGATGGATCCGCACATCGAGGTGGCCGATTGGATCGCACAGGGCCGTCCCGCGATTCCAGACACGGCTTATGTCTATGGCATCACCGACCTTGAGATCACCCAGGTCGCCGACAACCAGTACCATGTCACTGGAAGCTATTACACACCCTACCCCTACACCGAGGAGGAGAGGATCCCTGACGAGGAGGTCGCAGCATCCGGAAAGAGCATCGTCTATGTCTATGACATGTGGCAGGATTTCAGCTTCGAATGGAACAACAGGGGCTGGTGGAACATCACAGATGTGTCTGACATCCATGTCACATACCGCGGAGTGGAGTGGATCGACACCTATGCGGTCACGAACGACATGGTCCTTGGCAATGTGCCGGCCACGGATGGGGGCTCAGAAAGTGCTGAGGTAGCTGTCGACAATTGAACGCACAGAGGGGATGTCATCCGCATCGATATCGATGACATCCTTGAATGAACGGAAGAAGGTCATCTGCCGCTTGGCATAACGCCGGCTGTCAAGGCAGATGGCCTTTTTGATATCATCCAAGCTCCAGCAACCTTCGTCGAAGGCGCGGAAGAACTCTGAGTAGCCAATGCCCTGCAGGCCAGGCCAGGATGCCTGGCCCCCCATCCTCACGATGGAGCGGACCTCATCGACAAGCCCCATCGAGAACATCTCATCCACACGCAGCCCAATCCGCCGGGCCAGCACGGAACGCTCCCGGACGATGTTCAGCAGCAAAGGCCTCATGCCCTTCCTAGGCTTGTCAGGAAGCGCGAAAGAGGAAAGCGGACGACCGCTCTGCCTGTAGACCTCGATGGCGCGTGAGATCCTATAGCCATCGTTGACGTTGATCCTTGCAGCGCTGACAGGGTCCACAGAGGCGAGGTAGTCATGCATGGCCTCATTGCCACGCTCCTCCATCTCCTTGGCGACGGAGGCCCTGACAGAGGCATCTGCAGTCGGCGCCTGTGAAAGGCCATAGAGGAAGTGCTTGAAATAGAAGGCTGTCCCCCCGGTGACCAGCGGGATATTGCCCCTCGACCTGATCTGCGAGGCCGCCTCGTCAGCCATGTGGATGAAGTCTCCTACGCTGAAACCCTCCCAGGGATCCCTCACATCGACCAGGTGGTGGGGAATCCTGGCCATCAGCTCTGAAGACGGCTTCGCGGACCCTATGTCAAGGTGTCTATACACCTGCACGGAGTCCGCGTTGATGACTTCATAGCCGGAATTGAACAGACCCTCGACCAGGGCTGTCTTGCCGCTAGCCGTAGGTCCGAATAGGAAGATGATTGGCTCAGTCTTCAGAGATTGTGTACTTGATCTCATCGTTCAGGACTTGGTCGAGGACATGGGTCGTGACCTTCTCACCTTCACGCTCGATCTCATCCTTGAGGTTCGTCCCCTGGATCAGGTTGGCCTCCTTGATGGCGACACAGGTCATCTCGTAAATGTTTCCTTCCTTGTCGATCAGCTTGTCTAGTAAGATGCTCATTATGTCTCCTTGAAAGCCCCATAAGGATAAACCATGGAGCAGGACTTCAGCAATAGCGCCGCAAAGGGATTATAGCCGTTTAGACACTTCGGATGCAATGATGTCGACAATCTCCTCAGGACTCTTGTCATCCGTCTCGATCACAAGGTCGGCCACAGCATCGACATCCCTGTTGTCTATGCCATAGATCCTCAGGTAGCGCGCGCTGTCATGGGCATCACGGGACTCGGTCTGGGCGATCCTCTCCTCAAGCGAGCCACCCTCCCTCTTGTGGATGCGCTCCGCCCTGGTGCGGCTGGAAGCCTTCAGATACACCTTGAGGTCCGCCTCCTTGAGCATCCAGATCGCAAGACGGCTGCCAAGCACACAATCCTCCTGGGCCATGGCCATCTCGACCTGGCGGCGGTCGAGCTCACGGTCGACATCGTCATCCTCCTCCGCCATGCGGCAGAAATCCCAGAAATCCACACCTCGCTCCGCAGCCATCTGGCGGAAGGTGAAATTGATAAGCGGGTAACCCAGCCTCTGGGCCAGCATCCCGCTCACTGTCGTGTTGCCACAACCTGACAAAGAGCTGATCGCGATCCTCATTCTATGTTCCTTATCTGTTCACGTATGTCTTCAATGTTATCCTTCATGCCAACGGTGAGCATGGTGATCTCCACACTCTGGCTCTTGGATGCCGTCGTATTCGTCTCCCTGTTCATCTCCTGACAAAGGAAATCGAGCTTCTTGCCCACGGGCTCTGAGGATTCCAGGCAGCGGAAGTACTCGGCCAGGTGGGTCTTCAACCTCTGCTGCTCCTCATTGATCGAGTACTTCACCAGGAGGGCCCCGACCTCCTGCATCAGCTTCGTCTCATCGAAGCGTCCGTCAAGATCAAGCTCCTTGTAGCGCTCGACCAGGCGGTCACGGAAATAACCCTCATAAGAACCAACCAGGGCACCTATCCTGTTGTTCGCCTCCTCAAGCGACCTGCCAAGCCTCATCAGGTCGGCCTTCGTCGCCTCCCCTTCCCTTGACTTGGCCTCATCGAAGGAGGCAAGCGCCTGATCCAGGCAGCGGTCCAAGGCCTCACCGTAGAGTCCACCATCGATGGAGGATGAGACGGTGAGCACATCTGGCAAGGAGAGCAAGGACTGGGCATCAAGCGACAAAAGGAGGCCATGCTTCGAGCCGACCTCCTCGAAGGCCTTCAGGTACTGGCCCAGCAGGCCCTCATCGACATGGACGGAGCCATTACCCTCGAGGACACGGAGGCGGACGGTCACATCGACCTTGCCACGCTTGGCGACCTCCTTGATCCTGGAGAGTATGTGGTTCTCGTACATCGCGAGGTTGCTGTTGATGTTCGTGTTGAATTCCAGATAGCGGTTGTTGACGCTCTTCAGCTCGACTTCGAGCACATACCCGTCACTGCGCTCAACCGCATAGCCATAGGCTGTCATGCTCCTCATACCATACTCCTAAACTTCGTTATCTTGTCCACAAGACGCCTGTTGTCACCTGCACCAAGCGTGACGAGGACATCTCCTGGCATCAGGAAGGATGCCACCCGGGATGCGGCCTCATCATCCCCCCTCACCCTTGCCACAGTACCCATCCTGCCATAGAAGGTCCTCGTCAGATGACGGTCAAGCAAGCGGTAGAGTTCATCTGCGGCAGATGCGTCATCATCGGAACGTGCCGATGAATATAGGTCCTGGATGAATACGGCATCAGCCCTCGAAAGGACATTGACGAAGTCCTTCATCAGCATCCGTGTCCTACTTGCCGTATGAGGGGCGAAGAGGAAGACGATCCGCCGTCCCCTGTAGCGCTTGTGAAGCTCATCGAGCAGTGTCCGGATCTCTGTTGGATGATGCGCATAGTCATCGATGATCGTCACATCGCCATCAGCCATGACCTCCTGCCGGGCTGTCACACCGGGGAAGGTGCCCATCATGGGCAGGACCTCGGCAAAGCGTGCTGAAAGCGAGGCTTCATCAATCATGTGGCCTTGCAAGCTGAGTTCAAGCGCCACAGCAGCCAAGGCCCCTGCGACAAGGTCATACATGATCACCCTGTTCGTGACAGGGCTGTGGAAACGCGCCCCCACACCAGGGCAGAGCCACTCGCCATCACCGATGGGGGAAAGAGAGAACCTCCCCTTCGGGCCATAGGGCACATAGGCCAGGTCGGGACGCTCGGCCTCCCAGTCCTTTGCGATGCGGGCAAGGGCATCATGGTAGATCACCACAGCCCCCTGTGGCATGGTGACGATGCGCTTCCTGAAGCTCTTCCTGACAGCGGCAAGATCCTCGAAATAATCAGGATGGTCGAACTCGATTGATGTGATCACCAGGATGTCCAGGTCATACAACAGGAAGTGGTCCTGGTACTCGCAGGCTTCCAGGATGAGCCCCCTGTAGCCTGAGCGCCAGGCAGAACCTGTACCCTGCAGGAATGAACCATAGACAGAACCTGCGTCCATGCCCATCGAGGAAGCGGCGTGCGTGGCTGCGGCACAGGTCGTGGTCTTCCCATGCGTCCCTGCGATTCCGACAGTGGTCCTGCCAGCACACAACCAGGCAAGTGCCTCAGGATAGCTCATGCACCTGACACCCCGCTCCTGGGCTTCCTTCAAGGCGCGTGGCATCCTCTTCCCATAAGCACTTGAGTAGATGACATCATCCACCTCTGGTGGCAAGGGGGCATCCATGGGAAGGACATCCATCCCTTCAAGCAAAGGCGCTGTGAAGAAATCAGTATCGACATCACAGCCGGTGACGACATCCCCACCCTTCCTGAGATAGGAAGCCAAGTGTGACAGCCCTGTTCCTTTGATGCCGATGAGATGATGGTGCATAGGAAAAGAGTATAAAAAAACCGGGATGCGTTAACAACCCGGTTCTTGCTGTTGAGACAGCTTACTTCTTGAGCTTTGCGTTGCAGGGCTTGCAGACGTTGACCTTGGCTCCATCCAGCTCGACCTCGTAGAGGCACTTGACAGCCTCCCTCTTGCAGACCGGGCAGGTGGCACGTCCCTGATTGGCCATCTCGCGGATCCCTGTGCCCCTATGTGCTTTTGACATTCTCTTACTCCTATAGGTGTTTGAATTGCGCGACCATCACTCTAGACGCTAAGGGCGACCCGTGTCAAGGATGAAAGGATGCCTTTGTCCAGGAAAGCATATCCTGGGCAAAGACTACTTAGCTCAAACTGCTATGTTCCCATTCGAATCCGCATGCTTGCATAAGCCAATTATGAATTCGAAGAAGGCGATGATGGCTGGGATGAAAGTCCAACAAAACAGTATATAGAGTATTCCAGCAACCGTCTTTCCTGCATAGAACTTATGGATACCAATCCCACCAAGGAAAAGAGCAAGAAGACAGTAAGCGACCTTGTTGACCACCTTGGTCGGTCGTCCAGAGGCATAGGTGGCCGTCTGCCCACCAATTGAATTATTCACATTGATGTTTATGCCGTTTGCCGCAGATGGCTGGGCTCCTGCATTTGGCTTTTCCTTCTTCAGGATGACAGTCCTGTTGTCATTTTCGAAGATATCGACTTCATCACCTATCCCTGGTATGAAATCAAAGGCATCCATGGTGACTTCCTTGATTCCTCCACCATCTGTGCCGATAAGGACTTTATCCTCTTCGACCTTTATTATCCTTGCCATTCTCCCTCCCTGGCGAATACATTTGCAGACCTTGGATTTATTATTTGGGCAATATTTCCACCTGTCAACATATCCGTCTCACAACCATTTTCCTTTCCTTCATGCAAATCACGCCTTTTTGAAAAAGAGCAGGATCGGCGTGCTACCAGCAGGATATGAAAGTCTTGGATGGTGATGCCATCAAACCCGCAACCCAACAGGAGTTTGTATCAGGCATGGCCAATGCTACTCCAGCCACCATCTGGTTCATGGGACTTTACAGTACATGAAGCAGGTAGCGCATCCACTGACGCGGGATGGGTTGAATACGCGGGCCGCCCATCATCCTACATGCATCTGCAGTAAAAGCCCTCAGCCATATGAAGCACACACTGCTTTCCCCTCCCCACAAAAACCAGACCAAGGACTAGGTTCTTTCTGGAAATGTGAACCTCACATCTCTGAAGTGGGCAGGAAGGTTGGTCATCACACCCCGCTTGTAATCACCGGGACCGAGGATCAGGAAACGCCCCTCGATCATCGTGAAGACAGATGTGGAGTCGAGGTTGGATACGATCTCCTCACCATCAAGGGCGACTATCATGGAGAGCGTGCCATCCTTCACTGAGAATGGATGCCCATGGGGCGATGAGGTCGCACTCGTCACCAGGTAGGTCACCGAGTCGTCTTCAGGGCAGCTGTATGTCCCATCTTCCTGATCGTATGGCAGGCTGCGGTCCATCACGGAGATGATGCGTGCCAGCGCAGGAAAGGCTGGCACGTAGGTCTCCAACTGGCCCAAGGTGTCAAAAAGGGTCAAATGTCATCCCCCTTGTGGGCGCAGGCGGCTTCGGTGAAGGCGAGGATCTGGTCGACACAGCCATTGATGCCAAGCACCGAGGAATCGAGGGAGAGGTCGTAAGTGCGGCACATGCCCCACTTCTTGTCAGAGTAGTAGTTGTAGAAGTTGGCCCTGGTCTTGTCGTTCTTGAGGCAGATGTCCTCCGCCTTGTCCTTGGGGACCTCGTAGACATTGACCGCACGGTGGACACGGGCTTCGAGTGGGGCATGGATGAAGATGGAGATCACATCAGCCTTGTCACGCAGGACATAGTCGGCGCAGCGTCCGATCATGACGCAGCTGCCTGCGTCAGCCAGCTTCTTGATCGTCTTGGACTGGATCAGGAAGAGCTGGTCGTTGAGGGGCATTTCATTGAAGCCAATGGCACCTGAGGCCATTGGGTAGTTGCCCATGACGAGGGAATAGAGGAGCGACGAGGTCGGCTTCTCATCAGCGTTCTGGAACAAGGACTCGCTCAGTCCGCTGTCCTTGGCGGCGATGGCCAGGAGCTCCTTGTCGTAATAAGGTATGCCAAGACGCTCAGCCAGGGTCCGTCCGACCTTGCGGCCTCCACTTCCAAACTGGCGTCCGATGGTGTAGATGATCTTGCTTTTCTCCATTAGCGTTCCTCCTGTTTTGATTATAACCCACAGGAGGACGGATGAAAGATGTTTTTTAGCACACTTTGCACCTCAACGCCTCAAGGCAAGGGCCTCCTGCCAGACCTGGTCGACCACTGGCACGCCGTTCTCAAGGTTCTTACGTCGTGTGGTGAAGAGCCTCTGGCCTGGGTAGCGGACAGCCCTTCCATCAAGACTCCTGGATTCTGTGACTGACTTGAGGATGGGCCCGACGAGGGCTTCAACGGCTTCCTTGCTACGAAGCTTCGCCGGGTCGATGGCGATCATGACCTGGGTCAGTCCACGCTCCGCGCCCTCTTTTCCAATCTCTGTGACTGAGAGGCCACCTGACAGTGCGGTTGCGACCAGGTCGAGGGCGAGGGAAAGTCCACTGCCCTTCCAGTAACCAATTGGAAGGACACGGCCCGTCTCCTCGATGTCGGCAGGCTTCACGGTGAGCTTGCCATCCTTGTCGAATCCGCCGGGGAAAGGCAGGTCCTCTCCCTTCAACCTGTACTCCTCCAGCTTGCCGTAGGAGTACTGGCTCATGGCCGCATCAAAGACGAAGTGGGCGCCATCATCCTTTGGTACGGAGATGATCAGTGGGTTGTTTCCGACAAGGGGAGTGGCCCCACCCCAGACAGGCATGTTCGGCTTCGTGTTCGACCAGCAGATCGAGATACAGCCGGCATCAGCAGCTTCAAGGCCATATGTGCCTCCACGGAGCCAGTGGTTGTTGCGGCCGATGGCGACAAGACCTACGCCATGCTGGTGGGCAAGCTCCACAGCCCTGGCCATCGCATCCCAGGCACCAAGTGGTCCGATGCCGAAACCACCATCCCAGCACTCGATGGAGCCAAAGGACGAGACCACCGCAGGCCTCGCCTCCTTGTCGATGACACCATCCTCGATCTCATGGACAGTACGGGCGAAGCGGTGCAGACCATGGGTGTAGACACCATCACGGCTGTTGTCGGCGATGATGGTCGCCAGACGCGTGGCCCTCTCATCATCAAGACCACGCTGTATGAAGACCTCCCTGAAGAGGGAGTGCATCTCACTGTAAGGGATCCTTGTCATAAGCTCCTCCGCATGAAGGATACGAACTTTGCAGGGAGGATGTGAACACCGTTGGATACAATCGTGGCCCCATCGCTGGGGCCACTTGAGTTGGTGTCAGGCTTGCTGGTCGTCTGTCTTGGTAGCCGTCTCCTCAGGCTGGGGGGCCTCGGGAACCTTCTCCTCGACATCGATGGGCTCTTCAGCCCTTGAGGGGCGTGGCCTCACAGGTTCATACGGACGCTCCTGCCTGGCTTCACGGGCATCTCCAGCATCAACCTTCTTGTCATTGCGTTCCTTTGGATTGCGGATCGCGAGATAGGCGAAAAGGAAGACACCTGCTATGCCGAGCAGGAAGCTCATCTGGCCAAAGGTCGTCAGGAGCCTTGAGTGCAATGTATGGGTCGTGAAAGTCGACTCGAAGTATATGGAAGGACCAAAGTGGTACTCCGTCTTGTCATAACTTGCGGCAACGCCGGCTCCAACCAGGATGAAGCCTAGCGCGATCAGACATATTGCAACGATCAGTGTCGCTATTGTGCTTTTCCTCATGAGATTTCCTCCTGTCACTGAGGCTAATGTATCGGATTGATGGCTTTTTGCAATATGGTTCACAAGGACTCCACACAAACTACAGTCTTGTGCATTCAAGGTCGATCACATGTCCAAGACCTTCCACACTGGTTTCATCAATGCTCCTTATGCCAAGGCCTATCGTCAGCAGGGAGCGCAGCATGTCATCCACCGTGTAACGCCTCACAGGGAGCTTGATCGAATCATCGAACCAGAGCGGCAGGCTTTCTGATTCCAATTGGACACGTGGGCTGTCGAGGAAGGAGAAGATGAAGGAGCCCTTCTTCTCAAGGCTGTCATGGACATCGAAAAGGAAGCCTGTCAGCTCCCTCTTGCCGATGAAGGAAGGATACAACGGGGCATAGACGAGGTCATAGGTTCCAGATAGCACCTCGGTGAAGACAACCTTGCCCTCTGGGTCGAAGGAAGACCTGAAGTCCGCCCTGAGTCCTTCATCTGCGCACAGCGCCTGGACCTCCGATGCCGGCCTGTCGAGGGCCATGGTGGCGGCTGCGGGCAACGAGAAGGGGCCTGCGGCAAGCACCCTGTGGTATGAGCCGATGCCGGCAAGTGGTCCGATGAATGAGGGGTTCTCTGAAAGCCAATGTGTGAAAGAATGGAGCATGAGCCTATCCTAACAGAAACTGAGGACTGGAAACAGGTCAGGACTGTGTTACACTTCCAATAAGAAGGAGGCGTAAGGACTTGCAGGGCAAGGGCAGTGCCATCTCAATACAACACATCACAAAAAGCTTCGGTTCTTTCAAGGCGCTTGATGATGTCAGCCTCGACATCGCCCCAGGGGAGTTCTTCTCGCTGCTGGGTCCTTCGGGTTGTGGCAAGACGACGCTCTTGAGGATCATCGCAGGCTTCGAGGAACCCGACCAAGGAGAGGTGCTCTTCGATGGGACCTCGGTCCTGCGGCTGCCGCCTGAGAAGAGGCCCTGCAACATGGTCTTCCAGAACTTCGCCCTCTTCCCCCACCTCTCGGTCAGGGGGAACATAGCCTTCCCGCTGAAGCGGAAGGGCCTGGGCAAGGAGGAGCGTGAGGAACGTGTCGACGAGCTCATACGCTTCGTAGAGCTCACAGGTCATGACAACAAGAAGCCTGGCCAGCTCTCAGGAGGCCAGAAACAACGTGTGGCGATCGCCCGCGCCCTGGCCTGTGAGCCAGATGTCCTGCTCTTGGACGAACCACTGTCCGCATTGGATGCGAAGCTCAGACAGAGCCTCCTTGTGGAACTCGATGAGATCCATGACAAGGTCGGGATCACCTTCATCTATGTCACCCATGACCAAGGTGAGGCGCTCTCGGTCTCCGACCATATGGCGATCTTCAATGAAGGCCGGCTGTTGCAGGCAGGGACGCCCTATGAGATTTACGAATCACCAAGCACGCTCTTCACCGCTTCCTTCATAGGAGAAGGCAACATCTTCCCCTGCACCGCACTGTCCAGCCGCTGGGATGAGGAGGATGATGAATGGATCATCACTGTTGACGTACCCGCCCTGGGACGCACACTCGAGGTGACGGACTGGGGCCCTGTGGAAGACGGACGCCGACTCTACTTCAGCATCAGGCCTGAGAAGGTGCGCATCGTGGCAGGGGATGTCGACCTGGGGCCAGGATGTTTCCATGGCATTGTGGATGAACCTGTCTACGCAGGCTACCAGAGCAAGTTCTATGTGAAGACAGATGAAGGCGCCACGATCCGGGTGCTGAAGAGTCATACGACCTACCTTGAGGAAGGTCCTGGGATCGAATGGAAGGACAGGGTCTCTGTCATCTGGCGTCCTGCCGACGGCTACCTAGTCAAGGAGGAGTGGCATGAGGAAACCTAGGAAGGACAAGGCAGGTATCATGCTCGCCGCCCCGATGGGCCTCTGGGTCACGCTCTTCTTCGCCGTGCCATTGCTGATCATCGTCACATACTCCTTCCTCAAGAAGGGGCTCTACGGCGGTGTCGAATGGGAGCCCTCCTTCGACGCATACCGCCAGGTCCTGGACCCGGACTTCATCGCAGTCACACTGCGCACCCTCTGGACCAGCATCCTCGCCACACTGACCTGCCTCGCCCTCGCCTTGCCCACGGCCTATGCGATCGCACGCTCCCGCCACCAGACGCTCTTCCTCTTCCTGACGATCATACCCTTCTGGACGAGCAGCCTGATCCGGATCTACGCCTGGATCAACCTCCTCTCCACAGAGGGGCTGGTCAACAACATCCTCCTGGCGCTTGGCATCATCAAGGAACCGCTGCACCTGATCTACAACCTCTTCGCAGTCATCCTCGTGCTGGTCTACATGTACCTGCCCTTCGCCATACTCCCCCTCTTCACCGCCTTCGACCGCTTCGACTTCACCCTTGTCGATGCGGCACGCGACCTTGGTTCATCCAAGCTTGGCGCCTTGGTGCGCATCATGCTCCCATCGGTACGCAGTGGTATCACGACAGCACTGGTCTTCACCGCCATCCCGGTCTTCGGTGCTTACACCGTACCACTCCTCGTCGGAGGCATGGGCAGCACCATGGTGGGCAACATCATCGTCGACCAAGTCCAGAAGACACGCAACTGGCCACTTGCAAGCGCTTTCTCAGTCATACTCACCCTGGTATCATTGATTGGCGTCCTCACAGTGCTCCGAGGCGGGAGGAAGGACAAGAAGTCCAAGGAGGTGAGGACATGAGGAAGGTCCACGCACCCCGCTTCTCCCAGCTCTGCCTCTTCTTCGTCATGCTTTTCCTGTTCATGCCACTGATCGTCGTCGCCGCCTATTCGTTCAACAGCGGACACGGCATGACCTGGCAGGGCTTCTCCCTGCAGTGGTACGAAGAACTCTTCACCTCATCACATGACCTGTGGAGGGCCTTCTGGAACAGCATCATCATAGCACTCACCTCATCGCTTACAGCCACAGTGATCGGATCGGCTGCCGCGATAGGCTTGAAGTGGTGGTCGTTCAAACTCTCTGGCTACATCAAGGTGGCGACCTACCTGCCAATGATCCTGCCTGATGTGATCATCGGCATCTCGATGCTGATCTTCTTCTCAAGCATCAACCTACCACTTGGCATGTTCACGATTTATGCGGCCCACACGACATTCAACCTCCCCTTCACCTACCTCCTGGTCGACTCAAGGCTCGATGAGTTCGACTTCTCGACAATAGAGGCGGCCCGGGACCTCGGTGAGGACAGGAAGGGCGCCATGCTACGCGTCGTGGTCCCCTCCATCATGCCAGGTGTCCTGTCCGGCTTCCTGATGGCCATCACGATGAGCATAGAGGACTTCGTGATCACCTTCTTCGTCTCAGGTCCGGGAAGCGCCACACTGCCACTCTATGTCTACTCTTCCATCCGCTATGGGGTGAGCCCTGTGATCAACGCGCTCTCCCTCATACTGATCCTTGCCAGCATGGCCCTGGCCTTCATCTTCCGCCGTTTCCTGAAGTCCTTCGCGGCCTCAGCCTAAGGAGTCGTACATGACAAGAATCCTCTCACTCGTATTGGCAGCAGCACTCACCCTCCTCTCCTCCTGTGGAGGTGATGGGACCAGGACGCTGCACATCTACAACTGGACCTACTACATGCCTGATGAGGTCATCACGGCCTTCGAGGAGGAATACGATTGCGATGTAGTGATCGACTACTTCTCCTCCAACGAGGAGATGTTCGCAAAACTACAGGCCGGTGGAGGACGTGGTTATGACATCGTGTTCCCCTCTGCCGACTACACGAGCATCATGATCAAGCTCGGCATGCTCGCACCAATCGACCATGCCATGATACCAAACCTCCAGTACATCCCAGACATCGTGAAACAGGTCGCGACCTATGACCCTGGCATGGAGTACAGCGTCCCCTACTTCATGGGGGCCGCTGGCATCGCAGTCAACACCACCCTCGCGCCTCCAGACTACGAGCGCAGCTGGATGATCTTCGCTGATGAACGCCTTGCAGGGCGCATGACACTCCTTGATGACATGAGGGAGGTCATGGGGGATGCCTTGAAGACACTGGGCTACTCGAACAACAGCACCTCCCCTGACGAGGTGCAGGAAGCGGCCAGGCTGGTGGCGGATGAGTGGAAGCCAAATATCGTGAAGTTCGATGCAGAGAGCTTCGCGAAGTCCTTCGCCCGTGGTGAGTTCGCCGTCGTGCACTGCTATGCGGAGAACATCATCGCGGAGATGAGCGCCGAGGAGCTGGAGAAGGTCGACTTCTTCCTTCCAGAGACAGGTGGGTCGATGTACATCGACAACATGGTCATCCTGAAGGACGCACCGGAGAAGGAGCTGGCCCACCAGTTCATCAACTTCATACATGAGCCGGAGAACTACGCCATCTTCCTTGACGAGTTCAGCTTCCCACCGACGACGAACACAGCAGCAGCAGCCTACATGGAGACCACACCCCTCTATACGGCAGAGGACCTTGAAGGCTATGAGGTGATTGCCGACCTTGGAGAGGACCTCGACATGTACAACAAGCTCTGGGAGCCAATCCGCTATATGGACTAGAGGGATGAGAGCGCGTCGATCGAGATCTCCAGGAGCTTCCTTGAGAGGCGCTCGACCGACTCGTCCTCAAGGAAGGAGACCCCTTCCTCGTCCAGGCCTGCCGCCCAGTTGATTGAGAAGGCGACCGGGCAGAAACGCATTCCGATCTCCGCGAGCAGGCTGGCCTCGCTTGCAAGCGTCATGCCGACAATGTCAGCACCAAGGCTGCGGAAGGCGCGGATCTCAGCCGCGGTCTCAAGCCTGGGTCCTGCTGTCGTCACATAGACATTGCCTATGCCGATCCTCTTCTCACCACGCTTGAAGGCGGCGCTTGAGAAACGCTGCTGCAAGGCCGGGTCGAAGATATTCACCATGCCTGCATGGCGCAGTGGGTTGTCAAGCCCATCGAAGAAGGTCAGCCCGCGCCCGGAGAAATCGATGTAGTCGGCGACAAGGCCGAAGGAACCTGGTGTCAGGCGGCTGGTGATCGATCCGACAGCATAAAGTCCGATGACATCAGTGACCCCGAGCTCCTTGAGTGCCCAGATGTTCGCCTTGTAGTTGATCAGGCTTGGCGAGACCGAGTGGTCGGCCTTATGGCGGGGGAGTATGACAATACCGTCCTTGATGAAGTACTCGACCTCCCCCATCGAGTATTTCGTATCGACCGATGCACGGGTGAGCCCACAAAGCAGGCGGTCGACACCGGTTCCAGCAATCACGGCCTTCACAGCAGGCCCTCCTTTGTCACAACAGCCGTCACATAGCGTGGCGGTACTAGGTCGAAGCAGGGGTAGAAACCCCTGACGGAATCAGATGTGGTCTTCATGCCCTGGCAGGAGAGGACCTCCGAAGGATCCCTGATCTCCACATCAGACCAAGCGGGGTCTGGCCCTGTCATGTCAGGAGCCAGGCTGAAGGCGTAGTAAGGAACACCCTTCTCATGACAGGCCATGGCGGCAGACAATGTCCCAAGCTTGTTTATGACCCAGTGGGAGGCTGCAGCCCTGTCGCTTGCACTCATGTACTTCGTCACAAGGCCCATCGAGACCAGGGCGGGTGCCATGTTGTCAGTGATGAGGTAGCTGTCATAACCCAGCTCAGCAAGACCAGGTGCGGTAAGATGGGCTCCCTGCAGCCAGGGACGGGTCTCCATCGCATAGACCTTGAAGGTCTTGCCCTCCTCCCTCGCATGGTACAAGGAAAGGAAGAATGAATGCTCAGGGAAGCAGGTCGTCAACAGGCCATCACCATCTTCAATCAAGGCCGCCCCATGATGGGCCATCGCATCGTAGCAGGCATCGTAATAGTCCAGGCGGGTCATGACCAGGTCCTCGACATCAGATGCGAAGGACGAAGGCTGGAAGTCCTCGATCAAGGGCAGGATGTACTCAAGCTCCTTGCGCACAGCCGTGTTCGTAGGGCGTGCTGAGGACAAGGCATCGGCAGCCCGGCGCATCTCATCGATGTCACAGCCATTGATCCTCGCAGTCTGCACCAGGGCCCATAGCGATACCTCCAAAGGCCCTCCTCCCTGTGTGACCATGCCTCTTATGGCGGCTGCGGCCTCATAAGCATCAACGCAAGGCAGCTGCACACGCTCGAAGGGAAGACGTCTCCTGTCACCAACCAGGAGCACCGTACCATCAAGGCGTGCGATCACATCATGCTGCAAAGAATAAGGAAGACGCTTGTCGTTTCTCACGACCAGAAGCCCTCATGGGCGGCGAGGATACCCTCCTTAAGTGGACAGTCCCCGAGCGGACCTGCGATGACGACATCCTTCTGACCTGCTTTTATCACATCACGGCAGGAGAGCGAGAAGGTCGGATTCTCCTCATTGTCCCCGGTGAGGGCCAGCAGGTCCTTCTCCGATGCCCCATAGACGATGCGTCCTATGCCTGCCCAATAGACCGCCCCAGTGCACATGACACAGGGTTCGAAGTTCGTGTAGAGCGTGCACTTGGCAAGCTTCTCAGGAGGCCACTTCGCCGCGGCTTTCAGTGTGAGCAGGGTCTCGGCGTGGTAACTCGAGCCACCTTCCTTGAAGGCGTTCGTCTGGCTCAGGAGGACACAACCCTCCTCATCGACCAGCATGGCCGCGAAGGGATGGTTGCCCTCCTTCCTCGACAACAGGGCAAGCCCGGCGCACTGCTCCAGGTACTCCATGTCGCGCTCCGTGATCCTGTCTTCGATTACCTGTCCCATCGCCAGCCTCCTTGCCTTGACAGGAGAAGACTAGCAGAAGTGGACGGAAGATGAAATACACAGCAAATACAAAAAAACACTAAGACCTTCCACAGAAAGGCCATCACTGGTCCAACCCCCATTACACAGGACAACAGCGCCTTGACGCCGGCCTCCGGGCTGGCTACCTTGACGTGTGTGCCCCATCGGGCACGGAAAAAGGATTTGAAATGAGAAAGAAGACAATCAGCCTTGCAGCCCTTTTGCTGGTCCTCGTCGCAGCGACGCTCTCCGCCAATGGCGTGAGCGAAGTCACCAGTGATGATACAGTGATCCGCGTCATCCAGGTCGAACTGGAGGAGGACGGAGTCTACAAGTACACGGCCCAGAAGATGGATGGCAGCCTCGTGATCTACCGCGCAAGCGAAGAGCAGACCACGCACTCCGTCCCCTTCGACCAGGTCCAGGAAGGCTCTGTGCTCGCAGTCAAGGACAGTGGCATCATGACCATGAGCATACCACCCCAGATGTGGGCGACAGGGATCCGCGACATCACCCTCGCCTACAACCTCGGCGCCTACGGTGATGCGATCAGCTTCGCCCCTGTGCAGGACCTTGGAATAATCACCTCGCCTGACACCCAGACGACGCTGTGGGACATCACGCTGTCTGACGACCTGACAGGGCGCTTCAGCTATGCCTATGCTTATGACACGCTCTCAAGCTACACCAGCCAGGGCCTGATCTTCCGTGGCTCCTACTTCGCACGTGGCACACTCGACTTCTGGAACGGGGCCACGGAGCTCCTGATCCCAATCGAGGAGATGTCGGGCCACGTCGATGAGTACATCAACACGGTCTACACGCCAGGCGTGGCAGAGACCACGGGTGAAGCCCCGCACAGCATAGATGAGATCATGGCGATCACAGAGTGCCACGACCTCTCCGAGCGCTTCAGCTACGCTTATGGTTTCGTCAACGCCTTCCAGGATTACTACTATGGCCTGTCAATCGATGGGGAAAGCTATGTCGAAGGCGCGCTTACCGCCATCTTCGGCCTCGAGCCCCTGCTGACAGGAGAGGAGCGTGCCCAGGTCAGCCTCGACTATGTCGACATGCTCTCCCAGCAGTATGAGGAGGCGCTCGCCCAGCTCGCCGCTGACAACCTCGCCCGTGCCGAGGCCTTCCTCGAGGAGAACGCCACAGCAGAGGGCATCGTCACCACCGACAGCGGCCTCCAGTACGAGGTCATCAGCCAGGGCGATGGTGACACGCCTACAGCCGAGGACACGGTCAACGTCAACTACACACTGCGTGACATCGATGGCAACCTGATCGAGTCGAATGACAACATCGAGTTCTCACTCTCAGGCCTGATCCCTGGTTTCGCCGAAGCAGTCCAGCAGATCCAGGCCGGTGGTGAGGTCATCGCCTACATCCACCCCTCGCTGGGTTATGGTGAGGATGGGGCTGGTTCAATCGGGCCCAACTCCCTGCTCGTCTTCGACATCACGCTGAATGGCATTGTCGATACTACAGCTGAGGCAGAGGCAACTGCGGAGTAAGGGAAATACGACTTACATGATGAGGCCCCGGGCGACCGGGGCCTTATTGCATCCACTCAGGTTCTGTGTTCCCTCAACAGCCTGTGCAAATGAAACCATGACCTGCACCTTGGATTTAATGTCCACATCATCCAGTACGCTTGCAAGACGCCTTGAGTAAGAGACGGGTACGATGGAATCAGCGCTGCCATGGATCAGGAGGACCGGGCTGTGTAAGCAGCCATGCCATCGCTGTTTCCAACATGTTTGCCTCACCTGCCTTGATGAACAAACCCTCCAAATTGGTTACCAGTCCAACTTGAAGGGTTCATTCCAGTCTCCCAGGACCTCACTGATGAAATCAGTCCACAGTCCTCATCGGGCGGCCTTGTAGATGCTGTCGACAAGCTCGACGGCCTTGGCCGCCTCCTCGCCATTGATGAAGGGCTCCCTGCCCTCGTCCAAGGCGTCAGCCAGGTCCTTCATCGCAGCGATGTGGCCGAAGGAGGAGATCGCCATCGGGTCGGCAGCCCCACCCTGTCCGCTGGAGGGCTGGAAGCGCTTCCTGACCTCCTCATCCTCAGGACGGGCGTCCTGGAACTCCCAGGCAAGGAGGGCATCCTCCTCGAGGATCGCTGAACCTCGGGTGCCACAGACCTCGATGCGCTTCTTGAAGCCAGGCCAGGAGGCGGTGGTCCCCTGGATCACGCCAAGCGCCCCTGATTCAAAGCGCAATGATGCGACAGCGGTATCCTCGACTTCGATGCCTTCATGTCCCAAGGCGGAGCAGAATGAGGACAGGGATTCCACGGGTCCTCCGAACCACCTCAGGAGGTCGATCGCATGTATGCCCTGGTTCATCAAGACCCCACCCCCATCGAGGGCCTTGGTGCCATGCCAAGGGCTGTCCGAATAGTATTCCTGGCTGCGGTACCACTTGAACTGGGCCTCCAGCAGGGTCACACGTCCAAAGCGTCCTTCATCAATCGCCTGCTTGACCAGCTTCGCCGCTGGATAGAAGCGTGACTGGAAGACACCTGCGATGACGACACCTGCATCACGTGCGGCCTTGATCATCTGGTCACAACGCCCAGGGGTGATCTCGATTGGCTTCTCGACGAAGACCGCCTTGACCCCATGGGCGATGGCGCACATGACAGGGTCTAGATGGGCGCCAGAGGGTGTCGTCACACAGACGATGTCGACAGACGAGCACAGCTCATCAAGCGTGGCGCAGTAGTCCACGCCCCAGCTGCTGGCAAAGGCGCGGCCCTTTGCCTCATTGTGGTTGTAGACCGCCTTCAAGAAGGTCTTGCCACTTTCACGGGCCGCAGCCGCATGCACAGCGGCTATGGCCCCCGTTCCTACTATTCCAACCGAATAGCTCATGTACGCATCTCCCTGTTGAAAGGCTTGCCCAGTGCGGCGGGGCCTGTCTTCTGATTGCGGCTTGTGAAGGCCAGGACGACCACGACCACGACATAGGGCAGCATGACGAAGAACTCATAGGGTACGTTCATGCCAAGCCCCTGGACGTTGTACTGGATCGTCTGTGCAAAGGAGAACAGGAGGGCGCCAAGCATGATCTTCACCGGATTCCAATGACCAAAGTAGACCAAGGCTACTGCGATGAAGCCACGACCTGCGATCAGCTCATCGGAGAACATCTTGACCTGGCAGACCGAGAGGTAGGCTCCGGCGAGGCCAGCCAGGGCACCTCCGACAGCGAGCGCCTCATAACGCGTCCTGTTGACATTGATGCCCATGCTGTCAGCGGCACGGGGATGTGTGCCGACCGCACGCACCCTGAGCCCCCAAGGTGTCTTGAATAGGATGTACCAGGCCAGCGGTACGAAAAGGAAGGCCAGGTAGACGATGATGCTATGGGAGAAGAAGATCCGTCCGATCACGGGAATCTTGGACAGCAGTGGGATTGGAGTCGTGGACATGCCTGGAATCGACTGGGTGCCACCTACAAAGTGGCGGAAGAGCGTTCCAGCGACACCGACGCCGAACATCTGCAGGCCAATACCTGCGATACCCTGAGGGGCGCGGAAGGTGACGACGACCAGGCCGAAGAGAAGTCCGAGCAGGGCGCCTGCCACACAGGCCAGGAGGAGTCCAAGCCAGTTCCAGCCCCCTGCAACCGCCCCACCCTGTCCGACGGAGAATGGCACGAGCATGCCGATGAAGGCACCCACAGCCATGATGCCCTCGCAACCGAGGTTGAAGACACCACTGCGCTGGTTGAACATCTCACCGAGGCTCGCCAGGAGGAGGGCCACCGAGAAGGGGACTGTCATCGATAGGATGTTGATCAAGATGTCCATCTCAAGCCTCCTTTGCCTTGCGTTTCGAACACCACCAGTGCCAGACACGGTCCATCAGGTAGTCGTTCTGCAATATCATCTGGGTTGTGACTATCGTCATGATGATCAGGCCCTGCATGACATCGACGATGTTGGCTGGAACGCCAACAGCCCTTGGTGTCAGGGTCGATCCATAGATCAGGAGTGCGAAGAAGAAGCTCGCTGGAACGATGCCGAAGGGATGCAGCATGCCGAAGAGCGCTACGACGACGGCGGAGAAGCCGTAGTTGTTCGTCACACCCTCGATCGCCCGCCTGTGCACGGCGGCGATCTCGATGCCACCAGCAAGACCTGCGAAGGCACCACTGATCACCATGGCCAGGGTGACATAGCGGGAGACCGCGATGCCTCCATAGCGGGCGGCCCTGGGTTGCGAGCCACTGGCACGCATCTTGTAGCCATAACTCGTCTTCCACAGGAAGAGGTAGACAATCACGGCCAGCGCCAAGGCGATGAAGAGCCCATAATGGAGGCGGCCGGTGATACGTCCGATCTCGATGTTCGTCGTCAGGCGGGCTGATTGCGGGGTGCCTGCTCCAGAAAGCGCCTCAGCAGGGTCCATCATCGGGACACGGAGGCAGAAGGAGTAGAACTGCGCAGCGATGTAGTTGAGCATGACGGTCGACAGGAGCTCGGAGACCTCGAGTTTTGACTTGAGGATGCCAGGGATGAAGCCCCACAAGCCACCAGAGAGCACACCTGCGATCAAGGCCATCGGAAGAAGGATGGGCTTTGGGAGGTCGGGAAGTGCCAGCGCGGTGGCGGTGAAGCCAAGGACGCCCATGGCCATCTGGCCTTCCGCACCGATGTTGACAATACCCGAGCGGTAGGCGACTGCGACACCAAGAGCGATGATGCACAGCGGCACGGCACGCACGAAGACCTCTGTGATATGACCAACCCTTGTGAGCGGTGTTATGATGATCGTCTCGAAGGTGCGCAGGATGTCGGCACCGAGGACGACCAGGATCAGGGAGCTGATGGCCAGTGTGACGATGATGGCTGCCAATATGACCAGGCTCTTGTAGACAAGTTTGAAGTTCCTATTCATCAGAGCCCTCCTCGAGTCCGGCCATGTGGATGCCCAGACGCCTCTTGTCAGCTTCACCATGTTTCATGACACATTGCACACGTCCCTTGTAGATGACCGCGATCCTGTCTGAAAGGTTCATGATCTCATCAAGCTCCTCGCTGATCAGGAGTATGCCTATGCCTTCCTTACGCTTGGCAAGAAGCTCCTTGTGGATTGATTCGACCGCCCCCATGTCGAGGCCACGTGTCGGATAGACAGCGACAAGGAAGCGCGGGGAACGGGTCAGCTCCCGTGCCAGGATGACCTTCTGGATATTGCCACCGGAAAGGCTGCCTGCCGCAGTATCCACGCCAGGGCAGCGTATGTCGAAGTCCTTCCTCAGACGTTCGGCATTCTCCATGACCGCCTTGCGTTTCATGAGGTGGTGTTTCGAGAAACGAGGGTTCTCGCTGTCCTTCAAGATCAGGTTCTCCTTGATTGAGAAAGCGGGGACTATGCCTTCGATGTTGCGCTCTTCCGGGATGTAACCCATGCCGGCCTCGATCATCTGGTGGGCGCCCCGTCCTGCGCATTCCTCACCAAAGAAGCTGATCGATCCAGACTCGACGGCGCGCAGTCCGTTGACCGCCTCGGCAAGCTCCCTCTGGCCATTGCCGGATACACCGGCGAGTCCGACGACCTCCCCTTCCCTTATATCAAGGCTGAAGTGGTCGAGGGCGAGGTTGCCACGGTCCGAGCGGACGCAGAGGTCCTTGATCGAGAGCGCCAAGCCACCATGCATGTCTGCTTCCTTGTTTTCTGGAAGCTCGATCTCATGGCCTGTCATCAGTGCCGCGATCGAACTGGATGAGTGGTCTGCAGTATCACCAGTGAAGACGATGCGTCCATGACGGAGGATGGCGATCTTGTCAGAGACGGCCTTGACCTCGTTGAGCTTGTGGGAGATGAAGATGATTGAAAGCTCCTCCTTCATCTTCTTCAACAGATCGACAAGCTCCTCCGTCTCCTGAGGTGTCAGTGCGCTCGTTGGCTCGTCCAGGATCAGGAAGCGGGCTCCAAGGCAGAGCGTCTTGACCAATTCGACACGCTGCTGCTCACCAACCGAAAGCTGCCAGATATAAGCATCAGGGTTGACTGCGAGCCCATGGCGGTCGCTGACCTCCACGACCCGGCGCCTCACCTCGTCAAGGTCCAGCTTCATCGGCTTCCAGGCCTGCTTGTAACCCAGGGCCACGTTCTCAGTGACAGTCATGTCCCCTACCAGCATGTACTGCTGGTGGACCATGCCAAGGCCCACCTTGAAGGCATCCTCCGGACCGCGGAAGCGCACTTCATTGCCGTTTATGAATATCCTGCCCTCATCCGGCTGGTAGATACCCATCAGGATATTCATAAGCGTCGTCTTCCCGGCACCGTTCTCACCCACCAGGGCCAGGATCTCGCCCTCCCCGACCTCAAGTGAGATGTCATCACCTGCCAGGACGCCTGGGAAGCGCTTTGTTATGTGTTCCATCCTCAAGGATGTGATCTTTTCTGACATCGTACCCCCTGGATACGACGCGGGGGCGCAGAACGCGCCCCACGCATCTAGTGGAATCAGATCTGGACATCCGCCCAGTTGGAAAGCACTCCAGCTGAGGCACGGAAGCTTGCAATCGCCTCATCGACGGTCTGGCGCATCTCATCTGTCACGACATCCGCGAGTGCGGAGTTGTAGTCGAAGATGAAACCATCGTTGTTGAAGTTCATCGGGATGCAGACACCACCAGTGACACCTGCATCAAGACTCTCGATCAGGCCGACGACGACAGCCGTGTAATTGTAGGCAGAGGCTGCGACGCACTTGGCCTGGCCCTCAGGTGTGTCGAGCTGGGCGAGGTCCTGACCGAGCCAGAGGACATCCTCGTACTCAGCACAGGCGCGGAGGGCACCGATTGCCTGCTGTGAAGAACCTGTCAGGACATCAGCACCAGCCAGGATCTGGGTCGTGGCCAGCTCACCAGAGCGGACATAGTCAGAGAAGGAACCCGTGTAGGCGACATTGACCGTGGCATCAGGATTGACAGCCTCGACACCAAGGATGAAGCCCCTGTTGTAGCGGGCGGCGTCACCACTGTCGACAGGGCCGACAAGGCCGATGTTGTTTGTCTTGGTCAGCATGCCTGCGAGAAGGCCTGAGAGGTAACCGGTCTCCTCACTCTCCGGCATGTAGGTGAAGACATTGTCACCGATGATGTCAGAGCTCGTACCAAAGGCGAAGGAGACATCTGGGAACTCGGCGGAGAGGTCACTGACCATGTTCCTGTACTGGGAACCATGTGCGATGATCAGGTCGAAGCCATCTGCGATGTACTGGCGGGCGATCGACTCGCTGTCGACTGTCGTCATCCTTTCGGAGTACTCGTAGTGGATCTTCCCAGGCAGCTGCTCCATGGCACCGAGGATGCCTTCATGCATGGCCTGGCACCAGCCCCTGTCGTCAATGGTGTTCTCGATGATCAGGGCGACCTTGTACTGACCTTCGTCAGAAGCTGCCGTGGCCGCTTCCTCAGCGCTGCCACTTGCAAAGACAGTGGCCAGGCAGAGGACGAGGAGAGCTGCGATAGAGAGAGCTTTCTTCATGTTTTTTTTTCTGCAGGAGAAACAGCTGTGACTGGGACTGCTCCCCTGCTTCCTCCTTGAAAACCACACCAAGGCCCCAGGGGCCCGGTACGTGTGTGTCTACATTATGACGGCGGATTGGGATTTATGTCAAAAGGAATGTTGACAAAAACACTCAATCCTGAGACATCACTATTTAGGAATCACTAAAAATGCAACAATAAAACTTGATGTTTACTTAAATTTACAAGTTTTTGTTGCAAGCGTACGCAACAAAAACAGATTGTGCCGTTGCGATGCCGTCAAGTGCCGCGGAGACGATGCCACCCGCATGCCCCGCCCCCTCTCCACAGGGATAGAACCCAGGACACTGCCAGAGTTCATCGTTGCGCGGCACCTTGACAGGTGAGCTCGTGCGGGTCTCAGGAGCGATCAGGAGGGCGTCCTGGCAGAGGAAACGGCCACGTGTCATATCAACGAAGGCGGAAAGCCCCTCGCGGAGCGAAGAGGCGACCAGGGCAGGCAGGACCTCATCCATCTCCCGGGCCTCAAGACCTGGGATGTAAGAAGAGCGTGGCAGGCTGGATGAAGGCTTATGGGAAAGGAAGTCCGTCATCCTCTGGGCAGGAGCAACCAAGCCCCTCACATGGCACATCCTCTCGACCGCTTCGACGTAACGCAGCATGGCGAAGGCGTCATCCCCATCCACATCATCCTTGCGTAGCTGTACGACCATGCCACTGTTGGCACGGGGGAGCGCACGGGAGGACGGTGACATGCCATTGACGCTGAGGGAGCCCTCCTCCGTCACTGTCGGGACGATGATCCCACCAGGGCACATGCAGAAGGAATAGACACCGCGGCCTCCGACCTGGGTGACGAAGCGGTAGGATGCGGCGGGAAGCCAGGGGCCACGGCCCGCCGAGGAGTGGTACTGCATCCTGTCGATCAGATCCTGGGGATGTTCCAGGCGCACCCCTATGGCTGTGTCCTTGGCTTCAAGGACGAAGCCTTCATCATCAAGGAAGTGGTAGACATCCTTGGCACTATGTCCTGTGGCCAGGATGACAGGGCCCATGAAGATGCCACCTGTGCTGTCCGCACCAATGACAGACTCCCCTTCCCTGACCAGGCCTGTGACCTTGGTGGAGTAATGGACCTCACCACCATGGGCGCGGATCGTATCAGTGATGGCCTCAAGTATGGCGGGCAGCTTGTCAGACCCAATATGGGGCTGGGCATCGACAAGGATGTCAGATGAGGCTCCATGCTGTACAAGGAGGGAGAGCACATGACCCACGTCACCACGCTTCACGGAACGCGTGTAGAGCTTGCCATCGGAGAAGGCACCCGCACCTCCTAGTCCGAAGGCATAGTTCGAGTCCGGATCGACAAGTCCTTCCCTGTACAGGCGTGCTATGTCCTTCTTGCGTTCATGGCTGTCCTTGCCGCGTTCAAGGATGATGGGCTTCATGCCAAGCTCAAGACACTTGAGCGCTGCGAAGAGTCCGGCAGGGCCTGCGCCGACGATGATGACAGGCTTGGACTCATCACCTATCTGGAAACTTGTCACAGGAAGGTCTTCCATGGCCTCCCCGTCAAGGTAGGCCCTTGCAAGACAGCGGATCCTGACCTCCGAACGCCTCGAGTCGATCGAGCGTCGGATGAAACGCAGGCCTGTGACCTCATCACGCCTGACACGCAGGGCTTTAGCAGCCTTTGCCTTGACCTGTTCCAGATGGGCGGCCTCTTCAGGAGAGAGGCTGAGTTCGATGTCCTTTGCCATGGCAAAGAGGTTACAGGATTACAAGAGGCTCGTGAAGGTGCTATGATGCCGCCCATGAATGTGCTCTCACTGACTGACCTGGCGCTGAGCGTCGATGACAGGGTCCTGTTTTCTGATGTATCCCTCGGACTCGACGAGGGTGGACATGTCGGTGTCGTTGGCCGCAATGGCTCTGGAAAGACCAGCCTGCTGGATGTGATCGCAGGCAGGCGCGTACCTGACAATGGCCATGTGAGCATCAAGTCAGGGCTCGAGGTCGGCTATCTCTCCCAGAGGATCAGTTATGAAGAAGGCTCCAGTGTCGAAGACTTCCTCTATCAGGCGCCTTGTCGTGCCACACAGGTCCTCCACGCCTACAACCAGGCGATCGCGAGGGGGGACGACAAGGACTATGAACGCCTTCTTGCGATAATAGAGAAAGAGGATTCATGGTCAGTGAGGACCTCCTACGCAGCCTGGCTCGACAGGCTGGGACTGCCATCTTCCATACTCACCCGTTCCATGGCAAGCCTCTCCGGGGGTGAGCAGCGCAAGGCCGCGATCGCCAGGCTCTTCGCCCTCAAGCCAGACATAATGCTGCTTGACGAGCCGACCAACCACCTGGACATCAGGACCGTCGAGGCGCTTGAGGATGAAATCGGCTCCACCAGCGCCTCTGTGATCATGGTCACACATGACCGCTATATATTAGAGGAAGTATGTGACACGATCTGGGAGGTCGAGGATGGAAGGATCTACCGCCATCCGGGTTCCTTCGATGTCTATCTCAGCCGCCGCGCTGAACGTCATGCCATGCTGCAGAAGGAACAGGACAGGATGGCTTCGATCCTACGCCGTGAACTCGTATGGCTATCGCGCGCACCCAAGGCCAGGACGGGCAAGGACAAGAACAGGAAGGAGCGCATTGAATCCATGCTGGGACAGGTCCGTGATGTGTCAGAGAAGCCACAGACCGCCTTCAGCTCGCTTGAACGCCGCCTCGGCAAAAGCATACTTGAAATCAACGATGTGGGCGCAGCCTACGATGGACGCTGGCTCTTCAAGGGCTTCAACTATGAGTTCAAGAAAGGAGACAGAATTGGTGTCATCGGAGACAATGGGTCCGGCAAGTCCACCCTGCTCGACCTGGTGGCTGGTTCAAGGGAGCCAGATGCAGGCTCGATAGAACGTGGCGTGAACACCTTCATCGGCTACCATGACCAGCTCAGCCGCACCCTGCCTCCCTCAAAGAGCGCGCTGGACTTCATCAGTGACATAGGCACCCGCATACTCTTCGCCGGAAACGAGGTCTCCCCAGAGCGCCTGCTTGAGCTCTTCGGCTTCGCCCGTCCACGCCAGAGGCTGCCTATAAGCGTGCTCTCCGGCGGGGAGAAACGGCGCTTGCAACTGGTATCAGTACTTGTGACGAATCCAAACTTCCTGGTCCTCGATGAGCCGACGAACGATCTCGACATAGCGACGATGGAGAACCTGGAGGACTACCTTGCCTCTTTCCCTGGTTGTGTGCTGACGGTCTCACACGACAGGGCCTTCCTAGATGTGACCTGCACCTCGCTCTTCCTGATCAAGGACGGGGCTGTCCACAACCTGCCGACAACCTACAGCTCTTGGAAGAAGGAAGAAGCCGCAGCCACGAAAGAACAGGCACCAAGCCAGAAGCCTAGACAGGACACCAGGCAGAGGGAGGCGAAGAAGGGACTCAGCTGGAAGGAGCAGAGGGAACTCGAGTCACTAGAAACCGAGATAGAGGAACTCGAAGACGAGAAAGCCCAGCTCGAAGCCTCATTCAGCGACAGCTCCCCATCCTCACTCGCCACCCTTCCTGAGCGTACAAGACGTTATGATGAAGTGAGCAGGCTCATTGATGAAAAAAGCGGACGCTACTTCTCCCTGGCAGAGCGCATGTGAGATACTTGGTCGTATTTACAACCAGAAACCACTGGATTTTGGTTCTATTTACGACCAACTTCAGGTGTTTTCTGGCTCTATTTACAACCCAATTACAGCAATCTTGGTTGAAAATACGAAATTCTCATATTAATATCAAGGTATGCTGAAGCGAAAAATCGATTCCGTTCTCATGAATTGGAAAAAAGAACATGGAGATGAATGCCTGCTTGTGAATGGAGCAAGGCAGATTGGGAAAACGTTCTCAATCCGACAATTTGGGAAAAAGCATTACAAAGCTTTTTATGAAATTAACTTCATTGAATCTCCAATGATGGCCACGGCATTCGACAAAGCACTAGACAGTGAAACCGTCATAAAATTGCTTGGGTTGAGGATTCCAGGATTTAAGATAATTGACGGAAACACTCTGATTTTCCTTGATGAAATCCAACAGTGTCCAAATGCAAGAACAGCACTGAAATTCCTTGCAACTGACCATCGCTTCGATGTTATAGCATCAGGCTCATTGATTACATTGATGTCACAGGATGTACCATCACTGCCTGTTGGTTACGAGAAAGAAATAATGATGTATCCTCTTTCTTTTGAAGAGTACCTATGGGCAAGGGGATATGACGAAAATGTTGCAAGTATCATGTCAGAAGCACTGACAGATCCATCAATGCTGGATAAAGGTCTGATTTCGCAATACAACTCATTATTGCTTGACTACATGATGGTAGGGGGAATGCCTGGAGTAGTTAAGACATCGCTTGAAAGCAGCTCTTGGGAAGACGTGAGAGCAGAACAGGAGAACATACTCAGACTCAATTTGCAAGATATAGAAAAGTATAGCAAGGGCTCGGACAGGGAAAGAATCCGCCTTGCATTGTATAGTGTTGTCGGGCAGGCAGGCGATGGTAAGAAAGCATTCAGCTATGCGAAAATCGAAAGAGGACGTTCACGGGCAAGAGACTATATGCCTGCAGTTGAATGGTTGGTGAAAGCTCAGATCATATACCCTTCTTCCTCGCTGACACGAGTCGATATTCCGCTTTCCATGTATATGGAAGAAGGCACTTCCAGGTTCTATCTTTATGACATTGGAATGTTCTTCAGCATGGTCTCAAATAACAGCACTTTGTTGCGCAATACAATACTTGCAGATAACCGGAAAGGAGCCGCAAAAGGAACGTTTTATGAGGCTTTAGCTGCAGACTTATTACATAAGGCAGGACATGAGCTCTATTATTACGACATCCCACAAAAGATGGAAATCGATTTCATAATCGAAACAGATGAAGCATTATTACCAATAGAAGTGAAAAGCGGAAACAACAGGGCTACGTCATTATCAAAACTTCTAACAATGTCAGATATTCCCAGAGGACTGAAAATGACGGAGTCATCTTGCGGGAAAGCAGATAAAATCACAACACTACCCCTCTTCATGGCGGCATTCTTATAGGCATTGCTTCCTGCATTATGACAGAAGAATCCTGTGACACAGAAAAGGCCTCCCACCACATGGCAGGAGGCCTCTCATCAATCACGACCTAGGCTTAGAGCTCTGTCTTCCACAGTCCGTGGAGGTTGCAGTAGGCGTAGACGGCCTTGGCCTTGTCACCCTCGGTGAGGGCGAAGCTGAGTGCAGGTGCGTCTCCAGCCTTGAGGACCTTCTTCTGACCGCCTTCCGCAGTCTCGAGGTAGACCCACTCGATCAGATGCTCTTCAGTCATCGGATGGTCGACTGAACCAATCCTCACGTTCACGATATTGCCCTCGACATTGACGACGGGGACGTGCTTCTCAGTAGCGGCATCAACAGAACCGGGAATCAGCTCCTCCATCTTCTGCCCACAGCAGACGACTGGGACTCCTGCGTCCTTGACCTTGCCGATGATGTTGCCACAATGCCTGCAGATGTAGAATTTCATGTCATGCTCCTTGTCGGGGAATCCTTGGATTCCTCTATCTCTGTTATAACCTGGGCATCAGTCTTCATTGGAATCACCTTCCTGATGAAGGCCTGGACACCCACATAGGTCTTCTCGAACTCCTCTTCGCTCTCCTTCAACGCGGCCTGCCAGGCGGCACCGAAGCCAGGGCTGTTGATGATCAGGCGGTCGACTGCGGTCTGATATACCGTAAGCCTCTGCAGCTCCTTACGTCCTGGCTTTTGGGCGTAGGTCTGCATACTGATCCTGAGGTTCTCGTTCATCTTCTTCAGATCCTCAACTTCCTTCTTGAGTTTTGTGAGCCCATCGCTCTCAAGCTCCATGCGGTCAGTCAACATCTGACGGAGGCGGTCCTCCTTCTCCTTGACGGCCTTCCTTTCTTTTGAGGAACGGACAGCCATGACGATGAAGATGACCAGCGCCACAGCAAGCCCTGCCAAGAGCCCATAGAGGAAATTTGCCATTCATGCCTCCTGTCCTGAAGATAGTCACCACAAGCCCATATGGGCAAGTGACTTTGTCACATATTAGCAGATTGGGCCAAGCCAGGAAAGCTCGACGCCAGAGGGGATACAATGAAACAGGGCACCTCTCCTGAGATGCCCTGTCATCATCAAGCGAAAGACGGGACTTGAACCCGCGACATCCACCTTGGCAAGGTGGAGCTCTACCACTGAGCTACTTTCGCATTTGGCGTATGGTCGTTAGACTCACATTCCGCATTTGCGAGAGGCGGGACTTGAACCCGCACATCTACGATACTAGAACCTAAATCTAGCGTGTCTGCCAATTCCACCACTCTCGCGATGGGTCATGAGCCGCAAAGGGATCGAACCTTTGACCCGCAGATTAAGAGTCTGCTGCTCTACCAGCTGAGCTAGCGGCCCGTGTTTTTGCGCCCGGCAGGACTCGAACCTGCAACCTGCGGATTCGAAGTCCGACGCTCTATCCGTTGAGCTACGAGCGCTTAGGTCGGGTGGAAGAAGGGATTCGAACCCTCGACAACCAGATCCACAATCTGGCGCTCTACCACTGAACTACTTCCACCATGCGAAAGCGTCCGGTGTGGAACCTACGCAATCAACGTTGGTTAATATTGCAGAAAGCCTTCCTTTTGTCAACAAGAATCTGAAGAATTTTTCATCATTTTTACTATTCATTGCTTGACAAAGACTTATACCTCACACTATACGGTTCTGCATCCCCCCTTGGATATAGCTTTCAAGGTTGGAGGCCAGGATGCCCATCAAGCGGCGGCGCGTCTCTATCGGCGCCCATGCGATATGAGGGGTGATCAAGGTGCGTGGGTGCTTTGAGAGCTTGTTGCCGCGTGGAGGCTCTGATGACAGGACGTCCGCACAGTACCAGGCGAGACGGCCGCTGTCCAAGGCCTCTATCACGGCATCCTCATCGACAAGCGGACCGCGGGATGCGTTGACCAGGATGGCGCCACTCTTGACAAGCGAAAGCGTATCGCGGCTGATCATCGCCCTTGTGTCAGAGGTCAGGGGGCAATGCAGCGTGATGATATCAGACGCTTCCATCAGTCTGTCTAGGCTGACAGGCTCCCTGCCATCAAGCCTTGAATGAGGAGATGTATATATCACCTCCATGCCGAAGGCCGTGGCAATCTGGGCGACACGGCGGCCAATCGAGCCCAGCCCAACGATGCCAAGAGTCCGTCCTTTGAGCTCGAACAAAGGACGCTCCCAGTAACAGAAGCAGGTGGATTCCTCCCAACGTCCTTCCTTGACGCTCCTGTCATGGAGGTCCACAGAATTGGCAAGGGAGAGTATGAAGGCGAAGACATGCTGGGCGACCGCATCAGTACTGTAGGAAGGCACGTTCGTGACAGCGACGCCATGGGCGGCTGCCGCCTCCTTGTCTATGATGTCATGCCCTGTCGCGCTGACTCCAATGTACTTGAGCCTTGGCAGGGCTTCGATCCGGGCCCTGTTGAAGGGGACCTTGTTCGTGATGACCACATCGGCGTCAGCACAGCGGCTGAGCACCTCATCAGGGCGGCTCTCCTGGTAGACATCAAGCTGTCCAAAGGTCGAGAAGGAATCAAAAGTGAGGTCGCCAGGCGCCAGGGCCTGGGCATCAAGGACGACGATGTGCATCACCCCTCCAGGTATTTGATGTTGGGCATAGGCAGGATTGGTGCCGGATCCGCCTAGTCTTACGACCGATGGGATTCAAACGTCCTTACCAGTTCTGTGCCCTACCACGTACAGCAATGAAAACACGTGGCAAGAGACAAGATACAAGACAAAGAATGAAAAGGACAAGCAAAGGATTCACATTGGACAACCACAGGTTTAATACTCTGAATGTTACGCCGATGAGGAACAAGACATGAATGATACCTACAAGATCGAACTTGGCTCGTTCGCAGACTACATCAAGGAGGAGTGGATGGAGCCACTCGGCCTCACGAAGTACAAGCTTGCAAACGACCTTGGGATAAGCCCTGCGGCCATTGGCAAGTTCCTTGCGAGTCGTAACAACCTGGGCAATGACACATGCTGGCGGCTGGCCAGGTACTTCAGCACAAGCCCGGACTTCTTCATCAACATGCAAGCCGGGTACGAGTTCAGGAACAACAGCGACCTCTTCCTCAAGGAGACGGAATCCCTGCCTGTATACAACTGGGGCTGATATCAGTCATCATCCTCCGGTCAGAATGCATCATCGAAATGAACAGGCGGCCTTGTCCGAGGAGCATATCCAACTCTGACACGATATGCCCGTCTTCTCGCTGGCCTCTCGCATGCTGCTGTAGTATTGACGGCACATCGTCATAGGTTGGGTCATAGGCCGCGGGTTGAGGATTTGATTTGCTGGCTGGACTGGCGGCTATCAAGCTTTCCAATCCAGGTTCCAATAGGGAGGAAACTTCACAAACCGTAGCTGCCTTCACCAAGGAGGCTTACAAAGCATCCGGTTGCAGCTTTGGGTTGCAAACAGGGAGAATCTCCAATCCAGGAAGAGTCGAAAACCCCAAACTATGCCCGGAACGGGTTTCGAACCCGTATAGACTCACGTCTGAGGGATTTTAAGTCCCTTGCGTCTACCAATTCCGCCATCCGGGCGGCAAGGGAAATATAGTAGGAAAAGACAAAAGAAGGAAGACCGGGCAGAAGGATGGGCGGCCCGGTCTTCAAAAAAAGAGGTCTCTGTCATCAGGAGGCGACGGCAGTGGCAAGGGCCTCGAGCTGGGCTGTGGCATCGTCATCAGGAGCGCCCTGTGCGATGACAGGATCAGCGACAAGCCTGCCACCTGCGGCCTCGACCCTGTCCTGCCAATCCCTCATCCACTGTCCATCACCCCAGCCATAGGAGCCGAAAAGCGCGACATCCTTGCCGGCGAGGGAAGTCTCGATTGAGCTGAACATCGGCTCGAAAGAATCCTCCTCCAGGACTTCATCCCCCATGGCTGGGCAGCCGAAGACGAGTCCATCATAGGATGAGGGGTCGGTGAAAGGCGTGGCCTGGATGTCATATACATCCAAGTCGACCTTGTCCTTGAGTGCAGCGGCAAGCACGTCAGCCATGGCCTCTGTGTTGCCTGTCAATGAGATGAAGACCAATGCGACCTTCTTCATGTCTCCTCCGTGTCAGGCGCTCTGGCAAAGCTCCTCCAGGGCGCATCCAAGCGAGAGGGCGTCGAGGTAGCGCTTCGTGCACTCCCTGTACGACTGGCACAAGGCCCTGCCCTCATCCACATCATGGTAAATCTTCCACATGCCGCTCTCGACAAAGCCCTGCCCTCCCGTTGCCATGAACGCGGCGACGTCCTTGCATGGATAGCCAAGGAAGAAACCGACCTCATGTGGGAAGGAAGGCCCGTCAAGAAGTCTCGAACCCAACCGGTCCAGGCATTGGGAGAGGTCGTCCACCTTGTAGCCTAGAGGCTCAAGATGAGTCCGTGCGACCTCTTCCTCCAAGGCCGTCTTGAGAGGCCATGGCCTGTAAGCCAGGAGCAGTGGGCAGCCTGTGGCAGTCTTGTAGGAGCGGAAGCCGACACCCTTCAGCCTGAGACGCGACTTGACTTCGTCCAGGGAGAATGCGATGCCCTTCAGGCAGATCAGCGAGGCGCATTTCACTCCTGCGAGTGTCGGCGCCGCATGTGTCACGACCAGGCGTTCGGGTGTCATTGCCAACCTCCTATCCTCGTTTCCCGCCCACCCCTGGATGGCATGCGATGGTCTGAGATGAAGGAGTGTCTGGCCATCCAGTGAGTTAGCGTTGGCTAACTAATACAGGATGACCGCCCTATCCATCAAGACCATTTTTGACACAGCAATGGGAAATGACAGAATGGCGCAGGAGATCTCCATTCAAGGCAAGAAGATGCACAAAAACAAGGAAATAATGGCTTTTCTATGGCATTGCTTGCCAATCACTGTTAATATAGGGCCGCTCAGGAGCCGGGCATGGCTCCCGCCGTCGGCGGTTCCATGCTGGAGGACCCCGGAGCTGACATGTTGTCATCATATGTAAGGAAACAAAGAGAGATGGAAGGAAAGCATTTGACAAACCAGTACTTCATCGATCGTCAGAACGACTTCGAGTCTTCTGCCCGCAGCTATCCACGCAAGTTCCCACTTGCCCTTGCGAAGGCCCAGGGGAGCTGGGTCGAGGATGTCGAAGGTGGAAGGTATCTTGACTTCCTCTGTGGTGCCGGCACATTGGCCCTCGGGCACAACGACCCGGAAGTGAACAAGGCGATGATCGAGCTCATCAGCAGCGGAGCCCCGCTCCACACGCTTGACCTGACGACCCCTGTCAAGGACCGCTTCACACAGAGCGTGCTCTCACACCTGCCCTTCGGAATGGGAAGCCACATGAGGATCCAGTTCTGCTCTCCCTCCGGCACTGATGCCACTGATGCGGCAATCAAGCTCTGCAAGACAGCCACTGGACGTGGCAGCGTGATCGCCTTCTCCGGCGGCTACCATGGCATGGGCCATGGGGCGATGGCACTCACCGGCAACCTGGGAGCCAAGACCCCTGTGGCAAACCTGATGCCCGGGGTCCAGTTCATGCCCTATCCCTACTCATACCGCTGCCCCTTCGGACTTGGTGGAGAAGCCGGGGCCAAGGCCGCTGCCGCTTACTTCGAGCGCATGCTCAAGGATCCTGAAAGTGGTGTGACAAGACCTGCGGCTGTCATCATCGAGCCCATCCAGGGTGAAGGTGGTGTCGTCCCAGCTCCAGCAAGCTTCCTCCAGGCGGTACGCCGTGTGACGAAGGAACTCGACATCCCACTCATCTGTGATGAGATCCAGTGCGGCATGGGCCGCAGTGGCCAGCTCTTCGCCTTCGAAGAGGCGGGGATCGAACCAGATGTGATCCTGGTCAGCAAGGCCATTGGTGGCAGCCAGCCCCTGTCCATCGTCATCTATGATGAGAAGCTCGACAAGTGGAAGGCAGGCGCCCATGCTGGCACCTTCCGTGGCAACCAGCTCGCCATGGCGGCAGGCACCATCGTGCTTGAGCGTGTCAGCCAGCCCGGCTTCCTCAAGGATGTCCAGGAGAAGGGAGCCTACCTCAAGGCGGAGCTTGATAAACTGAAGGACGAGGTCTCGATCATCGGCGATGTCCGCGGACGTGGCCTGATGCTTGGCATCGAGTTCATCGACCCCGCTGGCCCTGTCGACATCATGGGCCATCCGATGCCCAGTGGGAAGATCGCCGCCACTGTCCAGCACCTCTGCTTCGAACGTCACCTGATCATGGAGAAGGGAGGACGTGATGGCTCTGTCATGCGCTGCCTGTGCGCGCTCAATGTGACAAGGGAGGAAATCGACACGATGCTCTCCATCTTCAAATCCGTCGTCAAGGAGGTCGATGGTGGAGCACGCTGAGACAACTGTACTCACAGCCAGCAAGGAAAGCAGGGAAAGGGCGGAGAGGGAGCTCTCTGCCGCCTGGCGCGCCGTGATGGCATCCTACAGCGATGAATCGGCCTTCTCAGGCATCGACCCTGTCGCCCTCCGGGAGGAGATGTCGGGCATCAATGTGCTCCCCGATGAGGGCCTTGGTTACGACCAGGCCCTCTCACTCATCTCAAAGGAAGTCCTGCCGCACATGCTGCGCACCTGGTCGACCTCCTACATGCCACACCTGCACTCACCTGCCCTCACAGAGTCCCTGGCCGCTGAGCTGATCATCAGCACTTACAACAACTCCATGGACAGCTGGGACCAGTCGCCTGCCGCGACAGAGGTCGAACTCATAGTGGTGAGGAAGCTCCTTGAGCTCTTCGGCTATGATCCGGCCAAGGCTGATGGTGTCTTCACCTCAGGTGGCAGCCAGTCAAACCTCTCAGCCATAGTCGCAGCCCGTGATGCCTGGTGCATGAGGAAGCTGGGCTGGGATGTCAAGAAGAAAGGGAATCCTGGCTGTTACAAGCGCCTCCGCTTATACACATCGGAGATCTCGCACTTCTCAATGGAGAAGAGCTGCCACATGCTCGGCCTTGGCTATGATGCGGTCGTGAAGCTGCCCGTCGACAGCCAGGCAAGGATCGACATCGGCCGTGCCCGCCAGCAGCTGGAAGCCGACAGGCAGGCAGGACTCCTGCCCTTCTGCATTGTCGCGACGGTCGGCACGACGGACTTCGGCTCTGTCGATGACATCGCAGCCTTGAGGGACCTTGCCGATGAATACGGCTGCCACCTCCACGCGGATGCGGCCTATGGCTCTGGAGCCATCATGAGCAGGGCCTACCGAGACAGGATCGGAGACCTCTCGCTTGCAGACTCGATCACAGTCGACTTCCACAAGATGTTCCTGCTGCCAATCAGCTGCTCTGCGATACTTGTCAAGGACGCCTCCTTGCTCGGGTGCTTCGAACTCCATGCCGACTACCTGAACAGGGAGGAGGATGAGGAGGACGGCTACGTCAACCTCGTAGGCAAGAGCATGCAGACGACCCGCAGGGCGGATGCCATAAAGGTCCTCTTGTCATTCCTGACCCGGGGACGTGATGGCTATGCCAGGATCATCGACCATGTAATCAGCAACGCAGGACACCTCTATGCCGTGCTCTCCGCTGACGACTCCTTCATCTGCCCGGTGAAGCCCACGCTGAGTTCGGTCGTCTTCGCGCTCAAGGCGGGAGACGAGGTCAACAAGGCTGTCAGGCGCCGCCTGCTGGCCAAGGGGACGGTGCTTGGACAGACTGTCATGGATGGACGTGTCATGCTCAAGGCGACACTGCTGAACCCTGCCCTCGATGAGGCCGGGCTGGACAGGCTGGTGGCTCTTGTCAAGGCTGAAGGCGACCTCGTGACAAAGGGGCGCTGATCTGTTATATTCAATAAGCTGTCCCAACAGAAAGAATACTTATAGGATGGAATATTATGGCAGACTTCAAACTTGAAGCTAGGGAAGGATCCCAGATGGCACTGACCATGACGGTCAAGGCTGATGTCGTCCAGGCAGAGTACGCTGCCAGGCTCGCCAAGTATGCGAAGGAGCTCACACTCAAGGGCTTCCGCAAGGGCAAGGCCCCACTCCCTGTCGTTGAGCGCCAGCTGGGCGAGGCTATACTCAGCGAGGTCTCCTACGATGTGATGGAGAAGACCGTTGGTGAGACCATTGAAGGACTTGACAAGGACAAGCAGCCCCTGAGCTTCTCAACACCTGTACTGCAGAACGAGGATGAGCTGAAATTCGAGCATGGCAAGGACATCGAGTTCACAGTTGTTTATGATGTCTTCCCCTCTGTCGAGCTCGGCCCCGTCACGGGAATGGAATTCGAGGTCCTCGACGCAGCTGTCAGCGATGCCGATGTCGATGCTGAGATTGAAAAGCTGAGGGAGCAGAACTCAACCGTCATGACAAAGGAGGGCGCCGCCGCCCTTGGTGACATCGCCACCCTTGACTTCGCAGAGGTCGGGGATGACGGCAAGGTCGTTGAAGACACCAAGAGGGAGGACTTCACCTTCACCCTCGGCTCCTCTTACAACTACTACAAGATCGACGACGAGGTTGTCGGCATGGAAGCAGGCCAGGAGAAGGATGTCGAGAAGACCTATGGTGATGACGAGACCAATGACGCCCTCCGTGGCCGCACTGTCAAGATCCACGTCAAGCTCACAGCATTGAAGGAGCGCGTGCTTCCAGAGGTCGATGACGAGTTCGCCCAGGACATCAAGGAAGAGTACAAGACCGTCGATGACCTGAAGAAGCATATCAGGGAAGACCTTGAGAAGCAGATGAAGGACATGAGGGACAACGAAGCCTTCATGATGGCCTACAACCAGATCCGCAAGACGTCAAAGTACGAGCTGCCTGCCTCACTCGTCCGCTTCGCAGTCGAGAACGAGACACGCGACTACCTCCGCCAGGTCGGACGGAGTGCTGACGAGATCGACCGCCTGATCAAGAACGGAGATCCGATGGCCCAGTACATCATGGCCATGGTCCAGGACAGGGCGAAGGCCAATATCGAGCAGCAGGTCATCCTTGAGGCCATCCAGAAGAGCGGTGTCATCACCGTCCCGGAGGACGAGCTGAAGGCAGAGCTTGAGAAGCAGGTCAACGACCAGATGGACGAGGATACGAAGAAGCGTGTCGAGGAGCTCGTCAAGGACCAGCTCGAATTCTCGAAGGTCCCCCGCTACATCCTCGACAACAACACATTCAAGGCCACTGGCAGCAAGCTGGGCATGGAGGCCTACACAGAGGCTTACTACGACAAGATGTCCAAGCTTGACGGCGCGACCGGGGAGGAAGCAGCTGAAGCTGCCGATGGCTCTGACAAGGAGTGAGCACAAGAGTGTCTTCTGACATAAGACTCAACACATTGGTGCCCTATGTCGTGGAACAGTCAGGAGCGGGAGAGAGGTCATATGACATCTTCTCCCGCCTGCTCAAGGACAGGATTGTCTTCCTCGATGGGGAGATCCGTGATGACATGGCCGACCTCCTGGTCGCCCAGCTCGTCTTCCTTGAGAGCGAGAACCCACGCAAGGACATCAGCCTTTACATCAACTCGCCAGGCGGATCCGTGACGGCAGGTCTGGCGATTTACGACACGATGCAGTACATCAGCTGCCCTGTCGCCACGATTTGCATGGGCCAGGCCTGCTCCATGGCCGCCATCATCCTCGCAGCGGGAAGCGAAGGCAAACGTTCCATCCTCCCACATGCCAGGGTGATGATCCACCAGCCCTCAGGTGGCGCCGAGGGCCAGGCAAGCGACATCCTGGTCTCCAGCAGGGAGCTGCAGAGGATCAAGGACCTGACCACAGGCCTGCTTGCCCAGCACTGCTCACGCAGCACAGAGGAAGTCGCCGCACTGATTGAGCGCGACCACTACATGGATGCCGAGGAAGCTGTCGCCTTCGGCCTCGTCGACCGCATCATGAGGAAGAAGTGATGGCAAGGAACTACCGCACCTGTTCATTCTGCGGACGCGACGCCAGCCAGGTCGAGCGCCTGATCCACGGTCCTGGCAATGTCTCCATCTGCAGCGAATGCGTCAAGACCTGCCAGGAGATCCTCAAGAGCACGGCCAGTGCCAGCTCATCCGAAGCGGCCGATGACATCGGAGAAATCCCTACCCCGCGTGAGATCAAGGAATACCTTGATGAGTATGTCGTAGGTCAGGAGACGGCGAAGAAGGTGCTCTCCGTCGCCGTATACAACCACTACAAGAGGGTCAAGTACGCTGACAAGATCGCCGAAGCTGATATCGAGATCGACAAGTCAAACGTCCTCCTGATCGGACCGACAGGAACCGGCAAGACCTTGCTTGCACGCACACTCGCCAAGAAGCTGAACGTCCCCTTCGCCATCGCGGATGCGACGACGCTGACAGAGGCGGGTTATGTCGGTGAGGATGTCGAGAACATCCTCCTCAAGCTGATACAAGCGGCAGATGACGACATCGCCAAGGCTGAACGAGGCATCATCTTCATCGATGAGATCGACAAGATCTCCAAGAAGGGTGAGAACGTATCAATCACACGTGATGTCTCAGGTGAAGGTGTCCAGCAGGCCCTGCTGAAGATCATCGAGGGCACTGTCGCCTCAGTCCCTCCCCAGGGAGGACGCAAGCATCCCAACCAGGAGATGTTGAAGATCGACACCCGCAACATACTCTTCATCTGCGGTGGTGCCTTCGTGGGTCTGGACAAGATCATCGAGAAGCGGGTAAGCAACCAGGCCATGGGCTTTGGTGCTGATGTGCGCTCTTTCGAGGACAAGAGCTTCGAGGAGCTCTTCCAGGAACTCCATCCAGACGACCTGGTCAAGTTCGGCCTGATTCCTGAGTTCATCGGACGCCTCCCCATCCACGTCAGCCTCAACAACCTGACGAAGGAGGATCTGAAAAGGATCATCACAGAGCCTAAGAACTCGATCCTGAAGCAGTACATCGTCAGCATGTCGCTCGACGGTGTCGAACTGAAGTTCACAGATGAGGCGATTGATGCGATCGCGCAGCAGGCGATCGACCAGAACACAGGGGCCCGTGGCATACGTTCAATTGTCGAGAACCTGATGCTTGGCGTCAGCTACGATGTCCCATCCGACAGCGACATCAAGAGCGTCACGATCACAGATGACTGCGTGAAAGGTACAGGCAAGCCACTGATTGAGAGACGTACAGAGAAGCTTGGTTATGGCAAGTGAGCTTTATCCAGGAATCCCAAGCGGCATCCTCGACGCCATCAAGGCGGCCGGGGATGTCGTCGTAATAGGCCATTCCAACCCCGATGGGGACTGCATACACTCCCAGCTGGCCACGGCCAACATCCTCACCAGGCTTGGCAAGAAGGTCACGCTCTTGAATGACGGTCCCTTCGCCAGGAACGAGGTCAAGGCGCTCGAACCCCTCTTCAAGAAGAACTGCCCTGCCGGGGTCCTGGAGAAGAACCCCCTGGTCATAGTTGTCGACTGCTCGACACCTGACAGGCCAGGGGAATGCATAAGGCCCCTGCTCGGCCATGAGACGATCGTCCTCGACCATCACAGCGCAGGAGTCCCCTTCACGGACCCTGGACTCACATATATCGTCCCGGCCTCGGTTTCGACGACAATGATCATCGATGTGCTGCGTGAGGCCCTTGGACTGCCCTTGGACAGGGACTTCGCAGACCACGTCTACCGGGGCTTCGCCACGGATACCGGCTTCTTCCATTTCATCAATGAGCGCAATGGAGAGGAGACACTCCGCCGCATCGCCGCCATAGTCGGCCAAGGGATCTCCCCCTATGACGTCTTCGATGAGATGCATGATGGCAGGCCCCTCGCCTACTTCAAGGCTGTCGCCTCATTCATCGACAGGGTGGAGTCTTACAAGGAAGGCCGCATCCTCATGACCTGGCAGGGGAAGGCGGAAGTGGTCGATGGCAAGCCCGCCGACGACATCTACGCCCAGCTGCTGCAGGTGGCAGGCGTCAAGGTGGTCGTCTTCCTGAAGGAGCGTGAGGGCTTCGTCGAGTGTGGGCTGAGGAGCAAGAATGGAAGCGGCATCGATATCGGTGCCTACGCCGCCACCCTGGGGGGAGGTGGCCACCGCTATGCCGCTGGAGCCCAGGTCGATGGCAGCCTGGATGACGTCAAGGCCCTTGTCATCGAAGGCATTGGACAACTTGTGGACAAGGCTGGAGGGTGAGAAGCAATTCTTTCCGACATGACAGGATGCCAGGTCCTTCAAGGGCTTGGCATCTTTATTGCATTCCCCTTTTCCATTGCGAAAGGAGGAACGGATCATGCAACGGAAGGAACTGCTCAACAAGACAGAGGTCAATGACCTCAGGCAGCGTTTCACCTTCATGTTCTCACTCAAGGCACTTGGTGAGGACTACATGGCGGAGTACAGATACATCAGGAAAC
Source organism: uncultured Spirochaetales bacterium (assembly GCA_944392695.1). Lineage (GTDB taxonomy): Bacteria > Spirochaetota > Spirochaetia > Sphaerochaetales > Sphaerochaetaceae > Bullifex. The sequence continues at coordinate 77,986 of CALXXN010000004.1, read as the reverse complement.
GCACGGAGGAACTCCTGTACAGGATCCCGACAGAACTCTTCCTGGCTGATGAGGACACGGCAGGCCAGGTCTTCATACGCCTGCACCCCTTCATAGACAAGATCATCTTCTCCTACAGGATCACACGCTGCACGAACTATGTGGACTACCTGGCGGGAGTCGTCCGCTTCAGGATGATAAGCCTTGACCGAGACAGGCGGAGGCACAAGGCCTATGAGGATGGTTACATGCGGATCGAATCCCTCCTCTCTTTCGAAGAGGTCCACTGTCAGGATCCCGCCTACACCGTGTCACGCTTCGACGACCACCCCTTTGAACGCGAACTGGTCTACGGGCCAGGGACAGCAAGGAAGGAAGGCGATGGGTCCAAAGGGCTGGAGTGCGGATGCCCGACAAGGGCCGGCATGGATGCCTGGTTGCGCTCACAAGCTGAAGCTGAAGCACTTGCAGGAGCTGTGGCAACAAATCCAAGTCCTGAAGCGGTCCACACCTATTTCCAGGTGATCGTACATCATGAGCCATCAGGACATTGCCCCTACTCCGACAAGAGGCTGAAGGCCCTGCATGGCTACCTATCAGACTTCAGGAACAGGAGGGACTTCCTCTTCCTGCTGATGTCTGACAGCGGAGGGCTCGACCCTGTCACCGTTGAGAACATGGCCTTGCTCCTTGATGTGGATCCTGCCCTCATGGCAGCCTTCGACAGCTGCTGCCATGAGGCAAGGCAGGCCTTGATCGACAGGGAAAACGAAATCAACCGCATCAGGAACAGGCACTGGGTGCGTTACACCGCCATCGCGAATTCCCTCGAGAGGGAAGTCGAAAGCGGGAAGAAGGAAGAGCTCTGCTTCCTCCAGGAGGTATCACTGAAGCGGCTCAAGGCGAAATGCGATGAGCTCAATGGCCTCCGACGGAGCTTCTCCGTACGCCAGATGGCCCAGCTCACCCATTGCTCACCAACGACTGTCTCACGTGGCGTCAACCAGGCCAGGAAGGCCATACAGGCCTGCTGTGGCCAATGACCTCACAGTTGGCAACAGGCAGGACCTGGCCTAGGATGTAGGAAGGAGGGACCATGCCTGTATCCGCCTATGAAGGAAAGAAGATCCACTACGAAGATCTGGGAAGCGGTCAGGCCGTCATCTTCTGCCATGGAAACACCGCATCCTCGAAGATGTTCTCATTCCTGATGCCACTATACCAGGAACACTTCCGCTGCCTCCTCATCGACTTCCTGGGCCACGGTCACTCCGACAGGCTGGAGGACTTCCCTGCCGACCTGTGGATTTACGAGGCACGCCAGGTCGCATCCCTGGTCGGACATCTTGGACTCGACGATGTCGCACTCATTGGTACAAGCGGAGGGGCCTGGGTGGCCTTGAACGCCGCCCTCCTGATGCCAGGGAGGATCAGCGCGGTCGTAGCAGATTCCTTTGATGGGCTCCGCCTGCACGATGGCTTTGTCCCAGGCCTGTTGGCAGAGAGGCAGGCAGCCATGGCTGATGAGGCGGCAAGGGGCTTCTACGAGTGGTGTCTTGGCAGTGATTGGCAGGACATCCTTGAGATGGACACCAAGGCCCTGTGCGAATGTGCGGAAAGCGGGATGGACCTCTTCGTGGCCCCTCTGCAGGACCTGCACTGCCCTGTCCTCCTCACAGGATCGAAGGAAGACAGCATGTGCCGCCCTGACATGTAGGCAAGCTACAGGGAGCTGGAAGCTTTGATGGACGATGTGACAATCCATATGTTCCCACAGGGAGGACACCCCGCCATCCTCAGCAACGCGGAGGACTTCGCCAAGTGTGCCACCTCCTTCATCAAGCGCCACCGGCGAAGGCCGTGCTGACCACCCCTTCCCTTTTGGCTATACTCAACTACATGGGAAAGACAATCTGGTTCGCATCGTCGAACAGTCATAAGAAAGCGGAGATGGAGCGCCTGCTGCCAGGCACCATCATCCGCCTGCCAAAGGAAGCAGGCCTGGACTTCGACCCTGTCGAGGATGGGGAAAGCTTCATAGACAACGCACTTTTGAAGGCCAGGGCCTTGTACGAGCTCGTCAAGGCTCCAGTCCTCGCGGATGATTCGGGACTCTGTGTCGACGCCCTCTCAGGACGCCCTGGCATACACACGGCCCGCTATGGTTGCGAGGATGGGCGCAAGCTGACAAGCCAGGAGCAGTACACGCTGCTGCTGAAGGAGATGGAAGGCGTCCAAGACAGGAGCGCACGCTTCGTCTCAGCCTGTGTGTTGATGCTCTCCCCCAGCAGGATCCACATCATACAGGAAAGTGTCGAAGGGCGGATCGCCACCGCCCCTGCAGGCCTGCATGGCTTTGGCTACGACCCCATCTTCCTTGTTGGCGGGGGTGGACGCAGCATGGCCCAGCTCAGCGATGAGGAGAAGGACGATGTCTCACACAGGGGACGCGCGATGAGGAGGATCGGACTCCTCCTCAAGGAGGAGGAATGAAGGACACAGACAGATGGGACCTTGCCTCGGTCTATGAGGACAAGGCCGCATGGGAGGCCTCCCTTGAGGAGTGCCGCAAGCTTATTGGATCCTTTGCCGGGCACAAGGGCCGTATCGGGGAAAGCAAGGAGGAGCTCCTTGCAGCCCTTGAGGACCTCAGCACCATGCTCGAAAAGCTCGAGAAGACCTGTGTCTACGCCATGCTCTCCTTTGAGGCCGACGGCCTCGACCCGGAGGCAAGGGAGATGGCAGCCAAGGCCGATGCCTTGCAAAACAGCGCTGCGGAAGCGATGAGCTGGTGGGATCCGGAGCTGATGTCCATCGAAGAAGCAAGGCTTGCTTCCTGGCTGGAGGATCCCGCCTTCGACGCTTACAGGGTCTTCATCAAGAAGAGCCTGCATATGAAGGAGCATGTCCTCTCTGACAAGGAGGAGAGGCTGCTCTCACTTCAGACAAGGGTGGCATCCCTTGGACAGGAGGCCTTCCAGGACTTGAACGACGTGGACCTGGTCTTTGGCGAAGTCGATGGAAAGGCGCTGACACATTCGAGCTATGGCCTTTTCATGCGCTCTGGGGACAGGGCGGTCAGAAAGGAGGCCTACGACAAGCTCTACAATGCTTATGAGGCACATCAGCACGTCTTCTCACGCCTGCTCGCAGGCAGTGTGGACCAGGCGGTCTTCGAAGCACAGGCCCGCGGCTACAAGTCCTCACTGGAAGCCGCATTGGATCCGGACCAGGTCCCTGTGGCCGTCTACCACAACCTGGTCGACAGCGTACATGAAGGCTTCCCCGTGCTCAGGCGCTACTACGCGCTGCGCAAGAAGCTCCTGGGCCTGGACAGGCTTGCCCACTGGGATGTCTACACGCCAATGCTGCCAAGCGTCAGTACGGATATCAGCTACGATGAGGCGCTTGGCCTGATCTCACGCGCCATCGCACCACTTGGCGATGAATACCGCGATACCCTGGTCAAGGGCCTTGGGGAAGACAGATGGGTCGATCGTTATCCGAGGAAGGGTAAGCGCTCAGGGGCCTTCTCCTCAGGGGCCTATGGGACGAAGCCCTTCATACTCACCAATTATGAGCCAGGGATGATAGGCAGTGTCTTCACCCTCATACATGAAGGTGGGCATTCGATGCACTCGCTCCTCAGTGCCAAGGCCAACCCCTACCTCAGCCACGAATACACGATTTTCGAAGCCGAAACCGCCTCGACCTTCAACGAGGAGCTCCTCTTCCGCAAGTTGCAGGAGGAAGCCACTGACAAGGACCTCAAGGCGGGACTGCTGGCGCAGCGCCTGGATGACATGGTCGCCACCTTCTTCCGCCAGACGATGTTCGCTGAGTTCGAACTCAGGATCCACGAGGAGGCGGTAACAGGCGCCCTGACGCTGGACTACATGAAGAACACCTACCAGGGCCTGCTGGAAGCCTACTTCGGACCAGAGGTGGAGTTCTCCGCCCAGAGCTGCCTCGAATGCCTGAGGATACCCCACTTCCACAATGCCTTCTATGTCTACAAATACGCGACTGGGCTTTCAGCCGCCATCGCCCTTGTGGACAGGGTGCTTGATGGAGGGGATGCGGAGAGGAAGGCCTACCTTGGCTTCCTGTCAAGCGGTGGTTCGTCCTACCCGGTCGAATCACTGAGGAAGGCTGGTGTCGACATGGCCTCGCCGGCCCCTGTCAAGAGCACGGTCAGGCGCTTCGAGGTCATGATGGACGAGTTAGAGGCCTTGATCGCTGAATGACAAGGCCTCGACCAGCCCATCCTGGTCGAGCCAGATGGTGATGACGAGGCCACGTGACCTGTCACGCAGCATGTAACGCCCTCCTTCACCTGACATGATGATGTCATCAAGGGGGAGCATGGCCAGGAGCCTCTGGCCATGCATGGCGTTGAGGTCCTTCTGGATGGAGGGTGAGGCGAAGCGTTCAAGCCAGGTCTCATCATAGGCCGTGCTGAAGGCCTCGAGCAGCATGGAATCGCCTTCATTAACATGGCCGATCACATCATCAACAGGATAGGTGGCCGCGCTTGCGGCAGATAGTGACAATGTGGAGAATAGGAAAAGGGCCAGGAGCTTCCTCATGGCCCTGGATGCTAACACGGAGGACCAATGGATAGGAAGACTCTTCTCTCAGCCCTCACGGATCATTTCGACCACAGCTTCCGCGATCCTGTATGGAAGGATATCGCATTGGATGCTGGTTACAGGCAGCTCTTCCTGACACCGACTGTGCAGAAACTGGACAGGATAAGGCAGAATGGACCTGCCTGCCATATATATCCAGGGGCGGTGCACACCCGCCTCGCCCACTCGCTTGGCGTTTATCATGTCGCCAGGAACATGTTGCTGCGCCTGCTAAGGGACGAGCAGGATGCGTTGACTGTGACCGGGGTGCGCTCATTCCTGGCAGCCTGCCTGCTGCATGACATCGGACACTTCCCCTACGCCCACTCCCTGAAGGAGCTGAGCATGAGGGAACACGAGGAGCTCGCCTGCGACCTGGTTGATGATGACAAACGTCTCAACACCGCGATAAAAGAAGCAGGTGCGGATCCTGGGATGGTCAAGGCCATCATCAACAAGAAGCTGCCCGCAGACAGGGAATGCCTGATCTACCGTCACATGCTCTCCGGCGCCCTCGACCCTGACAAGCTCGACTACCTCAACAGGGACGCCTTCTTCGCAGGCGTGCCCTATGGCATGCAGGACAACGGCTATGTGATCTCATCGATGCGCCTCAACGAGGACAGGATCGCACTGGAATGGGAAGCCCTGTCCTCACTTGAGCATATCCTGACGTCGAAGTACCTGATGTACCGCAACGTCTACTGGCACAAGGCGGTACGCAGTGCGACCTGCATGATCAAGAAGGCGCTGTTGATGGCGCTGCGCGATGGTGTGCTGAAGATGGAGGACCTCTATTTCATTGATGACTTCGAGTTCGACCGCATCCCCAGCGACCATCCAGGCTACAAGGCGCTCTCGCTGATCAAGCGCGTCGCCGACAACCAGCTGCTGACCCGGACCTACACCAAGCCCTATGACAAGGACGGACAGCTCGAAATCGCCGCAGGCGACCTCTTCAAGCGCCTAGACGTCGAGGCCAGGATCCATGAAGGGCTTTCAAGGAAACATCCAGGGCTGGAGGAATGGGAGGTCGTGATCGACATCCAGGAGCCTGTTTCCTTCGAGTCGGACACGATGATCCTGACACAGGAAGGGCCACGCCCCTTCAAGGAACTGACACAGCTCTTCTCAAGTGATGCGGCAGCCCGTTTCACCGCCTCGCTGAGGAGCCTGTCTGTCTACACACCCTCATACATGAGTACGGCTGAAGTCCAGGAGGTCCTCGATGGAATCCTCTGACAAGCTCCCTGTCGCCGACCTGGTGGGAGGTTCGATCCCACCCTGGGTGATGCGCTTCATCAAAGGAGCTGGACGTACGATCAACCGCTACCACATGATCCAGGAAGGTGACGAGGTCCTGCTGGCGGTCTCAGGAGGCAAGGACAGCCTGGCCCTGGCCCTCGCCCTCTCGCTGCGCCTGCGCTGGCTGCCTGTGTCCTACAAGCTGCGTGCGCTGATGATCGATTGGAACGAACACCCCATACCTGTCGCATACAGGTCGAAGCTGGCAAGCTACTTCGACACGCTCTCCATCCCATTCGAGATCGTCGATGAAGCCCAGTACCCGGAATCCTTCAAGGGTGAGTTCAACTGCTACCTATGCTCACGGAACCGCAGGAGGATACTCTTCGAGTACGCCGCCAGGCATGGGATCAGGCTGATCGCGATGGGACATCACCTCGATGACCTGGTCGAGACAAGCCTGATGAACCTCTGCTTCCGCGCCGACTTCTCGACGATGAAGCCAGTCCAGGAGTTCTTCGATGGCAAATTGCATATCATAAGGCCCTTGATAGAGACCCATGAGAGCGTCACAAGGCGGCTCTCAGAACGTTATGACCTGCCAACGGTCAAACCTGTATGTCCCCATGACCAGACGAACATACGCTCCTCGCTCAAACCCATCGTCGGCCAGTTATGCCACATCGATGGACTGACCCGGGAGCACATCTACAACGCCCATCATTTCGACTGCGCGCTGCCTGTGCATGACTGTGGGGAAAAAAGATGACATCATGTTGAGAATGGATTATCATGGAGGGGTGAAAGACTCTCCTGAGCAGAAAGGGGTGAAATTGTGAAAAGACGGAAAACACTTGCACTTGCTATCTTGACGGCCCTGATGGCCCTCCCCCTCCTGGCGGCTGGAACCGATCCGCTCTTCCTCTGTGAAGGCAACATGGATTCGGTCATGCTCTACACACCGGACGGGCAGCCTGCGGATCCGCTTGGCGGCATAGCCCAGGACGGCTATGTTGTCCGCACTTCGGGAAGCGACGTCGTCTTCACCTCCGTCTTCGGCGATATCACAGTCAGTGATGGCACGATCCTGGCAATCACTGGCTACAACCTTGAGAGCCCCAGCCTCTACCTGATTGATGGTTCCGTCACACTGGATGTCAATGCTGTCGAAGGGCTCAACCTCTACACACCGACCTCCCGCTACACAATCCCTGGAAGCGGCAGCTACACAGCTTCCTACACTGCGGAAAGCGACCGTTTCACAAACTGGAATGGTGGTGACGTCCTCCTCTACGACGCACTGCGCAGGGGTGGGAGCACGATTTCATCCGCACACTACAGCGACCTGCTCGCAGGTCTTTTCAATGTACCTCTTTACGCATCACCTGCCGAGGCACAGGAGCTTGGAGAGGAGCCTGTGATCATCCCTGAGGAAGAGGTCCCAGCCGTGACAGGAACTCCGGAAGAGCCTATAACGACCACTGAAGAGGAAGACCTCACCGTTCCAGAGGCTCCTGTCACAACACCTGTGGAACCCATCGTCGAGGAAGTCCTCCGCGGCAGTCATGAGAACCATGGCATCAGGATCACATACCGCTTCAGCGACAACGGCAGTGGCCGTGTGAGCTATCCTGCCGACCTGGTCGGCGATGCGGATCTTGCCGCCTTCGCCCAGGCCTACCTCGCCTACACCAGCCTTCCTGGACTGGATGAGGTCAGCTACAGGAAGGTCGATGGCGGACTTGAGCTGAGCTACCTTGGAACTTACACGATTGATGACATCGAGCTTGTCGTCGATGATGTCACATTCTTCCTTGACCAGTACCTGCTTGGCATCTTCATCCCCGCAGCGCCACAGATCATCAGCGTCCATGCACAGGAGGATGGGACCACACCAGCAGCCCCTGCCTTCTCCCTTGTCACGACCAATGCAGCCATAGGCGTTCCTTCTGCCCCCGCCTTCCATGAGGTCTTGACAGAAGCCGCCGTCCCTGCGGCTCCTGCAGTGCCGACCTACGAGTCACATATCGAGGATCTAAAAAAAAACCAGTAGGTGATTCCACCTCATCAGATGCGGCGCCAGTCGATTGGAACATACCAGTCACTGGCGTCGTAGCGTATCCAAGGCCTGCAGGGGAGCCTGCAAGTGAGGTGGATGCGGAGCCACCAGCGTTCAACATCAGGCTGCTCACCAGCATGACGCAGAGCGCAGGTGAGGAGGCCGTGCTCTCCTTCGCCTTCCAGCCGGAGATAAGACTCGACAATCTCCTTGTACGTTTCAGCCTTGACCCCTTCCACATCCCTTCGGCAGCAGAGGCCGATGGATGGAGGGACTGGGTCAGCTACATCACCCGGTATATCAGCGAAGTCGACTGGCAGGCCCTTGATGGGCGTTTCACCTTCAATATAGGCAGCAAGCTGATCCTCCCCGCCGACCCCTTCGGTGTGTCATCAGCCCTGACGAACTCCTTCAAACCAACGACGGACAGCCTCTCCCTCCTGAGCACTTACGAGGGGACCTGGTACACCCATACGCTCAGCTACAGCGACATCACCTTGCAGGAAGAGGAAGGCTTCCTGAACTACAGCGCCAACTACAACATCCCGGGGCAGGGCATGCGCTTCGGACTCTCCTTGCTGACCCAGGTCGACCATGAGGCGCTCAAGGACCTCGTCTTCTACCCAGAGGCCCATGTCTACGCACCACTCATCGAAAGCAGTGTCGTGGACCTCGCCTTGCAGGTCACAGGAGCCATGGCCTTCGACCTGGCATCCGACCAGGCCGTCGACGGCTGGGGCATGTCTGTGAGCGTGCCGCTCACCGCGGGACGCTTCTCCCTTGACACAGGCATCGCCTGGACAGTGGGCGGCCTGCAATATGGACAGTTCCTCAACGGCTACATCACAGAACGTGACAACGGGAACACATTGATGTTCCACTCAAGTGCCTCCTATGTCGTGGACCCCTTCTCCCTGATCATCGACCTCCAGCTGCCGCTTGAGAACAACACGGGACGCATCGTGGAAGGCGAGGACTACTTCTCATTCGAGTTCTCAGGAGAGCTCTTCGACATAAGCCTCGCGGCTGGTGTGCGCATGATGGGTCTTGTCACAGATACCACAAACGCCTGGGACGAGCATGGCCAGGGCTTCATAGCCCTCGGTTATCAGAACGAGGCCATTGAGACCCGCATGGCCGTCTACTTCAACGAAGGTCTCGTACCTGAGATCGCCTTCTCTGCCGCTGTCGATGGTTACCGTGCCATCTTCGCACCTGACACAGGCCACCTATCGACAACACCATCCTGGCTCGAAGTCGCATTGGACACCGGCTACAGCTATGGGACAAGCTCCTCGGTCTTCATCAGGCCACGGCTCACCTTCCTCCTGGAGGACTCCTCTTTCGCCCTGCGCTTCCCCTTCATACTCTCCACCTCCGACGGACACCTCTCTTTCGGCAATGAGCAGGATGACATATGGTACGACTTCGGCATCGGGTCAGGGTCGACCTTCGACCTGCTCTACGACTTCTTCACCGACATCGCCACGATGATCGAGTCCATCAACATCGGCAGTGTAACATCCTCCCACCTCTTCCTCTCCCGTGAGGACAGGGTGCCAGCCCCTTCCTTCTTCGACCCCTCCTATGGCTCCTATGGACGCCAGGCCCCGCTCAGCCTGGACGCCCTACTGGTGATTCCATCCAGGGCATCGCTCTCTCTCTTCGCCGACAACCTGGAGAGGCCTCGTATCATGTCCTTCTCCGTATCAGTACTGCCCATGGGCAGCATCGGACCCGAGGTCACAGTCGAAGCGGCGATGGACATGAAGTTCAACGCGCTTGATTACGAGGCCTTGCTCATACCAAGGATCTCGATGGGCAAGACCTTCCTTGATGGCAGGCTTGACCTGTCAACCTATGTGAGCACGATCATGGAGTTCTCTCCGACAAGCTTCCTGATGCATGTCTTCGGACCTGACCAGGAACTCGCGGCCGGACTGGCGTTGGAAGCCAGGATAGGAGGCTTCACCATCCCCCTGTCAGGTGGCGTGGCCACAGGACGCGCCAGGGAACATCACTTCGACGCCTTCACCCGTCTTGGACTCAGCGAGTGTGCGGACACAGCCTGGATAGAAGGACTTGCCGGATACTTGCAACTTGGACTGGGTTACGAGGCGGAGCGCTTCAATGGACAGGTCTCCTACGAGGTCGTTGACTTCTCCAGCCTCGCCAGCGGACGCTCCGGCGACCAGCTCACCCTCTCACTGAGCTACACCTACAATGATGTGGACATAAGCGCCGCGATGGTGAGACGCAACCTTGTCGGTGGCATAAGGGAGTGGACGGATGCAGGCTCATTCTTCTTCTCGCCTGACAACGTGTTCTCCCTCTCTGTTGAGAAGACCTTCGGCCATCTTGGCTTCTACTTCTCCCTCTTCTCAAGCGCCCCGCTTTCAGAAGACCCGGATTACGACAACGTAGTCATCGCGGATGGAGAAGCCTCGACACTGGGATTTTCAATCATAAGCACGCTGCGATTCTGACAGAGACAGTAGGATTGACACTCCTGCTGTGCACCCCACCCCGCCTTGGTGTTATAATCCTCCACATGTCGGAAATAAGACTACTTGATAACATACTCGCAGCCCGCATAGCGGCGGGCGAAGTCATAGAGCGTCCCCAGAGCGTTGTCAGGGAGCTTGTGGACAATGCGATCGACGCAGGTGCTGACGAGGTCTCAGTCTCCGTCATAGGCGGTGGAATCGACAGCATCGTCGTCCAGGACAATGGCAAGGGCATGTCAAAAGAGGACCTCCCCCTTGCCCTGACACAGTATGCGACCAGCAAGATCCACAGCCTGGATGACCTGTACCAGATCCATACGATGGGCTTCAGAGGAGAAGCATTGCACTCGGTGGCCGCTGTCAGCAGGGTATCAATCGCATCATCCTACCTTGGAGGACGGCCCTGGACCATACGTGCTGACAATGGCCGGGTCTTCGACGCCGTCGAAGGTGGCCCTGACCAGGGCACGATCGTGACTGTTGAGGACCTCTTTTCCGAAGTCCCCGCGAGGAGGGGCTTCCTGAAACGCCCAGCCAGCGAGGCAGGGCTTTGCCGCTCGACACTGGTCGCCAAGGCCATGGCCTTCCCCTCTGTGCACTTCTCCTTCCGTCAGGACGGGATCCTGCGTGTCGACCTTCCAAAGAGGGAGAAGCTTGAGGACAGGGTCCTCGACATACTCACCCTTGAGGAAGGTGTCTCGAGGTCTGACTTCACCTACCTCGAGAAGAGCTATGATGACTTCTCGCTGAAGATTGTCACATCCCTGCCGGCACTCAGACGCAGCGACAGGAGCCGGATCAAGATTTACGTCAACAAACGGCCTGTCGATGAGTTCTCACTCGTCCAGGCCGTGACCCATGGCTATGGGGAGATCCTCCCGGGAGGCGCCTTCCCCTACACCGTCCTCTTCCTTGAGGATGACAGCTCACTGGTCGACTTCAACATCCACCCTGCCAAGAGGGAGGTGAGGATACGCAACAAGGCCCAGGTCCATCATGAGGTACACAGCTTGATCCATGCAGGCCTGCCACGTCAGATCCCCACCCTCAAGGCAGGAGGAGAACAGCCTGGGCTTCCAGGACTGCAGGCAGCTGTCAGCACAAGCTGGGAGGATCCAGGGCGTAGTGCGGACCGCCTCAGCTGGGCGCTGAGGTCACCCTCGGCATCATATACTCCACACAAAGTGGAGGCTGTGAATGAGAAGCCACGTGACACAGCCTGGCTTGAGAAGGCGAAGGAGCTCTTCAAAGACAGGCCGGCCAAAGCCCCACAGCCAGAGCCCACGCAGCACAGGCTTGAAGCTGAAGCCACCTCATCCGTCTGGAAGGACAGCGAAGTGCCAATACGCTACATTGGACAGGCCTTCAGGCTCTTCCTGCTGTGTGAGCGTGGTGATGAACTCTGGCTTGTCGACCAGCACGCAGCCCATGAGAGGTTGATCTTCAATGAACTCAGGCAACGCCGCGACGTACAGCCCTTGCTTACCCCAATAGAGTTCGAGACAGAAGCCGATGTCGATGACTTCCTCTCGGGCAACGCCTATATCTACACCCAGTACGGCATAGGGCTGACACGCAAGGCAGACAAGCTCTGGGAACTCGACAGCATACCACATGGTAGTGAGGGACAGGAGCACAAGCTTGTCGACTTCATCCAGAAAGCCGTGGGAAGCGAGGAGGAGATCGAGGCTGGTCTTTACGCCATCGTCGCCTGCCATGCGGCGATCAAGGCGGGGGATGTGATCGATGAACATGCGGCCAAGGCCCTGGTTGAAGGCGTCTTCCGCCTGGAGGACCCCAGCTGCCCACATGGACGCACCTTCGTGATCCGGCTCAAGGAGAAGGACTTGAGGCTGATGGTGGGACGGACGAATTGACTGTGTAGCTGTTGCCATGGCCATCCTGCACAGTCAGCGACACAGGGCCTGTGAAAGGCACCTCCTCCATTGGTTGAAGCTTGGCTTGGGCGCCATCAGATGAACGCACCAGCACGGGTCCATCCGCCTCCACCCAGCCATAGCGGTTGATGCCTGGCAGGACCACATCACCCTCCTGCCAGCTGATGGTGCCAGTGACTTCACGCCCATGGCTGTTCATGATGCGCCATCCATAATCCCCTTCACTGAAGGAAGCCCCCCTTGTAAGCATCAGCTCATCAGAAATGTAGTAGGGGGGCTCGTTCGTGAGCGCGCCCTCCCAGACAAGGCCATCAGGACCTGTGAGCGAGAGCGAATAGGAATCATCAACGCTCATCGAAGCGGAGAAGACCAGGTGGCGTGACGAGGAACCATCACTGTCATACACCACTTCCTGGGCCAGGCTTGGTGATTGGACACTGAAGCCTCCTTCCTCACAAGAGGAAAGGAGGCCTGTGACCAGCAATAGAGTGATGCTAAGCGCGCGCAAGTGCCGCAAGCTGTGACCTCACAGGGTTGGCGTAGCTTTCAAGTATGAAGGTCTTGACCTCCGGTGCCAGGATCTCATAACGGAGCATGAAGCGGTCGGCATCGAAATCCTTGTACTTGTCGCTGTTGTCGCGATTGCCGTTGAGATAGTCATAGCAATACCAGTTCGTTGGATAGAGGTGGTAGCAGCTGTGGATCTGGCGGTCGATCTCGGTGGCGACCTCGTCTGGAGTCATGTAGTCACGGTCGGTGAGCGGTGTGCCGAAAGCGATATGCACACCACCCTTGTACTCCCTTAGTCCACGGACCATGGAGAACATGTCCTCGTGCTTGGACTTCTCATAATGCCCACCATTACGCTTGGTCAGGATCTCCTCCCTGGCCTTGCTGATATCATTGGGATCATGCTCGTAGCTGACAGCAACAGGAACGATCCTGCAGTCGCGGATCACCTGTGAGAAACCCACACCCTCCTTCTTCTTGGACAAGTGGAGCATCTTGATGATCGATGGATGTGTCACATCAAGGCCATCCTTGCTACGGCCGCTCTTCTGGGCAAGCCAGACGGACTTGCCGCTCATGACCCTGTCGACAAGATACTCGGAGAAGCGGATCGTCTCATTGTATTTCGCCCTGACAGGCAGGTCACGGTGGACGATGATCGCCCCGTTGAGCTTGAAGAGGTCCAGGATGAACTGGTTCGACAGGAGGTTGTCCCCAATGGCCATCTCACAAATCGGCAGCCCGTTCAGGTAGAGTGCGTAGTCGGTCAAGGCGCAGTCGAGGATGATGTCGCGGTGGTTGGAGATGAAGAGGTAGCTCTGGCCCGGATCCAAGGCCTCCTGGCCTGAGAAGCTGAAGCGCGGCACTGAGATGTCGAGCACTGTCTTGAGGAAGACGTCACAGGTGATCATGCGCTGGAAGTCATCGTAGGAATGGACATCGTCAAGCCTGGAAAGCGCACCAAGGACAAAGGCCTTCCTCTTCTCATGCACATCATCCGTCTCCGGGAACATCGCGGCGGCGAAGGCGTAGAGGAACTCAGGATGCTCCTTGATCCTCTGGCAGGCCTCCTCGCTCTCCTTCTGGTTGTATGGTGCTATATCGTCATACTTGTCCCTATCGAGCATTTCAAACCTCCATCAGTCCCTTGACGTACTGTGTCCTCTCCCAGAGGGCGCCATCAGCGATCCTCTCCTGTGCCAAGCGGCCACGGAAACCGGCTATCGAAGAGAAGCCCTTCTCCTCCATCCATGACGAAAGCCCATCGGCCATCTTGCCGAAGATGTTGATGTCTTTTACCGCGGCAGAGCAGACCTGGCAGGCGGCAGCCCCGGCGAGGAGCAGCTTGATCACCGTCTGGGCGTCGTGGATCCCCGTGGAAGCGCAGATGTCGCAACCAAGCTCGGCGCTCATCAAGGCGGTCCAGCGCAGGCTCTCCGCGTACTCCCCACTGTCAGAGAGCGGGTTGGAGGCCTTTGAGAGGCTCATCGTGTCTATGTCTATATCAGGGCGGAAGAAGCGGTTGAAGATAACGATGCCATCAACGCCGGCCTTGTCCAATGAGCGCATGATGTTGGCAAGTGATGAATACTTGTAGCCGATCTTGATCGCGATGGGTGTGTCCGTCGCCTTGCGTGCCGCAAGTGCGAAATCGATAAGGCGCTTGTCCACCGTCCTGCCCTCTGTGTCAGCATCTGCCGCTATCGGGTAGTAGTTGAGCTCGATCGCATCAGCACCAGCCTCACTGAATGAGGAGATGTATCCGGTCCAGGAGGAAAGAGAAGCGCAGTTGATCGAGGCGATCACCGGGATCGAGAGTGAGGACTTGGCCTTCCTCACAAGCTCGAGATACTGGTTGATATAATAATCCCTGCTGACAGCTTCGAAGTACTCAGCTGCGTCAGAATGGCTGAGGAAGTCCTCGCTTGCCGCCCTGTCACGGTCGGTCTGGGCCTCGATCTGTTCCTCAAAGATGGATTTCAGGACGACGGCTCCAGCTCCGGCATCCTCACAGCGCTTCAAGGCGTCGATTGAACGGGTCAAGGGGCTGGATGCTGCTATGATGGGGTTCCTTAGGCTGAGGCCCAGGTACTTCGATGTCAAATCCATAAAACAAAAACTCCTTCCGTGTTTCTGGAAGGAGTATAACACAAAAGCCGTAGGCTGTAATCTCTCGTACCTGTCTTACTGTCCTATGGGCTGCACACCCTTGAGGGAGATGTCGACATTGTAGCCACGGCTGTCGAGATAGCTGAGTATCTCTTCAAGCGAATAGGCGTCGAGACCCTGCTGTGGGCTCGATACGAAGTGCACATTCGCGCTGTCCGCATTGACCGTGTAGGAGGGTATGATCTCGCTTGTCTGGGCACGCGAGCTGCCAAAGAGTACAAAGCCTCCGATGAAGACGACGACAAGGCCTGCCGCTGCGGTCACCATGCTTCCAAGCCCCATCTCGATACGGCGGCGCAGGAAGGATGGCTTCTTGCCACCTTCGACAAAGAACTTGCCCTCAAGTATGCCAGCTGTCTTCTCCTTGGCGCGTGAAAGCTCCACCTCATCGATGCTGTCCGCCTCAAGCAGCTGTCCCAGCGCCTTGAGCTTCTCCAGGCGTGCCCTGCAGGCGGCGCAATGGGAGAGGTGCTCCTCGGTCTGGCTCTTGTATGGCTCCTTCAGTTCACCATCCAGGTAAGTTGACAACAAAGCCTCATCAATACACATAGCCTTCATCTCCTGACAGGGACTCCTCGAGCTTCTTGCGCGCCCGGTGCACCCGGATCTTCACATTGCCCTCGCTGATGCCAAGGACACGTCCAATCGCCTTGTAGTCAAGATGGCCATACTCCTTGAGTATGATCACCATCCTGAGGTTCTCAGGCAGCGCCTTGATCGCCGCCCTGACCTCCTTGACCGTCTCCCCTTCCATCAGCAGGCGTTCACCATCATGACCTGCTGAAGGCTTGGTGACAGCGGCGGCCTTGACCTTGTCGACCATGGCGCCTTCCCTCTTGGAACGCCGCACATGGTTGAGGGCCAGGTTCTTCGCGACCCGGATCAGCCAGTACTTGGCATCATCCTCGGAGGGGAAGCCCATGTTCTTCAGGTAGAAACGCTCAAACGCCTCCTGGACCAGGTCCTCAGCCACATCCATGTCGTAAGTGATGTGGTAACAGATCTTGACCAGGACCGGATAGCACTTGCCGTACACCAGCCTGAAGCCTTCCCTGTCTGTGCTTCTTATCTCCATAAGCCTAAACGCGCCTCAATTGCCAAGGTTACAGCGCTCGAGGACAGGGCCCTTGGGCGTGTCAACGACCTTGAAGCCCATGGCAGTGAGCTGGTCACGGATCTCATCAGCCCTCTTGAAGTCCTTGGCCTTCTTGGCCGCGGTCCTCTGGGCGACCAGGTCCAAGGCCTCCTGGGGGAAGGAATCCGCAGGGGCGGCATCCTCACCCGCCTTGTCAAGGGAAAGGCCGAGGATGGAATCCATCGAGAGCACGAGGGCGAGCTTCTGGGCGTCGTCAACCGACTCATCCCTGAGCGCCGTCCAGAGGACAGCCAGGGCCTGTGGGGCCTTGAGGTCGTCCTCCATCGCATCGAAGAAGGCCTTCTCCAGTTCAGCGGCACGTCCACTCAAGGCAGCTGCTGCCTTGGTGGCAGCCTTCAAAGCGGCTACACGGCGCATCAGTGTCAGCCTCGCCTGGCGTGCCTGCGAGAGGGAATCGAAGGAGAAGCGCAGCTGGCTGCGGTAGTGGCCTGTCAGGCAGAAGTAGCGGTAGTCAAGTGGATCATAGCCCTGGTCGGTAAGCGAGGTCAGGGTCAGGAAGCCACCAGAAGACTTGCTCATCTTGCCCTTGTCATTCAGGAGGAATTCTCCATGGAGCCAGTAACGCACCCAGGGCTTGATGCCAAAGGCGGCCTCAGACTGGGCGATCTCGTTCGTATGGTGGACTGGTATGGCGTCGATGCCACCACAATGTATGTCGAACTGGTGGCCGAGGTAACGGCTTGACATGGCAGAGCACTCGATATGCCAGCCAGGATAGCCCGTCCCCCAGGGGGATGGCCATTGCATGGCCTGGCCCTGGAACTTCGAGTTCGTGAACCAGAGGACAAAGTCCTTGGGGTTGCGCTTGTTGCCATCGACCTCGATGCGGGCACCTTCCTTGAGCTCATCAAGGTTCAGCTTCGCCAGCTTGCCATAGTCATCAATCGTGTCGATTGAGAAATAGACATTGCCACCTGCGGTGTAGGTATGACCCTTCTCCTCCAGCAGCTTGATGACCTCGATCATGCCATCGATGTTGTCAGTCGCCTTGCACACGACATCAGGACGTATGATGTTCAGCAGGGCTTCGTCATGGAAGAAGGCCTCTGTGTAGAAGGCGGCGATGTCCCAGACCGAGCGGCCTGCCTCCCTTGCGCTCTTCGCCATCTTGTCCTCGCCATCATCGCCATCCCCTGTCAGGTGGCCGACATCGGTTATGTTCATGACATGCTTGAGCTTGTAGCCGGCATGGACCAGCGTCCTGTGCAAGAGGTCCTCGAAGATGTAGGTCCTGAGGTTGCCGATATGGGCGTAGTTGTATACCGTAGGTCCGCAGCAATAGAGTCCTACCTTGCCTTCTTCAAGTGGTACGAAGTCTTCGAGGCTGCGTGTGAGTGTGTTGTAGAATCTGATCATGGGCTCTCCTATGATTGCCTCCAAGATAATAATCAATTACGGCGTCAAGTTCAAACTGACGCACAGCTTGCCCCATGGAGCCCTGATGATGCAGGATAGGGGCATGAGGATAGTTGATGACTTGAGATGGCGCGGGGTCGAGACCTGGACAGACAGGCCCCTTGGCCCGGTCAGCGGGATGAGGACAGGAGGCAAGGCCGAATTCTTCTGCGCCCCTGCCTCTGTCCGCCAGCTCCGGGCCGTCCTCGAGATGGCACGCCGCCATGGGGTCAGGACCCATGTGATCGGCAGCCTGACGAACACCCTTGTCTCAGATGAGGGCGTGGAAGGCATCGTCATCTCCACAGCCAAGATCCGGGGCCTCTTGATCAAGGGGGACCTCTTCACCGCCTATGCAGGAGAGAAGCTCGACACCGTGATCAACAAGTCGGTCGAGCACAAGCTGACAGGGCTTGAGCGTCTTGGAGGGATACCTGGGACCGTAGGAGGTGCTGTTGTCGGCAACGCAGGTGCGAACGGGCTCTCGATCTCCGAGCATGTGCTCTACATGGACATCATGACAAAGGATGCCAAGGTCCACCGCCTGCCCCACTACGCCGGGGCCTTCGGCTACAGGAGCTCCCCGATTGGTGATGACGAGCTCCTGCTCAGTGTCGCCTTCCGCCTTGGACCTGCGCTCAACACAGTCCAGGCAAGGCAGGAGAAGGAACGCTACAAGGCGGAACGTGTACGCATGGGGCAGTTCAGGAATCCTTCGCTCGGTTGTTTCTTCAAGAACCCCGGGGGTACATCAGCAGGCAAGCTGATTGATGAGGCGGGGCTCAAGGGCATCTCGATCGGCGGGGCGGCCACGGCTGACTTCCATGCAGGCTTCATCATCAACAAAGGCAATGCCACGAGCAAGGATGTGATGGACCTGTCCAGGCTCATCCAGGACAGGGTGCATGCCAAGACAGGGATCATGCTTGAGCGCGAGGTCCGCCTCCTTGGTGACTTCTCATAGATAGAGTGTCAGCACGGCCTCGGCACTGCCATCGCTCTCCAACCTCACCCTGACATGCCCCATCCTGCCATCGAAACGTGCGGATAACGCGTATACACCATCCTCCCAGTGGAAGCGGATCCCATCACGTCCCAACGAGATGGAGAATCCATCAACACTGTCCCAGCCCAGCATGATGCCACGGTAGCCAAGGAGGAAGGAGACCTCGTCCTCCCATACCCCCTTTGCCGAGAAAGATGAAGTCATCGAGGAGGACAGCCTCAGCCGTCCCAGCGCCAGGCGCACCGAGACCCTGCCCTCCTTCACCCTGTAAGTGCCAGGCCGCACCGCCTTGTCATGAAGCGTCCTGGACAGGGTGAATGAGAATGGGGCGGTATCAAGGAAGACCACGTACTCATCTTCCACCGCCTCATCCAACACGGCAAGGTCGGCCTCCCCTCCCCGGGTCCAGACAAGGCCCAGCCCCTGCCAGGCGGCCCCGAGGGAGAGCTGGAACATCATGCCGACTTCATCAACCCAGCTGAAGCGCCCCCTGGCGAGCAGGTGCTCCCCAAGCCAGCCAAGTGCCATGGCGAAGGCGGCAGGCCCATGGCGTGAGGTGTGTTCCTTCATCAGTCCCTCCTCCCAGGAGGTCCGGCCTCCATAGGCGAGGCTCAATGCGAAGCGGCCAGGCTTCAGCGAGAGGCCAAGCAGGGGACGTGGGGAAGAGAGCAGGAAGACGGCCGCCTCATCCAGGACCAGGGCGGCACCTGAAATATCCAGCTCGTCAGATGCAAGCCTTCCCAGCCAGGGTGCCTGCTGACCCGAGAGC
Source organism: uncultured Spirochaetales bacterium (assembly GCA_944392695.1). Lineage (GTDB taxonomy): Bacteria > Spirochaetota > Spirochaetia > Sphaerochaetales > Sphaerochaetaceae > Bullifex. Next base: position 58,662 of record CALXXN010000004.1, on the reverse strand, counting down.
GCCAGGTCGACAAGGTCCTCGTCGATGGAGCCAAGCCGCAGCAAACCTGTCGAGAGGGATGCCTCCATCGACCTGCTGTCGAAGCGCAGGACCTCATCACGGTAATAGAGCCCACCTCCACTGTACAAGCTGAGAGTGGCACCACCACAAGGCAGCGCCAGCAGGAAGGCCAAGGCAAGGGCTGCGGTCACTTTCCTCATGCACATTCATTACCCTCAAAGCCCCTGAAGTGTTTCAAAAGGCACATCCAAAGCCCACTCCGGCACCCCCTCTTCTCCTTGATAATCATCGTCAGTGGTGGTTAAATTGTCTCATCTGCAAAGACAAACACTAGGAGAAGAAAAGAATGGTCATCCTGACATTGAACTGCGGAAGCTCTTCCGCCAAGTACCAGGTCTATGATTGGGACAACAAGGACGTCCTCGCTGTCGGCGTCGTCGAGAGGATCGGTCTCGAGTATTCGACAATCGAGCAGAACGCCACAGGCAAGCCTGAGTACGAAGCCCGCTTCTCATCCCCCACCCACATGGAGGCGATCGAGCTGATCCTGAAGATGCTGACTGATGAGACCTATGGTTGCATCAAGTCCCTTGATGAGATCGGCGCTGTCGGCCACCGCGTCCTCCATGGCGGCGAGTACTTCAAGAAGTCGACGCTCGTCACAGACGAGGTCATTGAGAAGCTCAAGGAGATCATCCCCCTAGGCCCACTGCACATGCCTGCCAACATCATGGGTATCGAGGTCGCCCGCAAGCTCATGCCCAATGTCCCACAGGCGATCATCATGGATACCGCCTGGCACCAGACGATGCCTGAAGAGGCCTACATGTACGCAGTGCCCTACTCCTGGTACAAGGACTTCAATGTCCGCCGTTACGGCTTCCATGGAACCAGCCACCTCTACTGCGCCAAGAGGGCCGCTGTCCTCCTGGGCAAGGAGAACAAGGACACCAATGTCATCATCCTCCATATCGGCAACGGCGCTTCCGCCTGTGCCGTCAAGAACGGCATCTGTGTCGACACCTCGATGGGACTGACCCCGCTTGAAGGTCTGGTCATGGGTTCACGCTCTGGTGACATCGACCCCGCCATCGTCCCCTACATCTGCAAGAACCTCGGAATCACAGTCGAGGAGATGGACACGATCCTGAACAAGAAGTCAGGCCTCCTCGGCCTGTGCGGCAAGCAGGACAGGAGGGATGTCCACAAGGCAGCTGACGAGGGTGACAAGATGGCCCAGCTCGCCATCGACATGGAGTGCCACAGGATCAAGAAGTACATCGGCTCCTACACTGCCCTCCTTGGCCGTGTCGACGCCGTCGTCTTCACCGCAGGTGTCGGTGAGATGGGAGAACACATCCGCCGTGGCTCATTGCGTGGACTCGAGAACCTTGGCATCAAGCTTGATGAGGAGAAGAACGACCTCTCACACTGCCGCAATGCAGAGACCTGCATCTCGACAGATGACTCACCTGTCAAGGTCTTCGTCATCCCGACAGACGAGGAGCTCGTCATGACAGAGGATGCCTTCGCCCTGATGAACGGCACCTACGATGTCCACACGAACTTCCACTACACCTTCGAGGATCCAAGCTACGTCAACAAGGCACGTGAGCGCGGCCTGGTCGAGAACCTCAAGAAGAAGCCAGAGCTGGCGAAGATCATCGTCCGCCCTGCCAAGAAGGCCTGACAAAGGCCAACAACAATAAGAAGGAGGAGGCTGTCAGGGCCTCCTCCTCTCTTTTACCAACTGTAGCGGTCAATCAAATAGATGAATCACCACTGAGGGCTTCAACCTCAGCCCGGCTCAGCCCTGTGAACTGCATCACATCTGCCACAGGATAGCCCTTGGCAAGCATCGCACTGGCACAATCGATCATCATCTGCTTATATCCGGCATCCTTAGCTGCTAAAGCCTTTGCTGTTTCAGCATCCTTAGCTACCAAGGCCCTTGCAGCCTCAGCATCTTCTTCAGCTTTGACCAATTCTATCTCAGCACCAAATGCTTTCTGAATGAATTCACTCATCTCCGCCATCTCCTTACCATCCTTCTTGAGTCCTGTCATCACCTCGCGGATCAAGTCGTCCTCGATCTTGGATGGATCCACTTCCGTAAAGTCCTTCCACAACTGCAACAGCACAGGGTCATCTGTATCAGGACCCAGCACTACGATGTGAAGCTTCCCCTTACCTCGGAAGCCCTCCATCCCTAATGAAGAAGTTTATAACCCAGGTTTCAAGGAGGCCAGTCCCCTTACATAGATGAAGACCAACTCATGTGGCAGCATATTGTAACAAGACTTGCCACTGACCAAGGCCTCAATCGTCAGCACTGCCATGTAAGTTTCCAAGCGTCCTATAGGAGCCTTTGAAGCATCCTGCTGGATTTCGACCACATACAACACACCATCAAAGCCTTCAGCGTAGGCATCAAAGCGCACCGCTTCGTTGTCAGGACCATAGGTGACACGCTTCTGCGTCTGGATGGACATCAGAAGCACATCCTGCCTCTTGATCTTGCTGATGATCATTTCCAACACCTCAGGATGCCGCCTCGCCACCCATTCGAAGACTTCGTCATCCGCAAGACAAGACTCAAGTATCTTCTTGCGTAATTTCTTCTTCCATCTCCTGGTTTCTAATCCAACGGGTGGTCCTTTCCCACTGTTCTCCATACGATTGCTCCTTCCCCATACAGGGTTGCATCAATCCCATGGCAAGCCCCCGCCATGGTAGGAAGCACCCTTTCTGGGAGGGTCCTACCTTCCTGATTCGCTTTTTTCTCCTGTTTTGTGCCACGCAATCCTATCGAAACAGATAGAACCAAAGAAGCAATTATTGATATTGTAAGAATATGAAAAAAGATTTTACCAAGGTGAGGAGAAGACAATCAAGGCTATGAATGGGCCAAGAAAGACAAAGTCAAAACAATAGGTGTCAGGAAAACTTCACTCCATAATCATGATAAGCCAAGCCTCTCATCCTTGGCTTCCAATGCATCAACCTCGTCCCCACCAGGAACACTTCCCTGTAAGCTTTTCCACAATGCCACCTTATCGACTAACGGAGACGGGTCTGATTTAGGCCCATCATTGTTCTTGATATCCATGACAACCCCTCCTGATGCACCTCTCATATGCAGTGGCTAGGAAAGCTCCATTCACTCATCTACATTAATCATTATTACATATGGGTCTGGATGATTACCAACATAATCCAACCATCCAAATTGATGGAAAAGAAAGCTGAGTAGATTTTTCCACCATTCATCTCAAGAGAATAATCATCTTTGAATATCATACCGTTTATACCATGATTAATATCAATATGTACACTACGAATTTCATCTGAATATGAGTTGGTATGGAACAAAGAGAAGACATAGCCACACTGAGTGCGAAGACTGCCAAGGACGTCTTCAACATCGACTTCCTGCGCCCCTACCAGATGCTGATCATCAACAGCATCCTGGAGTGTGAGGAAGGAGCCAACATGCTTGCCATCATGCCGACAGGTTCTGGCAAGAGCCTGTGCTTCATGCTGCCAAGCATCCTGCTTGATGGACTTACAGTGATTGTCTATCCCCTCCTTGCCTTGATGGCAGACCAGGAGAAGAGGTTCAAGGACGTGGGCATTCCTGCCCTCGTCCTCAAAGGAGGCATGACAAAGGATGAAAAGGACGCTGTCTACCAAGGACTTCAAAGCAGGAAATCAAAGGTCCTGATCACCAATGTCGAGATGCTCTCACAGGAGGCGGTGTTGTCAAGGTTGTCTAAGATGAAGGTCTCACTGCTTGTCATAGACGAAGCCCACACAGCCATAGGATGGGGAGAAAGCTTCCGCCCTGCCTACAAGGAGCTTGGCAGGATAAGGGACTGCCTGCATCCCAAGCGCATCCTCGCCTTCACCGCCACAAGTGATGCCTATACAAGCATGAGGCTCAAGACAGAGCTCTTGGGGGAAGATGCTGTAATCATCCATGGAGGCGCCAACAGGGTGAACATCAGCTACCACTGGATGGACTCCCTCTTCCCCCTGCTCGATATCATCAAGCTCCTCTCTCCTGATGAACGACGCCCCGCCATAGTCTTCTGCCGCTCCAGGAAGATGACTGAGGAACTCTCAAGGAGGCTTGCAAGACACTTCAAAACCTACTGCTACCATGCAGGTCTCGATAAACCAACCCGCACGGAGATAGAAGACGACTTCCTCCATGACAGTGAAGCGGTATTGGTATCGACATGCGCATACGGTCTTGGTGTCGATAAAAAAGATATCAGGACTGTTATCCATCACGGCCTGCCTGACAGTCCTTCCGATTATCTGCAGGAGTCGGGACGTGCAGGCCGCGATGGCAGGCCTTCAGAGGCCTGGGCATTACTGGGAACCACCTACCATGAATCTCCTCTCGAGGAGCTCTTCAAAAGCCAAGGCTGCATACGCTCCGCCCTGGTCAAGGCCATGGGACAGCTCCTCGATGAGGAGTGCAGTGGTTGTGACAACTGTGATGGGACGCATCACGAAGGACTGGTATGGGATGGCATCAGGAAGACTCTCCGCATCCCCTACCTCATCAAGGAAGAGACCTTGGTCAGGATACTGATAAAAAGACATCCACTGCTCACAGATGACGAAGTCAGGAGCGCGGTCAACATACGGATCCAGCGTGGCCACCTGAAACGCCGCTTCAAACGCCTCCGCCTTGCTTCAACACCTTGAAAAGCGTCACTCATGTGCTAGAATTCACCTAATCCTGAAAGCAAAAGAGGAGAACACAGGAATGAAAGACTTAAGCCACCTTTACAAGGACCTCTATGGCGAGCGCTATGACAAGGCTGACATGGATGCACGCTACGAGTCCTTGATCCAGCGCCATGAGGAGCTCTTCGGCACAAAGGAGGACGACATCGCCCTCTTCTCAACCGCAGGACGTACAGAGCTCGCTGGCAACCATACCGACCACAACCTCGGCAAGGTCATCGCAGGCACGATCAACCTCGACACGATCGCGGCCGTCAGCCTGCGCGATGACAACAAGGTCATCGTCAACAGCGAAGGCTTCCCTGAAGTCGTCGTCGACATCACAGACCTTGAAGTCAAAGCAGATGAAGTCAACACGACACAAGCCCTGCTGAGAGGTATCGCCAAAAGCTTCAAGGACCGCGGTCTCAAGATCGGAGGCTGGCAGGCCAACACGACCACCCGCGTCCTCCGTGGATCCGGGCTCTCGTCATCCGCTGCGATTGAAGTCCTCTGTGCTGAGATCTTCAACAACCTTTTCAATGATGATGTACTCGCCCCTGTCGAACTCGCCAAGATCGGGCAGTATGCTGAGAACGTCTATTACGGCAAACCCAGCGGGCTCTTGGACCAGATCGGCTGTGCACAGGGAGGTATCGTTGGAATCGACTTCGAAGACAACGCCAACCCTGTGCTGACACCAATCGATATCAACTTCGAAGACTATGGCTACGACCTCGTCATCGTCGACACCAAGGGAGACCACGCCGACCTCACTGGTGAATACGCAGCCATCCCCACAGAGATGAGGGAGGTCGCCGCTTACTTCGGAAAGAAGAACATGAGGGAGGTCAGCTGGGAAGACCTGATCAGCCACTTCAAGGAAGTCAGGGCGGCTGTCGGCAACGACAGGGCCGTGCTCCGTGCCATCCACTTCCTCAATGAGAACACCAGGGTCGAAGCCATGCTCGAGTGCCTCCAGGAGAAGGATATCGACGGCTACCTCTACTTCGTCACAGAGAGTGGCAACTCATCCTTCAAATACCTGCAGAACGTCTACCCCGTCGTCGACACCAAGCACCAGGGACTCCCCATCGCACTCTCACTGACCGAGGACTTCCTCTGCGGTGAAGGCGCCTGCCGTGTCCATGGAGGTGGCTTCGCAGGAACCATCCAGGCCTACATCCCCAAGGAAGACACAGCTGACTACATCGCCCTGATGGACAGCATCTTCGGTGAAGGCGCAGCCACTGTCCTTGCCATCCGCAAGAAGCCGACCTGCCGCCTCATCTAAGACAAGACAAACACCCCAACAATAGTACAGGCTCCCAGACAAAACGGGAGCCTGTACCATACATAGTACTGGCTGTTTTTACGGAGAATGTTACACATGCTACATAATAAAACGAGAAGTAGCCAACAAATTCATGGGGACAAAGCTGTTTCAATCGTAAAAGACTTACTTCCGAAAGAGTGGGTTGTACGCGAAATGGTTCCAGACTACGGGATTGACCTAGATGTCGAACTCTTCTCACCTCTTAAGAAAGGCGCTAATTCAATAGCTCTGGGAGAGCATCTATTTATGCAAGTCAAGGGAACAATAAATCCTAGATATGGTGAGTTCCACTTTCAGTCACTGAAAACCAAAGTCATAAAATACCAGTTGGAAACTGCAGAACTGAACCTCGTCAATCGACTTGGCAGTGCAATTCCAGTATTGCTCATAATAGTGGATTTAAATACGAATACAGTTTATCAAATCTGCTTAAATGATTACATCAAGAAGATCTTATTAAAGCAAGGCAATGACTTTCGCAAATCAAAATCTGTGACTATCAATATTCCAGTCAAAAACACAATATCCAGCACAAACATCCAACCTCTCATCTGGTATGGTATGCGAACAAAAATTTACTCAATGTTCAATGAGATGATTGTTGATATAGACGATTTTGAATATCTCCCTGATATCGATGAGCAAATAGAATTTGGGAAACGCTTCCTGAACTACTACAGTGAATTCGATATATTAAATCTTCTAGGTAACTGTTGGTATTGTCTCAAACATATTGGACACGAATTTAGATGCCTCAAAAGCAATGATTTCATTTCTATCAATGCACGCAAATTTGTTTTGAAGGCAGACACAAACAAAACAAACAATCTGCACAGCTTCAATGTCTTTATTGACGATTATGATAGTGAAGGAATCCCTGCATATAAGTATGCTCAGAAAGTGAGCTTCAAGTTCCTTTTTGATTATATCAAAACAAGTGCTGGAACATTTGAAACATATTGCCGAGACTGGTTTATGCCATGCCTATTACTTGGTGTATACGACGAAGAAATACAATGCAGATAAACATGTTGTCTTTTACCAATATGAAATCCATACTTAAGCAACACTTCTGAAAGTTACGTACTTCCTCCGCAACTACAAACAGGCTCCCAAAACGGGAGCCTGTACATATCAAAAATAACGACTCAAACAATAATCAGAACGACCAGCCAACAGTCAAACCAAGACCAGGTTTGTCAAGCATGACTGCAAGTTCAGCCTCAAGGCCCTGCCACTCGACACCAAACAACAACCTCAGGTATTCAAGACCTGTCTTCAGTGTCAGGTCCGGGGTGAGGTCGTAATCGAAATAGACCTTGGGAACCATGAAGAAGTCAAAGGAATAAGAAGGAAGCTCATTCATCCAGATCACCTGGTTGATGACATCGCCGAACTCAACCCTCACGTGGTAAGGCCCCCTGTCCCACAGGGCGCGGATGATGAAATCAAGAGGCTGGTAATAAGTGTTGCCATCGTTGTCGAAGCCATCATAATCGACGAAGTCAGTCGGAGCCAGGTCATAATAAGTCCTGAAAGTCGCCACATTGACCAGGTCGAAAGTGAAAGCCAGCTCCTCGTTATGACGATACATCGTACCAAAGTCCAAGCTGAATCCAAGACCAAGTCTGAAATCCTGGTCAAAAACGCTCAGGACATCATTGTTGTAACGGGCAAGGAGCATGTTGCTGTTCATCAGGTTCGACTGGAACGACAGGTTGAGTCCAAGGCTCGCACCAACTGTGAAACGCTCACTGAACACATGGAAGGCATAACCAACATCACCATAGATATCGAACGCCATCAAACTGTTTCCACTCGAGAGCATGTCCTCAGGCATCTTCAAGCCCGCATTGAATCCCAGGTCCCAACCAAATCCATTCTCATAGACCACGCCACCAAAGAGGTTCAACCGGAGGACAGTATCCGCATAAAGCTCATCACGTGAATACGTCGAGAACAAATCCGTATTCGAAGCCGCATTCAAGACAGCAAGTCCCTTCTGCGCCTCTGTGAAGCGGTTGGCATAGGAATCACGTAGGTAAGCGCGGACATCAACAAGATACCTGTCCTGGTTGCTTCCAGTCCACGTTGGAAAATTACCATTGTTGTCAAAAGAGAAAATACTCTGTAGATAACCATGATACTTTTCCCAGAATGCCACATCTCCATTCATCAGTATCTCATAGAGGTCATTAGACGCAGCCCTGAGCTCTGCAGAAGGATCAGTGATGTAAGACAGATAGTCAAAAGCACTCATCGCTTCTACTTCAAATCCGAAATGGGTGACACCTGCTGACTCAATCAACCTGGCGGGAGATGAGAAGACACTGTCCTTGTCAAAGTAAGAATCATTGAAAGGCACCATTGATGCGAAAACAGAGGTGTAAGCCAAAACCAAGAAACAGATTGTGAGAAGGACTCTCTTCATCTCACACCTCCTCTGATGCAGGGGTCAGATACCAGTTATATGGAACATCGTCATCGGGTAAGTCATCGCCAAATTCCATGTTCTGCGGATTGTTATTCTTATGAAGCCCCAAATAAGCCAATCCTTCATCACCTGCCTTGTTTTCAAACCGAATATATGGTTGAGCAACACCATCAACAAATCTTTCACCAAATTCAAATGTTGTAATTGTCTCATTGTCAACACCCAAGGCTACTGAAAGTGTAACAGTAGTTACTATATCATTGTTTGAATTTGTATCCGGCTCATCGATGTACCATTTCGATGGCAAACCAAATGTAGCGTCAAGATTACCATTTGCCATGCTATTCCATTTAACAGAATTAATTCGGTATGCAGCGTTTTGTGTTTCAAAACTTACAGAACCAGCCATTCCACTCTTAAAGTTGACCATGGGATCATTGACAGTCTTTGGTTCACGTATGTCATCAGGAAGCCCCTCTGAGCTATCAACCAGAGGCATGATGCGAAGTTTCTGACCTTTGGTAATCTTACCTTTTTCAACCTGTCTCATTACTTCTGCATCAGACTCATCGAAGTATATGTAATATGGGTAGTCACTCCCTTCTGGAGATGCTTCAACACGAATAACGAAATTTGTTTGAACACTCGGAGAGGCAGCAAATGCCCCTTCCCAGCTGAAAGTCCCAACCTCTGCAAAACTTCTTGTATTTACATCTTCAATATAAAAATCCAGATTAGAATCACCATTAACGCGCACAGTTATTCTATTGTAAGTGCTATTGCTATCTAGCCCTTCTATCACAATAGAATCTTTGGAATCACTGATATATGCGGTTACATTTGCCTGTCCAATCACACTAAGTGACTGGACATAATCTGGATCATCAAAAATGACACCTATTTCCACACTCTTCCAATTCTCGGTCCTGGACAGCTCCGTAACTGGGACTGTATATATCATTATGTTACTGATCACACCATCACAAGTTGCCGCATAAAAGCTTCCTGTCTCAAGAGATTGAAGATTAGAGAATGGGACAAATGCCTCATCACCAGAAACAGCCACAGTTACCAGTGTTTCGTATTCAGTTGAATCACCAGTAATAGACTTCCTTAAATCTATTGCAGAAACATTTCCAGGTATTTCAGTAATCTTGAACCCATCATCAGTTGCTGTCAGCCTCATATCAGCTACAAGAGATGAATCGTACTGACCTACTTCAAGGGTTGCATACATTTCGGAATTGAAATCCTCATCTGATAATGCCCAGAACAGGTAAAAAGTGTAAGACTGATTAGGATCCTCGAGCGGAATTTCAAGTTCTGATGGATTGTCGATTACAATTCCGGGAAGCTGATCACTGAGGTCAAAATCAGCCCTGAATTTTGCCTGTGTTGTGTCAATATTGTTTTTGAAGCCGATTAATACACCATCTTCGGTCCTAGCAGAAACATAAGCGTACTCACTTATATCAACATTTGCGAGGGAAAGAGTGTAATCTACAGTTGCAACAGGCACCGCGGTGAATCCTGTATCATCTGCGCTGGTAGCTGTACTTCCATATAGGACAAAATATCCTGATGTTTGAGAAGCAACATCAATCACCGTGGTCAATTTATTGCCATCAACGGTGATATCGCACGCTGTGTAATCAACACTATCACCAACCGTGTACCAATAGCTCTTAGCGTAAGGCACAGGGTCAAAACTAATAGTGAGGTTGTCAGCTCCTCTGCTGATTATTTCCACGGTAGCAGAAGAATCAGCAACATCCTCAGGCGGCAAGCTTGAAACAATTTCCGCAGAGCAAGATGCCAGCAAAACTGCTATCACTAAGCAAGCCAACCAAGATTTGATTTTCATAATCGAAGTCTTCACTTTTCTCTCAGGACATTTGTCCTTGGTCCAAGAATTTCAACAACCATTTCACCAAGAATCTTGATAAAAAAAGTTGTCCCTCAGGACATAGGTCTTTAGACCTATTCATCCTCTCTTGCACAGTACATGTATTACAAAGCATATGCAATATGTCAGAAAACTTCTGCACATATACAAGAAAATAAATATCAATTTTATTCTATAATTGGCAAGTTATCGAACATTTCAGATAAAAGATGTTCGATTCACCTTCATTCTCCGTTGACAAGAATGCACCCCCTCCCTATCGTATTTTTCGTGGTCACCCCGTGCCCACTGAGGGAAATTAATCCTCTAAGACACGTTATCAAGACCCAGTACAAAATGTTCAAAAGGAGAACAAAGAACATGAAGAAGACATTGCTTGTCCTAATCAGCATCATAGCGGTACTAGCGTTAGTCGGCTGTAATGCAGAAACCCAAAGTCCTAGCACAGAAGACCCATCAACCCCATCTATAACAGGAGCAGTTGTCGCCACAAGAGCATTTGCAATGATGTCTCTTGGAACACCTTCAGAGGAAAACACAATCTCTTTTAGTGAAGACAAGACCATAGTGGACTCTGATCTTGCTAATAACGAAAGCCTTGTAGTAGGAGATGTCATTAAAGCAGATTCAAAAGCTTCCATTACATATGACGCTGACAATTCGCAACTTAACGCAAGTGCAGAAATCACCGTCGTAATTGGGGCAACTGAGTACAAAATCAGTGGTGCTGTCAAATTTGGAGTCAACAAAGATGATTTGGCTCTCTCTGTTGTCTCCGCCGATGGTCTTACAATCTCAGATACTGAAGGCACTGAACTGGCCATCTCCAATGAAGATCTTGTAAAAGCCATGGCTTCATTCAGTGAGAGGATTGCTGATATCGTAAATGGTTCTGCTACAGAGGAGTCTAAGATTCCAAGCTGGATTCGGGAGCCAACCCCATCGTATATTGGAACCGCCTACAATTCTTCAGATTTGGAAACTCCAATAGGCGAACTTGCTCTTGATGTCACAGATACTCAGTTTACTATCATGGTGTATCTAACTGCACAGAATCCAGACGATCCATCTACTGGAATAAAAGTTTCAGCCAATGAAGCAGATATTGTTGTCAACACTGCCAGTACAGACACAGAATGGATTGCAACACTTAATAATGTCCAGATGAATAACGCTCCATTCCAACTCCCTATCAATATCACTGTTACACAGTCAGAAACAACCTCAGGAACAAAACAGCTCACGGTTGAAGCTGATGTTGTTATAATGAAAGTCACAGCAATACTCACCGAAAAGACTGAAGCATAAAACCTGCGTAACAAAATCCCAGCCTCCTGCCACTCAAGCAGGAGGCTTTTTTGTTGCCTTAGAAGAGTTTCAGATACACTCCAAAGCCATCATAGTCTGTGTAGCGGGGGTAGACTGCGGTCTGGTAGTAGATACCTGCTTCGATGTTGATGAAGCCGATGTCAAATGAGGCAGCCAGGGTTGGACGGAGCATCAAGCCATTGTAGGAGATGTGGAAGACTGAAGCCTGGCCACTACGCTCAAGAAGCTGGATGTAGTAGCCGAAGTCCAATGAGAGTTTCACATCTGTCGTTCCCTGTGATGATATTATCGACTCCACTGAAATACCTGGCTCGAATGCGAGTTCGAGGGTCGCATAGCGTCCTGTGCTTGACCCCAGTGGTTTGAGGAAGTAGTCGAAACGGGCATATGCGCTGGTTAGGAAGTTCCCGCTCTTCCAGCCAAGGGCGAGGGTGCCACCAGGTACGATGTCAGCCTTGCGCAAGAGTGTCGCATGCGCCCAGCCATCGAAGAAGAAGCCATTGTTGAGCTCTTTTTCCTCTTCAGCTGCCAGCTGGGCTTCTTCTTCCTCGATCATCTCATGGACACGTACAGCAATCGCATCGATGTCTGCACTTGTAAGGCTGTATGTCGTAGGAAGCGATTCCCCGAGACGGCTGACTATGGTGGAGACCTCCTCCTCTGTCAGGGGACGCTCCATGTTGTCGACAAGCTCACGGATCCGGCTGTCGATTGAATCCCAGTCAGCACCTGCGCTGGTCGTGTATGTGACGACACGGACGGGTTCACCTGGGACCTGTCCTACTGTCACCTCTCCAGAGGAGATGAGGAAGCGCTGCACATCAGAAAGGACAGAGGCGACATCATCTGCTGCACCAAGTGGCATCAGGAGGCAGGCAGAAACTGCCATGAGGAGGATGACACGTCTGATCATATGTTACCCGCCTCCCCTGCGTAGCGCAGTGTGTAACGCCCCCTGCCGATATCTATGGTGAGCGTCGGTTCATCATAAACAGCATCGGTCTGCCAGGAGAAGGATGCATCGACACTTGTCCCCTGCTCCATGTTCGAGAAATGGAGGACACCGGAAGCGGCAAGCACCGTGTATGAGGAATAGCTGGCGCTGTAGACCCCACTGGATGGCAGGAGCCGGTAGTCACTGTCATAAGTGCTGAATGAGAACGTGCCAGATGGTGAAAGCGTCAGGATGAAGCGGGCTTCATCACGGCTCCCCTCCACCATGTAGGCATAGCTCGCCGCAAGGAGGTCGGAGGGTATGGAAGCGGAGAACTTGTAGTCAGGAATGTACTCACATGATACAAGTGCGACCAGGCTCATGATTGTAATCAATACTTTCTTCATCATACCCTCACCTCGTATGAGACATCGACAGCATCCTGATGGTGCTGGACAAGTAGGTAGCGCCCTGTGAAGGCGTTGTTCGATACAGAGAGCCTTGAGAAGTCGATCGTCGCCGGGTACATGCCAGCGGTTTCGAAGGACTGGGCGCTTACAGATCCGCTTCCAGAAAGAGACACGTTCATCGAGTAGGAAGCATCCCGGCCAAGGTAGAAGTCCTGGTCGAAGAAGGATGCTGTGGCTTCTGAGTAATAGGCGGTGTAAGTGAAACTGACACTGCCACCGATGCCATCAGGTGTCGCATTGTAACTGATCGTACCAGTACGTCCTTCATTGGGGGCATCCCTCAAAGGAGACCCAGTCTCTGATGCGCTGCCAAGGCTGCCCATGCCCGCCTGGCGTATGTAGGACCAGATCGATGACTTGCCACCACTGACGTACTCAGGATGCTTGCTTGGAGCCTCCCAGGGTTTGAGGATGTGGTCTTCGAAGTTCTCTATCAAGGCTTCACCCGTGATCGAACCATAACCCATGACAGAAGCGGTCTGGGCACTCCTGCGTCCAAGTGCATCACAGGCTGCTGCGCTGTAGTTGTAGACCTGCCCCACTTCAGTCCCATCGCTGTCATTCAAGAGTGCGGAAAGCGCATCGACAGTGAAGTCACGCTGGCCGCTTCCATCGTCTTCCGTCCTGGTGACAAGATAGGATGCTGGAGCGTAGCCCGCACCAGCGGCAAGGTTGATTTCCACAGGGCAGACACCTGCGGAGTTGGCGGCAAGGCCTGTGTACTTGTTCTGGCTTGCCGTGATCCGCGGGGTCGAAGGGATGCCTGCGATGGATGCGGAGGCGGAAGATGCCGAGGACAGTCCATTGTTCACAGTCCAGACCTCAAGCGTCCTCAGCTCATCCTGGTAGGAGGCCTCATCTGCAGATGTTGCCGCGAAGGTGGTTGCGAAAGATGAAAGCTCGTCAGGAGAGAACTCACCCTCGCTGACAGACCCGTCCTCCTCCGTCATCCTGACACGGTAGGTCCAAAGCGGATCCGCACCAACGGGGAGCACAGCAGAAAGGGCATAACCCTCACCTGTGGGTATGAAGGAAAGCGACTGCGGTGCTGAGAGCAGGTAACCGTCCTGGACAGAAGCCTCGCTCATGCCTATGCTGTTTGATGCTGTGATTGAATAGGTGTATTGCACATTCTCCCTGACATCGCTGTCCGAGAGGATGTAGTTACCAGACTCATCGGTCTCAAGTTCCTGGCCTTCGTACATAGGGAAGATCTGGCTCTCACTGCTTCCCGGATAGCTTTTCATGACAATGTAGGAGACCTCGTCAGAAGAGCTGGCACTGTCATCAGGTGACCAGGCCAGGGTGACCGCCTCTGTTGAGTCACCCCGTGTTATCGAGACGAGGCTTGGGGCTGAAGGGGCGCCAACGACCCTGGTATAACCACTGCTGACAGGACTGAGGCCGCTCCTTGATGAGCCATCCCCACCCACTGCCGTCACAGCGAAGTACAATGTGCGGCCACGTTCATCAGAGGAAGTGGTGTAAGTGTAGCTGTTGAGGTAAGCGTTCGGCTCACCATCCGTGCTCTGACGCACCCTCGCGATGACCTGGCCCAGGCTGACCGTGTCACTGTCCTCCGAGACCCTGATCTCATAGGAGCTGACACCAGGTCGCTGCGTCCAGCTGATGCTGATTCTGGAGCTGTCCGTACCCTTGCTTGCAGTGACAGTCGATGGTGCTGCGAGGAGGGAGCCCTGGCAGATTGAAGATGAGTCCCCCGCCCCCTTCTCGAAGTCATGTGCGGTCACACGGTAGGCATAGTACCATCCAGCCTCCAGCTGGCTCGAGTCATCGACAAGGCTCGTACCTGTCGTTGATGCGGAGAGCCGTGACCAGTTGAGGCTGTCAGCCATGGACTGCACAGGCTCGACCTGGCTCGCCGCCCTCTCGATGGTGTAATAGTCGGCACCTGCGACAGCATCCCAGGTGATGACGATCCTGTCATCATGGAAGGCCTGGCTGGCCATGACATGGCGTGGGGCCTCGCCAGAGAAGGCCACCTCACCCGCCTGATGATGATCATCCCCAGGCTTCAGTGAACCAGGACCTGTCAGCATGTCGATGTTGCAGGATGTGAGGAGAGGCAGCAAGAGGAGGATCAGGACCCGGATCATAGTATGCCGACCTCCGACTCACCTTGCTGGATCGTATGGCTTCCACTGGAATCAACAACTGTATATGACCCAGGAGTGCCATCACTCCGGTAATCGAGGTCGTTGAAGTGGACCTGGACCGTACCGTAATCGAGTGGCAGGCGTATCGTCATAGGTGCGTCAGCTGCTGTGTTGATCCTGTCGACATTATCTTCCCAGAGATAACCATCTCCACCGACATAGTACCTGAAGGGGAAGTAGAGCGTGCCAGAGACCACGATGCCTGAGTATGTATAAGCATCCAGTTCAAGGCTCGCATCGCTTCCTCCAGCACCAGATGCGGTGACCGCAGTACCTGATGTGAAAGTGTAGCGGCCCCCATTCATCGTCCACCAGTCCCCACCAACCAGACCATCAGCAGTTCGGAAAGCCTGACGCATGGCGCTCTCAGCGAGGTTGAGCTCCTCTATTGGGAGGAGGCTGTCAGGGCGGCGGGTCTGGGTGGTTGGCTGGGAGACCTTGTCAGTCTCGAAGATGGCATCATCGTTGATGCTCGAGATTGATATGTCGATATAGACAGAGTCCCTGACATGTGGACGCTGCATGTAGAGGCTTACAAGCCCATCCTCGATCCAGGCAGAGCCATCAACAGCATCTGCGATGTCGATTGGAGAAGAGTGCAAGGAGGTCCTGTCGACGACAAGGGCTTCTGGACGCAGTGGCGATGAGACCTGGTAGCCTGTCGCGTAGCTGTTGTCGTAGAAGCTCACCAGGTACCAGGGCGTGCCATCATGATCCACATCTATGATCCTGACAGACTCCGGGTGGTAGAGGGGGAAGCCTACATTGGCTGCGTCCCCACCCTCCCCGTCGAAGTCATCCTGGACAGGGCCTTCAGAGCGGCCTATGGAGGTGCTCACAGTGTATTCGTAGTAGTCATTGACAGCCCTGTCACCACTGCCACGGTCTATGACCTCGAGATAGTCCTGGCTGGATGAGCCGACGAAGGTCCAGTCATCTGACGAACCAAGCACACGGCGGTAGACGTTGTACAGCGTCGCTCCTTCGACAGGATTCCAGCTGATACGAGTGATCTCACTGGATGCCGCCTTGGTGGCGCTTATGGAGGAAGGTGGAGTAATCCAGCGTCCTTCGACACGGTCGGTGCCGGTATCAGACACCTGATCATTGTACTGTGGAATGATGGAGAACCAGTAGCTTCTGGAAAGAGGCTCTGTGATTGAAGCCTCACGGAGCCGCTCATCATCGCTCCGGAGGATGAACAAACAACCATCCTGCGCATTGATACGCTCTTCGAGCACAGGGTCGATGGCGTCCTGTGAGGCATAGGCCCTGACGATGTACTGGCCAGCACCAGGAACCTCGTTCCAACTCACCCGGATCTCTTCAGCATATGTGGCATCAGAAGCCTCGACCACGATCGTCGCAGGACCTAGCAGGCTGCCTTCTGCGATTGATCTTGTATGGGAAGAGACCTGCCCGGTCCTGTCGACAGGCTTCACTGTGAAGAGCCAGGGACGCCCTGCCCTTGATGTGCCGACATCCTCATCGACCCAGTCGAAAGAAGAGCCCTCGACAGTGGCGACAGGACCACGCCATTCGATTGAGGAGCTGTCAGCATCATCAAGCGAAGCCGGATCCGCCGATACATGGACCTCGTAAGACGTCACGTTGACCACAGGCTCCCAGCTGAGGCTGATCCTGTCGGCATAGCGGCCCTGGCTTGCCACAAGTCCTGATACAGCAGGCAGCGAGGAGGCCTCGACATAGTGCGCCTCCCTATGGCCATCGGCTTCCGCGATCAAAGCATAGTGATAGCCCTCACCGTCAACGATGTCAGTGTCGACATGACCACCAGGAATGCTGATGCTGAGGTCCTCGGAATCCTGGAAGTCTGCGGAAGTTGAACGCAGCAGGCGCAGCGAGGTTCCCTCTGACGCAGTCCAGGATAGTACGATACGTCCTGCAAGGTCCTGAGTCGCACTGAAGCCTGTGACCAAGTCATCATGCACCTCGGAAGCAGTCGTCGTGACGATGTTGGAGACTTCAGATGAACTGGCACCACCTACAGATGTCACTGTCACCCTGTAAGACCAGCTATGTTCATCACGGGAGGCCTCCGCATCCTGCTGGAAGCTGTATGAAAGCGTGACATCCTCTCCATCCGCTTCAAGGGAGAAGTCCTCGACAGGAGTCCACTCACTGCTGTTTGAAGAGAAGGAGCGCTCACGCTGTTCAAGAGCCACCGTGTCATCAGGGGCGAGGCCGAAGGGGAAGCGGAAGCTGACCACCGCCTCATACTCCTGATGACCGTCATCTGTCTCATCATGAGACTTGGTCAATGAAAGAGAGGCGTCCACATCGACGGGCACGGAGAAGAGATGAGCCTCTCCCGATTCAACAGGAGCTGCTGACTGCGCGTAGTAGACGGCGCTGTCAGAAAAGAGATAGTAGCTCGTGACAGAATACCAGTAGGCTGTGTTGGGAGCGAGGGCTGGATCCGAGTCAGTGAAGGTGAAGACATCACCCTCACCTTCTGGTGGCAATGTCTCAGGGAGGACCGTGTAGTCATCCTCCCCCAGGGAATGCCTGGTGATGCGGAAGCGGCGCTGGATGTCGCCTTCATCAAGTCCTTCGTTGATCGGAGGTGCTTTGAAAGTGACCTTTATCGAAGAAGCATCACCGGAACTGGCTTCCAGGTCAGACACCGCCCCAGGTTCATAGACAAGGTCGCTTGAAAACGAAAGCTCATATGTATCAATGACCTCATCGCCAATCTCCATCGAGATGCTGAGCACGTAGTCGCTTGCAGGGGCAAGTGGCTTTGGGAAGCTGTAGGAGGAGCCACGCAGGACGACAGGGTCAGACTCACTGGCAAGGCTGCCATCACTGTAATAGGCATCACCGCCATCAGCCTCCCTCAATGTGAATGAGAAGACAGGGGTCTCAAGGGCCTCGCCTTCGAAGGAGGCAGAGGCGTGGCGTATGATGAAGGAGACCTGGTTCGAATTGATCGATACGGTGACATCCTCTATCGTGGAGAGTGTTGAGAGCGCCAGGAGCCCACTTGCCTCAGACCCCCTCCCATCTCCAGAAAGCGATGCGACCTGGAAGAGGTAGACTTCGTCACTGTCAAGGACAAGACTTGATGATGCTGTACTGCTGACGCTTGTTGAAGGATCCTCACCCCGCATCCTGTCGACAGCAGTCTGGTAATAGATGATGTAGGCAGAAGCGCCTTCAACCACATCCCATCCCAGTGACACGGTGGCCCCTGAAGCTGAACGTGAGGTCACAGTGCCTGAAAGACCTCCTGGCGTGGCCAGTGGACGCGAAAGGGCGACATCATCCTCGTCCCTTGGTTCTATCGCAAGCGAGCAGGATGTGATGATGATAAGTGAGATCAATAAGATTGATGCCAGCGCCCGTCTCATAAGCGGAGTATTTCTACCCGGAAAACCATAGCGAATGCAATATGTAGGCATTATGAAGGTGACAGTTTGTGCCAATTTTGTCAGAAAAAAAACCTACTTCTCTTGATAATTCCTTACCACGGAATGCACTTTATGAACATCGCGTACCATTTTCCTCATTTTTCCACTTGAAAGATATCGAACAATATCATAGGTTTTTGTTCGATTTGCCCATGAGACGTGTGATGGCCTTCATATCAAGCCTGATCGCAGGAGTGCTGATGCTGGGCCTCAGCTCCTGCTCATTCTCCTACGACCCTGACTCTTCAATCACAGTCAAGGCCGCTGCCTCATCGCAGACACCAACACGTTATCTTTTCACCCTCTCCACGGCACAGGGGGGAATCAGGATCCAGGAGGAGCAAAGCGACGCCAGGACGGGTGAAGCCGTCTTCAGCGCCGTCCTGCCAGGACGCTATGTGGCCTCCGCCTACGCCTATCTTGGGGAGCACGTCGCAGCCCAGGGCTCCGTGGAGGTCGAAGTCAGCGCAGGCAGCGACAGCAGCCATGTGATCGAACTGGTACCAACAGCAGATCCAGGTGCGACAGGCACCCTGGTCGTCAGCACAGGCTTCTCTGGTGTCGACAGTGTGGATGCGCTCATCATTGTCGATACAGAAGACAACATCCTCCACAGGGAGGAAGGCCCCTTCGAGGCGGGGACGATCAGCTTCACGGCTGAAGTGGAAAGCTTCACAGAAGCCACGCTCCGCCTAGGTTTCATCCTGGATGGGGGTATCATCGGCTACAGTGAGGCGCTGCCACTCTCACTGGCGACGGGTTCCGAAGTGGCCTTCTCCCCGGCAGGAACCGTGCTCAGCAAGCCAGAGAAGATCGAAGACCTCCGCCTCGCCTACAACGGCTTCTCCCTTGACAGCCTCGCCTACTCTTTCACACCTCCTTCCTTCGATTACGACCAGGTCGTCATCGAATGGAGTGATGACCAGGCAAGCCACAGGACCATCCTCGACAAGGAAAGCATCGAAGCATCAGCTGAAGATGGAACGTTCACAGGAGTGATCACAGGGCTCAAGGAAGGGACGTCTGTAAGTATCAAGGCATGGACGATGAAGGACGCTGCCATCACAGGGGTGGTGTCAGAAGCGGGCCCCTTCCTGAGTCCTGTCTCCTTGAAATCGCTGAGGATCCAGCTGCCAGATGAAGTGGAATCCATCCAGCCTGGAGGTTCTGTGGCGCTTGGCATCCTGACCAGTCCTGCCAATGCCAGTGACTTCGGGGGAAGCTGGACGTCCTCAGCCCCATCCACCGCCTCGGTCGACAAGCAGGGGAACTTGAGGGTCCATGGTTTTGGCACGGTGACGCTCTCCTACCTCGCCAACAACGGCAGGATCAGGGCCTCACAGACACTCACCATCACACTCTCCCCGCCAGACATCAAGACAACACTCACAGAGGAAGGCGTCCTGGTCTCCTGGACAGGTCCTTCCAGTGCTGACTACTTCGAGCTCAGCAGGGCTGATGGCAGCCTGCTTGCCCGTATCGAGCGCGGGGAAGACTATTCCTTCCTTGACAAGGATGTCAGTGCTGGCGGGGCTGTGCGCTACCGCCTCACCGCCTATCATGAGGCGACGGGTTCATCATCAAGCGTCCTTTCCGAGGAGATCACCATACCACCTGCATCAATCGAAATCTCCATCGAGGAACCAGAGGACCTTCCGATTGTCATGGAAGGCATCCTTGATGGACTTGTGCTTGGAAGGGATGAGGAAGTCACAATCACCTTCCAGCCAATTGAAGGGATCACGGCAGTCGAATGGATGTTGAACGGCTCTGTGATCTCCACAGCTGACACTGTGACCATAAGCGGATCTGATCCGCACCATATATACGACACGGAAGCGGGAGTACAGCAGCTCGTCCTCGTCCTGACGGACAGCAGGGGACAGCGCCACTCCGGCTTTGCGACATACCGCATAGAGGTTGGACAATGAGAAAGAAGATGAGGATGCTGCCAGTCCTGATCATCATGGCACTGGCCCTGCTGTCTTCATGCAGCGACAAAGGCGCTGAGGAAGACATGACACGCACTGTCACGATTGGACTTGCAAATGTCACGGACCCATCCACGAGGACGATCCGTCCTGACACCGTACGTCCTGCGGGACGCTATGATGTCACATTGACAGAGACCGCCCTCTCAGATGGCGTTTGGACTGATGTACCAGAAGGCATCACAAAGAAGGCAAGTGCCGAGGGCACGACCTCGATCAAGATCGACTCGGTCCAGATCGGGACCTACAGGGTCTCTGTCGAGGGCTGGACCGATGGGGAGCTGGTGCTTGAAGGTTCAAGCGCTGCTGACACTCCTCTCAGCGTGGCGCCAAACGGTGCGAACAGCATAAGCATCACACTCACCCAGGTCTATGCAGGTGACAGCCACACAGGTACTGTCGAGATTCCTGTCGACTGGAGCGCTGCCGCTTCCAGTTCCCAGCGCATGCAGGATTTGATGGCTGATGGTGGCATCGTGATCAAGATGGTAAGCCAGGAAGATGGTGAACAGGGCACGGTCCTCTGGACCAGCCCTGCCTCTGGCACATCCTCCACCTCTATGACCATCAGCGCCACCCTTCCCGTCACACCATCCAAGCTGGTCAGCTTCGACATCTATGACAGCACAGGTGAGGACCTGATCGCCTCTGGGCTCTACCCCAGTGTCATCTGGGTCGCATCTGGCAACACCTCACGCCCCATGGATGGCCAAGGTGACTTCATCATCACCCCTGACCTGATCAGTTATGGTGTGAATGTGCGCTCCGCCTCCTGGACGTTCAATAGTGACAACCCCCAGCAATATGTCGACATCAGCTGGCAGAACCGCACAGGACTTTTCGACACTGTCACTGTCTTCTACAAGCCTCTGAATGGTTCTGCAGAAGAAGCTCATGTCACAGTCGAAGTCGATGCGGAGGATGCCACCAGCACAGCCAAGATCGGCCCTCTCACACCTGATGTCGATTATGAGGTGAGCATCCAGGCCCATCACCGCTCAGGCCTCATCTCCCGTAAGGCGGTCCAGGACTTCACCGTCAGGACAAAGGTCCCTGTCAGTGGCATGAAGGTCTGTCTGAATGATGTCACTGATGGTGTCATCACCTCGGGTTCTCCTTTCTCAGCCTCTGTCACTTACACTCCTGACAACGCCAGCATCCAGACCCACACCTGGTCTGTCGATGTACCAGATGTCGTCGAAATCCTCCAGGGCGACAGCTTCACAGCAAAGCGACCCGGACAGGCAACACTCACTGCGACAAGCACTGACAACAAGTCTGTCAGCGCAAAAGCTTCAATCTCTGTACGTCTCGCGGCTCCTGGCAAGCCGACCGCCACCGCCCAGTCGAATGGCATCGCCCTCTCTTGGGCTGGTAGTGAGTATGCGACTTCCTACGATGTCTACCGCTTCGACAACAACGGGGATGCAGCGTTCATCGGTTCTTCTGAGAAGACATCCTACCTCGACGAAAACGTCCTCGCATCCCATACCTACAGTTATGCTGTTGTCGCAAAAGCAACAGAGTACGATGGCGATAACTTCAAGGTAGACTCTGAGCAGGGCGCCAAGAGTGATGCCATCCGCATCGCTGATGGCTCGATCAGCCTTGTCATCCCATCCATTGATGACAGTATCAACATCGACCTCGCCCCAGATGGCAGCATCTACTACATCTCCCAGGATAACAAAAAGATCACAATCAACCTCGCCTCCCCTGTCCCTGGCGCCACCAAGTACATCTGGCAGCTCAACAATGGTGCTTCAACCGAGGTCGTCAAGGAAGGATCCTATGAGGAAGCGAACTACGTCATCTTCAATTATGAGGACACCTGGAGTGCTTACGAGAACGGCATGATGACCCTGAACCTTGTGATTGAAGATGCCAATGGCCAGTCTCATAACAACTCACTCACCTTCTATGTCATCGAGGAGCTTGTCAAAGCTGAATCCGTCGTGCTCGATGCCATCAATGGAACAGGAGCAGATGCCTCCAAGACCCTGCCCCAATCTGGTAATGTCTACCGTGTCTCTTCAAGGACAAGTGATGATCCTGACTCCAAACGTTCTGTCCAGATCATGGCACATGTCTATCCAACCAATGCGACACTGCAGGGTATTACTTACACGACATCGGATTCATCCATTGCAACAGTATCTCCTAATGGGCTGGTCACATTTGCAGGAGGTACTGGAAAAGTGACCATCACAGGCACTCCGATGTCTGGCATTCCACTTGAAGTGACCTTTGATGTCTACGATGTCACAGTCAACTCAGCGCTTGAACTCTTGAATGCGGTCAACACAACCATAAGGACTGTCATGCTTGAAGCAAATGATAAATTTGGAGGTGACTGGTGGGCAAATGGAGGGTTCTTCCTCACCGATGGACAAAGTTATTCCAACAAAGGCATCAGCATCAGCACAGCTCATTCTCCTGCAATAAATTATGATGAACTTGGAGATATCACAATCAAGATTGTTGATGGTTCAAACGGACCTGTTTCTATTGATGGAATAGGAAACATCGAAATGCAGACCGTAGATGGATCTTTGAGATTCACACATGCAGGTAATGGAACTTATACCAGCCAGCAGAACCTCCAAACAGTCGGTGTAAGTGGAAGTGTCCCTGTTACTGTAACACTTCCTGGCAATCAGGGGACAGCGACCATTACTTATGACAATGTCGTAGTCAATGGTGATAGAGATGGTTACTATCACATCAGTTTCGACCAGATTGTCGGCTATGACTGCTTCGTCAGCAATGCTGAGAGTGGGATGAATACGACGATTGATGATGCAGAGGGCATCGTCAAACTGCTTTACTGACCCACTACCACGGGATACGAGACAAGGGAGCCTTCACGGGCTCCCTTGCTCATTCCAAAACACACGTAGGAGGATTCTTCCTGGCTCACTTGCCTGCTCTTGCCTTGTCTTCGAGGTCTTTGGCGATCTTCTCCGCCGAGGCGCAATGACTGCATCCCTGGCAGGATCCACCACATGAGGTGCAACCTCCACTGTGGCGGATGGAGCGGACCGCGAGGACCACGAGTATGGCTATTATAAGAAGGACAATGAAAGTCGCCATGATTCTCTTTGCTCCAAAGTTAGCTTTAACTAACTAGGTGAAGGTTACACTAGATTTCTTCCTTGTGCAATACCCCCTACACAAGGAATTGCTTTTCTCCTATGATAGCCCACCGTGAGCACGTCAGTCACTGAAAACAAGATCACCGAAGGTGTCATCTGGAAGGGAGTACTCTACTTCTTCTTCCCGATCCTGCTGGGGACCTTCTTCCAGCAGCTCTACAATACGGTCGATGCAATCGTCGTCGGACAGTTCCTTGGCAAGGAAGCCCTTGCCGCGGTTGGTGGTGGCACATCCACGATCATCAACCTCTTGATAGGCTTCTTCACGGGACTGGCCTCAGGCGCCTCTGTCGTCATAAGCCAGCGTTACGGCTCTGGCGACATGAACAGGACCAGCAAGGCCATACACACAGCCATGATGCTTTCAGTGGTCGCGGCTGTGGTGATCTCCGTGGTCGGCTTCTTCGGAACCGACTGGGCCCTGGCTACGATCGGCACACCTTCTGACGTGCACCCGCTGGCCGCCAGGTACATGAGGATCTACTTCGCTGGTTGTACGACACTCGTCATCTACAACATGGCCTCCGGTGTCTTCCGTGCCCTTGGAGACTCGAAGCACCCACTCTACTTCCTGATCTGTGGCTGTGGTACGAACATCATACTCGACATCATCTTCGTCGGCCCCATGGGCATGGGAGTCGAGGGTGCGGCCTACGCCACCGTCCTCAGCCAGCTCGTGTCCATGATCCTCTCACTGGCATGGATGAAGCGCTTGCCAAGCATGCTGCGCCTCCGCATCAGGCAGCTGGGGTTCAGCCGTGTCGAACTGAGCGACATGATCAAGATCGGCATCCCTGCCGGCATACAGTCAGTCATGTACTCGATCTCCAACCTGATCATCCAGGCGAACTTCAACTCCTTCGGCACCGATACGGCGGCAGCATGGGCGGCTTATGGCAAGTTCGACTCCGCATTCTGGATGGTGATCAGCGCCTTCGGTGTCGCCATCACGACCTTCGTCGGCCAGAACTATGGTGCGAGGAAACCTGAGCGCTGTAAGAAAGGCACGGCCGTGACCATGGCCATGGCGGCAGTCGTCACTGTGGTGATCACACTTGTCCTGTGCATCTTCGGACGCCAGATCTACCGCCTCTTCACCAACGATGAGGCTGTCATCAACATCGGCATGGACATACTCCTCTTCATCGCCCCGACCTTCATCACCTACATCGCGATCGAGGTCCTCTCAGGCGCTGTGAGAGGTGCGGGCAAGGCCTTCGTACCAACGATGATCTCGATCTTCGGTGTCTGCCTCCTGCGTATCCTCTGGCTCGAGGTCGCGGTGCCTATCAGGCCGACAGTCAGGACGGTGTGTGCCGCCTACCCTGTCACCTGGACAATCACCAGCATCGCCTTCATCATCTACTACCTCAAGGGGGGCTGGCTGAAGGAGGAGCATCATCACCTGCATCTCTCCTTCAGGAAGCACCACCCCACTCACTGAAAAAGCAAATGGTGATCCGCCGCGATGGCCTTGGAATGGCTCTCGCGGCTGAGAAGCTTTGACAACGCCTCAGGCACTGGCACTTCTGTGCCGATCAAGGGTTCGACTATTGTCTCGAACTTCGCTGGATGGGCAGTTGATACAATCATCACATTTTCATCAGAGGGGAACTGGGTGCGCCTGACGCGTTCTGCGCAGGCGGTGTGCGGGCAGATGATATAGCCCTCCTCCTCGTAAGTCTCCTTGATCGTCTGCCTTATCTCATCATCACTGACAGACCAGGCGGAGAGCTTGGCGCGTATCTGGTCGAGCGATGGATAGAGGTCGAAGAGGCGCTCCATGTTCGACGGGGCGCCGACATCCATCGCATTGGCAAGGGTCTTGATGCTCGCACGTGCCTCATAAGTCCCACTCTCAAGGAAGTCTGGAATCGTACGGTTCGCATTGACCGCGAGGACTATCCTCTCAATCGGGGCGCCCATCTCCTTGGCCCAGTAGGCACCTGTCGAGTTGCCGACATTGCCTGAGGGTATGATGATGGTAGGAGCCACACCATGCTCCTTCTTGTAGAGCATGGATGCGTAGACGTAGTAGGCCATCTGGGGAAGCAGGCGGCCGAGATTGATTGAGTTGGCCGACGAGAGTCCTGCCGCATAGGCAGGGTCGACGAAGGCCGCCTTGACCATGGCCTGGCAGTCATCAAAAGAGCCATCGACCTCATAAGCCTCGACATTGCCATCCCAGCATGTCAGCTGCCTCCTCTGCCTCTCAGCCACCCTCCCCTTGGGGAAGAGGACTTTCACAGAGAGGTGGCTGCGTCCATGGAAGGCCGCTGCGACCGCACCACCAGTGTCCCCAGAGGTGGCGACGAGTATGCACAGGTCCTCACCTCTTTGCTTCAGGAGGTCCTCCATCGAGAAAGCGAGGAAACGAGCACCGAAATCCTTGAAGGCCGAGGTCGGGCCATGGAAGAGCTCGAGCACGCTTGAATGCGACAGCTCCCTTATTGGGACAGGGAAGTCGAAGGCCTTCTGGCAGATACCAGGCAGGGCGTCTTCAAGCACATCGCCCTTGAAGAAGGGGGCAAGCACCTTGCTGGCAAAGCGCCAGTACTCCATGGAAGGGTCGAGGTCCCCTGGGAGGCCTGGAAGCTTTTCAGGGACATAGAGGCCTCCATCCGGGGCAAGGCCCTTGAGTATGGCATCTGATGCGCCCAGTGGCGCCTTGTGCTCCTTGTCTCGTGTTGAATGGTAAAGCATGACCTTCCTCCTCAGATCAGTCCGGCCCCAAGGTAGACTGAGAGTCTTATGATATCACTGAAGACACCACCTGCTGTGACCGCAGGTCCCGCCCCTGGTCCCTTGACGACAAGGGGCTGGTCCGCCTTGTAGCGTTCCGTCGTGAAGGCGATGATGTTATCCGTCCCTCCGGCCTGGGCGAAGGCATGGGTCACAGGGAGCTTGGCCAATGTGACGGAGCACCTGCCATCCTCCACCTTGCCGATGTAGCGCAGGACGCAGCCTTCGGCCTTGGCCTCGTTGAAACGGCGGAGCATGTCATCATCCATCTCGCCGATACGTTCGAGGAAGACATCCTTGGGGACTTCACGCAGGGCCTCAGGCACCAATGACTCGACTTCGAAATCATCAAGTTCGACAGCCTGTCCACACTCACGTGCGAGTATGACTGTCTTGCGGGCGACATCCATGCCGGAGAGGTCATCCCTGGGATCCGGCTCTGTGTAGCCAAGACTCTTTGCCTCCAGTACAAGCTCGCTGAAAGGACGCGTGCCATCGTAGGAGCTGAAGAGCCAGGCCAGTGTGCCAGATACTATGCCCTCGATCTTGTTCACACTGTCACCAGTCTGGATCAGGTCATTGAGCGTGTTGATGATGGGCAGCCCAGCACCAACGGTCGTCTCGTAAAGGAAGCGGTGGCCAGTCCTCTGGCTGGTCTCCATCAGCTTCTGGTAGTAGTCCCAGCTTGCTGTGCAGGCCTTCTTGTTAGGTGTGATCACATGGAAGTCCTCAAGCCAGGAGGCGTACTGCATGGCAAGATCGTTGCTGGATGTGCAGTCGACGAGGACGGCGTGTGGGAAGTAGGAGGCGCCCACATGGGAGAGGAAGGCATCCATGTCCAGGTCGACAGCCTCTTGTTTGAAGAGCGTCCTCCATTTCGTCAGGTCTATGCCATCCTCGCTGAGGAGCATCTTCTTCGAGTCGGCGATGCCACGCACCCTGATGTCGACTTCGAACTTCTTGCGCAGTCTCGTGGTTTCATCCGCAAGCTGGTCAAGGAGCGTCCCCCCGATGTTGCCAGGTCCGAAAAGCCCCATCGAAAGCGTCTGGGCAGAGAGGAAGAAGGCTGAGTGCAGTGCTGAAAGCGCCTTGTGCGAGTCGGCCTCGCTGATCACTGCGGAGATGTTCCTCTCGGATGAGCCCTGTGCGATCGCTGAGACGTTGACACCAGCATGGGCCAGGGCGGAGAAGAACTTGCCAGACACGCCAACCTGGCCTGACATGTACTCACCGACAGCGGCTATGATGGCCATGCCGCTGACTGCTGAAATCGAGGCGATCTGGTGGGCTTCAAGCTCTGAGGCGAACTCGTAACGCGCCCGGCTGGCCGCCTGTGTCATCTGGCTCGTCGGGACCGCGAAACAAATGGAATACTCACTGGAGGCCTGGCTGATCAGGATGACACTGATCCCCGCCTCACGCAGTGCGTTGAAGAGGCGGGAGGAGATGCCAGGCACACCGGACATGCCAGCGCCTTCGACGTTGATGATCGACACGGCTCGCATGACAGAGAAGGCCTTGACAGGATAGCGGCGCTCACGTACCGACATCGTGTTGGTGATGAGCGTCCCCTTCTCGTGTATGGCCCCCCAGTAGCGCAACTCGATCTCTATGCCAGCGCTCTGGGCCGGGATGAAGGCATGTGGATGGACGATTGGCGCGCCAAAGAAGCTGAGCTCTGTAGCCTCGGCATAGGTCAGGCGGCTGATGACACGGGCTGAGGGTATGTCCTTTGAACGAGCCGAGCAGAAGAGCGAGCGGCTGTTCCAATAGGTGAGCGAGGCACCACAATTGCGTGCGATCAGTGCGGCGGTGTACTCACCCTCGCCCTCCCCTGTATAAGCGCGGGAACTGTTCTGTCGCAGCTCCCCATTGACTATCGTGACACCCTCGCCGAAGTCCTTCACCCGCAGGGCCTCGGAAACATCCATCACAGTGCAGGGAAGACCTGCCTGGGCAAGGTAGGATGCGGCGATGATCGAGAGGAAGCGGCTTGTCATCCCCTCGAACCAGAGCCTCGTCTGGCGTGAGACATCACCAAGCAACCAGACGGAGCGCAGGAGGTCCTCCATGTCGGCGAAGGCACGTCGCAGTTCCTCATCGACATCAGCAGCGGCTCCGACTGAGAGGGCGAAGGCATCCCAGGCGCTCTCACAGCGCTCGAGCATGGCCCACAGCCTCTCGTCCCTCAGGCAGGCGCTTGAAAGGGCTGAGCTGAAGGACAAGTGCCCCTCCCTCAGTGGCGGTACGACGAAGACCTGCGAGGCCGAGTCGTATAGTCCAACGACCTCCAAAAGACGTGAAAGCCCCTCCTTTGTCGAGAGCATGTGGCCCTCAAGGGCATGAATCCTGCATCCTTCCACAAAAACCTCCTTCAACCGCCATATACAGAAAGAGCCCAACGCTTGGTGGGCCCTTCCTCTCAAATCACGGATGTATCGAGTGTCGGAAGGTCATACGACCTTCTGGATCTTGCCGCTCCTCAAGCAGCGTGTGCAGACCTTGATCGTCCTGGGTGTGCCATCGATGATCGTCTTCACTGTGACCAGGTTGGGCCTGAAGACCCTCTTCTTGGTCACGCCAATGTGCTGGCCAACACCACCTTCCCTCTTGGGCTTACCCTTGCGGGGAACGATGGATCCAGAGACAGTACCCTTTCCGCAAATGTCACATCTTCTAGCCATGACTATATTCCACCTTCAGATATTGTTTCTTTTTCCGGCAGTCTTCCACCGTCCTGTACGGGTACTTTCTGCGATATCCCGTGAGCATGAACAGGTTGAGGCGGCAGGCCGCAACGCAATTGACTTTAGCAAAAAGCCTGATTCTTTGTAAAGGGCTTCCAGATCCTTTTCCCTTTGACTAGAATGGCAATATGCAGCAAAGCCATCTTGTCCTCCTGCCTGATGAGGACGCAAGACGGCATATCCGCCGCCTGCAGAAGCTCCATCATGCCACAACAGGGGACATGAGCCCCTACTCCATGCCACCCTGCATCAGGCTCCATCCACAGGGCAGGGAGCCATTCAAGCGCCTCCACTTCCCCCGGATCAGGATCCTGGCATCAACGCCGATCAAAAGCGGTGATGGCTACATCCTCCCAGTCGATGATGATGTGCTCACTGCAAGATATGGTCAGATCGGCTTCTTCTTCTCAAAGGAGGAACCTGCCGTGCAGATGGAGGACTTCACCTGCCTGCAGCTACGCACCGCCATACTCGAGGAAGAGGAGGATGGAAGCTACCTCATACTTGAGTGAAGGATGGGCAATGTCTTGCCACCGGGCAGGATGCGCACTCAGGCTTCCTTGCATGGCAGGTCTGCCTGCCATGAAGGTTGAGAGTCATCGAAAGCCTCATCAACTCATCCTCGTCAAAGGAGGCACGTATGTCCTTCTCGATCTTCGCAGGGTCGTCAGAGTCCGTGTAGCCAAGGCGCTTCGCCACCCTGGCGAAGTGGGTGTCGACGATGACGGCGCCTCCTCCGAGTATGTGGCCAATGTAGCAGTTGGCTGTCTTGCGTCCAACACCTGGCAGCTTCACCAGCTCTTCTATCGTCCCAGGGATGTATCCAAGCCTGGAGACCTCGGCCGCCAGGGCCTTCACATTACGCGCCTTGCTCTTGTAGAAGCCAAGTGGGTGAAGGACCTCCTCGAGGGCTGTGATGTCAGCTCCTGCAAGCGAGGCGGCATCAGGCCAGGTCGAGAACAGCACTGGTGTGACTTTGTTCACATAATCATCCCTTGTCTGTGCCGAGAGCACGACAGAGACCAGGAAGCGGAAGTCATCCCTCTCATCAAGGAAGTTGATGTCCTCTGGCATGCTCTTGTCCAGGATTTTGAAAGCGCTCTTGTCCATGCCTTGATCTTACCGCAGGGCACCCCGCCCTTTGAAGAGGCATTGCCCCTTTACTAGATGACCAAGAAACTTTTTTGACAGATGCCATACAAAGTTGCGTTTTGCATTCCGCTCAAAACACGTGTGAAAACTATTGTTCCTTGCTATTTCAAAAAAACGTCAGGAGTCACATCAGCACGGAACCAAGCCATCAAGGTGGAACAATACTGCCAGTCATTCAATAACATGCCACCAACCTTTCTTCTTTGAACCTGCACGCCTCACCTCACCCTTTTCAACCAGCTCATGGATGATCCTTCCCATGGTGGCGCGGCTGACACCACACTCATCTGCCATGTATTGATACGTCGCAGTTGGGGCAAGACGCATGATTGATTTGACCTTGCGGTATATGGACTCAATGTGGTAGTTGGACTCATCATCTCTTATCGTCTCATTTATCGTCTCATTTATCGTCTCATTTGTCGTCTCATCATTCTTCCTGCCCTTGTTACGGGGATCATTATCATTAGGCGAATCAGAAAAGGGGAAAGAGACACATATCCGATGATCATGTATTCTGAAAATACTCCGGTCATAGGATTGGAGGATGCGGTTCATGCCGGATCCAAGCTGCTCTACAAGGTGGAGGTCCTTGAAAATCCTCATCAGCTCCCTGTTGCGAGGCATCGAGACACCTGCGAAGAAATCATCCTCGTCCTGTCCGGGTACAAGACCGCCATACGATGTCAGGTCGATACGGTTTGAGAAGATCCCGACAACAGGGGTGTACCCTCTTGTGTAATCATTGTGGACGACCATGTTGACAAGGGCCTCACGGAGTGGCACTGGCTCAACAAGCTTCTTCTCTATGCGCCTTGGATAAGCGATCTTCGTCATGGTGACATTCTCAGCGACCATCCTGTCGAGGATGCGGTTCATCGCCGTTATCAGGCAGCAATAACCGTATTCAGTGCTTTCCAACAAGTCACACTTATCCGTACCAGCATACTTGGCAACCTGCATTGACATGTCATTCTCATCCGCCAGGAGATAGGCCAGGAAATTGTAGCGCCCATCAGTTGTCAGGAGTCCAAGGCTATCGGCGAAACGTTCGTACAGCATGACCCCATTAGCTGCGTAGTAGGCCTTCAACTGGTTGAATGCCAGGTTCTGACGGGGAGATGGCATGATGCTGATGGATGTATGGATCCTGGAGGAATACATCTCATCTATCATCTTGTCACTCATCGGGACTGCCGCCGCACCTATGCGCATGAAGCAACCCTTTGGACTGCGCCCATATGTCGCGATGTAATAGGGCTTGTCAGGACCACTTGATACAAAGAGGCGGATGACAGTCCGCCCTTCCCTCTCCTCTGTGTGGATGTCAAACAGGCCAAGGGTCTCTGGGCGTATGTTGTTCTTCACCCTGTCTCCCAATGCCAGCTGCACGGCATCAGGATCATCGACACCTACGACTGTGCCATCATCGTCTATGCCGATGTACAACTCACCACCATGGGCGTTGAGGAAGGAGACCACGTCTTTTTCAATACTGTCAGCCAGCTCCCGCTTATACTCAGTGTTGCTGTTCTCAACCATCAATCTTCATTCCTTCCCCAAACCATGGCAGTGCCCATCACCTTATCTTGCGAAAAGTGAAGCTATCCCCTCGACCCTATCGATGCTAAACCCTGTCTTCCTGCTGACACAGTCCAATGACTCTCCTGAGATCAGCATGTTGGCTGCCTGCATTGTACGGTCAAAACATCCACCCTCTGCCTTGTTCCAAGTCTCAAGCTCATCGTCAGTCATCTTGTTGAGAATCCCTTTGCTTGTCTTCACTGAATACATAGCCTCCCTCAAGTCCGGATTCACAATCTTCCTCCAATCCAGCTGGAGGATATCCTTGGCAGCATTCTCGATGTCTGGATGCTTACCATCAAAGACAGTCATGTCGACAATATGGAGGACGCTCTTGCGGTTTGGCCAGACATCCCCCGCTGCCAAAGTGTATAGCGTTTTCCCGCCGCTGTGCACCCTGAATACGCAAAAGACCATGATGTTCCTTACAGGAATCGCATCCTCATAGCTGTCTCCATGGCAGACATGGTACAAGGCAAGGATTGCATCGCAGGATTCCCAGCGCTCCAAGCTGAAACCACTTTCCAGACGCTGCATCTCAATCACGCAATCAACACCAGAGGCTTCAACACCCCAGCAATCATAGCGCACCGGGTGCGATCCAAGTATGCCAACCTCATGCTGTATGTGATGTGCTACGGATTCCACCTTCCTTCCCAGGACGCTTGATGCCAGGTATTCGAAAGCACGCCTGTTGTCCTGCATGCAGGCTGAGGACATCTTGTCGTATTTCATCGATTTCCCAAGTATCCGTGAAAGAATCTCCCGCCTGTCCATGCTCATCACGTGCTCCTTTTCCAACATCATAGGAAATGACCAGGCCTTGTGCGGACGATTATGTCCACTTTTGGGGCCTGTCGGTTCAGGGGCAGGCCATCATCAGGGGAGTAAATTCAACTACTGAAAAGAAATCAACAGATGACAACCTGGTACAAGGAAGTCAGATGATGATGTCCTCATCAATGAAGGCAGTCTTCACATCTTCTCATGGACATAGGTTGGATGCATGTCAGGTGCCTACTTGGATAAAGCCTGCTCTTGGAAGGCGAACTGGCTCTTGTAGAGCTCACTGTAGAAGCCACCACGCTCAAGGAGATCCTCGTGACGTCCCATCTCGACGACGGCACCATCACGGAGGACGAGGATCTTGTCAGCACGGCGGATCGTGGAGAGGCGGTGTGCGACGACGAAGCTCGTACGTCCTTCCATCATCTTGTTGAAGGCTTCCTGGACCAGGCGCTCCGTGCGTGTGTCTATGCTGCTCGTGGCTTCATCGAGGATCAGCAAGGATGGCAGGTCTATCATGCAGCGTGCGATTGACAGGAGCTGGCGCTCCCCGGCGCTGAGGAGTCCTGCGTCATCATCGAGGAGCGTGTCATAGCCATCGCTCAAGCGCTCGATGATTGAATGCACATGGGCCTTGCGGCAGGCGTCTTCGACTTCAGTGTCGCTGAAGGGACGTCCCATGCTGACATTCCACCTGGCGCTGCCCGCCATCAGGTAGTTGTCCTGGAGGACGGTGCCGAAGTGCTGTCGCAGGCTTTCAAGGGAGATGTCCCTCTGGTCCATGCCGTTGACCAGGATGCGTCCATCATCAATCTCATAGTAACGCATCAGGAGGTTCACCAGCGTGCTCTTGCCAGCACCGGTGGGTCCAACTATCGCGACATGCTCGCCAGGCCCCACATGGAGTGAGAAGTCCTTGATGAGCTCCTTGTCTGGCGAGTATGAGAAGGAGACATGCTCGAAGTCTATGGAGATCGCCCCGCCCTCAAGCGTCCCAGTCCCCTCGTCGACAAGTTCATCCTCATCGATCAGGGAGAAGACACGCTCGGCGCACACAAGCGCGTTCTGCAGCTCAGTGATCACACTCGTGATTTCATTGAAAGGCTTGGTGAACTGTGTCGCATAGCTCAATGCGCTGACCAGCCCACCGACTGAGAGGCGTCCCATGATCACGAGGATGGATCCTGTCAGCGCCGAGACCGCATACACGATGCTGTTGACCGCCCTTGTGCAGGGGTTGACCAGTGATGAGTAGAAGGTCCCCTTCTGCGAAGCGGCAGCCCACTTCCCGTTGACTTCGTCGAAGGCTTCCTGGCAGCGTCCTGCCATGCCATAGGAGAAGACCTCCATGGACTGGGTGATGTACTCATCACTCATCGCGGTCTGCTCACCCCTCCGGCGTGCCGTGTCGGCGAAGAAATGATGGGTGCGCCGGGCGATGAAGGTAGCGACAAGCAGCGAAAGAGGTGAGAGGATTATGACGACCAGGGCCATGATGTAGTCGAGGGAGAAAAGGTAGAAGACCGTCATCGCCAGTGTCATGATGGCTGTAAGAGCCTGGCTGAAGCCGATAAGCAGGCCATCAGCCAGCTGCTCGACATCGCTGGTCACGCGGGAGACGATGTCGCCATGGCTGTGGCTGTCGAGATAGGAGAAAGGCAGGCGGCGGATCTTCGAGAAGGCCTCGTCCCTGATGTCCCTCGCGATTCCATAGCACATGCTGTTGTTCAAGAGCCCCAGCACATATTGCGCTGCAAGGCCCACGAGTGCGAGGCAGAGGACCTGGCACAGATGGATCATGAGGGACTGCATGTCCACCTCCCCCGGCCCCAGCAGGAGGTCGATGGCACGGCCTGCAACCAAGGGGATGTAGAGGGAGGATGCGACCTGGGCGATGGCACAGGCCAGGGAGAGGATGAAGCGTCCACGGTAGGAACGGAGGTAGCCAAGGCAGCGTCTCAGTGTCATAGCGCCTCCTTGGAACCGAACTGCGTCTCATGGATCTCCATGTAGACAGGACAGGTCCTCAGCAGCTCATCATTGGTGCCAGCCCCGACAAGCCGGCCTTCCTCGAGGACGAGGATGAGGTCGGCATCGATGATCGAGGAGGCCCTCTGGGAGATGATGATTTTCGTCAGTCCATCACGCTTCCTGAGGCAGTTGCGCAAGGCGGCGTCTGTCATGTAGTCGAGGGCGGAGAAACTGTCATCGAGGATCAGGATGGCACCTCCATGGACAAGCCCACGTGCGATGGAGAGCCTCTGGCGCTGTCCGCCGGAGAAGTTCCCACCACCGCTTTCAACAGGGGCGTCAAGGCCCTTCTCCTCCACCATGGGCCAGACCTGGGCATCGCTGAGCGCGGCCTTCAGCTCCTCCTGTGTGGCCCCGGGCCTCACCATGAGCAGGTTGCTCCGGATCGTACCCTTCATCAGTCTTGACTTCTGATGCACGAATGACAGCTGGCTGTGCAGGAAGGAGAGCTTGTAATCCCTTATGTCATGGCCGAAGAGCCTTATGGAGCCAGAGTCGATGTCATAGAGCCTTGCAGCCAGTGCGGCCAGTGTGCTCTTGCCGGATCCAGTCGCACCTATGACACCAAGCACAGCCCCCTTGGGAAGGCTGAACGATATGTCATCAATGGCCTTGGCACCACCCTGGTGGTAGGCGAAGTCCACATGGTCGAACTCGAGGGCGGGAGCCTCCTCATCAAAGGTTTCCAAGGCCCCGTCCTCCATCGAAGAGGAGAGGGCGAAGATGTCTTCCACCCTCTTCGCACCCGCAAGGGCCTTCATGATTGTCTGGACCAGGGAGGCGAGCTTGATCAGCTCGACCAGGATCTGGCTCATGTAATTGAAAAGGGCGATCACAGCACCCTGGCTGAGGGTGCCGAGGTTGACACGCAGGCCCCCGTAATAGATGACTGCGATGATCGCCAGGTTGATGATGAACGATGTAAGCGGATTGGTCAGCACCGCGACCACTCCAGCGGCCTTCTGGGTCTTGAGGAGTACGGCCGCCTCATCCTTGAAAGCCGCCTCCTCTTCATCATCGAGGTCGAAGGCCCGGATCACCCTGGCCCCCCTGCACTCCTCACGGGTGCGGCGGAGTATGGCATCAAGCTTCTTCTGGGCCAGGCTTGAGCGTGGAACGCTGATCCTCAGCAGCAGGTAGACGACAAGCGAGAGGACAGGGATCGTGACGGCGAAGATGAGGGCCGCCCTTGCATCGACGATGAATGCCATGACAGCGGCACCCAGCACGATGAAGGGAGAGCGCAACAAGAGGCGGAGGGCCATGTTGACGCCATTCTGCACCAGCGTCATATCACCATTCATGCGGTTGATCAGGCTGGCCGTGCCGATCCTGTCAAGATCAGCAGGAGCCAGGCCCTGTATATGGCGTAGCAAGGCCGATTTTATATCACGGGCGGAAAGAGAGGCGGCACGGGCGCTGAACCACTGCGCCGTGACCGACACAAGCGCCCCGGCGGCGGCCAGGGCGAAGAGGACCAGCACAGAGCGCATGACCAGCGTCATGTCACCCTGTGGCAGGGCCTCGTCCACGATTGATGCGACGACCAGGGGGACGAGGAGTTCAAGGAGGGCTTCGGCAAGCTTCATCAGCGGTGCCAGGACGCACTCACGCCTGTATGGCTTCAAGTAGCCTAGGAGCGTCTTCATGCCCAGCCCTCCCTCGGATCAATAGCGTGAGAGGATGGCGTGGACACGCTCCTTTCCACAAGAGCGGAGGAAGGATGCGAGCTTGGGCCCCTTCTCCTTGCCGATCAGGGCAAGGTAGACCGCGCGGAAGAAGGCGGCGTTCTCAAGACCATTGTCAGAGGCGGCCTTGTAGATCCAGGTGGAGAAGGTCTTGTCATCATCCACCCCAAGGTGCTCATCAACATAGCCGGCAAGGTCCCTGACCGCCTTCTTCTCCGCATCAGTCAGCACGGCAAGGGCATCATCCCCACCCTGCAAGGCGAAGCGGAAGTCCTCCGGTGCGAAATTACGGATCCAGTTCCAGGCACAACGGCAACGTGTGCGCAGGCGCTCGACCTGGTCCGGGAGTATGTCATCGAAAAGCGAGATGACTGCGTCGATGTCACCACCATGGATCTGCAGCAGGTTGCACAGGTGGCGGAATGGAACCTGGTAGCCAGGGGTCTTGGGCAGCCTGTCTGGATCGACCTGGCTGAGCTCCCAGATCCTCGACTCCTTCTCCTTCTTCTTCTCGTTGGCATCCACAAGACCAAAGGTCACACGCTCGCAGTTGTCGTAGTCCTCATAGATCTTCAAGACATCAAGGTCGAATGAGATCGCGAACTCCGTGTTCGGGCGTGTGGAGGCGAAGAGGTAGCGTGTCAGCTCTGGCGTGTAGACCTCGAGGACATCAGGCAGCGAGACGACCTCTCCTGATGAGGAGCTGATCTTGCCGCCACGGCCCTTGATCGAGATGAAGTCATACTGGAACGAGACAGGGGCGCTGCCACCGAAGAGCTTGACGATCTTGCTCGAG
The DNA here is from genome assembly GCA_944392695.1 of uncultured Spirochaetales bacterium. Taxonomy (GTDB): domain Bacteria; phylum Spirochaetota; class Spirochaetia; order Sphaerochaetales; family Sphaerochaetaceae; genus Bullifex. Next base: position 21,230 of record CALXXN010000004.1, on the reverse strand, counting down.
GTGTCGAAGGAACCGCCCTCGCTGTGGTGGTCCTTGCCGGCGGGCTCGAAGTCGACGCCCTCCTTGGCCCAGCGCATCGGCCAGTCAATCCTCCATGGGAGCTTGGCATAAGAAGTGCTGCGGAGGTCTATCGTCTCCTCCTGGCCGGTCGAGTCATCACGGTAGGTCAGCCCCCACTCCCCATCCCAGCCCAGGACGGTGGTGGTGTCCTTCCCTGTGAAGGAAGAGAAGACAGAGACAGGCCACCAGTCATCCCCCAGGGGTTCGGTACGGTATTCATTGAGGATGGCGCGGATCTCATCACGGCACTCGAGCGCATGGCGGATGCCCTCTGCGTAATAGGATGAGCGGTAGCGCGAGGCCTGGTAGATGTACTCAGGAGCGACACCGACAGTGGGCAGGACCTCCTCGACATCCAGCTCGTTGCGCCTGGCATAGCTCTCAGCACCCCTGTCTGATGTGTCAGGGACGAGGACTATGGGTTTGCGCAGGTAGGTTTCCAGGAGTTCTGGCTTTGGCATGTTCTTTGGGACCTTGCGGAAGACATCATAGTCATCCCAGCTGTAGATGAAGCGCACGCGCTTGCCAAGCTGGCGCAATGCCCTGACGACTAGTTCGACGGAGATGATCTCCCTGAAGTTCCCGATATGCACAGTGCCGGATGGGGTGATGCCGGAGGCACAGGTGTAGCACTCCTTCTCCCCTTTCTCGCGGATGATCTTCTGGGCGTAGGTGTCCGCCCAATGACTCTGGTTGCTCATGCCCCCTATTATTGCGGAAAAGCGCCAAGAGCCTCAACAGCACTCCATCCAGGGCATGGTGGTTAATTTGCACTATGGTGACAATGTCTGGATTTGAAAGGACTTGGGTTTTTCTTGACATTACAGGGTCAAAATGTAATATTAGCGGAAGTGACATGAAAACACCATCAATGAGATGAGGATCCACTATTATGATTGACAGTGCATCAGGAAAGCCAATGACGGCTACACAGGCCAGGTCGGTCAAGGAGATTGAGGCACGCCTCGCTCCTTCGAGGGGTAAATACTTCAAGGGCGAGTGGCCCACTATCACAGAGATGTTCAAGATCTCGGTCGACCGCGTACCACACCGCCCCTGCTTCACAGTCTTCGAGCCAGGACGCAGGAGCTATGACTACAGCCAGGTCTGGAGCCTTGTCCAGAATGCCGCCTCGCTCTTGGTGGAGATGGGTGTCAAACCAGGTGACAAGGTCGTCCTGAACGGCAAGAACTCGATCCAGTGGGGTGTTGCTTATCTGGCGATCAACTACATGGGTGCTGTCATCGTCCCAATAGACAACCAGTTGCACATCGACCGTGTCTGCCGCCTTGCGGCCTTCGCCGATGCTGTCTTCATGATCGCCGACATCGATGTCATCAACAAGGTCCCAGAGGACAATGAGTGGTTCAAGGGCCTTAGGGGCATCATGACCCTCAAAGGCCATATCGACAACGTGCCAAACATCATGGAGTCCCAGCCCAAGACGATTGTCGAGAGCGTCTGCCATGATGAGAACGCCCTTGCGGCAATCCTCTTCACCAGCGGCACTACAGGCAATGAGAAGGGAGCGATGCTGACCAACCGCAACATCATCTCGGATGCCTATTCGACTTCTGCGAGCCTCCCTGTCACTGAAGAAGACGTGCTCTATGCCCTCCTGCCGCTTCACCACTCTTATGCCTGTACGACAGTCCTCCTTGAGACCGTCCTCTTCGGAGCTGAGTGCGTCTTCGGCCATGGCATCGTGATCAGCCGCATGATCAACGACCTCAAGCAGGGTCATATCACGATCTTCATGGGCATCCCACTGCTGTACAACAAGCTCCTTTCAGGCATCATGAAGCAGGTCAAGGCGAAGGGCAGGCTCACCTACGCCGTCGTCAAGAGCGCCATGGCCATCAACGGCTTCTTCAAACAGCACTTTGGAAAGTCACCCCTCAGGGGCTTCTTCAACAAGAAGATCCTCTCCCAGATCGGCCTCGACCATGGCAACATCCTGATCTGTGGCGCCGGCCCGCTCTCACCAGAGGTCTTCAAGCAGTACCAGCAGTTCGGACTGGACTTCCTCCAGGGCTATGGCCTGACGGAGACAAGTCCTGTACTGACACTCAACCCAATCGACCACTTCAAGATCGATTCGATCGGCATGGCGCTGCCTTACATGGACATCATCGTCGCCGAACCTGACAGCGAGGGTGTTGGAGAGATCCGTGTCAAAGGACCGAACGTCACAAGCGGCTATTACAAAGATCCTGAGAACACAGCCGCCCTCTTCGACAAGGATGGATACCTCAAGACAGGAGACCTCGCGATCCTGGACAACGAAGGATACTTCATCCTCAAGGGCCGTGCGAAGAACATCATCGTCACAGAAGGTGGCAAGAACGTCTACCCAGAGGAGATCGAGGATGCCTTCCAGACCTGTGAGAACATAGAGCAGATCCTGATCCGTGGCTACCAGCAGAAGAAGGATGTACCTTGCGAGGCGATTGAAGCGGTCATCTATCCCTCAAGTGAATACTACAAGGACAAGGGCATGGACGCCGCCGCCATCCAGAAGGATATCGAGGACACTGTCACCCAGGTCAACCGCAGCCTTGTCGGTTACAAGAAGATCGAGAAGATCACTATCCTCGACAAGCCGATGGAGATGACCACGACAAAGAAGATCAAGAGGGCGAACGTCGCCCGCTGACCCAGCGTTGCGGAACAAGAGATGGGAGGGTGGTCCACAGGCCGCCCTCCTCTCTTTCTTTTGCATGAACCTGGATTCATTGTATCCAGACCAGTATAGGACCACTCCCACAAATCACTCGTAATAATCATCGTCATCGTACAATTCCGGATCCCATAAATAGTTTGAAGCGCAGTCAACGTCATCAAATACATCTGCCCAGGCATCCGCATCTTCAAAGCCTTCTACGTCAAGATGGTCGTTGCTATTATCTGTGTTCTCAGCAAAATCGGAATAGTATGAATCGACACGCACACCACAACCATCCATGTCATGACGATCAATGCTGCTGTATACATCATCAAAGCCGCCCAATTTGGCATGTTCTGAGTGATTACTGTTATAAGATCCATGCAAGTAGTCATCTTTGGTACGATTGTAAGCTTGTACAGCCTCTACGAGATAGGATTGTAATGGTTCATCAAGCTTATCGTGCAAATCACTAATCAGTAGGATGCTGTTGTTTTCCATCAAGTCTCGGAAGGCATCTGATTCTTCTCCTTTTTGCAAATACCATGCATGGTGAATCAATGCCGTCAGTGGATTCATTCCGTACTCATACCTGCGGAAATATTCTTCAATCAATCCTCTTTTGGATAATGACGGGAACTCACGACAAGCAGCCATCACATCCACAAGCTTCATATTGACATAGCCATTGGAACTTGGAGGAATGTCAATAGCCGCTGATGCGCAGTCCACAAGCTTGATCAATCCGACACTGGGCTTTTCCATCAATTCACTGCCAGAAGGCAGCAACCCACAAGAATGCAGCTTTCCAATCAATTGCATGCCTTCAGGTCCTTCAAGCATGCATAGTGCCATTTCGGTGCATTGTTCCGCAGCTTTTTGCTCATTGACGGACTCAAACCAAGTTGCCATGTGTTCCAAACGGATGAATCTCGCAGAGGAACCCGCATCTCGCATGGCCAACGTATAAATCAAGCCTGCGGAGAAAACACTATCACCCAAAACCTCCAGAAAAGCCTCTGACAATGTTGGAATCATGACAGGATGAGGATTAAAACTGTTTTGCAAATTGTCATCAGCTTGATTTTGCAATTTGCGCCAAGCCAACAAGCGTATGATGTCACTTGCACCGAATGAACAATCTCCAACGAACCAGGAAGCAAAATCCAAGACAAGGCTGCGCATCCACTCCTGCCTGGCAAAGATATCTCTTCCAACACTCCATGACTTTTCCAAGGTATCCAGGAATTGTTTATACGGGACACATGCCCGCAAACCTATTGGCTTTGAATCAAGACAGGTTTGGTTAAAACCCGGACAGATGTCAAAGTGCAGCTCACGCAGGCCTCCAACAATATTCCGTGATTCTTCCTGCATGATATCCAAGGCTGACAAAGATTGAACCGTCCTGTTATATGTGTTTATTTTGTCAGCCATGACGAACAATCCCGATTTACTGATGTCGCATTCCAACAGTCTTTCAGAAATAGCCAATGCATAGGGATGGGCATCTCCATGTTTTTGCCGCCTGATGTTCAGGATATGATTTAACAATTGTATGATATCAGTCCAATCAGCATTCAATATGCATTTGATGATATCAAGATTATCATCTTCAGTATAAACCCGCTCATATCCAGGCTCGGAGGGATGCACTCCACATAATGAAACCAGAAGATAATCAGCAATTTGCCAACCTGAATGATAAACTCGTTTCAGCAGAGGCTCCAAAGACTTGCTTCTAACAAAATGATAAAAAGCATTTCCTTCATCATTCATGGCCATTTGAGCAAGAGCATAAAAGTCCCCTCCAGCATTTTCCAACCATGTAATGAGTTTTGATATCATCCTCAAATCAGAACAAACGTTCCTACACTGGGTAACCTGGTTTTTACAGACATGTTTCATTGCAAGCTTTGTGCGTATCCATCCAAGGTCTTCATCAAAGCCAACACAACAAGAAAGCCCACTTTCAAGGCTCTTGACAACACATGTCTGAGCCTTTTCCAGGTAATATGTCTGTAGTGGCCCCTCCTCAAAAGACATGATCAGGTTACTTAGTGCAGATATCCCATCTTCAGATACCAGTGACTTGTTCCTGACAGTGATTGAGAATGATAACCTTCGCAAGTATAAGTCATCATCTATTTCACCACATATATGTAGCAAGTCCTCCAGGAAACCCACCATCATCTGGTTGTTCCGAACCACGATCCTCTCAACAAATTTGACAACCTTGGCTTGTCTTACAGTGTCTTGCTCGTAATCACGAAATGACGCCATGCCGATTTCAAAGCCTCCACTTTCCAACGCAGCTTTATCAGCCCATTCCAGGATTTCGTCTTTCTTCTGCTGCCAATAGCACTCAACTATTTGACGAGCCAGGCCATTCAGCATGTCCAAGGCCTCTTTCTTGTCCACACCATTCTCAAGACATGCGTATTGGGTGAAGATCGCACATAGCCCGATTTGTACATTATCCGAGGGAACGGCATTGGCTAAAAATTCTTTGCACACATCTTTAATCGCAGATTCCCCTTTTCCCTGTCTCTCCAAGAACATTATGAAGCTATGGAAATCATTGATTTCACAATGGGAATGCATATGTTTGATGAAGCGCTCAACAGGTACAGCATCTACAGGAAATGAGTCATGCATCCAGTTCCTCATGCAAAATCTGAAACAGTCCGCTATCTCACCATTTTCAACATACCAACAGATTAGGCGTCTGCATATCTGAACCAACTTTTCTGAGACGTATGAGTCGGGCCAATCCACACCATCGTCAGAAAAACATTCACGCATGAGGGCCAGTGAAGCCTCTTCCGCCCCTATCGAATCAAAAAACACTGCCAAGAACACAGCCATGTCACGTTGGTTCCATTCACCATGAGGCAAATCTTTGAAATGGATTGTATCATCAGGCGTATCCAAGATAGAAGAAACCAAGAGCATCTTCATTATTGCAAATGAATGAGATCCATTCTTCAACTTGATAAGCACGTCTTCTGGAAGTTGGTCCCGTATTGTCTTGACCTGGCCCCAATCATTGAACTTGAGACAATCCTCCAGGACACTGGACAAAGTCGACTGCCAATAACCGAAAGCATCAGAGGCTTCAACAAAAGGAATCAGCAACAGCAGCAGCTCGGATGAGGGCTTCAGCCTACCAAGTCTTCTAACTTCATCAGCACAGTCCACAACACCATGAACAAGATTGGTGGCATATCTTTGGTCAAGTGTCTCGTCATATTGCAATATCAACAACTTCAGCTGCCCAACATAAAAACTGTCCTTTATCACGGCTCCAGAGTATTTGGAAATCGAACTTCTGATTTTCCTGTCTATCAGTTGTCTCCTGTATTGCCCCCACTCGTTATCCAACATCTTCTTGTACAACGCCACTGCCCTATCCCACTGGGATATTTTCTCACTCGCATCAATAAGTTGGATGTAATTCTCATACTTGGATTCATCTATGATTGGCAGACAGAAATCAGCGGCATCGTCATAACGTTCATCACGCACAAGCGCTTTGAAAAGCCTGTTGCCATATTCTGTGGAACCATCGACCTCATACAGTCGTGTCAGAGCTTCTATCTCGGCCTTGCAGTTGCCATCCTTGAGGGCGCATTCCGCCATTGAAAGCAGGATGCTCTTAGAACTACATTGCGATATCTTGTCCTGGCAAATATTTATGGCATCAGAATATCTCCCCATGCCTTCGTACAAGTCCACCAATTCGAGTATTGCCAGCTCCAGCTTGTCTTCTTGTCCATGCCTATTCCAATATTGAAGATACTCGCAATACAAAGCGATGGCCCTGCCCCCATCCCCATTCTTCGCATGAGCCCGGGCATCCACGATCCTGATATCCTGAATGATGCTGTTCTCCGGGCCAAACACCCTCATTCCATCAGCCAAAGCCTGTTCGCAGATGCTACAAGACTCATCATATTGACCGAAAAACAAAAGACATGAGGCCTTGGCCCAAGAAGCAACCAATCTCTCTATTGTTGCAGGCATAGGAAGGATCTGAAGTCCTTCATCAAGTCTGTTTGCCAGGCTTTGCAACGATATCACGTTGTTCTCTTGAATCGCACACCTGACCATGCCAGACATGGCCATGACAGACCTCACGAATGAATGCGGATCCTGTCTTCCACTATCAATACAGACCTTTGAAAAGCATCCTCCAGCCTCACCTGTCCGGTCCTGTCCAAGAAGGTCGAAGCCCAAACCTGTCCAGGCGATGCACTCAAAGTCAGACAAGGGTCTTTCTTCCTCAACCTCAACGGTATCGCCACCAGCTCCAGTACCCGGAATTGACACTTTCAGAAGTCTGGACGAAGCTGCGTTGCCCCTTGATGGATTTGCTTCCACTGTTTTGATGATTCCGGCATCCACCTCCTCTGCCTTCTCATAGTCCTTCATACGTCGCAAATGTGCGGCATAGCGGCTTTTCGCCCTCAGCACCACTATATGGTCTTCCCCATACGTTTCTTCTTGAACAGAAATACATTGCACATAGAGGTTTTCTGCTTTATCAAAGTCGCATAGCTCTGAATTGATATCAGCAACAGCAAGCATGGCGTTTTGCGTGTCAAGAGCGGACTTGCCATATAACAATGACAATGTATCAAAAGCCTCATTGCCATATGACAAAGCTTCCTCGTAACGTCCAAGATCACATAACACAAGACTCAAGCGTGTCCGGATTTCAATACTCATGGAATCATATTCACCAAACAGGGCGTTTGCGAGTCTCAGGGCTTTGGACAAATAGCCATATGCAGCAAGGTATTCACCTTGAGAAAGAGCTTCCAATCCCTTTGCATAGTTGTAATAGTATCGAGGATGGCCGCTGAGTTTTTCCAGTACATCACCGACGACCGACAACCCTTCATGTCCTCGACTTCCAACTAGGCCATCATTCTCCAGATCATTGATGCAAGCAAGGCTATCAAGAATGACATTCAGCCTGAGGTCATCTTTGGCGCATCCCTTTTTGAGCGTACTTAAAAGCCGCGACGCCAATTCATTCTGACCTGTCTTGACCATGGCCAGGATGTGCGGCTCGAACACTTCATGGAATATATCGAACGTAACAATACCAGCATCAACTATCGTAGCCGCGCACTTCTCAAAGACATCTGCTCCTGTCCTGCCACCTTCAATAAGGGCCACATGATATTGGGCGAGCGAGGCCTTGACACGCTGCCGTTCAATATCACTGGCTTTGCCACAGAACACGGACCTTGCACTTTCGATGATCTTATAGCGATTGACGATACTGTCATGTTCAACGAAATATGGGAAATCCAACAAGAACCTTGAATAAGTTGTGACAGAAAAATCATATCGGAACTGCTGGCGTATGATGGAGATCATATCATTATCCCACCCTTCTTCGAGCAGTGAGAGGATCACCACCATGTGAACCATCTCCCTGTCACCATTCATCAGTTCCGTATATCTCCCGAACAGCTCATCCGGGGACTGGTCCACATATAACTTGATATCATATCTGGAATCATCTGGCAGCCTCAGATACATGAAGTGGCATATGTCGAGATTGATTGGTGTCCTGTCGATTTCACCAGCGAGGCTTTTGCAGAAATCCGCATCCTCCATGCCGACTGACTGGAAGAACTTACACGTGTCATCTACGGAAAGCTCCTTCAGCATGCTCGCATATACATTCTTGACATCCCCCCACACACCCTGGTCATCAGGAAGCTTGTTCCTGCCAGCAATCAACCACAACACATTGCGGCTAGAGTTGATCAAGCCTGCAGCCCCATTCAACCAATCATCTTTCCCGTTGGTTTTCTGGGAGAAATGCTCATAGGTGTCAAGCATGAAGACAAAAGGTCCGGTGCCTTTCATCTTCTCAATATTTGCGTTCAGATCCACAGAGAACAGGATGTGGATGCTCTTCGTCAGCTGCCTGTGGTCGGTCTCTTCTATCCTCCTCACTACTTCGCCTCGGTCAAGGCGTGTGCCAGAGAATTTGATTTCCTTGTGGTGGAAAAGCATGATGGATTTCTTAAGCCCAATTTCCAAGCTTTCCATATTGTCCTTGAGAACACCGAGGAAAGGCCCGACCAGAGGGAGATTGCCAGCGATGCTGAGCCCAAGGTTTCCAAGCTTGCCTACCATGTCACCAACATTGCGTTTCCTGGCTATGCTGTTATCCTGGTTCCTGAACATGTTGATGCGGGAAGCCGCATAAGCCACAAGGGGAAAAGAGAAGTCACATTTCCTCGACAAGCCTTCTGCCATGCTCAAGACCATGCTGACAATATCCAGGTCCCCATACCTGAAATCGTAATAAAACCAAGGCAGGCTGGGAATCTGAACCATATTACCATATGTAGTGTTGAAACATGTCTTACTGCCATCTTCCAAATCGAGTTGCTCACATACCTTCTCAAGCAACTCTGTTTTCCCCATTCCGGGTCCACCATAGAGCTGGATGACACTTGAGGCCTTGCCATCATCATCCCCTATGGCCTTGATCGCACTTACGATCTTCTCTACCTCATCCCCTCTTCCAACGAATTTCTTAACTGCTGATTCCTTGTTCAAAATCAACTCCGCCATGGAAGACCTGGCATTTATTGATGGAAAGCTGAGTGAATCCTTTGTTTTCATTCCCCCCTCCTGCGCACTCGATAAACCCAGTGTACAGCAATCAGCGTCACACCTGTACACAAATCTCTTTTGTCCACTGTCCCGCCTTGGGGCTGTGCCTCCTCTCTTTTCCCCCTTGCCCTTGCACTTCCTCCGTGTCAGACTTCTGTTCATGAGGACACAAATCAAGGACATCCTGGTCATCCCGATGACCAGTGAAGGACTCCACTTCATTGGAGACATCTACATCAGGGACGGCATCATCGAAGCCGTCGGATCCGGGATCAAGGCTCCTGGCCCTGTCGACGAGGTCGTCAACGGACAGGGCAAGGTCGTGATCCCGGGACTTGTCAATGCGCACACCCATCTCTCAATGACGCTGATGCGCAACTACAAGGACACATGCGCGAACCTGCAGGATTGGCTCTCCGAGATCTTCCCCATAGAGGACAGGTTGACTGAGGAGGACATCTACTGGGGATCGATGACAGGGCTCGCGGAGCTCGTACGCTCCGGTTGCACCTCCTTCGCCGACATGTACTTCAAACAGTGGATGACAGCCCAGGCCTGCAAGGAGGCCGGGGTGCGCGGTTTCCTCTCCCTAACCCTCTTCGGTGATGAGGCCGAGACAGAGGACAGGCTTGCAATCGAGCGTCTTGACGAAGCGATCAAGGGTGTCGATATCCTGCGCAAGGACATCGCGGTCCACTCGATCTACACCTGCACTGCAGGAAGCTACCGCCTGGCTGCAGAGTGGGCAAAGGAGCACGGGTCCATCGTCAACACCCACCTGTCTGAGACGAAGAAGGAGATGGACGACTGCCTTGCCCAGCATGGCTGCCTGCCAGCACAGTGGCTTGAGGACACAGGCTTCTTCGATGTGCCATGCTACACGGCACATGGCGTCTGGCTCCAGGACAGCGAACTCGACATACTGCGCCGCCACGATGTCGCCGTGGTCCACAACCCCTCATCGAACTGCAAGCTCGCAAGTGGCATAGCCCCGGTCCGCCACTTCATGGACAGCGGGCTCACCATCGCCCTTGGCACTGATGGTGCGAGCTCGAACAACAACCTCTCGATGCTCAAGGAGATGAGGCTCGTCGCCATGATCAGCACGGTCAGCACCCTGCGTGTCGACGCACTCACCCCTTACAAGGTCCTCGAGATGGCCACGCTCAATGGAGCCAAGGCCCTCCGTGCTGATGACAAGATCGGCACGATCGAACCCGGCAAGGACGCCGACCTTGCCATCCTCGACATGGACAGGGTCAACACCTGCCCTGTCAACGACATCTTCTCAGCACTCGTCTTCTCATTGAACGAGGGGAATGTGTCATCTGTGTACGTCAAGGGACGCAAGCTGATGGAGGATGGCCAGCTGCTTACCATCAATGAAGCGGAAGTGATCCGCGAAACCAGGCGCTGCTGGAAGCGCCTTTGCGAGGAGTGATCCATGGAAGACTTCAAGGCATTGAGAATGGAGGGTGAGGACCTCATCCTCCTCGACCAGAGGCTCCTGCCCGTAAGGGAGGAGGACTTCATCTGCAGGACTGTCGATGACGTGACCTATGCGATCCGCGACATGGTCGTACGCGGCGCCCCCGCCATCGGAGGGACGGCAGCTTACGGTGTCTACTTCGCCGCCAAGGAGGCAAAGGGCGATGAAGCCCTCTTCAACAAGCTCTGTGCGAAGCTCAAAGGAGCAAGGCCCACGGCGGTCAACCTCGCCTGGGCGGTCGACAGGGTGGCAAGGAAGGCCATGGGATGCGCCTTCGACCTCCCCACAATAAAAGCTGAAGCTGATGCGATAGTGAGCGAAGACATCGCGATGAACCTGGAAATCGGTCGGATAGGTTCCACACTGGTCCCTCCCCGGGCGACGATCCTGACACATTGCAACACCGGTGCCCTCGCCACATGTGGCTGGGGTACGGCCCTTGGCGTGATCAAGAGCGCCTGGGATGAGGACAAGGACATCTTCGTCTACGCGGATGAGACCCGCCCCAGGCTGCAGGGTGCGAGGCTGACAGCCTGGGAGCTTGTCAAGGCTGGAATACCATCCGCCCTGATTCCAGACAGCGCCGCCGCCACGCTGATCCGCGATGGCAAGATCGACCTCGTCGTCCTGGGGGCTGACCGCATAGCCGCCAACGGTGACGTGGCCAACAAGCTTGGCACCTTCGCCCTCTCAGTGATCTGCAAGCACTATGGCGTGCCCTTCTACTCCGCAGCCCCGACCACTACGATCGACTTCGACTGCCCAACCGGCGCCGGCATCCCGATCGAGGAGAGGGACAGGGAGGAGGTCACCCATGTCGGATCTGTGCAGGTCGCACCTGACGAAATCGGGGTCTACAACCCCTCCTTCGATGTGACGCCGCACCAGAACATCACGGGCATCATCACCGAGATGGGGGTGATCCGCGAACCCTATGCCATGAACCTGGCCATGCTGCGCCAGAAACTCGGACGCTAGAAGGCCTGGTAGGCCATATAGAAGCCAAGAGCCAGTACTGCGATGGCGAGCAGGACCTCGACCACCCTGCCCGCCTTCTCAAAGCGTGGCGATGAGGAAAGAGTCGAGACAAAGCCCGTGAATGTCCCTGCGAGTATCGAGAGGATGCTGTAGCCTGCGGCGTACGAGAGCATCAGGCCCACAGAGAAGGCTGGGCTTGATGACATGCTCGCAAGAGAGAGCACGGCGACAAGCACAGGTGTCGAACATGGGGACGAGAAGACACCCGAGAGCATGCCTGACAAGACAGCGCCCAGAGCCCCCCTGCTCTTGTTCAGCCTCTGAAGGTAGCTTGCAGGTATGAAGTTGAAGACGTGCAGCAGCTGCAGGCCCATCATCAGCATGAGCACACTCAGTATGAGGTACCATATACGCCCGGTCGACCCCATCATGCGTCCAAGCGCCAAGGCCGCCAGGGAGAGCACCGTGTAAGTGACTGTGAGCCCAACAGCGTAAAGCAGTGATAAGACGAAGGAACGCTTCACATCACGCCGTCCTGCTCCGACATAGCCGATGACAAGAGGCACCGTGGACAAAGAGCAAGGCAGGAAGGAGGAAAGCACACCTCCAATGAACACGAGCAGGAAAAGCCAGGGACTCCCTCCACTCATCATTGAACTGACCTGGTTCAGCAGGGAATCAAGCATCAAAGCCTCCCGGCATCCTCGCAGATGCGCCTCATCTGGCTTTCACTCAGCACGCCTTGGTGCACGATATATGCATCCTCACCCGTGTCGGCATAAGTGAAGCGTACAAAGCCTCCTATGGATGCCATGATCCTCTGACTCGGTTTGTAGACCTCACCCGATGAGGTAAGGAAGAGCTGTGTGGGCACTACGATGACCGGGTACTCAAGGCCGACCTCAGGATGCTCGTCCACATTGACCGCAACCACCCTCGCCATGCCCTGGCTTGAGGCATGGAAGCTCTTGAGGTCATCCATCATCGACTGACAGGGTCCGCAGTTCGTCGAATAGAACTGGATCATCACTGGCAGCCCATCTGCTGAAAGCGCCTCAAGGTCGATCTCATCGACAAACAAGGCTTGATCATCAGCAACCACGACCTCCTCCACTGCCACGTGTCCAGCAGTCGTACTTGTTGAGGGCCCGGTTGTGACCACTTCTTCAAGCACAGTGGATCCATCCACGACAGTCACGGCGTCGTCAGTCATGACCTCTTGGATGACAGGCACGTCGGACTCAGCTGCGACACCAGCCCTCTTCACAAGGAAGAGGACGATCAGGACAAGGAAGATGGCCAGCAGGGCCAAAAGCTGTACGATGCGCTTCTTCTTCATGCGTGCATGCTAACACAAGTGCGCTTTCTTTTTCTGTGCTCTTGTCACAAAGCAAGGCTCCAGTTGATAAGCATGTGATACCCAATGGGCGATGGATTGGCAGCAGGCCACGTCCGGGTCCTGCCCAATGGTGTGGTCCATGCATCAGGCAAGCAGCAGCCCAACATGCATGGTGTCCTGGTTCCAGACAGCGTCCATGTCATCGTGCAAAGTGGATTGTCAAAAACCATGCATCAACAATTATATAACTAATTTTACATACCGTATTAGGATTATTTAATTACAAGTGTATGCACAAAGAAAGAGCTGTATGCCAAGCCATTGACAGGAGCAACGGCCATTTGCTCATATCATATAATCCACCACAAAGGATGATGGGCGCACCAAGCCAATCCTGCTGGATACAAACCAAGCACCCTTTCATCTTGCCTGCCACAGCAACCAAGAGCGCCTACGGCTCAAGACCTTTTCCCAATCATCTTGAGACGTAATCCTGTTTCCTCCTACATGACGGGGGGTAAAAGAATCCCGGCTCAACCAGCCGGGATTCCTCTTCTTCAAGTCACTGTGTCTTATTCTTTGTCATCATCACCGCGGTCACGGCTGCGGCGGATGTCATCATAGCCATAGGGCTTCACACCCTGGCGGCGGCGCTCATAAGGCTTCTGGCTTCCACGGCGCTCATCGAATGACCTGCGTTCATCACGCTCTCCAAAGGAGCGGCGGTTGTCACGCCCTCCATAAGGACGGCGCTCATCACGGCCAAAAGACCTCCTGTCGTCACGGTCTCCATATGACCTGCGCTCGTCACGGTTGAACGAGGGCCTCCTGTCATCGCGGTCAAAGGACCTCCTGTCGTCCCTGTTGTAGGAAGACCGCCTCTCATCACGATCCCCAAAGGAACGGCGCTCCCTGTCATAGGGGCGGCGATCATCACGGCCGAAGGACCTCCTGTCGTCACGGTCCCCATAGGACCTGCGATCGTCCCTGTCGCCATAAGAGCGGCGGTCCCTGTCATAAGGACGGCGGTTGTCGCGCTCTCCAAAGGGCCTGCGGTCGTCCCTGTTGTAGGAAGACCTCCTCTCATCACGATCCCCATAGGAGCGGCGCTCATCGCGGCCAAAGGACCTGCGATCGTCCCTGTCTCCATAAGAACGGCGTCCATCCCTGTTGTAGGATGGCCTCCTGTCGTCACGGCCAAAGGGACGGCGGTCCCTGTCATAAGAGGAGCGCTCCCTCCTCATTTCATCGCGGCCTTCACCTGTCGCCGCATCTTCGCCGGGGCGGTTCTCTTCCCCGTCCTCCTTGTCCATCGAGAGCACAAGGCGCTCGAGGTCCTCATCCTTGACTTCCTTCATATCACGTCTGTCCTGATTGCGCCGTTTCGACGGCGTTGCGGTCCTCATTCTCCTCTCGGCCGGTTCCTTCATGGCCGCGACCTTCTCAAGAACCCATATGCGGCTCCTGCCGCCACCTGCCTTGGTGAAACCAAAGGGTACAAGCCCGCCCGTAAGCTCCGTGATCTTGAAGGCCTGCTTGAGTATGTTCTTGCCAAGGGCGAAGCTACCTAAATTGACGGAAAAAATCAACAGGGAGTGGTCCTTCATCAACTGGCTCAGTTTCCAGATCCACCAGACATGGTCCTTCTGCACATCAAAAGGCTCATCCATCTTGTGGGAATTGGAGAAACTTGGTGGGTCGAAGATGACCAGGTCATACTTAGCACCACGGGCTATCTCCTTCTCGATGAAGGGCATGCAATCCGAGACGACGACTGGGAAGCGGTCCTCCATGAAGAAGCCGTTCTCATTGAGGTTCTCACGGCAGATGGCACTATAGGTGTTCGACATGTCGACAGAGGTGACGCTCTTCGCACCCCCCGCAGCCGCATAGACCGAGAAGGCTCCTGTATAAGAGAAGAGGTTCAGGACATCAAGGTCCGCGCTGATCGAACGCACATAGTCCCTGACAGGTGTCATGTCCAGGAAGAGACCTGTGTCGATGTGGCTTGTAAGGTCGACACGGAATGAGAGCCCATGTTCCTTCACACGCAACGTGACAGCCTCATCGCTGAGCTTGCCATGCTGCTCCAGCCCCTCCCTCTTCTTCCGCCGTTGGAAGATGATGTGGTCCTTCTCGATATATACCATGCGGTTGACGAGATCCACGACCTCCTCCTCCGCCTCATCACTCAAGCCTGCGTCGGAATAATCGACGATCTTGGCCCAACGGCCATAGAGCTCGATCGTCACAGGAGCGCATGCAAGGCTCCTGTCATAAATCCTGACAGCCTCGCTGTCAGTAGACGCCATCCAGCGCCGACCTTCACGGGCGCCGTTTTTCAGGTGTTTGACCAGATCTTTCCTTTCATATTCAAGCATTGCCGTGCTATATTAATGTAAAAAGCTTAAGCGAGGAAAGTTCCTTGGACAATAGTGATGCCACGATATTCATAAAAGGAATCGAGGAAAAGCTTGGTTCGCCAGTGACTTGGCGTACATTCTCCACCTGGTATGGGTCCAACGAGGGTGTTATCAGGGAGTATGGTGTCTTCCTGTGCATCTGTGGCGGCCAGCTCTATGGAGAGGATTTCGAACGCCTTCCCCAGATCCTTGGCTACACGATAAAGCAGAAGAACCGGCCAAAATATGAGAAATACTCATTCAGCATCCCCCTGTCCAGGATCAGGAGCATAAGCCGGGTGACCAAGAAGGGCGCCGACCTTGCCTGCCGGGCGGCATCAAAGGTCCCCCTTGCCGAGGCAGGGGCCTTCTCGAAGGCCATGTCACAAATCGTCACTCAACTTGAGACAGAAGGCGGTATCTGCCATTATTTCGAACTGATCAGCCACAAGGAATTCATTGATGCGCTGCGCAAGGAGCTTACAGATGGGAGCATTCAAGGCTTATGACATCCGCGGTGTCTACGGCACCGATTTCGACAAGGACACGGTCTACAGGATCGGCTACTTCCTGCCACGCCTGCTGGGGGCGGACCACGTGCTCGTAGGACGCGACGTGCGTCTGTCCAGTGACGAGGTGCATGACGCGCTCTGCCGTGGCATCATGGACGCAGGTGCGGATGTCTGGGACCTCGGCCTGTGTACGACACCGATGGTCTACTACGCAACACGCTACTACAAGGCCGATGCATCTGTGCAGATCACGGCAAGCCACAACCCTCCTGAGTACAACGGCTTGAAGATAAGCCGCAGCGATGCCATACCTGTCGGTGGGGATAGTGGCCTGAAGGAACTTGAAGCCATGGTGGTCGGTGGCGAGGTCATCCCAGCCGCCAAGAAGGGCGGCCTCAAGGAAGTCAAGGACTACCTCGGCATCTACAGGGACTACCAGAGGACCTTCGTACCAGACCTCTCAAACCTCGACATCATCATCGACTGCTCCAATGGCATGTCATCAATCGTGATCAAGGACCTCCTGTCCGCCTATGACGTGAAGTACCTCAACGACACACTTGACGGCTCCTTCCCAGGCCATGAGCCAAACCCACTCGAGGTGAAGAACTGCCAGCAACTGATCGATGCAGTCAAGGCAGGTGGAGCTGACATCGGTGTGATCTACGATGGTGATGCCGACCGCGTCATGTTCGTCGATGAGCGTGGACGCTTCATCCAGCCTGACTACATAACCGCCCTGATCGGCAGCTACTATGCACAGAAGGATGACATAGGACCTGCCCTGATCGACATACGCACCAGCCGGTCGACCAGTGCCTGGCTGGAGGGCCTTGGCTTCAGCGTCACGACCTGGAAGGTCGGACATGCCTTCGCGAAGCTGAAGATCCGTGAACTTGGCGCTGTCTTCGGCGGCGAGCTGGCAGGACACTACTACTTCCGTGACTTCGGCAACTGCGACTCCGGCATACTCGCCTCCCTGATGGTGCTTTCCGTCGTGGCACAGCTGAAGAAGGAAGGCCGCACCCTCTCCTCCTTCATGGACGGGATCATCAAGTGGTCGAACTCTGGGGAAATCAACTTCAAGCTCGACCAGAAGGATGAGGCGATAGAGGCGTTGAAGGAGCGTTTCGTCGACCAGGGGTCGCCTGACAAGGTCCTTGACTTCGATGGTCTGAGGATCGAATACCCGACCTGGTGGTTCAATGTACGCAAGAGCAATACAGAGCCTTATCTCAGGATAGTATGCGAAGCGCAAAATGATGTAGAATTGGATGAGAGGCTGGCCGCGCTGAAAGAAGTCATCGGCCGCTTCCACTGACAAAGGAGAAGAGAAAATGAGAGTACTCTTGTTCGGCGGTGCCGGATACATCGGCACGCATGTCGCCATGGCCTTCCTCGACAGGGGCGACCATGTCGGTATCTATGACAATCTTTCCTCGGGCCTCCGCTCGAACGTGTCACCAAAGGCAGAGTTCTTCGAAGGTGACATCCTTGACAGGGCCCGTGTCCACGAAGTCCTTTCGAAGGGTTGGGATTGCGCGGTCTTCCTCGCAGCATTCAAGGCTGCAGGTGAGAGCATGGTCAAGCCTGAGAAGTACAGTGAGAACAACATCACAGGCGCCTTGATCGTCATCACGGAGTGTGTCGCCACAGGATGCATGCGCTTCATCCTCTCCTCCTCAGCCGCCACCTTCGGCGAGCCCCAGTACCTCCCAATCGACGAGAAGCATCCGACCAACCCGGAGAACTACTACGGCTACACGAAGCTCTGCATCGAGGAGAACCTGAAGTGGTACTCCAAGCTCAAGGGCCTGCGCTATGCCGCCCTGCGCTACTTCAACGCAGCAGGCTACGATGTCAACGGCCGCATGACCGGACTTGAGAGGAACCCCGCGAACCTGATCCCCGTTGTCATGGAGGTCGCAGCCGGCATGAGGGAGAAGATCCAGATCTTCGGCGATGACTATGACACGATTGATGGAACCGGTGTCAGGGACTATGTCCATGTCACCGACCTGGCTGACGGCCATGTCAAGGCACTCGACTACATCGTCAAGGAAGACAAGGACCTCGTCATCGGACTCGGATCCGAGACAGGACTGTCCGTCAAGCAGATCGTCGAGGCTTCCCGCCGTATCACAGGCAAGCCCATACCTGCCGAGATCGTCGCACGCCGCCCTGGCGATCCCGCCAAGCTCGTCGCATCCAGCAAGCTCGCCCACGAACTCCTTGGCTGGGAGGCACGCTACAGCGACCTCGACACGATCATCTCCTCCACCTGGAACGTCTACAAGGCAAACCTCAAGGCCCAGGGGAAGGAGGTCTGAACAAGACATCTGACATGAAGGAAGGGGGTCCGTACGGCCCCCTTTCCTTGCAATAGGGGAAAAACACATGGAAACAAAGACCAATGTCGACTTCAGCTGGGTGCTGCGCGATCCCAGCCACGAGACCTGGAAGGCTGACAACCTCTTCAATGTGGAGACGGCACGCCGTGCGCGCCACTTCCACCGCCAGCTGCCAGGCTTCAGGCAGACGCCTCTTGTAAGCCTTTCACACCTTGCCCAGATGCTTGGTGTCGAGGGCATCTATGTCAAGGACGAGTCCCAGCGCCTTGAGCTCAACAGCTTCAAGGTCATGGGAGGGTCGTTTGCAATCTTCCGCTTCCTCCAGAAGAAGCTCGGGCTTCCTGATGAGCAGATGAGCTACAAGTTCCTGCTCAGCAAGGACTGCCATGACATGACAGGCACACTGACCTTCGCCTCGGCAACCGATGGAAACCACGGCAAGGGCATAGCCTGGGCCAGCCGCATGCTGGGCCATAAATGCAGGATCTATGTCCACCGTGACACGAGCCAGGCACGCATCGATGCGATCAAGATGTTCGGTGCCGAGGTCACGGTCGTCGATGGCAACTATGATGACGCGGTCAGGCAGTGTGCGGAGGATGCCGCAGACAACGGCTGGAACGTGATCAGTGACACATCCTGGAAAGGTTACACAGAAATTCCGACCTGGATCATGCAGGGCTACACGACGATGCTGCTCGAAGCCCAGGAGCAGTTCGCAGGCATGGGCATCGAGAGGCCGACCCACATCTTCGTCCAGGCTGGAGTCGGCGCGCTTGCCGCATCAGTGATCGGCTTCTACGCATCGCTCTTCAAGGACAAGCTGCCGAAGTTCGTCGTCGTCGAACCTGAGAACGCCGCCTGCCTCTACCACTCCGCCAAGATTGGTGATGGCAAGCCCCACTCCGTCAAGGGAGACCTCGACACGATCATGGCTGGACTTGCCTGTGGAGAGCCTTCGGCTATCGCATGGGATGTGCTCTGGCCACTGGTTGACGCCTTCATAAGCGTCCCTGACTACGTCGCAGCCCGTGGCATGAGGATCCTGGCAGTCCCACTGAAGGACGACCCCTTCGTGCTCAGCGGAGAGTCCGGCGCCGTACCACTTGGAGCCTTCTACTCCATGATGAGCGAGAAGGAAGGAGCCGCCGAGCTGATCGAGCACCTTGGTATCAACTCGAACAGCCGCATGCTCTTCATCAACACGGAAGGCAACACGGATCCAGTCCACTTC
Source organism: uncultured Spirochaetales bacterium (assembly GCA_944392695.1). Classification (GTDB taxonomy): domain Bacteria; phylum Spirochaetota; class Spirochaetia; order Sphaerochaetales; family Sphaerochaetaceae; genus Bullifex. The sequence continues at coordinate 1,552 of CALXXN010000004.1, read as the reverse complement.
CGCCAGATCATCTGGGACGGAAGCGATCCAGTACCCAAGGAATACTGGACAAGGCACTAAGGAAGTTGGAAGGCGGTCACCTGGCCGCCTTCCTCATTCATACACCAGGTCCATCCTGGCATAGGCTAGGATCTTGCTGTCATCCCTGTCATAGGTCCTTATGGAGACCCCGTCGACGACATTTTCAATCGAAGTCGAGTCGATCACTGTGACAGAGTCTTCATCAAGTGAGATGAGGTGGTTGCATAGCCAGCGGCACTGTGTGAAGTAGTGCCGGAGCTTCTCCTGTTCAACCTTGTTGAGGCACTTCAGGTCGAGTTTCAGCTCCACGCATAGCGGACGCATCGACGCATGACGGATACGGGTCTCTTTGCCGTGCTCCTTGATGGCGTTGTTCTTCCCGATGCGCGCCGATTCATCCATAATTTATTGTACCACAGCTGATTGGATTGTCCAATATGAATCTGAGGCAATTCATCTCCACCCTGTAGAGGATGGGGCTCTCTTGCCGATTTTATGGTAGAGCTGGGCCTTCTCGATGAGCGTGGCACGCTCAGAAGCTGTCAAAGTGGCAGGTCCCCTGATCGGGGACTGGCAGGAAGCCAGGACCAGCATGATCGTCAGGAACAATACAAGGCGTCGCATGAGACCATGATGACACAACAGTGTGCCGCTTACAATCCAAGCCCCAGATACAGAAGAAGGACGGCAACCATCAGGTTCCGTCCTTCCTAGCTCCCCCTGCAAGATTTGAACTTGCGACAGGCGGATTAACAGTCCGCTGCTCTACCGACTGAGCTAAAGGGGAATGCGTCATTCGCAACGTTTGAGAGGATAGCCCAAAGAGTGGCTTTCGTCAATCGGTTTTGCAATATTGTTTTGTTTTTCTCCTAATTTTCCATAATACAATCAATTAGATTGACAACACCAGGAGAAGCCTACTGCACTGGAAACACCCCATTTCCAGCTTGCCCACCAGCCATGAACCACATTAAAGCAATTTCAGGATACCAGGATTGTTCAAACCAAGCCTCAATGATTGCCAGTACCTGGACCACGGGAATTGCAACTCGTAATCATGCATGTCCAACGTAGCAAATGGATTCACTTGCCAAGTAATCTAAACATATTACCATGTATACAACAACCCGTAAGATAGCTGCCACCCTTCAGGGTGGTCAGGTGAATCACGGCATCAATTGAGACGGACATTTTCCATGATGAAATCCCTTGCAATCTCAGCGAATTCCTCCGCATTGCTGAGTATCGAAGGATGGCCTCCATGTGGGAACATATGGATCGAGGCTTTGCCCATCATCTTCTTCATCTCCCCATATTCCTCTTTCATGTCGCTCCGGCACATCAGGTCCTCGACAGACCCCGTCAGAAGAACAGGACAGTCCAATGCAGATGGAGGGGACACAAACAAAGAATCTCCTCTATCGGCACACTCAATAAGAGATTTCGTATCTTTCTGGACAATGTCCTGCCAGTCAGAACCAAGACACCATTCATGGAATCCTCTTGCATCCTCATCTTTCATTGCGCTTTC
>CALXXN010000003.1 GCA_944392695.1 uncultured Spirochaetales bacterium | reverse complement strand
GCAGGACTCAGAAAACGCATCGAGGAGGTCTGACCCGGTTTAGCACTAGATTTTCCGCGAAACTTTAAAATGCAGGTGTCATAAGTGACGATATCGATGAAACTGTGAAGGGGGTGCGTATTGCCCCGTCTTTGATATTGGCATGGGGAACATGAGATAATTCATTTAAATACATGATATTGCAAAGAAATTGAGTAAAATTGCGCTGGAACTGTTGACAAAGAGGCTGAATCCTGCTTGAATAGCCCGTGTTTGACGGAGAGGTTCCCGAGCGGTCAAAGGGGGCAGACTGTAAATCTGTTGGCTTAGCCTTCGAAGGTCCGAATCCTTCTCTCTCCATCACAGAGGCCTTCCAGACGGAAGGCCTTTCTGTTTACCTGGGGGTGTACATGGCCTGGTATGATCGTGGTGTCTGTTTCGAATGCCAGCGTTGCGGCCACTGCTGTGGTGGCTCTCCTGGCTATGTCTTCCTCTCTGATGAGGACCTTGAAGCGATACCAGCATACCTGGGCGTGGGCAAGGATGAGTTCATCGCATCATACTGCAGGAAAGTCGACATGGGCTCCTACAGCCAGCTTTCGCTGGTCGAGAAGGAGGACTATGACTGCGTCTTCCTGACTGACAAGGGCTGCTCGATCTACCCAGTGCGCCCCCTGCAATGCTCCACATATCCCTTCTGGCCTTACGTCTTCTCCGACAGGGCCCTCTGGGAGGCGGAAGGGGAGGAATGTCCTGGTATCGGGAAAGGCCCTGTGCATGCTGCTGATGAGATCCGGGGCAAGGTCAGGGCGACACTCCTGCACAAGGTCAAGACAATAGTGGACGCTGAAGTGGAGTGAACTACGCCATCCTTCGCTGATGCTTAGAGGATGGAGCTTCCGGGCTCTTTCCCTTTCCAGGGCGTCTCGCAGACTGCTTCCATATCTCATACGAGGTATGGAAGCCTGACGTCCGCTCCTCCGGAGGTCCCGTGTGTTCCGCACGGATGCAGGACATTTCATGCTCTCCTGCAAGAAGCACTGTCTTCGCAGCCTTGACATCACGGTCCTCAGCGTACCCGCACCCGCATGCGAACACCCTGTCTGAGAGCGTGATGCCTTCATTGATGGCTCCACAGCTCGGGCACATCTTCGTCGACGGGAAGATCCTGTCTACGACAAGCACATTCGGATTGGACATCAGCTTGCCCTTCAGCGTTCCAAGCGCGCTGTTCTGCACCTGCCTGCCGAAGAGCCCCTTGTGCCATCCTGCGATGCTCTCATCCTGGATGACGATGAGCTTCCTCCCTTTTGTGATGTCATGGTATGCCTGGTTGGCCTTTGCCCGCCGCCTGTTGGCGAGCTTCTCGTACTCCCTCCTGATGAGATGCCTCGTGTCATACCAGCCCCTGGAGCCCTTCATCTGGCGGGCGAGCTTCTTCTGCAGGCCCTTGAGGCGTCCCGGTTCTCGGACTGTCATGTCGTACTTCTCACCTTCGGAGGTCGTTATCGTCGTCTTTATGCCGAAGTCGAGGCCTACTGGGGGCTTATGCTCCTGGATGGCATTGTCTCCACCTTTCGGAACATAGCAAGTGAGCATGAGATATATCCCTGAAGGCCTCTTGATTAGTTTTGCATTGGCAAACTCTGCATCCTTCGGTATCTGGTCCATCCCGTACACCCTTATTGGCCGCTTTATTCCCGAGATGTGGACCGTGTTCTTATATTTGCCATTCTTGTCGCCATCGTCGCCATGGCAGATCCAGTGCGTATCCCTGTACTGGTTGAGTTCTATCGTATTGTACTCACTTCTGAACTTCAGCTTGCCGTTCTTCTTTCCTGTCTTCCTACGTTTCGCGGCAAGGGAGGCCATGTCACGCTTGAGGGATGAATACACCGACTGTATGAACTTGGCTGGCATGGTGAGCTGGCGCTCGACAGGATTGCCGTCCTTGTCGAGGGATGTGATTGTCCTGGTCTTGGTATCAAAGGATTTGAAATCGGACTCTGGAAGTGAGATGAGGTGGTTGCACAGCCAGCGGCACTGTGTGAAGTAGTGCCATAGCTTCTCCTGCTCACTCCTGTTCAGGCACTTGAGATCGAGTTTCAGATCCACACAGAGCGGACGCATCGACGCATGACGGATACGGGTCTCCTTGCCGTGCTCCTTGATGGCGTTGTTCTTCACGATGCGTGCCGATTCATCCATAATTCATTATACCACAGCTGATTAGATTATCCAATATGAATCTGCGGCAATTCATCTCCACCCTGAAGAGGATGGAGTCCTCTTGCCGATTCTCTGATAGAATAGGATTGCGTTCCAACTTCCATTGACATAAGATCAAGCTATGCGTGGAAAAATCCTCCTGTTCCTCATATTGTCAGTGATGCCACTGTCATCACTTCCTGCCGCATCTGTGTCCATAGGGCTTGGTGCTGGTCCTGTCATTGGAGGCGTCGCCGCATCGACTGGCTACAGGGAGGACACACGCTACACACTCTCATATGCTTACAATGTCTCAATCCCTGTTGGCATCTACTTCGATAATGGCCTGGGCATTGAGACGGGCCTCCGACTGACGGACAGGAGCTACAGGTACGTCCACGGCTATCAGGGGAAAGACAGCCTTGACATACATGAGCACAACGCCTACATCGAGCTTCCTCTGATGATGACAGGCTCATGGCGTGCGGGCCGTTTCGCCTTCTCCCTAGGTGCCGGGGCTTATATCGGAATGCTTGCATATAAGAGGGAGTGTGGTTCATTCCGTACGCCATCCTCCCGCCAGGATCTTGAGGATATCATTGTTGAATATGATTCATGGAAAGACATCGACTCTACTGACATGCGTTTCGAGGCGGGGCTTTCCGTGAAGCTTTCGGCCGCCTTCAGGCTCGCTGGAGGTCTCGGCATCTTCATAGAGGGCAGGGGGGACTTCGCGCTCACGCCAACTGATCGGCGCTACCAGGACGGGCAAGCCATGCGCTACAACATGCATGGTGCCATTTCGGCCGGTCTTGCCTACACATTCGGAGGTCGGCAGTGAAGAAGATCCTTATTGGCATTATGTGCATCGTTATTTTCGTCTCATGCGACCTAGGGCAGGAGACACCCCCTTCCGATTATCTGGTTGACAACACCTGGTCGTCGCTCTTCGATGCCTACTGGCATGCCATGGACGACAACTATGTCTTCTGGTCACTCGATTCCCCTGGGCGGGAATGGGATGCTGTCCATGAGGCGTACATGCCACTCTTTGAAGACCTCGGCACGATTGGCGCGGAGACGGCTGAGCTGGGTGCCAGCTACTTTTACGAGATTGCGGAAGATCTCGATGACATGCATTACAGTTTCGACTTGTATGATGAGTCTGGGAACTTGATCTTGTATTTCTCGTCCTTGCTCAACAGGCACCTTGAGGAGCTTGGATACACGCGAGAGGAGATCCTCGATGCTTTCACGGACATTGATGGAGCCTACAATGACTTGTACTTTGATGAGCGCTATGGTGTCAGCGAGATGGGATTTGAGTCTACTGATTCCATCATGTCCTTGATTTTCGCACTGCCCATTGCTGAGGAGGATGGGCTCAGGAGGGAGTTGTACCTGACATCAGAAACAGACGATGGCGTCGACTCCTTGGTGTCCAGGTGCTTCGATCGTTATGTGGCATACGGTCATTACAACCAGGAGGCAGGGGTTTGGGTCTACATCCTGCTTGGCAAGAGTAGTGATGGCGTCGTCTACTTCGCATTCAATCACTTCTATTTTTCATATGCCCTGGGTGGCAGCAGTGAATGGGATTCAAGAATGATTGGAATCCTGGAAACATTCAACGATTGGCTGTTGGAGGATGACACGAGTGGACTCATAATAGACCTCCGGGGCAATACTGGAGGTTACAACATCGACATCCCTCTCCTGTGGGGGCGCATTGCAGATGAGCCATTCACATACATGCTTGAGCGCACGAAGATGGGTGACAGCCGCCTTGACTACACGTCATGGGTGCCGATCATGTTCCAGCCTGATGAGGATGGTCTTTGCATGGACAAAACCCTTCCCATCGCCATACTGGTCAACAGGGCGAGTGCATCCAATTCTGATGTCACCATCATGATGATGAATGCCCTCCAGGAGATGGGGAGGAATGTTGTCATCATCGGAAACACGAGCGCAGGTGCGACAGGGGGCATTTGGGAAAATGATGTGTACAACGCGGGTGAATTCGAATTGCCCCCCTTCTTGCCATATGTCCAGACAGCCGTCGTGCAGGTTTGCTACAAGGACGGGACGATGTATGAAGGTGTGGGGATCCCTGCCGACATAGCCATCCCCTTCGATTTCAATGCCTTCATTACTGGGGATGATGACAGGCTTGAAGCCGCCTTCTCATATGTCCGTGGCACATTTTCGTATTGAGACCTTGGAGACCATTGCCTTTCATAGCCCGGCATTGTATTTTGGGTAGCACGGGGACGCGGATTGAATTTCTCAGACAGGACGATCGAGGAGATCAAGGCCAGGCTCAGCATCGTCGATGTTGTGGCTGATTATTGTCAGGTGATCAACAGGGGAGGAGGGGCCTTCTGGATCCGCTGTCCATTCCATGGCAGTGGCAATGAACGCACACCCAGCTGCAAGCTCAACCTCGAGCGTGGCAGCTTCTACTGCTTCGCCTGTCATGAGCATGGATCGATGTTCTCCTTCGTCATGAAGATGGAACGTGTCAGCTTCCCCGAGGCGGTCAGGATGCTTGCCGCCAAGGCCGGTGTCACGCTTGAGGAGGAGAGCCCCCAGGACGTCAAGCGCAAGGAGGAGAAGAATTCGCTCTTCGAACTGAACGAGGAGATGTGCTCGGCCTTCCACAACATGCTGCTCTCCAGTCCGGAGGCCCAGAAGGCCAGGGACTACCTGACCTCACGCAAGGTCTCGATGGAGACGATAGGTCGCTTCCGCCTGGGCTATGCCCCACGAGACACGAAGTGGCTGCATGGCTACATCTCAGGACTTGGCTACACGGATGACTTCCTGATGGAGTCAGGCTTCTTCAGCAAGAGGAAGTTCCCGTACCCGCTCTTCGCAGAACGCCTCATGTTCCCTGTACGCAACTGGCAGGGCAAGGTCGTCGCCTTTGGTGGACGTGACCTCTCCTTCCGCGAGGACGCCCCTAAGTACTTGAACACTCCAGAGACGTCGGTCTATTCCAAGAAGCACAACCTTTATGCCTTGTACGAGGGCCTGGATGCGATCCGCGAGAGCCATGAAGTGATCATATGTGAAGGCAACTTCGATGCTGTCAGCCTGCACCAGGCTGGGCTGAGGAACGCGGTCGCACCCTTCGGAACAGCATTCACCGCCGAACAGGCCGCCCTGATCGGGCGTTATGCAGAGCGTGTCAGGCTCCTCTTTGACAGTGATGGTGCCGGGCGTGAAGCCACTGCCAAGGCCATCGTCCTTTTACAGGAGCGTGGACTTGAGGCGTCAGTGCTCTCGCTCGACAAGCACAAGGATGCGTCCGAGTACCTTGAGAAGGAGGGGCCGGAGGCCCTGAGGCAGTGCCTCACCAGATCCACGGAAGCCTTCAAGTACCTTGTAACAAAAGGCTTGGATGATTATAATATTAGGACGCCAAAAGGGAAGTCGGACTTCATACAGGGCATGGCATCCTTCCTCAACGCCACTGGAAGCGACGTCGAGAGGGAGGCCTATGTCAGGCAGTTGTCTGAGCTTGTAGGTGTAGGTGAGGAGAGGGTCGAGGCTGACCTCAGACGATCAGCCAGCCAGGTAGCGGGACACATGCCTGCCAGGTTGGAGGAACGTAAGGGAGCCGACTTGCAACCGCTCCGTCCATCAGCGATCTCCCCTGATTTGTATATGATGCTCATATTCGCAAATCATAGGGAGCTTTTCGCGGCTTACACCAAGGCTTTCAGGTTTGGAGACCTGAAGGACAGGGAGGCCCAGCTTATCTATTTGGCTCTCGAGAACGTCAGGCGTGACGGAATCGGGAAGACAGACGAGATCTTCCTCTCGCTGCTGGCAGATGACCAGGTGAGACATGATGTGGCCATGAGTTTCGAGCTCGATGAGTTCAAGATGGCCAACCCGCAGTCGGTCATAGATGAGATCCTGGACCGTATCGCGCTGCGCAGGAAGGAGGAGGATAGGCGTCTGATACTCATGCAGATCCAGCAGGGGGAGGCTGAAGGTCTTACGGATGACGACCTGAAGGAGTTGTTGAACGAGAAGATCGGCGTGGACTCCGAGATCAGGGAGCTGAAGGAGAGGCTTGGAAGGCCAGGAAGGAAATTTACGGCGAATGACTGAGGAACAGAAGAACCAGATCATCAAGGAACTCTCGAGGAAGTGCATCGAGAACGGTGGTTTCGTCCTTAAGGTCGATGTACTGGAGGTGCTAGGCCTGAACGAGGAGGATGTCAACAAGTCGACTGATTTCGATGATGTCCTGAACCTCCTCAGTGAGCAGGACATCGACTACCACGAGAAGGCGAGTGAGGCCGACGATGAGGGCGGTCCAGATGCGGAGTCCCTGTCAGAGGACGAGCTCGAAGAAGAGGAGCTTGCCTTCGAGGACATGGAGGATGGTCTTGCCGAAGGCGATGACGTACCCTCCGACTTCGATCTCGATGCCGCCGATGATGACACGTCCAGCTCCAAGGACGGCTCTGACAGTGATGATGAGGACGAGGAAGAGGATGAGGAGTCCGAGGTCGATTCCGACGCTCCGACACTTGAATCCTGGACCAGCCCTGATGATGACCGCATTGGATCGAGCGAGCACTATGTCGACATATCCCAGATAAGTGACAGCAGCGAGCATGAGACCAAGAGCCATACGATCCTTGGCAGTGACAAGCTCGAGTCCTCCGGCGACGACCCGATCAGGCTCTATTTGAAGGAGATCGGCAAGGAGAACCTCCTTGACGCATCCCAGGAGGTCACCCTGTCCAAGCAGATGGAGGCGGGTGATGAGGTCATACGTTCCGTCATCCGAGAAAGCGGCCTCCTGATCTCCCTCTTCACGAAGATCAGCAACGCCTTGGCGACCAAGGTCGATGAGGATGATGATTCGATCTCTCCTGAGGAGCTCAAGGGCTTGCTCGCACGCCAGAAGCATTATTCCTCCTGCTACAGGGAGGCCCTCAAGGACTGCTCAAAGCAGCTCAAGGAGTACAACGAGCAGATCCAGAAGGCGATGCTGACAGGCGAGGAGCTGGTCAGTGATGAGAAGTTCGCCCAGAAGCGTGATGAGCTGATGAAGCTCTACCTTGGTGGTTTCGAGGTCCCAATCGAAGACATCGAGTTCTTAAACGAGTCTTCGCGCAAGGAACTCGCCCGCCATCTCGGGATTGATGTCGATGATGTCGACAACGACACGCTGAAGATGCATGTCAAGATCAAGACTCCCTATGGTGGCAAGATCATCGTCAATACAAACCACTTGGTCGACAAGAACGACTCATCCGTCTTCTCCTACCTTGAAGCCTCCGATGAGGAGGCAGGGGAGGCCCAGGTCAGTGATGGCGTGTCCTTCGATGCGGCCAGGGCTGAAGAGGACTACAATCGCATGGTCGAGTCCGCCAAGGCCGCCATGGCTGATGAAGACCGCATACCAATCTGGTACTACCCGATCCTGATCCAGCAGGATGAGATTGATGAGATGACGAACCGCTTCCTTGATGCCGCTGAGTTCATCAAGGAGTGCAACCAGAAGGAAGCCGCCCTGATCGCCAGGCTGCAGCTCTCGCCCGTCGACACGGCCCGTGAGCTCCGCCAGCTGGGACGCGACCTCGCCACGCGCAGCAAGACACGTTCGATTGAAGAGCGCCTCGGCCTCAGCGCTGACGAGATCAAGGATGATATCAAGGCCCTCCAGGTCACTGAGAAGAAACTCAAGCAGATCTGCTATGAGTTCGAGTCCTTTGATGACAAGCCTGATCCAGCGGATCCTGACAAGGTGCTGCTCAGTGGTACGGCGAAGATCCTCAAGTCCGTTGAGAAGATCAAGGAAGGACAGAAGATGATGAAGGATGCCAAGGACCGCCTGATCAAGGCCAACCTCCGCCTCGTCGTCTCAATCGCCAAGAAGTACACCAACCGTGGACTCCAGTTCTTCGACCTTGTCCAGGAAGGGAACATCGGCCTGATCAAGGCTGTTGAGAAGTTCGAATACCGCAAGGGCTTCAAGTTCTCGACCTATGCCACCTGGTGGATCCGCCAGGCGATCACCCGCTCGATCTCCGACCAGGCCAGGACGATCCGTGTGCCTGTCCACATGATCGAGCAGATCAACAAGGTCGTACGTGAGTCACGCTCGCTCCTGCAGCAGCTGGGCCGTGAACCGACCGATGAGGAGATCGCTGAGAAGCTCGGCTGGGATGAAAAGAAGGTCAAGGCCGTCAAGTCTGTCTCACGTGAGCCGATTTCCCTTGAGACCCCTGTCGGTGAGGAGGAAGACAGCCTCCTTTCGGACTTCATCGAGGACAAGGAGGTCGAGAACCCTGCCACGCAGACAGCCTACGTCCTCCTCAAGGAGCAGATCAGCGAGGTGCTGACCACACTGCCTCCACGTGAGCAGGAGGTCCTGCGCATGCGCTTCGGCCTCGACGATGGCTACCCGTTGACACTCGAAGAGGTTGGCTTGTATTTTGATGTGACTCGTGAGAGAATCAGGCAGATTGAGGCCAAGGCCCTCCGCCGTCTCAGGCATCCAAAGAGGAGCCGCAAGCTCAAGGATTATGTGTGATAGGAGAAGATGATGGCTGACAACGAATTACAGCATGTTCACTCACTTCTGCTGCAGCTTCAGGACCTGCTCAGGGAGAAGTTCGAGCTAGAAGGTGAGATTGAGTCCCTTCCCGCTGCGCTGCGTGGCAAGGAGGCGAAGCTCGAGGAGGCCAACGCCAAGTACATTGAGCTGAACGACGCCTTCACGAAGGCCAAGCAGGAGGCCACCTCCAACTCCATCAAGTACGAGGACGCCTTCCGTGCAAGGACTGAGGCCGAGAAGATGGTCGAGCGCATCACGGTCCAGAGGGAGTACGAGGCCCTGACCAAGCAGATAGACGAGGCCAAGGTCGTTGAGAACGCCTTGCTCCGTGCCCGTGCCGCTTCCAATGCACTTGTCGATGACCTTGGTGCCCAGCTGAACGCCCAGGGCGTGGTCTGCGAGGAGCTGAAGAACGAAGTCGCCGAGGAGCAGGCCAAGATCGATGCCGTGCTCGCAGGCAAGCGTGCCAGGATAAATGAGCTTGATGCCTCCTGTGAGGCCATCAAGGGCGATGGCATCTCCGATGAGATCTACTCGAAGTTCTGCAAGATCGTTAAGAACAAGAAGGGTCTGGGCATCACACCGATCATCCAGGGACAGGTCTGTTCTGGTTGCCACATGATTCTCCCGATGCAGTTCGTCAACGATGTTCATCTGGGTGCTGGTTCCATCGAGTATTGTCCTTACTGCTCCAGGATCCTCTATTACAAGGAGGACGAGGAGTCGATCGACCTCACTGGCTTCGAGAGCGAGGAGGGCGAGGACTTCTTCGCCGGCGCGATCAGCGACGAGGACCTCGATTCACTTTGATCTTGTACGGGCGGCTGGACAATCGCTGCGCCTGAGGGCGGAGAGGAAAGTCCGGGCTCCACAGGGCATGATGCTGGGTAACACCCAGGTGCGGTAACGCAACAGAAAGTGCAACAGAAAACATACCGCCTGCGCTCCGGCGCAGGTAAGGGTGAAAAGGCGAGGTAAGAGCTCACCGCAGCCCTGGCGACAGGTCTGGCAGTGCAAACCTCATCAGGAGCAAGGCCAAGCATCGGGGTGTCTCGCCCGGACGTATCCCCCGAGGGTAGGCCGCTTGAGCCAGTGGGAGACTTCTGGCCTAGATAGATGATTGTCGTTATACAGAACCCGGCTTATTGCCGCCCGTTTTCCTTTTCTAACAAGGAGGATTCATGAGGATCAAATGCTTGCTTCTCATCGTCCTCCTTGTCTTGTCTTCATGCGGCGCATCCTTTGATTACAGCTCCGCATACGAGGAAGGCCGCTACCAGGACATCATCGACCAGAGCAGTGTGGAACTCGCAAGCCGTCTTGATGATGACGCGCTCTACTACCGCATGCTCTCGGCCTATCAGCTTGGTGACGACCAGGCTGCCCTTGATGCCGCCATGCTTTACTGGGCCATGAACAGCAAGGATGCTGATGAGCGTCTCGCCGACAGCCTCAGGGCGGTGCTTGCAAGGAGCCAGGACCCGGTGATTGCTGTTGAGGCGGGGCGCTTGCTCTGCTCAAGTGATGAGGCCGCGCTTTTCGATAGGATCAGTTACTACACAGCCTTGGCAAGGGCGGGTGAGGAAGAAGAAGCCACGGCCCTGTATGAGCAGATCCGTCCAAGCCTCCCTGCACAGACTGCTGCCCTGATGTGCATCGCAGCGGGTTCCCCTTCAACCTTGATCATCTCCAACCTCGAGGCCTGGTCATCGGAAGAAGGGACGGGGGAGGATTTCGATGCAGCGCTTGTCAGCGCACTGCGCCTCCTCATCCCACGTGGTGATGGTGAACTGCTGCTGCCACTTTCCATAGTGGCTTATCAAGAAGGTGACAGCCGGCTCGCCATGGCAATAGGTGATACCTATGCCTCAATTGGCGACCTTGGACCTGCCGCTGCCTGGTGGCAAAGAGCCGCCTCCGATTATCCGGAGGCGGTTGATGGAAGGTTGAGGGCTATAAGGAGGACTTAGTTCTCAGCTTCCTTGACCTCGTCCCAGACCTGGTTCATCTCTTCGATGTGGTCCTTGTCGATGGGGATGCCACGTTCCTTGCAGATCTCTGAAAGCTTGATGAAGCGGCCTGTCAGCTTGTTGTTGGCCCGTTCGACCGCCTGGTCGGGACGGATCTTCAACCACTTGGACAGGACGACGAGGCAGGAGAAGGCATCACCAAGCTCATCCTCGATGTGCTCCTTGCCACCTTCCTTGATCGCCTCCTTGACTTCATCGAGCTCTTCGTAGATCTTGTCGATGACATCGTCCACGCACTCCCAGTCGAAGCCAATCCTCGAAAGCTTCTTCTGGATTTCATAACTCTTCTCAAGGGGAGGCATCCCGCTGCTGATATGGTCCAAGACCTCCTTGATGCTGTTCTTGTGCCCACCTTCGGCTTCCTTGGCGGCCATGTAGATATCAAGGCCCTTTTCCATATCGCCTCCGGCATCGGCATCACCAAAGACATGAGGATGCCGGCGGATCAGTTTCCGACATACATCGTTTATGACATCAGCAGTGGTGAAATCTGATTTATCCTCGTGGATCTGGAGGAGGGAGAATACATTCAAAAGGACATCTCCCAGCTCTTCCTTGCAAAGCTCCTTGTCTTCCTTGATGACAGCCTCGAGGTATTCATAAGACTCATCAACCAGGTTGCCAAGGCTGCTGCGTTCCGTCTGCGCCCTGTCATAGGGACAGCCATTGGGGCCACGAAGGATGTGGACAAGCTCGTAGAGCTTGCTGAATGCCTCCGTGCTGTCACCGGCGGGCGTGAACTGGTATTCAATCATGTGCCAGATTATAGCGTGTAAGGGTGGCCAAGGGCAAGTTTCTGACGTTTTTATGAGAAGTTGTAGGAAAACAATAGCAAAATCATCGACAAGAGAAGGGATTGTAAAATCACTGTGATTTTTTACTAAATTTTTATCTTGTGTGTTGACCGCTTTCCTTCCTACAGGCTTTAATGGAGGCATCGGAGGGCCAATTGGCGTCTATCAGGGAAATAGCGGAAAGCTGCCATGTCAGTCCTGCCACGGTCTCGAGGGTCTTGAACCAGGACCCTGGCCTCTCGGTGACAGTCGATGTCAGGAGGCGGGTTGAGGATGAGGCTGCCAGGCTGGGTTACAGGACTCCACGCCAGAAGAGGGGTGACAAGGTCGTCAACCTCGCTGTAGCGCTTTCTCCATTTGAGAAGCCTGGTTTCGAAGAGCGCATGGTCGCCCATCTGGCCACACTCGCAGGCCCTTCTGTTGGTATACGCCTTTATGAGAGGAACCAGCCATCTGATGGAATCATCGCGATAGGGGATTTCAGCCAGGACGAGGTCTTGGACTTCGAGGAGCATTGCAGGGACATCCTGATGATCAACAATCTTGGTATCAGCTATTCGCACGATTCGATCATGATGGACTATGCCGAGTCGGAAGAGCGTGTGATCCGGCTCTTCATAGAGCGTGGCATCAAAAGCGCGGCCTACCTTGGCGGTCTCTATGAGAGGGCGGGGCACTTGATTGGCAGTCACCGTGCCGCACAGTTCAACGCACTTCTGAAATCCCATGGCCTTTGTGACAAGGAGTACGTGTCAGGAGGTATGGACAGCCTGTCCGGGTACAAGGCCGTCATGGCCCTTGATGAGGTTCCACAGGCCCTGATCTTCGGGGATAGCGATTTCGCCCATGGCGCTTTCAAGGCACTTGATGAACGTGGGGCCTGTCCGTTGACAGTCACATATGTGAACTTCTTCCCGGAGGATGTGGGGCGTGGCATGGCCTTGCACATCTTCCCTGATGATATCTGGCGCACGGCCATCAAGCTTGTGCTTGAGAAGGTCCGTGGGGAGAGGACGCAGAGCTACAGCATACACTCTCCAAGCGCATTGATTGAAACAAATTCCCTGAAAAGGGATTAGGAGGATAAAATGAGAAAGACGGTTTTGGTCACTCTTCTCGCCCTCGTCGCGGCCTTCGCCTTCGCCAGCGGAGCAGCCGAGAGCGCAAGCAGCGATTCGAATGTCATTGAGAACCTGCGCATCATGTATGTGCCTTCACGTGAGCCCGCTGAGATCATCACGGTCACCGAGCCTCTGAAGGACCTGCTGACCCAGGAGCTCGCCGCCCAGGGCTATACGGTGAACAACATCGATATCTCTGTCGGTACGAACTATGAGGCCGTTGGTGTCGCCCTCACAGCAGGCAGCGCCGATGTCTCTGTTGGCATGCCAGCCAACACCTACCTGCTCTACGATGACGGTTGTGATGTCATCCTGACAGCCACACGTGATGGCCTGTCCGTCGACAGCGACGACCCCAGGGATTGGAACAACAACGAGCCCATCACCGCCAGCACCGAGCAGGCTGTCGGTTACAGGGCCCTGATCATCGCAGGTCCCTCCGCCAAGGGCCAGGAGCTCGCTGCCAAGGTCAACGCTGGCGAGGCCCTCACATGGGATGACCTCAACAGCGCCAACTGGGCTGTCATGAGCACGACCAGCAGCGCCGGTTTCGTCTATCCTACGATGTGGATCATGGAGCGCTATGACGGCAAGTCCATCACAGACCTCGAGCACACCGTCCAGGTCGACTCCTATCCTTCTGCCTTCGCACGCCTTGCTTCCGGCCAGGTCGATGTGCTCTGCACATTCGCTGATGCCAGGAGGGACTATGAGGATGATTGGAACACGACCTTCGGACGCACCGCTTCCATCTGGGAAGAGACCGATGTCATTGGCGTCACACCGATGATTTACAACGACACGGTCTGTGTCTCCAAGAACAGCCCTGTCATGACTGATGAGTTCGTCGCCGCCCTGCAGCAGGCCTTCATGAACCTCAACAAGACCGAGGAGGGCAGGCAGGTCATCTCCATCTACAGCCACACCGGATATCAGCCGGCCACAAGTGCCGACTACGACAACGAGAGGACCGCGCAGGAGATCATGCGCTCCCTCAACGGCTGATCCGGCCATTATCTTACATTGGGCATGGGGTTTTCCCATGCCCATTTGGAGTTTCCCCTGATGATACGATTCAATGATGTGTCCAAGGTCTACCCGAATGGTACGGTCGGACTGAAGGACGTTGACCTGGAGATCAAGGATGGTGAGTTCGTCGCCATCATAGGCCGCTCTGGTGCGGGCAAGAGCACCCTGATCCGTGCGATCAACCGCATGCATCCGATCACAAGCGGGACATTGACTGTCGATGATGTGGATGTCTCAAAGCTATCGAACAAGGAACTCAGGGGCCTCAGGCGCCGGATCGGCATGATCTTCCAATCCTTCAACCTCGTCACCAGGACGAGTGTGATCAATAACGTCCTGACGGCCTTCGTCCCAGACCTTCCGATGTGGAGGCGTGTGCTTGGCATCTTCAGGAGGGAGGACAAGCTCAAAGCCCTTGAGAGCCTCGACAAGGTCGGCATCCTCGAGAAGGCATTCACGCGTGTCGACCAGCTTTCCGGTGGGCAGCAGCAGCGTGTGGCACTCGCCCGTACGCTGGCCCAGAACCCTTCCATCATACTTGCTGACGAGCCAGTCGCCGCCCTTGACCCTGTCACTGCACGTGTCGTCATGGACGACTTCAAGAGGATCAACAAGGAGATGGGGATCACAGTGCTGATCAACATCCACCATGTGGAACTGGCCCTCGAATACTGTGACCGTGTCATCGGCATCAAGGCCGGACAGGTCGTCTACGATGGGCCTGCTTCAGCTGTCGGGCAGGATATCCTGTCCTTGGTCTACGGAGGGGAACATGCCAAAGATGAGTCTGTATGACAAGGTCTTCAAACCCCGGAGCTACACCTTGGAGAGTGGACAGGTCATAGAGGAGAAGCGCAGCCGCATCCCCCTCGTACTCCTGGTCCTTGTCATCCTGGTCATAACCTCTGGTGAACTGACCGGCTTCAGCCTGGACACACTTGTCACGAGGATCAACTATTTCTTCGTCATCCTCCGCGACATGGTGCCACCTGACTGGTCCTACATGCCACGCGTCTGGCAGCCCTTGATGGACACAATCAAGATGAGCTTGCTCGGATCCGTCGTCGGTGCCGTGCTTTGCATCCCCTTTTCGATCCTCTGCGCCTCGAACCTGGTCCACAACAAGGTCATTACTGCCTTCTTCAAGTTCTTCTACTCTCTTGTCAGGACGCTACCGACCCTGGTCATCGCCTTGATCGCGACCTATATCTTCGGTCTAGGGACCTTCGCAGGTACGGTCGCTATCGCGGTCTTCACCTTCGCATACTGTGGCAAGATCCTCTACGAGCAGATCGAGACTGTGGACATGGGCAGCCATGAGGCCTTGGAAGCACTGGGCATGGGAAGGCTCAGTGCGATCCGTTATGCTGTCTGGCCGCAGGTCCTGCCTGGTTTCATCTCCAATGTCCTCTTCTGCTTTGAAGGAAATGTCCGTTACGCGTCCATCCTTGGCTATGTCGGAGCAGGGGGGCTCGGACTGATCCTTAATGAACGTATCGGTTGGATGGAGTACGCAAGAGTCGGCATGATCCTGCTCGCGCTCTTCGTCACCGTCGTCATCATCGAATCGGTCAGCTCTTACTTCAGGAAGAAGCTGGCATAGGAGGGCGGTGTTATGAATCTTGAACTGACATATGCTGAGACACTGAGCCACGAACCGAAGAAGTGGAGGGCTGTCCTGGTGACCGTCCTGCTGTCCGTCCTCATCCTGGGCTGGTCGGCAAGCGCCGTGCAATCCAACTCGACAGGCGGGTCTGGACTGGCAGTCGCCAAGGGCATCGTACTTGGCATACTCCATCCGACACCTTCCTTGCTCTTCACCTTGGGGACCAATGGCGTTCCATACCTGCTTCTTGAGACGATGTCCATAGCCTTCCTAGGCACCCTTGTAGGTGCCATACTGGCCCTGCCTTTCTCCTTCCTTGGTGCGTCCAACATAGTGCCCAAGCCGGTTGCCTACATCGTCCGCCTTGCTGTCATGGCTGTACGTACGATCCCTCCCTTCGTCTATGGATTGATGTTCATCATGGTCACCGGGCCTGGGGCGTTCGCAGGCTTGCTGACGATGTCATGCTGTTCAATCGGCATGTTGTCGAAGATGTTCACCGAGTCGATCGAGGAGCTGGACCGAGGCATACTGGAATCGCTTGATGCCGCAGGTTGCAACACCTGGGACAAGATCCGCTACGGCATACTCCCCCAGCTGATGCCCTCATTCTCATCAACGCTGATCTACCGCTTCGACATGAACCTGCGTGACGCTTCAGTCCTCGGCCTTGTCGGAGCCGGAGGCATCGGCGCCCCGCTTTTGTTCGCCATGAACAGCTACCGCTGGAATGATGTCGGCGCGATCCTGCTGGGCCTGGTCATACTTGTCTTGATCGTCGAATGGATCTCCTCGAAACTGAGGACGAAGCTGATGAGGGGTTGAGCTTGAGGATATCTTACACAAGCGACACACATTCTTATATCTATCCGACGGATTACACCGGCCCTGGAAAGAAGGCGATGGGTTATATGCTCACCGCCTCATCTTTCACGCCAGGCAGCCTGAGGATCGATGGTGGCGACTCCCTCCAAGGCTCCCCATTGGTGCGCCACGAGATGAAGAAGGGGCTCAGACCCTTCCTGACCGCCCAGGCCTTCAACGCCGCGTGTCTTGATGTCTACGTGCCTGGAAACCATGACTTCGACTTCGGCTACGATACGCTTTGTGATTTCCTGACGAGCCTTAATGCCCACATCGTGTGTGCGAACCTTGTCGACAGGAGGGAGGCTCTTGGCGTAAAGCGCCACGTCATCATGGAACGCGATGGTGTGCGCCTCTTCATCACAGGGGCGGTGACCGACTACGTCAACGTCTGGGATGGAGCCAGGCTCGATGGTCTTGAGGTCCAGGATGCCCTGGACAGTCTTGAAAAGGAATATGAGGAGTCACTGGTGATGGATGTGGACTTCCGCATCTGTGTCTACCATGGCGGGTTTTCTGATGGTGATTCCAAAGGTCCTTACATTGAAAACAGGGCAGGGGATATCGCAAGACTTGGATTCGACGTCCTCTTGACTGGACATCAGCACCAGCTGATCGAACCCCACTTCATGCATGGTACGCTTGTCCTCCAGGCAGGCAGCAAGGCCGCGACCTATGCGGAGGTGGAGCTGGAGAAGGGGAGGAAGCCTGAGGCCTGGATATTGAAGCCTGCTGCAGATGTGAGGCTTTCTCCTGCGATGGAGGCCTTGAAGAAGGCTGATACAAGGCAGGCAGGGATTGAGGCCGAGCTGGGTGAGGTCCTTGGTCATGTCGATGGTGTGCTTGAGGACCGATCAAGACTCTACAGCTATCTGCATGGCTCGACGCTTGCCGACTACATCAACGACATACAGATGGCGGTCACAGGTGCCGATGTCTCCGCAGCCTCCCTCTTCAATGAACCGACATCACTCGGTCCTGATGTCAGGCTTGCTGATGTGCTCAAGGCCTATCCCTTCTCGAACTCCCTTGTCCTTGTGGAGATCGAGGCCAGGCAGCTCAAGAAGGCGATGGAACGCAGTGCCTCCTTTGCCGAGATGAACCAGGAGGGCCTTGTCGTGGAGTCACAAAGCTTCTCACCGATGAAGGATGAGCGCTACAACTTCGACTTCTACCGTGGGCTTTCCTACAGCTATGACTTATCGAAGGAACCAGGCTCCCGGGTCGTACGCATGCGCTTCAAGGACATAGACCTCCTGGCAGAGCCTGGCTACAAGCTCCGCATGGTCCTGAACAGCTACCGTGCATCTGGTACAGGTGGATACGATATCTATCGTGAAGTCCCTGTCCTGCAGAGCTTCAGCACAGACATCCAGGATGTCTTGATTGAATCCTTTGAGCAAGCAGTGCCTGTGAAGGTTCCAAGTCCAACTGATTTCGAAGTCATCTTGTGATGCCAAGGGCTCTTCCCTGCTTGATCAAGGGAGGGGCCGGGCTGTTATGTTGGACCTACTTCCTGGCTTTCGTGGATCCTCGGCGCAGCAGCACACCATTGTAGATCTTGTGCCGTGTGCCGCCTCCCTGGAGCATGTCGAAGAGGGCCTCTATGCTTGCAAGCGCCATCTCCTCGGCAGGCTGATAGACCGTGTCAAGCGAGGGAGTGAAGAATTCCCCTTCCTCGATACCGTCAAAACCAATGATCGAGATATCATCAGGAATCCTGCGTCCTGATGACAGGATTGCCTTGCAGGCGCCAAGGGCGAGCACATCAGCGAAGGCGAAGACCGCGCTCATCCTCGGATTGCGTCCAAGCAGCTCCTGTGCCGCCCTGAACCCTGATATATATCCAGAGTGCAGTGGCTCACCTCCATAACTTGCGACCAAGGATGGGTTGAAGGCTATGCCATGCTCCTCCAAGGCCCGCTTGTAGCCCTCGAAACGCAACCTGTTAGGTGTCAACTGGTCACCAGGTGGGTTATAGATGAAACCTATTTCCTCATGACCAAGTGCAATCAATGCCGATACAGCATCATAGGCTTCTTTCTCGTCATCAATCTTGATACTTGAATACAGGTCTTTGGAGATATCCTCGTTTGCAGAGACAGTGACCAGGACAGTGGGTATTCCAAGGGCCTTGAAGGCCTCCTCGCTGTAACCGAAATTTCCGCCAAGCAGGATGACTCCGCAGAGGTTGCGGTCCCGCTTCTCCTGGATCGCGATCTCGATCTCATTCGCCTGGGCATCGACGTTCTGTATGAAGACCGGGTAGCCTCGTAGGGCACACTTCTCCTCGATGATGCGGATCATCTTGTTGAAGAATGGGTTTGTTATGCCTTTGACCAGCAGGGCGATGTTCTTGGTCGTCCTGCCTTTGAGGTTGCGGGCGCTGTTGTTGGGTGTGAAGTTGTACTCCCTTACAATGGAAGTCACCTTGTTCCTGACATCATCGCTGACGTAGCCCGTGTTGTTTATGACCCTCGAGACAGTGGAGACACCAACGCCTGAGAGCCTGGCAATGTCCTTGATCGTCAAAGTCCTCCCTCCTTGTGCCAGGTACATTTTATTTTCCAACACCCCCTGTCCGCAAGCGTACAGTGAGCACGGATCCGTCACGGAGCCTTTCCCATGGCAGGACAGGGGATGCATCCACTCCGTCCAGCTCAATCCCATCAGCATCGGGTGCCACATAGTCCACCCTGATTCTCCTGCCTTCATGGACGAAGCTTACAGATAAGGGCAGTGCTGAGGCGGAAATGCAAGGAGAAATTGTGAGATGCTCCTTTCCCATGTCAAGTCCAAGCACATCCCGCACCAGGGCGGTGATGTAGATGCCAGGTCCTGAAGAGTAGAGTCTCCAGCCTCCTGCGACAGGAATCGAGCCATCCTTCAGTTTGTCGAAGTCCCTGCTGTACTCATAGCGGTCGCTGAAGAGGCCGTCGGAACTGGAGAAATACATGTTCGCCTGACGTGGTAGGGCGTTAGGCACCCTCCCGCTGAGGAGTATTGGATTTATTTCCATCAAGCCCTTCCAGGCAAGGTCAGCCCGGCCTGCCTTGACCGCCGCCATGATATGACGGATGTCGGCATGGATGTATTCCAGGCTGATCTCCCGTCCGATGTTGGCAGCCCGTTCAGCCCTGACGAAGAGCTTTGACAGGCCACCATCGTAGGGGGCGGGGCGGTCCATCAGGTGGACACCGTCCGCATAGTGCAGCTCTTTTTCAATCAGGTCCATGATTGACAAGGCCTCTTCCTGGCTGACAAGACCTGCGATGACCGCACGGGTCAATGAGATCAGGCGGTAGTGGATACCCGTGACATCATCATCCGGGTGCAGCATCAACTTGCCCTTGGAATAGAGGAGGAAACCTGCGATGCAACCATCCTTGACCAGGTAGGTGTGGAAGTTCTTCCTCATGCCTTCCGCCCAGGAAGCAAGATCATAGGGCAGCTTCCGTCCCTCGGTGGCCTTCGCAAGTCCTGTGATGACCTCATAGGCCAGGGCCTGGGTCCAGGAGCTGACAAGGTCATCCTTCATCGTGCTGTCCATGGGCTGGAGCGTGTCATCCCAGTCCCCGCCGCCGTAGCTTACAAGCCAGGTGTCATCGATGAAGCGTCCTTCTATGCTTGAGAGGGCCTTGCAGACATGTGTGATGATGGGTTCTTCCCTGTCTTGGTCGAGGAAGGCTGCAGGTTCATCAAGAATGGTGACATCCCCTGTGGCCGTGATGTAGAGCGAGAGGCATTTCAGCGGCCAGAAGATGACATCCCCGTGGCAGGAGCCATAGGCGTCCTTGTAGGAGTCGAACATGAACCACTGGGGCCACTCTCCTGAGGTGCGCTGATGGGCGAAGACGTTCAGGAGTATCTTCCTGACAGCATCATGATGTCCGAAGGTCATCAGGAACTCGAAGGGGCCTTGTGAGACATCACGTGTCCCCCAGGCGGCACCTCCCTGCTGTTCCAGGCCATGTGGCATCAGGTAGTGGACCAGGGTGTTGTGAGCATAGGAGTGCAATGTCTCATCGAGTATGGCTGCATCTTGCGACGCCCCTTTGATCTCAAGAGAGGCGAGCACCTCGTCATACTGTTTTTCCAGCAGAGGCCTCTCTTCTTCCTCTGGCCCTATCTCAACACCTTTTGCCCCGATAACAATCTGGAAGGCCATGGTGGCCTTGCTCTCAAGGCAGACCAGGTCAGGGTTCTCAACAGTCAGGCCATCAAGAAGGATGGAGTCATCGTGGAAGCTGAATCCACCACTGGTCCTCACCTCGTAGGCAGGGCAGTCCGTGGTCTTTGCAGCGGGGTTGTCCCCAGAGGCTTCGACAGTGAAGCCATAGGCCTGTCTTGTGATGTCGAAGCTGTCCTTGTTCTCGTGTTTTCCGAAGCTGAGGAGCATTGTGACAAGGAAGCGGTGTTCCCTGTCTGAGTCCACTGAGACCCTGAGGGCAGGGGAGCTGGCGGCTACATGGCAGCTGACGCGTATGACCTCATCATCGAGGAGGTAGGTCCAACGGCTGTGTCCCGGCCCCATCTCGTAGAAGCTTGGTGTCGCAAGCCTCCTGTATGCCCCCTTGTCCTCAAGGTATATCCTCATGCCGAGGCTGGGCCTGTCACTGTACTGCCCCCTGTTTGATGAGACGAACTTGTTGTGATTCGTGTTGCCGATCACGACATGGCTGCTGAAGAGCCCATCCATGCCTGTCGTCGTCGAGATCCGTGGATGGCGGAAGTCCGTGAGGTCCCCACCTGACATCAGGATCGTGCCTGTGCCTCTGGCGCTGGCTTCTTCCTTGGCTTTTGTGACGACATGGACATGCCTCTTGGCGAAGAAGCTTAGGAGCCTGCTGTCCGACACTTCCTCGAACTTGACCCCCTCGAAGCCCTTCCTGAGGTCCTCATCACGTGGATCCCTTCCTTCGATATCAGGGCCAAGTGCCTTGGCAGGATGGAGTTCCCTTGGTTTCCAATCACCCTGTGGCTGGACATCGATGAGCCTTGATGGATCAAGTGGCTTTCGTACCCTGTCCTGGTTTGATGGTGAGGCGATACAAATCATTGAAACTGATGTTGCCTTATCCAATGTGAAGGTATCGCTCTGCAAGGCATGCAGGGCGCTCTCACCCTGGAAGACCTTGTCATCAAGGTGCGCCATCGACAGGTCGAGGATATTCCTGGACCCCTTCCTCAGCTGGCATTCATCTGTTGAAAAGCCCACTGCCTTGATTCCATGCAACTGGCTCTGGAAGAGTGGGAAGGCCCCATCCTGGTCCAGGTTCTGCCTTGAGGTGATGACCGCCCCCCATGGACCATGGAAGACTGAATGGTCCATGTACTGTGAGGCATAGAGCTCATTCTCAAGCACGAACCCCTCTGTGCCAAAGCCAGGAGCGGTGAGGAAGACCAGGTCATAGGATCCTTCCGCAGGTCCAAGCGAGACCGTGTACTTCCATCCTTCATCAGCCAGGATGTATTCCTCATCGACAGCGATGCCAAGGGCCGTGCTCTTGAAGCGTGCCGCGTTGGAAGCAAGGCTGGCATCCAGTCTTGTGATTGGAGAGGACTCGATCATGCCATCCTCATGATGACGGCGGAGCCAGGCAACACAGAGGTCCCTGTCGATCGAATGCTTGATATACCGGGTCAGCAGGAGGGAACCCAGGTGTATGGATTGTATGGAGCCATCCTGGCAGAAAGCCATGGAGAGCTTTCCACTGCTTATCATGGCAAGGGGTTCAAGCGAGCTCATCGAAGTCCTCCTTTGTGAGCGTCATGCTGACCTGTGTGGTATTGGCTGATGAAAACCCGATGTGCAGGGTGAAGCCTCCTTCGACAAAGCAGTGCTCAAGTCCGATGTCCGTCATGAACATCTCCTTTGTCAGCTTGATCCTGGTCCTTGTCGTTGAGTGCCCTGGGCAGGCGAGCTTGTCAAAGTGTCTCAGCGCCATCTTCCTCCTGCTGTGCCCCTTGATCTTCTTGGATACATAGACCTGCAGTGTCTCAAACGCATCCTCTGCCGACCTGTTTGTGACAGTGACGGCCAGCTCACCATCTTCAACCCGGGCTGAATCAAGCGAGCACTCACCATAGGTAAGGCCATGGCCAAAGGGGTAGAGCGGGCTGTTGGGACAGTCGATGTAGCGCGAGAAGTATCGTGAAGGGTCCTCGCCATCCCAAGGGCGTCCTGTCGTGAACCCGTCGTAGTTGATCGGAATCTGGCCCTCGTTACGAGGAAAGGACATAGGGCACTTGCCCTGTGGTAGGCGCTTGCCAAGCAGGAGGTCCTTGATGGCGATGTTCCCATAGGTCCCTGGGAACCAGGCGTAGAGGATGGCATCACAATAGGGCTCGATGTCACCAAGCACCAGGGGACGTCCTGCATAGACGACAAGGATGACTGTCTTTCCAAGGGTCTTGAGGCGCCTGGCTTCTTCGATGTCGGCCGAGGGGAGCCTGAGGCTGGTGCGGCTTGCACCTTCACCTGTGCCTTCCTGGTCCTCGCCACTTGCGATGATGACGGTGGATGCATCATCAACGGGAAGGGACGTGATGCCATCAAGGATGAAGGCCTCGCTGAGGGAGAGTCCTTCACACTTGTCAAGTGACCAGCCTCCCAGCACGCGGCGTGAGGAGGCGAAGTTGCCTGTGAGGGCCACGCTGGTTGAGGAGAGGGGCAGGGCGGAGCGCCCGTTCTTCAAGAGCACTGCGCTCTCGGCTGCAAGCTGGATCCCAACTTCCTTGATATCTACATCAATGGGTCTGGGGCTTGGCTTATGATCCCACAGGGAGAGCACGCGGCTTGCGGCCTCATCAATGCGCTCCTCACTGACAAGACCTTCCCTGACAAGCTCACCGCCATGCTCAAGGAAGCAGGTGCTCATCATCTCGATATCGACGCCTGCGTTCAGTGCGAGCTCTGCGGCTTCCTTGGTATCAGCCGCGGCGCCATGGGCGATAAGCTCATTCACAGCAGCGTAGTCGCTGATCACAGGCCCCTTGAAACCAAGCCTGCCACGCAGGACGTCTGTCAGCAAAGCCTTGTGACATGTCAGGGGGATCCCGTTCCAGGAGTTGAAGGCGCACATGACAAGGTCGGCACCCGCATCAATGCCGGCCTTGTAGAGGGGCAGGTAGGACTCGTAGAGAGTCGCTGGACTGATTTCGGCGTTGTTGTATTCGCGTCCCCCATCTGGCGCACTATAACTTATGTAGTGTTTGATGCATGACAGCAGGCCCCCATCATGGTAGCCATTCACGACAGCACGGATCATGGAGCAGGCGAGGAAGACATCCTCCCCATAGCCTTCCATGACACGTCCCCAGCGTGGGTCACGGGCCAGGTCGCACATCGGCGAGAATGTGACATCGACACCAGCGGCAGAGGCCTCTGTGGCGCTGAGTTGGCTGGCCTTTCTTACCAAGGCAGGGTCGAAGGAAGCTGCCTGGGCAAGGGGGATGGGCATGATGAGGTCGAAGCCATGGATCATGTCGAGCATGAATAACAGCGGCTGGGCATCCTTGGCCTGACGCTCGGCATTCAAGGCGTCTATCACATCTTTTGATATGCAGTTCAAGGTGGATCCCAAGTACCTTGCCTCATCATCATCGAGCTGGAAGGCGGCTTGTGCCCCCGTGCTCCCCTGGGAGTGGGTTGAGGAGAAATTCTCGCTTGTAAGCTGTGTCATCAGCCCCAGTTTTTCCTTCAATGTCTTGCCATGAGGATCCATCTTAAAGACCTCTTGTTGTTTTAATTCCTCTTGTATTAAGAAGAAAGCGATTAAGGAAACGTTACCATAAATTTCCTTCAACCGTCATTCTATTTCCTTGAAGGCTGGTTGTCAACTTTAAATTGAAATTCGTTAATATCTTGATTTAAAAGAAAATACAAAATCTTCAAAATTCGTTTGACAAAGCTCACATGCTGCCATATCCTAAACTGGAACTGGAAATTGTAGAAACGTTTCTACATCTTTTGCAGGAGGCCTGTGTGAGAAAAGACAGGATACTTAAGCCTAAGACAGGAAGCCTCTTGGCCGAGATAGTGAAGAACAAGTGGACCTACGTCCTCCTGATTCCTGGAACCGTATGGTTCATCATCTTCGCCTACATGCCGATGGGTGGCTTGTCACTTGCATTCAAGCATTACAACGCGAGGATGGGTATCTGGGGCAGCCCCTGGACCGGGTTTGAGAACTTCAGCTACCTCTTCGCGGATCCGGCCTTCTGGGCCTCTGTATGGCGTACGCTGTGGATCAACATATCAAAGCTTGTGATCACCTTCCCCGTGCCGGTGCTCATGGCGCTTTTCCTGAATGAGATCAGGATGCGCCGTTTCTCCAAGGTCTGTCAGACACTGTACACCTTCCCGTACTTCCTCTCCTGGGTCGTCGTCTCAGGTGTCATGATCAATGTCCTTTCCTATACAGGTGTCGTCAACAGCTTCCTGCAGCTCCTAGGCGTGGATGAGCCAATCAACTTCCTTGGCAGCAAGTCGAAGTTCGTCCCCATGCTCTACCTGACGGAGATCTGGAAGAACAGTGGCTGGTCCGCCATCGTCTACATCGCGGCGATAAGCGGCATAGACATGGAGCAGTACGAGGCGGCAGATCTCGATGGCGCGACCCGCTGGCAGAAGATCTGGAGGATCACGCTGCCCAACATCCTGCCGACGGTCTTCGTCATGTTCATCCTCTCTACAGGCAACATCCTGACGAATGGCTTTGACCAGGTCTTCAACTTGCAGAACGCAGCGACCAGGGACGTCGCCGAAGTCCTTGATATCTACATATACCGTGTCACATTCCAGTCGAGCACTGATTTCGGTTTCTCGACAGCTGTCAGCCTTTTCAGGAGCGTGGTCAACCTCATCCTGCTAGTCATGGCTGACCGTCTTGCCAAGGTTTTTGGTGGCAGTGGCTTGTTCGGTGAAGGAGGAAAGCGTGAAAAGAGGAAAGTCTGACAACTGGTCGATGGGCTCGAGGAAGAAGCTGACGGCGATTGACTATGTGCTCTTCGCCATCCTCCTCTTGTTCGCAATCACGATCATCGTGCCTTTCTGGAATGTCCTGACCGTGTCCTTCTCGACACAGAAGGAGGCGACGGAGACCCCCTTGATGCTCTTCCCTTCGGATCCGACGCTGGAGAACTACCGCTACCTCTTCAATGATGGCAAGTTCGTCGTCGGCTTCAAGAACACGATCGTCCTGTTACTGGTCGGTGTGCCGCTCGCGCTCTTCCTGACGACAACGATGGGCTATGCGCTGAGCAAGCGCTACTTCCCAGGTCGCAAGCTGATCCTCTACCTCGTGACCTTCACGATGATCTTCAACGGAGGTATCGTGCCAACCTACCTGGTGTTGAGGCAGCTCGGCCTGATCGGTTCGCTCTGGGCCGTCGTCTTCACCAACTGCTTCAGTGTCTTCAACCTGATCTTGATGATCAACTACTTCCAGACGATTCCTCCAGCACTGATCGAGTCGGCCACACTGGACGGAGCGGGCGAGGGGAGGACGATCGTCTCGATCATAATACCCCTCTCGAAACCCATACTCGCGACAATCACGCTGTTCTACGGGGTCGGTTTCTGGAACCAGTGGTACGACTCGATGATCTTCATCCGCCAAGCCAACAAGCTTCCACTCCAGAACGTCCTGCGTTCGCTGAT
The DNA here is from genome assembly GCA_944392695.1 of uncultured Spirochaetales bacterium. Classification (GTDB taxonomy): domain Bacteria; phylum Spirochaetota; class Spirochaetia; order Sphaerochaetales; family Sphaerochaetaceae; genus Bullifex. Next base: position 148,461 of record CALXXN010000003.1, on the reverse strand, counting down.
CCAGAACACGGAGATCGTCACCACGGCGACAAGTTCGCTTGCCGCGTTGGGTCAGAGCCAGTACTCAGATGGTATCAAGATGGCTGCCGTCATCTTGACGATGATCCCTGTAGTCTGCTTCTTCCCATTGCTGCAGAAGCACTTCACCAAAGGCATCATGGTCGGTTCGATCAAATAGCATAGATAGAAATTGGAGGATAACATGAAAAAGACAAAAGCGGCGCTGTGCCTCTTGTTGGCACTCCTCATGGCTTTCACCTTCATCTCCTGTTCAGGCGGTGAGGAGGGCCAGGCGTCATCAAGCACGACAACTGCTACAAGTACGGCATCCCAGGGCACTAGCTCCACTGAGGTTGAAGACCCATACGCTGAGACAAGGAACATCTCAATCGCCGTCCTCGACTACGTGACTGATGAGGAGTTCCAGAACCCCTTCCACCAGTTCTTCAAGGACAAGTTCAACATCGAGTGGGACTACAACTATGTAGAATGGGCGTCCTGGGACGAGGTCCTGAGGATCTGGATCAACGCCGATGACCTTCCCGATGTCTCAATCTGGAACTACAACTACCAGGATTTTGAGAACTACGTCGACCAGGGTCTCCTGTACCGCTTCCCAGATGACTGGAAGGAGAGGTGGCCTAACGCCGCCATGGCTTATGAGAAGAGCCCGCTCAACCTCGAGCTTGAAGAGAGGTTAGGTGGTACTTACATCATGCTCCGCCCAATCTATGTCTACAACGCCGTGACCGACCCCATCGTCAACCAGATTGGTGTCGTCGCCCTGCGCAAGGACTGGGCTGAGGCTGTCGGCTTCCCAATCAAGGACACCTACACAGTAGAGGAGACACTCGAGTACGCCAGGCTGGTCAAAGAGCAGGATCCGGGCAATGTCGGTTCCGCACTGATCCCTCTCTGCCTCGATCCCCAGAACGCAATGTTCCACTTCGTGACGAGCCAGGCCAACCACGCTGCTCCAGAGACCGCCTTCTACAAGAACGAGGAAGGTGTCTATGTCTGGGGTCCTGCCCAGGAAGAGGTCTATGAAGCCCTGAAGATCTACCAGGATGCTTACAGGGAAGGCCTGCTGGATCCTGAGTTCTACCTGATGAACGACAACGACAAGGACCGCTTCTACATCAATGGTACTGCCGCCATGTACCAGATGGGTGGTGTCGCCGAGTTTCGCCAGACCTGTGATACAGAGATACAGAACAACCTCGGCCTTGATTCCGACGAGGTAGTCCATACAGCCATCGTCCTCGGCAATGACGAGAAGTACCACAACATCATCCTTGGTTCGAACTTCTGGTCAAGCTTGATCTTCTCTCCGAACATCACGGATGAGAACTTCGAGAGAATCATGGACCTGATCGATTGGACTTGCACCCAGGAAGGACAGTATGTCTGCAACATGGGCCTCGAGGGCATCGACTGGGAGTATGATGAGAACGGCGAGGCTGTCAGCCTGCTTGGTGAGGACACCTCTGTCTACGACAAGTACGGCGCCAGGATCGAGAGCCTGTACATCCTCGAGGATGACTTCGCTGTCGTCAACCCATCCATCAAGGATGAGTACAGGGAGAGGATGAACTACCTTGCCCAGCTGAAGCTCGATTACGGCGAGGGCGAGTATTCTGACATCGACTGGGATGTCGAGTTCCATTCCTCAAGGAATAAGGCCCAGGCGACGCTCCAGCTTTCCCAGGAGTACGCCAACCTGATCCTTCAGGAAGGAGATCTCAGGACGAACTGGGAGGACTGGGTTGCCCAGAAGATGGTTGTGATCCAGCCTTACCTTGATGAGCTCAACAGCCAGTACGGAGGACTTTGAGTCCCACTGTGATCATACATTGGGCCCTGTCCGTTGGAAGGGCTCCAATGACCAGCCTGTCCAAGGAAACGAGGGCAGGCGTTTTACAACTAAGGAGATGAAGATGGAAATCGTTCCTTACTACAATGTCTCGATCAAGGGTGGTTTCTGGAAGAAGTGGCAGGATGTCGACTGCATGACGACCTCAAGGGCGCTCTATGACCAGTTCTATGAGACGGGCAGGATCCCTGCGATGGACCTGGACTGGAAGGATGGCATGCCGAACCGCCCTCATGTCTTCTGGGACAGCGATGTCGCCAAGTGGATCGAGGGTGCCTGCTACTGCCTGCGTGTCCGTCCTGACAAGGAGCTCGAGGGTCTGGTCGAAGCTGTGATCGACCGTATTGAGAAGGGGCAGGCGGAGGATGGTTACTTCAACTCCGTCTACCTGACCTTCCATCAGAAGCCCTTCACAGACAGGACCGAGCACGAGCTTTACACTGCAGGCCATCTGATCGAGGCCGCTGTCGCCCATCATGAAGCAACAGGAAGCCGCCGCTTCCTCGACATGATGTGCCGCTTCGCAGACCTGATTGAGAAGGTCTTCGTCATCGATGCCTCAGCCCCTTATTCGACACCTGGCCACCAGGAACTCGAACTCGCCCTGATACGTCTTTACGAGGCCTCTGGAGAGAAGCGTTATCTTGAGCTGTCACGTCACTTCGTCGAGGAGCGTGGCCGTGACAAGCGCGACCGTGTCTTCTCCGTGCCCAATGGCACCTGGCCCGCGAATCCACCATTGAAAAACCAGCTCCTCTACAACGACACCTATGCCCAGGATGACAGGCCTGCACGTGAGCTGGAGAAGGCTGGCGGCCATGCCGTGCGCGCCATGTACTTCTACTCAGCCATGGCCGACATCGCGAAGTACTATGACGACAAAGAGCTCCTTGAAGCCGCCCAGCGCCTCTACGACGATGAGGTCAGGCACAAGATGTATGTCACTGGTGGTATCTCGGCAGAACGCTATGGTGAGGCGATTGGAACAGACTACGTCCTTCCCAATGCGCTTTCCTACGCAGAGACCTGTGCCTCTGTCGCCATGGCCAACTTCGCCTACCGTCTCTTCGGCCTGACCCATGATGGCAAGTACTGCGACATGATTGAGCATCAGATGTACAATGGTGCCTTGGTCGGACTCTCGATGAAGGGTGACACATTCTATTACGATAACGCGCTCGAATGCCGCGTGGCTGTCTCAGATTTCTTCGCTGGGATCAACGCCAAGCCCCTCTATCCAGCATACCAGAGGCAGAAGGTCTTCGAATGCTCCTGCTGTCCACCGAACATCTTCCGCTTCATCGCATCCCTGGGACGCTTCTTCTACTCCTATGATGATTCGACGATCTGGATCAACCAGTACGCAGAGGGCAGTGCCCAGGTCGATGGTGTGCTGATCAGTCAGGAGACCAGCTACCCCTACGATGGGAGGATCTGGATCAACTTCGGCTCATCGACGCATAAGACAGTCGCTGTGCGCATTCCCCGTTGGTGTACTTCTTACAGCCTTACAGTTGATGGCAAGGCTGTCGATGCCAGGGTGGAGAAGGGCTATGCCTACATTACTGGAGGCATCAAGGAAGGCGCATCCATCGTCCTTGACTTCGAGCTGCCTGTCGTCCAGCTCAGCGCCCATCCTGATGTGGTCGACGCCACAGGACGCGTTGCTCTCTCACGTGGTCCGCTGGTCTACACGATCGAGGGTGTGGACAATCCCGGACTGGACCTCTTCCGTGTCAGCATCCCCGCAGGTGAGCTTGACTGGAAGCTTGTCGACAAGGAGATTGAAGGCCACAGCGTAAAGGGGCTAACCTTCAAGGCGATGTATGAATCGGTGGATGGTTATGAGGAGGTCCTCTACAAGCCATACGGCATAAAGAGGGAGGAGGTCGAGGTAACGGCCATCCCTTACTTCGCATGGTCCAACAGGGGCGCCAATGACATGACAGTATGGATGAGGAAGCTGTGAGCACATATTCCTTTGAAACCTTCCTTGATGACATAGGGCTGGCCGCTGATGCGAAGGCGGCCGTCCTCTCATGGCAGGGAAGTGCAGTCAAGGGCAACAGCCCCCTTGAGGACATGACCTGGTGCTGCCAGCATGCTTACCAGGACGCGCTTCCTGAATACCACAGGAGGGGTATTCCAAAGTCCGTAGCAGTGGAAACCTTCATGGACATTCCACGCTGGGTCGAAGACCACAGGGAGAAGACAGGCCAGCTTGGCCTTGTCGAGGCCAAGTGGCTTGAGCACCACATCAAGCTTGAGCTCTTTGCCCTTGGAGGGCTGCAGTACCAGCTCCTGGAGCCTGTTGATGGTGACTTCACCCTGGCTATACACATCCCCAAGGCGGCTGACATCTCGCCAGCCAAGGTTGATGAGTCTCTTGCCATGGCGATGGACTTCTTCAATCATGACAGGATCCGCTTTACGTGTTCATCCTGGCTGCTTTCAAGCCAGCTGTCAGCATTGCTGGATGATACATCTCGGATCAAGGTGTTCTCATCCCGTTTCACCAGGCTTTCTGATGACATGACAAGGCGCCAGGCTGAAGAACGTATCTTCGGCTGCCTCAAGGACGACCCCATGGAGTATGATGTCCGCAGCTCATTGGCAAAGAAGGCGAGGGCCTTCCTGATGGAAGGTGGCATCCTTCCTGTTACAACAGGCTATTTCATTCTAAACCGCTAAGCGGATCGATTCTGGCCCAGTCAACCGCTGGGCCTCTATTATAAACATTGTGTTTCTATGTATCAAAGCAGAATCCAACAAGGAAATGGTCAAAACCCGCGATTCAAGACGAAAATCCACGATGATAAAAAATACGTCACTCCGACAATGTTCAAGAAATGTCTAGTCAATCACCTTGTTTTCTGTGATGTAAGTAAACTTTTACATATAGATAATAAAACATTACATACAACAAATAAAACTTAATTTAAAGTTTACTTGATAAAATTTATCAAGTAACTTTACTTTAGTGGGCTTAAGTATTGTAAATAAAACTTTATATATTTCATCAAATTTAAATGACTATATCATATTAAATGTAAGCAGATTGATATTGTGCTCTGTTGAATAATAGCTTTACATGTATGGAATTGAATGAAAAGCCCCTGAGTAATTTGTTAGACATTGGAAGAAATGTTTTACATTCTGCATGAGGTGATGGATCTTTGCTCTGATATTGGTTATAATCCAGACAATCAGGCGTTTGCCTTATGATTTCTGCTTTTGTGGGGTTTTGATGACAGGAAATCCATCGGAAAACAAGGTCGTAGAGCTTTTCGCTGGTGTTGGGGGTTTCCATCTTGGGCTGGAGAAGTCTGGTTGGAAGATTGTCCTGGCAGATCAATGGGAGCCAGGAAAGAAGCGCCAGTGGGCATTTGAATGCTATGACAGCCATTTTAAGGATTCCCTTAACTTGAATGAAGATATATCTTCTGTGGATGCCTCAAGGATTCCTGATCATGAGCTTCTTGTAGGGGGTTTTCCATGCCAGGATTACTCTGTGGCATCAACACTTGCGAACTCCAAAGGCATCCAGGGCAAGAAGGGTGTCCTGTGGTGGGAAATCTACCGTATTGCAACAGAAAAGCGGCCACGTTTCATCCTCTTGGAGAATGTTGACAGGTTGCTTAAATCACCAGCAAAGCAGCGTGGAAGGGATTTTGGAATCATCCTGGCATGCCTGACAAGCCTGGGTTATTCGATTGAATGGCGTATGATCAACGCTGCCGACTACGGCTTTCCCCAAAGACGCCGCAGGACATTCATATTCGCCACAATGGATGGATCAGTACAGGAGAAGCTCTATGGCGACCGGAAAGCGGATGAGGTCCTCATGGGCTGTGGTTTCTTCGCCGCAGTCTTTCCTTGTGAACGCCATATCGGGGCAAGGATATCTGATGTGGTGATCCCTGATGATGTCAAATCGGTCTCAGATAGCTTCAGATTTCCTTTTGAGAACAGTGGTTACTGCTATGAAGGGAATTGCCATACATTACGTGTTGAAGCTGTCTACAATGGCAAATCCATGACCCTGGGCGATATCATTCAATCCAGTGTCCCAGAGAAGTATTATCTGAAGCCTGATGATGAGGCTAAATGGCAATATATGAAGGGAGCCAAGAAGGTTTCCAGGGTCTCCGCAGCTGGCTTTGAATATTCCTTCGCAGAGGGTGCGATTGCCTTCCCAGACCCCTTGGACAAGCCTAGCAGGACCATGCTAACGAGCGAAGCTTCGAAGAACCGCTCAAGCCATGTGGTGACAGATCCTTCAACTGGACGCCTGCGCCTGCTGACCCCTGTTGAATGTGAACGTCTTAATGGATTCCCTGATGAATGGACCAATACCGGCATGCCTGAGAGTTTTCGTTATTTCTGTATGGGAAATGCACTTGTTGTCGGTCTTGTGGAATTCATGGGCAAGCGCATCCAGGAGCTGAAATAGCGATATATGGACGGAGTAGGGTGGGTGGATAGCCCTATTCCGCTTATCATGAAAACCGAAATAACAAATAAACTTTACTCTATACGTAAAGATATAATTTCGGATCTGAGTAAATAAAACTTGAGATAAACAAAATAAAACTTGTCAAATAAGCTATGAATTATAACGTAAAATAAACTTGTAAAATATTGTAAAGTTAATTGGATGAAAGGAAGAAAATCACACCCAAAGACGCTATAAAGCCCTGCAAGGCTGCAAAACTTGTTTGGAGTTCGATTTTGCACTCCTGTGCTGTAGTGATGTCGATTTCAGGCTGATTTTTGGCTCTGAAAATAGTCTAGTTGACAGAATATAGATTATATCTAATTTTCAGCACCCATCTCCCTGACATCTTGAAGGGCTTTTTCAGACGATTTTGGGATTTTACTGGGCAACTGGCCTGGAAAATCGGCTCTAAGGCGATTTAAGCTGCAAGCCAGATAATGAATATCTTTAACTCATTACTAGACTGATTTTTATAGATCGTCAAGCCAGGATATAGCAACTAATGGCTTTCTGTATTGATTTATAGAATCATTACAAATGCAAAGTTTTATTATGCTTAAATGTGATGTTTGCTTTATCTAGAACATTTGTTTCATAAAACGGATTCTGGTTGGATTTCCTTGGATGAAACTAGAGGCCTTCTGTGCTGATGTTAAGAAACACGTGTATGTAAAGTTTTATTGATGTTATTTGTCCAGTCTAAATATCTGGCACAAATGTCTGATATCTCTACCTCCTAAGATACCTGCAAATAAATGAAAAGGATAGACATGAGTGCACTACTTCAGCTGATATCACCCCAGAGCGGGCTGTCAAGGATCTGTATGTTGTTGCGGCCCAGGCTGATCATGCCATCAGCCTGGAAATGAGAGAGGATCCTGGTCACTACCTCGCGGCGGCAGTTGAGATCTTGGCTTATGGCCTTATGAGTCAATGAAAGCTCTGATGTGCCAAGCGTCTCTTTCATATATATAAGGTATTTCATTACACGCTCTGTCAGGTCATCAGAGACAATTGATGCAAGTTGAGTGAAAAGCCTGTCCAAACGGAATGCAAGGACATTATCAACGTAGCGCCTGACCTGAGGGTGTGATTCTTCAAAGCTCCTCAGGAGGTCTTCACCAAGTAGGATGATATCACTATCTTCAACAACCTCGGCCTTGTAGTCCAATGCGCTTGAGCAGCAGAGCCTTGGACATGTCATGATGCAGCTCTGTCCTGGTGCCACATAGAAGAGCATGACATCTGTCCCGTCCTGACCACAGGTATGGAAACGCACAAGCCCCTTCTTCAAAAAGATCATCGCATTCACAGCGCCCTTGCGGTCACGGAGGACCTGTCCTCGCTTGAAGGGACGCACTTCCCCCACCCTCCGTACCTCTTCCTTGTCTTTGTCAGGAAGGGTCTGGAGGATTTGACATGAGTTCATGAGTGCTTCGAAATCCGCTGTGGTCAGCAAGGCTTTTTTCCTCTATCATCATCCATAAGGACACAGGGATTCTAACATGATCAGGAAGCTTCTGGAAACTTATCTTCCATTCTTCTCTTCGCTGGACGCCGGAGACCAGGAAGAACTGTGCTTCCGGAGCTTCACCCAGTGCTTTGGCAAGGGTGAGCTGATCGCTTCTCCTGATGTCATGTGTGACAACATCATCTTCGTCATCGATGGCCGGCTCAAGAGCGTCCTGCGGCAGGAGCGGCATTCAATCCTTTTGTATTACCTCAATCCAGATGACATCTGCATCCTCGGATCCAGTCCCTTGCTGTATGGGACAGCGGCCAAGATCAACATCATCGCAGATATGGATTCCAGGATCCTCAAGGTCCCTGCCCAGACATTCAATGAGATGAAGGACCGATATCCAGGCATGTCCCATTTCCTCCGACGCAACTTCATGGACCGCTTCGCTGACATCCTCTACATCATCAAGGACCGTACCCAGTCCACGCCCCGCCAGCTGGTCGCGTCTTATCTCTATGACCTCGCATCTTATTTTCCAGGTGGTATAATTGATGTGACGCAAAGTAAAATAAGTGAGGAGACTGCTGTTTCAAGGAGCCAGGTATCCACAATAACAGCCCAGCTTGAAAAGGAAGGTATCCTTCAGTCAAATCATGGCAGGATAAAGATAATCGATGCGGGAAAACTAGCATCGATCTGACTTTGTCGAAAAGTCACAAATGCATCAGCCATGAATGTCAAAAAGTCACAAACTAAAAGTTGCGACCTCCACATCTAAGTGGTGCAATTCATATATCACTTCTAAACAAGGAGAGAAAAGACAATGGCTGAAAAGTATCTTGACTGCCTTGGCGAGGCCTGCCCTGTGCCTCTCGTGAAGACACAGAACGCCATCAAGGAGATGGCTGTTGGTGATGTCCTCGTTGTTGGTATTGACCACACCTGTGCCATGAAGAACGTCCCAGACTGGGCACGTGGCCAGGGTTACAACGTCGAAATCGAAGAAGTTGGCGACGGTGAATGGGAAGTCGTCATCGAGAAGACCAAGTGAGGCGGACCCTGATGGACCAGAATCAGAATACCCAGCTTGAAAAGCCAGCCCTTTATGACATCATCCTGAAGAAGGAATGGTCATACTACGCTGGTTCCGCGCTGATTGTCATCTTCGCGATGGCCCTGTGCATGTTCGGCAGCACATGGGGTGTCTCCGGTGCACTTGGCATGTGGGGCAACATGTTCCTTTCCCTTTTCGGAATCGACACTGCTGCTACTTTCGGAACAGATACCTCCACCTACAACTTCTGGAACAACCAGGCTTCCCTCACTGACATCGGACTCCTGCTCGGTGCTTTGATCGCCTGTCTCCTGGCTGCCCAGTGGAAGATCAGGAACATCAAGCACTACAAGCAGGCTCTTGCCGCTATCGTTGGTGGCCTCTTGATGGGTGTTGGAGCCAAGATGGCCGGTGGTTGTAACATCGGTGGCCTCTTCTCCCAGCTCCCACAGTTCTCACTTGCTGCCTGGCTCTTCCTCCTCTTCGTCTTCCTTGGTGCGACAGTTGGAGGCAAGCTCCTGAAGTACTTCATGCCTCCCGTGTCCAACCAGAGGCCCAAGAGGAAGAGGCTGACCGCTGAGCAGAAGCTCAGGAACAAGAGGATCCAGATCATTGCAGCTGTCGTGATCATCGCCCTCCTCCTGATCGTCTCCTTCGTTGTCGCCCCCAACTACCCGAAGGCTCCGCTCTTCCTGGTGATTGGCATCGGCCTTGGCTACTCGATGCAACGCTCACGCTTCTGCTTTACTGCAGCCTACCGCGACCCAGGTCTCACAGGCGAGACAAAGCTCACAAGGGCTGTCATCGTCGCTTTCGCCCTGGCGACGATCTTCTTCTTCGGACGCCATGCATCACAGTTCGGTGCCGACCTCTCAGGCCTCACCGCTGAGAACATGCCTGGCAACGTCATCAACCTCCAGATGTGCATCGGTTCATTCATCTTTGGAATCGGCGCTGTCCTGGCTGGCGGTTGTGCCTCCGGCACCTTCGTCAGGATGGGTGAAGGTTATGTCCAGCTCTGGATCTGCTTCCCCTTCTTCTGCCTTGGTAACGCGTTTGCTGGTGCCATCACGAAAGCCACCGCTGGAACTTGGTTCACTGCTGGTTCAAAGGTCTACCTGCCCCAGCTCTTTGGCGGCCTTGTTCCTGCCCTCCTGATCCAGCTCCTGGCCCTCCTCGGCCTTTGGATCCTTGCCTGGTGGTGGGAGAACAAGAAGAGGGCGCAGTTCAACTAAGCCCTTTTCCCTGGCTGTCCCTGCACTTTGCATGTCAGGGACAGCTTTTTTCATAAGGAATCAGATCATGGAAAAGAGAATCGAAGAATATGATGTCGTCGTCATTGGTGGTGGCGCTGGTGGCATGACAGCAGCCCTTTACGCTGGCCGCGCAAGGTTGAAGACACTGCTCCTCGAGAAATCCCTCATCGGTGGTCTTGCAACTTACACAAGTGAGATTGAGAACTACCCTGGATTCCCAGAGGGCATCGATGGTACAGAGCTGATGAAGCTCTTCGACAAGCAGTTCCGCAAGTTTGGTGTCAACGTCAAGCTCACAGACTGCAAGGGTGTTGAGAGGCTGGAGGATGGCCGCTGGTGCGTTTCCACGTTCCGCACAAATTACTACGCAAAGGCTGTTGTCATCTCCACTGGTGGACGCAACCGCCTTACCGGTGCTCCTGGCGAGGAGAACTACCTTGACAAGGGTATCAGCTTCTGCGCCACTTGTGATGCTGCCCGCTACACTGGCAAGAAGGTCCTGATCATCGGTTCTGGTGATGCCGCAATCGAGGAAGGTACCTTCCTCACCCGCTTCTGCAGCGAGGTCTGGGTCTCTGTCGTCCACGACGAGGGCCATGTCGATGCCAACCAGGTCGCTGCAGAGAAGGCCTTCAAGAACGAGAAGATGCACTTCATCTGGAACACCTCCGTCGACTCTTTCGAGGGTGATGACATGCTCAAGCGTGTCAATCTGAAGAACCTCAAGACTGGCGAGATCATCCCTGTCGATGTCGATGGTTGCTTCCTCTTCATCGGCTACCTGCCCAACACCCAGCTCTTCGAGGGGCTTGTCAACCTCGACTCTCGTGGTTATGTCATCACGAACGAGGAGATGGAGACCAACCAGCCAGGTATCTTCGCCGCTGGTGACGTCAGGGCCAAGGTCCTCCGCCAGGTCGCCACTGCAGTTGGTGATGGCGCTGTCGCAGGCTCCATGGCTGAGAGGTATATCAGCGACCTCGACACGATTCATGACGACATCCTTTCCAAGGACCGCGTCATCGTCTTCTACTACAACGCTAGTGAGGACAATGACAGGGCGGTGCTCCTGAAGCTGGAGACCTATGGCAAGGAGCATGGAATCGAGATCAAGCCTGTCGACATCTACAAGAGCGACAAGGTCATGAGGATCCTTTCTGGTGCCCACCTCTCCGCCTATCTCTACAAGGAAGGCAAGAAGGTCGCATCAGCCTCACTCAAGGAGAACTTCGACCTCTCATCGATTGAATCAGCTCTTTGAGCTCTGATTGATATTGCGCTAAAGGACGGTTGGGGCTGTGGATTTTGTCCACAGCCTCATTCAATTCCAGATGATGCCTGTGTTATCCATCATGCCTGTAAGACACATGAACAAAGAGCTTTATAATGAGAAATTGATTGTCCTCTCCGCTTCAAGTGATTCATTCTGGATCTGATATGATTTGATCACCACCTCCCCTGTGTCTTCATTGAGTTCGAGGATGTGGTAATAGCCACGGCTCTCAAGACCCCACAGCAGGTCTTTCCTGTGGAAGGCTGGAAAGACATATTCATGGAAGCTTTCACTGAAGGAACTGAGCACACCACCCTTATGGTGGTGACCTGCCAGGTATAATGCATTCTCACTTGAGAACATGCGTATCAGTCGTCCACGCTCGTTGTTGTCCGCAAGGACGAACTGGAAGAGCCCCTGGTCAGCACGGTCCAGGTTGATTGGGACATGGCTTAGTATCAACTTGTATGTGGCATCAGTAGACTCCAAGGCTGTTTCCAGATGATCAAGCTGGTCACATCCAAGGAGCCTGTAGGCTGAGTCAAGTTTGTAGATCACTGTATCCGAGATCCTGTATGCTCCAGTGTTGCCAGAGTCGAAGACAAGGTCCTTGAAAACCTCTGTCCACTGTGCACTGTCAGAGCCCTTGTTGTAGTCATGGTTGCCAGGTGCGGAGATGATCTCAGCTGTTTCTGGGAGATGCGCCTTGAGACGTCCTATGAAGCCCTCGAGGGCGATGTAGTCTTCGCTCACAGCGTCATCAATCATGTCGCCAAGGAAGAAGACCGCATCAATATCCTTGTCTTTATCCAGATATGCGAAGAGGTTGTCCTCATTACGTATGATGCCATCATCCCTCAACTCCCTGTTGTAGTGGGCATCTGATAGCACGAGGAAGCGGAGCATGTTGTCACCTCCTTCCTCTTGGATATCAATTTCATTGAGGAAGGTATTCGTATCCATGCTGAGATAGTCGCTGTAAAAAGCGAAGTCACAGGAGCAGAGCATGACCAATGAAAGCAGAATCAGGCTGATCTTCTTCATAGCGCCACCTCGTAACCCAGTGTTACTACAAGGTCTTTGACCAGGATCGTAGGACCTTCCATGTAATCAGCGAAGACGACATGGGCGTCAAAGAAGATACCATGCCTTCCGATATCAGCCCTGCCCTCCACTCCTACTATTGGAAGACTCTGCGCTGCTGTCTCGTAGAAGGATGCGCTCCTCAGATAGGCAAGCAGAGAGAAGCTGTCCCTAATGGCGAATCCCATCTCCAAGACCACATCGGGAGAAAGGTTCGGGAAGACTTCATCTGAATACAAGCTGTAACCCAGACCTCCTATCAGTCCAAGGCGGTAGTTGAAGAGGAAGGCTCCGAAGCGTAGGTCCTGGCCCAGTGTCACAGAGGCATGGGCCATGCCAGATGCTGGTTCATAGGCGTGGTGATAGTAAGCGCCAAGATCGACATTGAATGTGTCCACAGGCTCGAAATATGCGCCAGCGGAAAGCCTGATGTAATCATCGAAACCTGTCAGGATGCCGACAGCATAAGCATCATCCCTGACGTGGAAGTCCTGCTCTGCGCTGTGATTGAAATATGAGCTGTTCCTATAGCCAAGCGACAGCCCGAGCCGGGGCTCCGCATAAAGCCCCTGGCAAATGAACGAAAGGACGATTATCAGGAGGAGTGCACTACCACCATCGGGTTTCTTTGAGTTTCTTCCGCCTTTCCTTTGTCCTGTGACGTCCCTGAACGTCCCTCCAGACACACTATTCCTGCACACCACATCTCATCTCCAGATGTGAATTGATGTTACAACAAACAGCAGGGTGGCTTCCAGACCTTATTGGACTGTATAGTTGCGATACCACCTGAGATCTGACCAGAAGATGTTGTTATGTGTTCCTCCTGCTCCAGGGATCATGTTCACAGCAATTGAGAAACTGACTTGGTAAGGATCATCATTGTTTTCCGCTGAAGCGTAGAAATTGAAGTCATTGCCATTACAATCACCCACCGCAGGAATAGAATTCGGAAATACAAGGTTGTTCATGTTCCCATACGAACGGAACATTGAGATGCTATCGACAAGAGTCGATGAAGTTCCATCTCCTGTATATATATCCAATATGAAATAGAACCCTAAGCCATCAGCACTGTTCTCACGACGGATCATGAAATAATAGTATGGGATGCTGGTTCCGTCCCCATCTGTCCTCAGGAGTGGCCCATAGGTATATGTCGGGGTCGTTGAAAGCGATCTGAGCTCATTTTCAAAAGCGTAGAGCATGATTTCCTGTCCGCTTATAGTGGCACTCACACCTTCAAGCTGGCCATTGTCATTGAAGTTGGCAGTCATGCCATTGTTGTAATTGTTGGATCCGCCAATGACCCTGTTGAAATTACTTGATAGACTCCCCCTCTCAGGTGCGATCGTATACATCAAGAGGACAGAAGGCGAACTGGCATCAAGGTTGTCAAGATAGGAATCACCATCCCAGTTGATGTTGACTCTGAAACCTGTGATGTAGTCGACATCATCGATGCCAGGAGCCGAACTTACGTAGGTTATCGAGATTAGGGAATCGAAATCGTGGTAGGTAGGCATCCCACAACAAGATAACAAGAAGATGGCCAAGAGAGTCAAAAAGGTTGTCCTAATGATCCTCACTGGCCATCTCCTCCTATGGGTGGGGATTGCTCCCCTTGTCTGTTGTTTACGTCTTACTCAGCACCAAGGACGATGTTGCGCGCCCTGGCGAGGGCTGCGTACTCTGAACCCTGGAACTCATCAGCAAGCTGGGAATAGGTCGCGCTTGCAAGCTCGATGTCACCCTGGGCTTCGTAGATCCTTGCAGCGTTGAAGAGGGCCTTGGGGCTCTCTGCAGCATCACGCCCATAATCGTCCCAGACCTGGTTGTAGTATGCAAGGGCCGTATCCTGGTCACCATTGTTCTCAGCACTTGCAGCTGCGTTCATCAATGCAAGAGAACCCATGTAGGTGCCAGCAGCGGCGTTGGCGGCTGTCTCGAAGCATGCCTGTGCCTGTGCCCAATCGGCTGCGATGTTGTAATAGTAGAGGCCGAGCAGGTAGTTCGTCTTCAGATAGGCGTATCCATCGCTGTTCTCAGCGAGGATGGCCTCGGCATCAGCGACGAAGGCCTGGCCTGCGGTGGCGTAATCAGCACTCGTCTCATCCATGTTCCGGATGGAGTTGTACTCACTCTCGAGGTTGTAGACAGCTGTGGCCGTAGCCTCGCTGCTGCTGGAAGTGACGATGCTGATGACTGCGATGACAGCGACGATGACGACGACAAGCACGCAGATGATCAGGATTGACTTCTTGTTGCTTGACAGGAAACCCTCGGTCTTGGCAGAGAGCCTGTCAGATGAGAGCGTCTCCTTCTTCTTATCCTTCATTCAAATCCCCCTTCAAAAGACAGGCGGGGCGAAAATCCCCCGCCTGTTCTCTCATTTGCCTGAGCCTCAGAGCTCTTCGTCCTTGGCCTTGAGCATCTCCCCGAGGGAGAAGGTGTCACCATCGTCCTGGTCGCCGGCCATGTACTTGGCCATCTCGGACTGCTGGTTGCGCCTGATCATCTCCTTGATCGAGAGGGAGAGCTTCTGGGTGGAGGGGTTGACCTCCATGACCATGGCCGTGACCTCATCGCCGACCTTGAAGTTCTCAAGCACCTTGTCCGTGTACTCCTCATCGGGTCCGACGAGGTTGTACTTGGAAATCAGTCCCTCGATGTCACCAGCGACCTTGACGAAGACGCCGAAGTCAGTGACGTTCGAGACAGTACCCTTGATCAGGGAGTACTTGGGGTTGTTCCTCTTGAGGTTCTGCCAAGGGTTGCCCTCAAGGTCCTTGACAGAGAGGCGGATGCGGCGGTTCTCAGGCTCCACGCGGGAGATCTGGACCTCAATCTCATCACCCTCATTGCAGAACTGGGACATGTTCTTAAGCTTCTTCGTCCAGGAGACGTCGTCGATGTGCAGGAAGCCATCGATGCCATCCTCGAGGTTGACGAAGGCACCTGAGTTGGTGATCTTGACGACCTTCCTCTTCAGGACAGTGCCGACAGGATAGCGCTCTGCGATCGTATCCCAGGGGTTCTCCATCAGCTGCTTCAGGCCGAGGGAGACACGCTTCTTGTCAAGGTCGTAACCCAGGATCTTGGCCTCGACGACATCGCCGATGTTGACGACCTCGCGGGGGTTGGTGATCTTGCGTGTCCAGCTCAGCTCGCTGATGTGGGCAAGACCCTCGATACCAGGCTCGATCTCGATGAAGACGCCGAAGGAGGTGATCTTCGTGACAGGGGCCTTGATCACATCGCCGACCTGGTAGCGCTCCTCGAAGCTTGTCCAGGGATCCGGCTGCATGTGCTTGAGTGAGAGGTTGATCTTCTGTGTCTCAGGATCGATGTTGATAAGGCGGAGCTGCACGACCTGGCCCTTCTTGACGAAGTCCTTGGGCTTGGAGACATGGCCCCAGCTCATGTCGTTGATGTGCAGCAGGCCGTCGAAACCACCAAGGTCGATGAAGGCACCGAAGGAGGTGAAGGACTTGACCTCGCCCTGCACGACATCGCCGATCTGGACAGAGGAGAAGAACTTCTCCTTGTTCTCAGCGATGATCTTCTCAAGGTACTCACGCCTTGAGACGACGCTCTTCATCTTCGTACCAGCATGGAACTTGTCGATGATGAAGTAGTCCGTCTTGCCAATCAGGCTTTCTGGATCCTCGATCCTTGTGACATCTGCCTTCGACATCGGGCAGAAACCCTTATAATCAGCACCGAGGTCGACCTCATAGCCGCCCTTGATGACCTTGCTGAACTTTCCGAGCACGGGAGTACGGTTCTCAGCGGCTTCGCGAAGAGCCTCTGACCTCTCCCGGGCATCCGCCCTTCTCTTGGAAACGACGATCTGACCGCCCTTCCCTTCCTTGTTGACGATTGTCACGTTGACCTTGTCGCCGAGCTTCGGCAGCTCGATGAACTCATCCACGGGGATCTTGCCCTCGCTCTTGTAGCCAACATCAACAAACACATAGTCGTTATTTAACTGTACAACAGTTCCGGTTACGATCTGACCGTCTTCAATGCCAGCAAGTGACTTTAGATACTGCTCCTGCAGAAGGGCCTGCATGTCAGTCATCTGAGTTTCATCTTCCACTTCTTTGACTCCTATCCGATTACTTCGCCATGCACACCCTCCTGGAGGCTGCGCACAACTGAAACAACTTTCTCACAAACTTCCCTTATCGTCAAGTGAGATGTGTCTATGATGATGGCATCCGGAGCGGCTTTCAAAGCCCCGACCGGCTTGTTCTTATCATTTTCATCGCGGGCTTTTATGAGGCGTTCGACCTCGCTGATGTCACTGCCCCCACCCTCCTGCAGCGCACGCCGCGCGGCACGTACGGAAAGGTCTGCGTCAAAATAGAACTTGGCCTGGGCGTCAGGGAAGATCACGGTAGTCGTGTCACGACCTTCCGTGACGATGTCCATGTGGCCTGCGACTTGGCGTACCATGTCCGTCACGACAGCCCTCAAGGCGGGATCGGAAGAGACGATGCTTGCATTCATGTCGACCGCTGGCACGTGGAGGCGGTCTTCCACATCCACCCCATCAAGGCAGATGTCCCCATCACGGACCGTGATGCTGACGCTCCTGGCCGTCTCAAGGCAGGCGGCCTTGTCATGACAGTCACCACCTCGTTCGATGTGGGCCAGTGTCACAGCCCTGTAGAAGGAACCTGTGTTCAGGAAGTAGAAGCCCAGCTCCTTTGCCACGGCCTTGGCCACCGTGCTCTTGCCACAACCTGCGGGTCCGTCAATCGCGACGATCATCACCTGCCTCCTTGCGTGGCCTGCGTATGATGCGCTTCGGCCTGTCGACACTGTTGCGCCCCTCCATCAGGCCCTCGACCTCCTTGCGTGAAAGATTGCGGAACTGGCCAGGTTCGAGTGAGCCAAGCTCGACGCAGCCGATACGGATCCGCGTCAGGCCCTTGACCTCGTAGCCAAGGAAGCTGAAGATCTTGCGGATCTCACGGTTGCGGCCTTCTGTGAGGGTCACCTTGAGATACTCCTTCTGGCGGGGAAGGTAGTCGTAGCGTATGATCCTGTACGGCTTGCTCATGTCGATGTAAAGGCCGTCGATCGCACGGCGGAGGTCCTCGACAGAGGCCCTCCTGTCAAGGCGGACGAGATACTCCTTCTCAATCTTGTTCCGTGGATGTGTGACGCGGTTGGCGAACTCACCATCGTTGGTGAAAAGGAGGAGGCCATTGGACTCCTTGTCCAGGCGGCCGACATTGAACAGCAGGCCCTGGTCGCGGATCTGGATCAGGTCACGCGCATAGCGGTCCTCGTTCGGATCCCAGTTCGTACAGACATAGCCGCGGGGCTTGTTGAGCGCGATGTAATAGCGCTTGTCGACCGGCTCAAGCGTGATCCCATCGACCTGGACGATGTCCTCCTCTGACACTTTGACGCCCATCTCACGTATGACCTTGTTATTGACCATGACATGGCCACGGGCGATAAGGTCCTCACAGTGGCGGCGGCTGCCGACACCACATTTGGCCATGTAGACCTGCAACCTGACTGGGTATGTCATCATGGCATCATCAAAATCACTCATCTTCATCTCCTGGATTGTCTTCATCATCTTGGACAGGGCTGTCTGGGAAGAGGCTGTCCTCATCATCCTCGAAGCGCATCTGGTCTATGCTGCTCAGCCTGGGCAGCTCGCTGATCGAGCGCAGGCCGAATTCGAAAAGGAACTTGCGGCTTGTGCCATAGAGGCAGGGATGCCCCTGTACGTCCTTGCGGCCGACGACCTTGATGTATTCCCTCTCACGTAGCAATCGGACGATGTTGTCAGAAGCCACGCCCCTGATGTTGTCGATCTCACGGCGTGTGATCGGCTGCTTGTAGGCTATGATCGACAACGTCTCAAGCGCCGCCCTGGTGAGCCTCCTGTCAACCTTGCGTCCATAGGTCGAACGCAACATGTCATAAAGGTCCTCACAGGGGGCGAACTCATAGGAGCCATCACTGTTCTCCTTGAGCCGGATCCCATGTCCACTGTCACGGAAGACGCCGTCAAGTTCCTTCAAAGCCCTCTTGGCCGCCTTCTCATCAAGCCCAGTCATCTGGCAGATCCTCTCCAGCTCCAGGGCTTCGTTCTCAATGAATAGGACGCATTCGACCATGCGTGCGTCCGTGCTCATCAGGCTCGTCCTAGCCATTATTGGTCCTCATCAAGGAGGTCCTCCTCGTCACCGACGAATTCCTCCTCCTTCTCATCATCAACCCCTATGTCCTCACCGGCAAGTGCCCTTGCCATCTCATCGCGCCTCTCATCGGAGACGATCGAGAAATCATCAGGGTCCTCGAGGTTGTTCTCAACCACCTCGTCGTACTGCCTGTCGTACTCATCAGCCAGCTTCTCGTCCCAGTCCGGAGGACGGCGGACGATCACGATCTCGCCATAGGGCTCGGGTTGCTGGAAGACGATGATCCTGTCCTTGGCCATGACAAGTATGGCCATGAAGGCGCAGATGATGTGCAAGGGGTTCGTGAAGTCCACGATGACATCTGAGAGCGTGATCTCCATGCCATTGTCCAAGAGCTCCATCACCAGTGCCTTCTTCTCGTCTATGCTGACCTCTTCGTAGACGTTGAAGAGCTTGGCAGGGTTCTTGCGCTCCAGCAGGCGCTGGAAGGTCGCGGCCAGGGCTTCGAGGTCGACACCCTTGAAGAGGTCCGCATCCTCGAAAGGCAGGGTGAAGAAGTTCTCCTTGCGTGGTATGTGGAAGTTGTCTCCCACTGCCGCACCTGTCAGCAGGTCCGTGTATTTCTTGAACTTCTGGTATTCGATCAGGCGTTCCACAAGCTCCTGGCGGGGGTCCTGGTACTCATCACCGTCGACTTCCACCTTGACAGGCAGGAGCATCCTGCTCTTGATGTACAAGAGGTCAGCTCCCATGCGGTAGAAATCAGCAAGGTTGCGCAGGCCCCCGTCCTTATGCTCCTCGATATATGCAAGGAACTGGGCAGTGATCTCTGCGATTGGTATGTCGTAGATGTTGACTTCTGCCTTCTGGATGAGCGCGAGCAGCAGGTCGAGCGGTCCCTCGAATTCCGCGACCTTGAAGACCGGGCGCTCACGCTCATCGAAGAGGACGTCGTTCCTATCGTCCACCCGTCACTTCTCTTCCTTGGCTTCCGGCTTGTCAGCAGCTGCAGGAGAAGCATCCTTCTTGGGGAACATCTTCGCCCTCAGCTCGGCGACCAGCTCATTGGTCAGGTCCATGTTCTGCTCGAAGTACTCGATCGTCCTCTCCCTGCCCTGTCCGACCTTCTCACCCTTGTATGAGTACCAGGAGCCGGACTTCTCGATCATATCGTATTTGAGCGCCGCATCCAGCATGCTGCCGACATAGCTGATGCCCTTTCCGAACATCAGGTCGAGCTCGCACTTGCGGAAAGGAGGTGCGACCTTGTTCTTTACAACTTTGACACGGACCCTGTTGCCTGTGACCTCGTCCTGGCTCTTGCCAAGCGAATCGATCTTGCGCACATCGAGGCGGATTGAGGCATAGAACTTCAACGCGTTTCCACCTGTGGTCGTCTCAGGGTTGCCGAACATGACACCGATCTTCATCCTAAGCTGGTTGATGAAGATGATCGTCGTGTTGCTCTTTGAGAGTATGCCTGTCAGTTTGCGGAGGGCCTGGCTCATCAGGCGTGCCTGGACGCCCATGTGCGAATCCCCCATGTCGCCATCGATCTCGGCCTGTGGGGTCAGGGCGGCGACAGAGTCGACGACGATGATGTCGACCGCTCCACTGCGCACCAGGGACTCAGTGATCTCAAGGGCCTGCTCCCCGTTGTCAGGCTGGCTGATCCACAGCTCGTTGATATCGACACCGAGGTTCTTCGCATAAGAAGGGTCCAAGGCATGCTCGGCATCGATGAAGGCGGCAGTGCCACCCATCTTCTGGGCCTCTGCGATCGCATGCAGGGCCAGGGTCGTCTTACCCGAGCTCTCAGGGCCATAGATCTCGATGATCCTGCCCTTAGGGTAACCACCCACTCCAAGCGCCTCGTCAAGCAGCAGGCTGCCGGTGGGTATGACTTCGACATCGAGGACGCCCTGTGCGTCTCCGAGCCGCATGAGCGATCCCTTGCCAAACTGCTTGTCAATCTGGCTGCGTGCGGCCTCCAAGGCCTCTGCGCGGGCACGCTTCACATCGTTTTGGACTTCGTTGGTCTTTGCCATTCCAAAATCTCCTTACCCACCTATGTACCTGATTCAAGAACCCGCCTTTATCTTCAGGCGGTTGCTATCTAAAATAAAAGTTTCAGGCCCATCATTGCAATAGCACACATGCATATGCGCACCGAAGCGTCCCGTCTCTACGGCAACCCCCATCGAACGCAGGAGGTCCACGGCCTTGAGATAGAGCTCCTGGGCGGCCTGGGGCGCGGCGGCGGTCTCGAATCCAGGCCGGTTGCCCTTGTAAATGTCAGATGCCAATGTGAATTGAGATACCAGGAGCATCGAGCCACCAGCCTGGGAGAGGGACAGGTTCATACGCCCCTCCCCGTCTTTGAAGATGCGTAGTTTCAGGAGCTTCTCAAAAAAGGGCTTGAGGATATGCGCATCATCATCCTTCTCGACACCAAAGTAGACAAGCATGCCACGATCAATCGCCCCGACGACCTCTCCATCGACCTTGACTGATGCATCAAGGACTGTCTGTATGACCGCCTTCACTTGTGGCTCTCCTTTGCAAGGGCTGTCATCCTTTCAAGGAACCAGGGCTTGTCCGCCTCGTTGAAAAAGGCGCTGCCGACGACAGCGACATCGACACCTGCGGCAGCGACATCCTGCACCGTGTCCAGGTTCACTCCGCCATCGACACTGATGAGGTAGTCATAGCCTTCCTCCTCACGCAGCCCGACAAGCTCCACGACCTTGGAAAGACAGCCCTGGATCAGACGCTGTCCTCCAAAGCCGGGGTTCACTGTCATGACAAGCACGAGGTCGACCAGTGGGAGCACTGGTCCGATCAGGCAGACAGGGGTCGATGGATTGATCGCGATCCCGGCCCTCGCACCTCCGTCCTTGATCCTGTTCAATGCCCTGTCAAGGTGTATGCAGGACTCCTGATGCAAGGTGATGATGTCGCAGCCCGCATCCAGGAAGGCATCGATCTGGCGCTCCGGCGAGTCGATCATCAGATGCGCATCAAAGACCAGGCCGCTATGAGGGCGCAGGTCTTTTACGAACTTCGGACCAAAGGTCAGCTGTGGGACGAAGGAACCATCCATGACATCAAGATGGAGCCATCCTGCCCCACCAGCCTCGATCTCCGCCAGGCTGTCAAGCGGCGATGAGAAGTCAGATGAGAGAATCGATATTGAGAATTCTGTCCTCTTGCCATTCATGATGCCCCTGATTATAAGACAAAAGCCTTCTTCATGTAAGCTTGCACAATTGCATGTTGAATCGAGGAGGCCTCAGGCCTTAGAATCGTCATGAAATGAGAAAAAAGGACTTCCTATCATACCTGGCCCTCGGAGCCATCTTGGTGACTTTATATGTCTTCTTGTCGAACTTCCAAGACGCCCTTGGCTCCGTGCTCTCATTCATCTCCTCCTCTTTCAAGACACTGCTCATAGGCATCGCGGTCGCCTTCATACTCAACATACCGGTGAACTTCTTCGAACGCCATCTGCGCCGGTGCAAGGTGGGGCCTGCCGCCAAGGCGGCCCGTGGCTTGAGCATCCTTGCCGCCATACTGGCCTTCGCCATCGCCATCTTCCTGATCCTCGGCTTCATCCTGCCCTCCTTCGTCGAAGCGCTTGGTGTGATCATGGATGCCCTTGGCCAGCTTTCCGGCAGGATCCAGGAAGGCGTCGATGTCGACCAGGCCAGGATAGAGGAGATGCTCAACAACCTCCTCGATTGGTTGGGGATGACACTGGAGGAGCTGACCACAGAGATCTCCGACTTCCTACGCAGGAGCAGTCCGCGCTTCATCACGACGACATTGAGCACAATTGTGGGAACGGTCTCCAGCATAGTCACATTCTTCGTCGCCCTGGTCGCCGCAATCTACTTCCTCACATACAAGGAGCTCCTGAAACGTCACTTCAACAGCCTGGTCGGTCTCATATTCAGGAAGAAGCAGAAGGTCGTAGACGGGATCGCCCATATCGGCACACTGGTCTTCCATACCTTCTCACGTTTCATCACCGCCCAGCTCCTGGAAGCTGTGATCATCGGTACGCTCTGCTTCCTCGGAATGCTCGTCCTTGGCCTGCCAAATGCCGCGATGACGGGTGTGCTTGTGGGTGTCACCGCCCTGATCCCTGTCTACGGAGCCTTCGTCGGAGCCATCCTGGGCGCTGTGATGATCGCAGTGGCCTCGCCTTGGCAAGCGGTGGGCTTCATCGTCTACATCATCGTGCTCCAGCAGCTTGAGGGCAACCTGATCTACCCTCGTGTCGTGGGCAACTCGCTGGGGCTTCCTCCTGTCTACACCTTCTCCCTTGTCACGATCTGCGGGGCCGCCTTTGGCATACTCGGCATGCTCCTTGCCGTACCTGCAGGATCGATCGCATTCACCCTGTTGAAGGAGTGGAAGGTCAGGCGCGAGGAGGCCGCCAGACAGGGCCTGATGAGCTGAGATTCTGTTTGCCAAAGCACCCTTTTGGTGTTATCATATTGACAACAAGGCGGAACACCGAGCAGGAAAGAAATGCCCTGCCCGGTTTGTTTTTCGTCCTGCCATAACGGAAATTCCGGAGGTCAACGCCATGAAAAGCAATGCAGCGCTCAAGGCGCTCAAAGAAGATAAGGACTTCACCAGGCAGGAGCTGGTCTCATTCAGCCCTGATGCCTTCGACGGTATAGAAAAGGCCATAAGGAAGCTCTCCTTCGAAGACCAGGGGGAGCTCGCCGTCATGGCCACGGACTTCGTGACAGGCCATGAGAACGCGGTCTACTCCCGTTACATCCTGGGTTCGATCGCCTACATCCGCCGTCCCCACGAGGACAACATCAACATGCAGAACCTCCTGCTGACCTTCTACGAGAACCACAACTGGGCGGTTGTCGAGTTCCTCTGCGGACAGATCCTCGCCATGGGTGAGAACAAGTACGCCCTCAGGACGCTGGCAGACTGCTATGAGGAGACTGGCCGTGCGGCTGACAAGTGGCCGGTCTGGGAGCGCCTGGTCAAGGTGGATTTCGAGGAGAAGAGGATCCTGGTCATCCTCGCCGACCATTTCAAAGAGGCCGGCGACATGGAGAAAGCCACGGCCTACTACCGCCGTGCCCTGACCCGCTCGATCTCATCCAAGGATGTTGATGGGATCAAGGGGCTCTGGACGACGCTCTCCACACTCGACGATCCTGATTTCGGCTACCTGGTCGGAGCTGCGGAGAAGGTCGCCTCCTCTGTCGATCGTGCTCTGGCCGTACGCCTGCTCTCAGAGCTCTATGCCCACTACACCCAGGATATCAACAAGTCGATCACCCTCCTCAAGAAGGCCCTCGACATCGACCCGCAGGCAAAGGAGGCCAGGACCGGGCTGGTCAAGGCTTACAAGACGAAGTACGCCAAGAGCGGACGCCTCAAGGCCTGCCTTGACAAGTCAGGGCTCAACAACCCGGGCGAGGACGTGCACAAGGCAATTGAGCTCTTTGAGACCGATATCGCCTTTGATGTAGGTTCCTTCGTCTACCAGAGGAGTACCGACCGCATCGGCATCATACGCAAGATCGATGACAAGCAGGTCGTCGTCGCCTTCTCGAGCACCAACGCCGTGACAATGACCAGCGACATGGCCTTCAAGGCCCTTGTCCCGCTTCCGAAGAACAACATCCGCGTCCTCAAGACCGCAGCACTTTCAAAGCTGCAGGAGCGTGTGCGCAAGGACACACGCTGGGCGCTTGTCACGCTGATGGAGAGCAATGGTGGCAAGGCTTCCTTCAAGGAGATGAAGGAGGAGCTGGTGCCCAAGGTCCTGACTGCGAAGGAATGGGAGGGCTTCCGCTCTGATGCCCGCCGCATCCTCCAGGAGGACCCCTACTTCAGCGCTGTCTCTGGAGAGGCGGACACCTATGCCCTGCGCTCCACACCAATCACCCAGGAGGAGAAGCAGCTTGGCATCTTCAATGACAGCCATGACTTCTATGAGCGCGTCAGGATCTGCAAGGACTTCGTCGCCCTCTCGCTTGATGTCGAGAGCGATGCCTTCGCCGAGATGACAGGCTACTTCAACGCCCAGCTCTCACGTGCCACCAAGGACAATGTCGATGACAGGGCGGTCGCATCCTACCTCCTGCTGACCCAGCTGCGCGACCAGTACCATGTCGCCGCTGTCAGCATCGAGGCCAAGGTCGACTTCGCCATGCTCTACAAGGCTGTTGGGGACAAGGCCGCACTCTTCGACAGGATCCAGAACAACGACCTCAAGCGTGCCTTCCTTGAGAACGTGATGTCCGTCGACCGCTCCTGGAGCGATGTCTACCGCCGTTGCTTCCCCTACTACACTTATGCCTACATCCCTTCAGCGTTGAAGGCGAATGGCAAGGAGGCTGTCTACTTCGACATGCTCCACTCGAGCGTCGAGAACTACAGGGAGAACGTCGATGTCTTCCTCTGGTTCTTCAAGAACAGCCCGATGGAGGATTGGAAGTCAGCTGGTGTCACTGAGGAAGAGCTGGTGCTCACCCTCCTACTGGTGCTCGACCATACCGCCTCCCTGATCGACCTGAAGAAGGATGTCAGCGAGAACAAGAAGCGCAACGACCAGGCCCTTGGCCATCTCTTCAAGGACAAGATCATCTTCCGTGCCATTGAGCGTGGTGACCAGGCCCTGGCAAGCAAGATCTACTCGATTGTCGCCAACGACCGTTACATCGACCGTGGTCATGTCATCGAGGTGAGGCATGTGATCAGTGAGAAGTTCCCTGGTTTCAGCTTCTTCGATGACCAGCCTGTCACTGTCGATGAGGACCGCATCATCCCGCTTGGCTTCCTGTGCACGAAGAAGGCCCTCGACGAGAAGATCCAGGAGAAGGAGCATATCGAGCATGTCGAGCTCAAGGAGGTCGCTGCCGAAATCGCTGACGCACGCGCCCTTGGTGACCTGCGTGAGAACGCAGAGTACCAGTATGGCAAGGACAAGCAGAAGAACCTCAACGCCAGGCTGCGCACCCTCAGTGATGAGATCGAGAAGGCCCAGGTCGTCACACCTGACCAGGTCAATGATTCCAAGGTCAGCTTCGGCACGACAGTCGTCCTCCATGACCGCCTCCAGGGCAGTGATGTGAGCTACACCGTCCTTGGGCAGTGGGAGAGCGATCCTGAGAAGGGCATCCTGAACTTCAAGACCCCGCTTGGGATGAAGCTCTTGAACCACCAGGTCGGCGATGAGCTTGACTTCGAGATCAATGGCATCCGCTACAGCTATCTCGTCAAGTCGATTTCGAAGGCTTCCTTCTGAGGAATCCGACACGGAAGACAAGATAGCTGAGCACTGTCACCAGGACGAAGACCAGTCCTAGTGCGCAGGTTGTCAGCAATACAGGCAATGTGGAACCCGCCTCACTGTAGCGCGGGTTCCATTTCATATATCCAAGGGCGAGCAGGAGCAAGGGGATGTCCGCAAGCAGGACATGGCCCAGTCGCCTGGCAGTGTCCAGGAGCCATGAGCCACGGCCGATGAAGCCTAGTGCCACAAGCAGGCCTGCAAGTGAGGACAGGCCCTGTGCCATGGCAAGTCCACGTACTCCGTAACCAATCGATAGGAAATAGCTTGAAGCCATGTCCACCACTGCGGACACCACTGACACGACCAGGGCTGCGCTGTATCGGTCACATGCGTTGAGATAGCGCCCCGCGAGGGCGGAAAGTGATGAGAACGGCATGGCCACGGCAAGCCAAGTCAGCACAGCTGCCGTCCTGGCGGTATCGACCTGGGTGAAGGCCCCATCCTGCAGGAGGGATGCTATGCACTCCTCCCCCATCGCCATGAGTATGATGGCACTGGGTACAAGGAAGGCCATGAGACGGACCATGGCCTCGCCAAGAAGCCCCCGCCCATCCTCTTCTTTTGCGAAGAGCGGGAAGAACACAGCAAGGATGGATGCATGGAAGATCCCATAAGGTGCCTGCTGGAAGACTATGGCATTGGACAGGGCGGTGACGGAACCTTCCTCAAGGCCAGAGGCCAGGTAGAGGCTGAAGGCCTGGGTGATGACAGCGCTCAAGGCTGCGAGGCTCGCGGGGAGCCAGTGCGAAATCATCGTTGGAAAGTCCCCACTCCTCCAGTGGAAGTCGAAGCGGAAACTGAAGCCCGCCATCCTCGCAGGGACCCAGACGACAAGTAGCTGTGCCACTGCCCCTATGACAGTGGCCATGGCCATGGCCATGTAGGAAGAGCGTCTTGTCATCAATGGCAGGAGGATGATGACAGAGAGCGTGTAGGCTATTGGAGATGCCGCACTTGCGAGGAAGCGCCCCCTGGCCTGGAGCACAGAGGCGCAAAGGCAGGAGAGCGATGTGAGGGAGAGGAAGACCATGAACCAAGGCAGCAGGCGGCTGGATGCATCCAAGGCCTCCCCTTCGAAACCAGACAGGAGGCCCACCACCTGACGTCCAAGGAAGATTGTGGCAAGTACCAGGACCGCGAAGATGACAAGCAGGAAGCTCACAAGCTGCCTGTAGAGCTTCAAGGAATGCTCCCTGTCCTCTGCTGAACGTGAGAAGAGCGGTATGTAGGACGCTGAGAGCGAACCTTCGGCGAAGATCTTGCGCAGGTTGTTGGGTATGTTGTAGGTGAAATTGATGGCATCAGCCATCCAGCCTGCACCGAAGCAGAGCGCGAGCACCCTGCCCCTCAGTATTCCAAGCAGCCTCGAGATGAAGGTCAGGGCCATCATCAGAAGGCTGGACTTGTCACGCCCCCTGCCCGTAGAAGCGCTCAAGGTAGGCCTTCTTGAAGTCAGCGAAGCTGCCATCGCTGATCGAGGACCTGATGCGCACCATGAGGTCGTACAGGTAGGTCAGGTTGTGTTCAGTGCAGAGCATGCCACCAAGCATCTCTCCACACTTGACCAGGTGATGCACATAGGCCCTGGAGTAATGTGTGCAGGCAGTGCAACGGCAACCCTCCTGGATGGGGCCGTGGTCGAACTTGTGCACGGCCTTCTTCATGGCCATTGCCCCATCATCTGTGAAGACCGCGCCGTTGCGTGCCATGCGTGTGGCGAGGACACAGTCGAAGAGGTCTATGCCGTTGGCGACACACTCGAAGATGTAATCAGGAGAACCTATGCCCATGACATAGCGTGGCTTTTCCGGGGTGACGTACTGGGCCGTGTAGGCCAGCATGTCGTTGAACTGGCCCTTCTCCTCTCCAACTGAGAGTCCACCGATGGCGACGCCAGAGAAGTCCATGCCGCTGATCACCTCGGCGCTCTCCTTCCTGAGGTCTTCGTAGAAGTTGCCTTGCACGATGCCGAAGAGGTTCCCAGGGAAGGCCTCCCTGCCAAGCCTGTCACGTTCAACGATCGAACGTTCCGCCCAGAGCTTTGTGACCCTCCATGCCTCCTCGGCCTTCCTATGGTCGATTCCAGGTGGTGTGCAGACATCAAGGACCATTGCGATGTCGGATCCATAGATCCCCTGCGCCTGGACGACGCTCTCAGGTGTGAAGACATGCCTTGAACCATCGATATGGGACTGGAAGGTGACACCCGTGTCCTTGACCTTCCTCAGCCCGGACAGTGAGAAGACCTGGAAACCGCCGGAGTCTGTGAGGATGTTGCCATCCCAGCCAGAGAAGGCATGAAGCCCTCCGAAATCCTTGATGACCTCAAGTCCTGGCCTGAGGTAGACATGGTAGGTATTGGCGAGGATCAGCTTGTAGCCTATGTCTGCGACAGCCTTGTGGTACATGCCCTTGACCGTGGCATTGGTACCGACCGGCATGAAGGCCGGTGTCTCGACACGTCCATGAGGCAGGTCGATGTGACCCAGCCTCGCCTTCGTCCTCTCATCCTGCTTGATGAGGGTGTAGATCCTATCAACCATGCATGGCTCCTATGAGACGGATCAGCAGCGAAAGCGCAAGGACCGTCACGACGGGTAATATAACAGAGAGGATGGGTGCTATGATAGCCTGCTCTGCCGCAATGACCGCGACCATCTGGACGACATAGTAGACGACAGCGGTCGCAAGGGATTGGATGATTGAGAAGAGGAAGACATTCTTCTTGAAGCGGTAATTCATGAGAAGGGCGATCAGCGTCAGTACAAGGACAGGCAGCGGGGCGCTGAGGCGCGAGTAGTATTCGGTCTGTGCTGTGGCCCAGACATCCCTGTCCAAGGCCTTCACCCTCTCCAGATAGGCCCTGGCATCACTGCGTTCCATTGTTGATATGTTCCTCGACTGGTCTGTGAACAGCTGCGGCTGTATTGACACCAGGGGATATTCATAAGAAGAGAAGAGCCTTGACGACCACTGCCCATCGACAAGTTCGTAGAGCCGTCCATCATTGAAGGTCCAGCAGCCTTCATCATTGTCCCATGACGCGTACCGGGCGCTGAGACGGCGCACCACCCTGCCCTCCTCCAGCTCAGCCACGTTCACGTCATAGAGCATGGAGTCAGTCTCTGAAAACCAGGCGGCATTGACCAGGTAGCGTCCTTCGACATCTGCCAAGGTCACATCCGAGCTGTCCTGCGTGCTGGTCTGTCCGAAGAGCATCGATGAAAGCCTGTCGTGGGCGACCGAGGCATCGATCATGACAGTCTCACAGAAAATGGAGAAGAGCGCTGTGACGAGAATGCCCATGATGATCACAGGGCGGCAGATCCTGGCATAGGACAGGCCTGCGTTCAACAGCATTATCATCTCGTTGTTGCCTTCCAGCTGTGAGAAGAAGAAGGTAGTCCCGAAGAGGAATGAGACGGAAGCGGCCATCATCAGGTATTCAGGCAGGTCAAGCACCGCCAGTGTCATGACTGTTGAGAAGGGGACGCTGTTGTTCAGGTAATCATCCATAGAACCGAAGAGTCCGACAGCCAGGAGGAGGAAGGCACAGACAGCCAGGCTGCCAAGCGAGGTCTTCAGGACGGATGTGATCACATAGCGGTCAAGTATCTTCATAGCTCACGCCTCCGCATCAGGAGGAGGCCAAGGCCTATGACGCACATGGCCACATCAGGTATGTACATGAGCAGGCCTGCGTTGAAGCCTACGTCGAAGATGACCAGCTGGCTGAAGAAAAGTATGTACCAGTAGGCGACCGCGATCAGCAGGCTGAGGCCAAAGCCGACAAGGCGGCCATGCCGGATGCGTACCAGCGAGAGCGGCAGGCTGACAAGCGTCAGGGCAAGGCATCCCAGGGAAAGTGCGAACTTCTTGTTGAACTCAGCGCTGTAGTATTGGAAGTAGAACTGCACCGGCTCCTTCACACCTATCGAATCGAGGCGGGAGAGTTCTGTATCAATGCGGGACTGCCTGTCGGCAAGCCCGGCAGTGTTGGAAAGCCCATCGTACAGGGAAGCAAGTGTGATCAAGGATTCCTGACGTGACTCATGGAAGGAGGCCCTGTCACGGTCACGCAGCTCCCTGCGGCTCTCCATCAGTGGCCATAGCTCCCTGTTGGAGAGATTCGACGGGCTTGTATCAGTCAGGCTCGGCACCTGGTCTGAGAAGTCGAGGTACATGCTTCCAGAGGATGCCTGGGCGGCCAGGTAGTCCGAGACATCGGAGCTTGTCACAAGGACCTGGCTGTCATCAAGCGTCAGCTGGTAGATGAAGGAAGCACTGTCGACAAGCTCAAGGCGGCCTGAAGGCGCACTGACTGTCATGCCCATGTCACCACCAAGTGTGAACATGACGATGTCATCAATCCGATCGCCTTCGACAGCACCATTGTACATTACGACATCCCCTACGCTGTTCGTGCTGTCCGGCTCGATCTCGAAGGTCGGCAGCTCCCTCATGACATCCCCGAGCAGGTCCTGGTAGGTCCGGCTGGAAAGCGGCATCAGGTAATCAGAGATGAAGAAGGTCAGCACTGACAAGACCAGTGCCCAGGTCACCAGCACACGGTGTACATGGACAAGGCTGATTCCACTGGAGCGCAGTGCCAAAAGCTCATTGGCAGCCCCCAGGTCTCCAAGGACCATGGATGATGCGGAGAGTGTCGCGAATGGTACGACGTACTGCAGGAACTGTGGGATAGCGCACAGGACGAGCTGCAGGATCGTGATGAGGTCGACGTTCCTCAAAAGGACCTGGCGGACCAGCAGCAGGATCTGGTTGATGAAGAAGATGAAGAAGAAAAAGATGAATGAGACAAGGAAGTCCAGCAGGAACTCCCTTGTCACATGACGGGATAGTATGAGATGGGAGGAAGGGCTCCTCATTCAGACCCCGGTGGAACCGAAGCCGCCCCCGCCCCTCTCAGTCTGGTCGAGGGATCCGACCTGCTTGAAGACAGCTTGGCAGACAGGGGCCAGCACAAGCTGGGCGATCCTGTCTCCATCATTGACGACGAAGTCCTCCTGGCCATGGTTGATCAGGATGACCCCCAGCTGGCCACGGTAGTCGCTGTCGATCGTGCCAGGGCTGTTGAGCACGCTTACCGACTTCTTGAGCGCAAGCCCGCTGCGTGGGCGCACCTGCACCTCATAACCCTCTGGTATGGCCAGGCGGAGGCCGGTCGGCACAAGGGCCGTCTTGCCAGGGGCTATGCACAGGGGCTTTTCAAGGTGGGCCCTGACATCAGCCCCGGCCGCACCACTGCTCTCGTAGGAAGGCAGGCAGGCCCCTTCCTCGAGGACAATAGCGACAGGCACCCCCTCGAAGGAGGTGCCTGTTGCGGATCTGCCATCAAGGGCGCTCACTTCTTCTCCTTGCCCTCGTCCTTCTGGGCATCGATGTAGGAGAGGTTCAGGCGGTCCATGCGGTCGATGTCGATGAGTTTGACATCAACTTCCTGACCAACCTGGAGGACGTCTGTGACAGCCTTGACACGTGTCTTGGCCAGCTTGGAGATGTGGCAAAGGCCTTCCTTGCCAGGCAGGATCTCGATGAAGGCGCCGAAATCGACAATCCTCTTGACCGTGCCATGGTAGATCTTGCCGACCTCAGGCTTCTCGATGATCGAGAGGCAGAGCCTCTTGGCCTCCTGGCTTGCGGCATTGTTGCGGCCGTAGACCGTGACGTTGCCAAAGTCGTCGATGTTGATCTCAGCACCACTCTGCTGTGCGATCGCCTTGATTGTCTTGCCACCGGTTCCGATGATGGCGCCAATCGCATCCTCAGGGACCTTGAAGGAAAGGATCTTCGGAGCCAGTTCGCTGATGTCGGCACGAGGAGCCGCCAGTGTCTGGGTCATGATGCCGAGTATGTGCATCCTGCCCGCCTTCGCCTGGGCAAGGGCCTTCGACATGATCTCAGGTGTGACACCCGCGATCTTGATATCCATCTGGAAGGCTGTGATGCCATCCTTTGTACCGGCGACCTTGAAGTCCATGTCTCCGAGGTGGTCCTCCTCGCCGAGGATATCGGAAAGGACGACATAGCGTGAGTAGTCAGCACCCTCTGTGATCAGTCCCATCGCGATGCCGGCGACCGGCTTCTTGATAGGCACACCAGCATCCATCAGGGAGAGGCAGCCGCCACAGACAGAGGCCATCGAGGAAGAGCCGTTCGACTCCATGATCTCGCTGACGACACGCACTGTGTAGGGGAAGTCCTCCTTGGATGGGATGACAGCTTCAAGGGCCCTCTGGGCGAGGTGGCCATGACCGATTTCGCGGCGGCCAGTCGTGAGCCTGCCGCACTCACCGACTGAGTATGGAGGGAAGTTGTAATGCAACATGAAGTTGGAATAGCTCTTCTCTCCGTCGATGTTGTCGAACATCTGCTCGTCGTTTGCGGTTCCAAGTGTCGTGACTGCAAGTGACTGTGTCTCACCACGTGTGAAGAGCGCGGAACCATGGGTGCAAGGCAGGACGCCGACTTCACAGGTGATCGGGCGGATCTCGTCAACCTTGCGGCCATCAGTGCGCACTCCATCGTTCAGGATTGAGGAGCGCAGGATGTTGTACTCCATGTCCTCGAACATGGCGGCAAGCTGTCCAGGCCTCTTGTCATCTTCAGCAATCAGGTCGGCGAAGTGCTCCTTGACCTGGGCGTGGGCCTTCTCGAGGGCGGCGTAGCGGTTCATCTTGCCCTTGACGAAGCTGGCTTCCTTCTCAAGCGGAAGGGCGTAGGCCTTGACAGGCTCGAGCCAGGAGAGGTCTTCCTTGATCTCCATCAGAGGGAGCTTCTCCTTGCCAGCCAGGCGGCGCATCTCCATCTGGGCCTCGCAGATCTTGGTGATGACAGGCTGTGCAGCGGCGATGGCGCCGAGCATCTCGTCCTCACTGACCTCCTTGGCACCGCCTTCGACCATGGTGATGCCGTCATGTGTACCGGCGACGACGATGTCGAGGGAGGCGCTGGGAATCTGCTGGAAGGTCGGATTGATCACGTACTCCCCGTCGATCAGGGCGACGCGGACAGCAGCGATAGGACCATAGAATGGGATGTCGGAAATAGTGACAGCACAGGAAGCCGCGTTGATCGCGACGATGTCCGGGGTGTGGCTCATATCAGATGAGACGACTGTCGGGACGATCTGGATCTCACGGCCGAAGGCCTTGTCGAAGAGGGGCCTCATCGGGCGGTCGATCAGGCGGCTGACAAGGATCTCCTTGTCCTTTGGCCTGCCCTCCCTCTTCAGGAAACCGCCAGGGATCTTGCCTGCGGCATAGTATTTCTCGTTGTACTCGACTGAAACTGGTACATAGTCGATTGGCTCTGAAGGCTGCTCACCGCAGCAGACCGTCGCGATGACGGCAGAACCAGCATAGTGCGCATAGACAGCGCCATTCGCCTGCTTGGCGATCTTACCCGTCTCGAAGACAAGTTCGGTATCCCCGATCATGACTGAGACGCTTTTGACATTTGACATAAAACGATCCTCGATTCTTTCTTTGTTCTTTATCTACAACTTGCACAAAGCCAGACCATGGTGTGGTCTGGCTGGTGCATGATGCTTTATTTCCTCAGTCCGAGCTTGGCGATCAACTCGCGGTACTCGTTGATGTCGCGGTCCTTGATGTAACGCAGAAGCCTCCTGCGCTGACCGACCATCTTCAGAAGTCCGCGGCGGGATGCATGATCCTTGGGGTGCATCTTGAAGTGGCCCTGGAGGTCGTTGATCCTCGCTGTGAGGAGGGCGACCTGGACTGCGACATCACCAGTGTTGGCGGGATTGCCACCGTAGTTCGAAACGATTTCCTGCTTTGTTTCCTTTGTCACCATGGTATTGTTCCATCTCCTTATGGGGTTATCAGGATAGAGTCGGCGTGCACAGGAGCGGCCAATCCGCATCCGATGACCACAAGGTCCTTCCCGCTGACCCGGAGGCGGCAATCGAACGCACGTCCATCCATCAGTATCAGCTTGGCCTTGTAAGCACCGTCCCTCGGAAGGCGCTGCCTTGTGACAGCCCTGCTCGCAAGCCCATCCCCTTCCTGCACGAAGCTGTTCTGACATAGGTCATAACGGTAGGGGGAACCTGCAAGGGCCTCCACAGCCGCCATGTCGCCAGCTGCCAGCAAAGCCCTTAATCGTGTGGAGGAGATCCTCATGTGGCCACTATCCTCGACAGGAGGGATGATCTTGACCTCGACATCCATTCCTGAGGAGCGGAACACCCCGGACAGCTCTTTTGCCGCAACCTGGTCCTCTAGGGTGCCACACTTGAAGTCTTCCCCGACTATGACGGCTTTGATACGGCACATCGTGCATAGCAAGCGGATAAACTCACTTCCAGACATCTTACTGAAATCATTGGAAAAGTCAATAACCCAGGTCAGGTCAATACCGAAGCGTTCCATGTAGAGCGTCCTGAGGCGCAGGGTGTCCAGGGTCTCAACCTCCCTTGTCTTCGGATTCGTGCCGAAGGTGATGACACAACTGCGTGTCCCAGGATGGGCAGCTGTCCAGTCCGCCAGGGTCGAGAAGACCTTCTGATGCCCCAGGTGGGCTCCATCGAAGACTCCGATGGAGACAGCCATGTCCTGATCTTTGAAGAGCCCACGCTCCAGGACGGTCTGGAAGTCATAAATCCTCACGGCTGACCAGCGCCCTGACCGAGAGCGCCCCTCCCACTGTCTCCTCAGCGACCCCTATGAATGAGCCGCAGCAGTAGAGCATGTAGTAGCCACTGCCTTCAGCTGTACGTGAGCTGATGCAGCCTTGGTTCATGCTGCCGTTCCGGATGCGCTTCAGCGAGGACCTCCTCACCTCCAGCCTGCCCTTCGTGACAAGGGAGAGGGCATCCTCGCTCTCCTCGGCACTGGCAGGGATGCCAGTGAGCGATGAATAGGAGAAAGGGCCGACCTTGTAGCGCTCAAGCGCTGTGAGGTGGGCGGCTGATGAGAGTGCCATTCCAAGGTCCCTGGCCAGGGAGCGTATGTATGTGCCCTTGCTGACTGAGACGTCGATCACCAGGCGTGGAGCCTCGTAGGAAATCACTGAAAGGTCGTAGATGTTGATATCCCGTTCCGGCATCTCAACCTCCTCTCCCTTGCGTGCGGCCCTGTAGGCCCTCTGCCCATCAACATGGACGGCGGAATAGATTGGCGGTGTCTGTTTCTGGGGACCGAGGAAACGTGGTATCACAGCCTCGATCTCTTCAAGCGTCGGTATATGGCCGCTTGTCCTTATGACCTCGCCTTCTGGATCAAGTGTCGAGGTCTCACAGCCGAAGAGGACTTCAGCCCTGTAAGACTTGTCGAAACCGGAGAAAAGCGGGTTGAGGCGTGTGGCCTCGCCCGTGAGCACGACCATCAGGCCGCTTGCGAACTTGTCGAGCGTGCCAGTGTGTCCGACCTTCTGGCCCTTGCAGGCCATCTTCACCGGCCTTAACGACTGGAAGCTGGTCAGACCAGCTTCCTTCTTCATCACGATGACGGAAAGGGCCATTACCTGCCCAGCGCCTCATCAATCAGGACGTTGACGCGCTCACCTTCCCTCCAGCTGTTGTCTGCGACAAAGCGCAGGACAGGGGTGTTGCGTGTCTTGAGGACCTTAGCGAGGCGGGCCTGGATGAAACCGGCCGCGCTCTCAAGGGCCTTGACCGAGCGCTCGAGGGCCTCCTCCTCGACAGTCGAGACGAAGACTGTCGCATAGGCGCCATCAGGTGAAAGCTCGACATCCGTGATGGAGGTGAAGCGTGACAGGTGCGGGTTCTTCACCTGCCCTGTCACGATCAGTGTCGAAATGGCCTCCATGATGCGGCTCTCAAGCCGCGCTCCTGCATACTGGCTCATTCAGCGCTCTCCAACTTGCGTGCGACCTCTTCCTTCTGGACGAATTCAAGCACATCGCCCTTCTGGAGGTCCTGCCAATCCTGCAGTCCGATACCGCACTCGTAACCGACGTTGACCTCCTTGGCGTCGTCCTTGAACCTCTTGAGGGAAGTGATCTGGACGTTCTCCTTGTTGATCTGGATCGAATCGCGGATGACCCGGACGAAGCTGCCACGCGTGACCTTGCCATCGAGGATGTAGACACCAGCGACCAGGCCGACCTTGGGGACACGGAAGACCTCGCGGACCTCGCCACGTCCGATGTCGACCTCCTTGATCTCGGGTGAGAGCATGCCTTCCATGGCTGCCTTGATATCATCGACGACGTCATAGATGATGTTGTACTTCCTGATCTCGACCCTCTCCTGCTCGGCCAGTGCCAGGGCACGAGGAGTCGGGCGGACGTTGAAGCCGATGACGATCGCATTCGAAGCAGCGGCAAGCGTGATGTCGCTCTCGATGATGGCACCAGCGGCGGCGCGCAGGACATGCAGGCGGATCTCGCTCGTGCTGAGCTTCTCCAGGGTGCCCTGGAGGGCCTCGACAGAGCCCTGTACGTCTCCCTTGATGATCAGGTTCAGTTCCTTGATCTCACCTTCGGCGGCCTTCTTGTTGATGTCCTCAAGCGTGAACTTGTTGCCAGCACCTGTGTTGCCCATCCTCTCGAGCTCCTGGCGCTTGGCACCGACACTGCGGGCCTGCTTCTCATCCTCGGTCACCTGGAAGGGATCGCCTGCGGATGGGATGTTGCTCAGGCCGATGATTTCGACAGGAGTCGAAGGACCGGCTTCTGTGATCTTCTTGCCCTTGTCATCGAACATGGCACGCACACGTCCTGGGTAGATGCCGGCGACATAGTAGTCACCCTGGTGCAATGTACCCTTCTGGACGATGACTGTGGCGACAGTGCCACGGCCCTGGTCGATCCTGGACTCAAGGACCTTGCCGACCGCACGGCAGTTCGGGTTGGCCTTGAGTTCGAGCATCTCGGCCTGGAGGAGGATCGTATCAAGCAGATCGTCGATACCTTCCTTCTTCAAGGCGCTGATGCGGCAGTAGAGGGTCTGACCACCCCACTCCTCAGGAATCAGGCCGATGTCAGACAGCTGCTGCATGACCCTCTCCGGGTTGGCATCAGGCAGGTCGCACTTGTTGATGGCCACGATGATAGGCACCTTGGCCGCAGTAGCGTGGTCGATAGCCTCCCTTGTCTGGGGCATGACGCCATCATTGGCTGCGACGACGAGGACGACGATATCCGTCATCTGGGCGCCACGGGCCCTCATCATCGAGAAGGCGGCATGGCCCGGGGTGTCGAGGAAGACGACATCGCCACGTCCAGGGACGTTGACCTTGTAGGCGCCGATGTGCTGGGTGATGCCACCGAACTCGCCGCCTGCGACATCCGTCGAACGGATGGCATCAAGGAGCTTGGTCTTACCATGGTCGACATGGCCCATGACCGTGACGATCGGGGCGCGCGGGACCATGTCCTCCTCCCTGTCCTCCTCGCTCTCGATGACAGTCTCATCGTAGAGGGAGACAAGGTGGACCTCGCAACCGAACTCGGATGCGATGATTTCCGCAGTCTCATGGTCGATCTGCTGGTTGATCGTCACCATCATGCCCATCTTGAAGAGCTTGGAGATGATGTCGCTTGCCTTGAGGTTCATCTTCTTGGCAAGGTCGCTGACAGTGATGTTCTCCATGATGTCGATCGACTTCGGTATGGCGGAGAGCTTGGCCTCCTCCCTCTTCTTCTGCTGGTACTGGAAGTCGACTTCCTGGTCACGGCGGTTCCTGTTGTAGTCACCACCATCCTTCCTCTTGCTGGGTCCCTTGCGCTGGGCACCCTTCTGGTTCATAGCACCAGCCGGGGTCGCACCTGCGCCAACTCCAGGGCGTCCACCCTGGAAACCAGGACGTGATGGGAAGCCAGGCCTGCCGCCCTGGAAGCCCGGACGTCCACCCTGGAAACCAGGACGCTGCCCATAAGGAGCCCTCTGGCCCTGGCCATCACGCTGTCCGAAGGGACGGCGCTGCCCATCTGCAGGGCGCTGGCCATCCTGACCAAAAGGCCTCCTCTGGCCACGCTGGTCACCATAGCGGCCCTGGCCCTGCGGACGTGTAGGACGTCCACCGACGATACCAGCCACACGAGGACGTGCAGGGGTATCACCTGATGGCTTGACGACCTGTCCCGGCACTGGTGGGAGGTCGGCTGCCTTGATCACGACAGGTCCGTTGTGGACGGTGCTGTGCACACGCTCACCACCAACCAGGTTGCGGTTGGCCGCCGGGACAGTCGATGCGAGACGGTTTGGAGCCGCACTCCTTGCCTGGCCACTGGAAGGCTGGACGAGGGGACGGCGCTGCTGTGCAGGAGCAGCCTCCTTGGCAGCAGGTGCCGGGCTTGCCGACTTGGGCGCCGCCTGAGGCTCGGCCTTCTGCTGGACAGGGGCCGCCTGTGGGGCCTCCTCCTTCTTGTCCTCCTTGACCTTGACGGTGACGATCTTCTTCTTGATCACCACCACCTTCTTCTCTGGAGCTGGAGCGGCAGCTGGGGCCGTACTCTGGGCCGGGGTAGGAGTGGCCGTGCCACCCTGCCCCTTCTTAATCACTCTTATCTTGGCTTTCTCTTCGCTCATTTTCTTCCTTATGGCCTGTTATCAGACGAACTCCAGCTCTGTTCCACAGTTGGGACAGACATTGACGCCAAGCTGGACGGTGGCCCCGCACTTGGGACAGATGAACTCATCCTCCGGCTCCTCCTCGACGGAGATGCAGTCGGCAATGGCATCGATCTCATCCTGGCTCAGTTCAAGCGAGGAGCGCTCCTCATCAGTGAGGTTGATGTACTCCTCGGCAGTGTAGATATCGTGGAAGTTCAGCTTCTTCACCAGCTCCGCCGGGATGCTGAGCTCACTCAGGAGGGTCTCACCCTCGCTGACACCGAGCTCTTCGGCGCTGAGCGGATGCTCCTCTTCTTCTGCCTGGTAGTCATCCATGAAGATCGACTCAGCCCTCTCCCTGGCCTCCTGTGAGAGGTCAAGGGCATCGAACTGCTCCTGCGTCATGACCTCGATCATCCAGTCGCAAAGGCTGTTGGCCAGGTTGACATTCGACCCCTTGGGTCCGATGGCGAGGCCTACGTCCTTCTGGGCGACGATGGCGATCGCGCGGCGTGTGGCGAGATCGATCAGGTAGACCTTCTCGACCCTGGCCGGTGTCAGGGCGGCTGCGATCAGGTTGACAGGATTGTCGTCCCACTGGATGACATCGATCTTCTCACCCTCGATCTCAGTGATGACACTCTGGATGCGGTTGCCCTTGAGGCCGACTGTGGCACCGACAGGGTCGATATCACGACTGTTGGCCTTGACTGCGAGCTTCGTGCGCATGCCAGCCTGGCGTACAGTCTTCACAATCTCGATCTCGCGGTCGTAGATTTCAGGGACCTGGATGGCAAGGAGCTTCTCAACGAGATGCGGGCTCGTGCGGGAGAGGATGATCCTGACATCCTTCTTCTGGCGGCGGCCACGCTGGTTGTTCATCGAAGCCTCCCTCTCGGTCTCGGCGTTCTCAACCTTCTCCAGGTAGCACTTGACCTCGCTGCCAAGCTCATAGCTCTCACGTGGCGACTGGTTGCGTGAAGGAAGTGTGCCCTCGACACCACCACCGACATTCAGACGGATGTCACCATTGGGCAGGACAGAGTTCACATAGCAGAGGATGATCTCACCCTCCTTGGCCTTGAACTCCTTGTATGTACGGTTGTTCTGGACTTCCTTGAAGGTCTGCTGGGCCCTCTGCTTTGCGCTCTGGACGGCACCGCGGTCAAAGGTCTGCAGGTCAAGAGGAATCAGGACCTCATCACCCACCTCGACATCCTCGGTCAGCTCCTCAGCCTCGTCCAGAGGGATTTCAGTGACCTCATTGAAGTAGTGGTCCTCATCGACGACGACCTTGCGGGCACAGACTGTCAGCTCATCATCATCACTGATCGAGATCTCGACGTTCTGGTCTGTGCCGAAGCGCCTCTTGTAGGCGGCTTTGACGAACTCGCGGACAGTCTCAACGACCATGTCACGGGTGTAGTTCTTCTCCTCTATCATGCCTCTGATGGCATCGGAAAGATCTGTGCTCATCTCTTCTCTTCCTCCCAGCGGTAAGTCAGTTTCGCCTTGGAAACATCTTCGTACATCAATCGGATCTCCTCAAGAGCCTCGCCTTTGTCAACGACAAGCGCATCAACAAGGACGACAGAATCAGCATCAGCCGACTTGATCACACCCTCGACATAGGATGAACGGCTGACGGAATAGGCCTTCACACGCCGTCCAGTGAAGAGGCTGAACTCAAGCACATCCTTGAAATTACGCTGCAGTCCTGGCGATGAGACCTCCAGTGTGAGGTCCCTGTCCCCTAGTATGACCTGGTAGCGTGGATATACGATGTTATAGACCTCTGCGAGGTCATCCGTGTCCACGTCCTTGTCAGGGCGGCATACAGTAAGCAGAAGCTGCGTGGAACCATGCTGCTCGTTCCTGACGACATCGACGACATTGAAGCCCATCGGGGAGATCAATGCTTGCATCTCCTGGTAGAGCTTGTCAGATCCCAATCCGTTTCCTAGCATTCCCGTCTCACAAAAAAAGGAACACCGTGCGGGGTTCCTTTCTCTCTTGTAGAATTGAACTGTCCCAAGGATAGGCTTTTCATGTTGTTCCTGTCAATAGACTTATCAAAAAGGTGGCAAACGCCTCCTTTCCTCTCCGCTCCACTCCAAAGCCAAACAACATCTAAATCTTTCTTTCAAAAGGAACTACTAATCAAGAAGCTTACATTGCAAACTAAACCAAGACTCAAACAAAACCCAAAAGAACCTCATGCAAGCTGTTAAGCGACTTAACAAATCAAACACAAATAACACATTGTAAAACAACAAATTACAAAACGTTGACAAGCTGATTGGGGGGGGGGGGGTACTATTTCCCTGTAAAAACAAAAGTGGAGGGAAAACATGCAAAGACATGTAAAAGCACGCACATCCGCATTGTGCCTGCTTACCCTGGTCCTCGCCCTTGCGATCTCATGCGGCGGGAACACCCCAACAGTCATCGAAGTCTCCTCTGTCACAATAGACGTAGGTGATTCACTCGAAGTCATCACAGGAGGAACTGGCAGCCTCACAGCGACAGTCCAGCCCAGTGATGCGACTGACAAGACTGTCACCTGGACATCCAGTGATACGACAGTCCTCGAAATCGGATCAGATGGTTCCTACACTGCCCACAAGGCAGGGCAAGCCACTGTCACGGCAACAGCAGGTGGCAAGACAGACTCGGTCACCATCACTGTAAAAGATCCAGTGAAAGCTGAATCTGTCAGCCTTGACAAGGAAACCCTGGATCTGACAGTCGGAGAAACAGTCAAACTCATTGCGACAATGACACCGGAGGATGCTATTGATATCCTCGAATGGCATAGCACAGGCTCCTCAATCGCCTCCGTCTCCCAGGATGGTACTGTCACAGCAGTCGCAGAAGGAACTGCTGTCATTACAGTCGTGACTGGAAATGGTAAGACGGATTCTTGCACAGTCACAGTCTCCC
The DNA here is from genome assembly GCA_944392695.1 of uncultured Spirochaetales bacterium. Lineage (GTDB taxonomy): Bacteria > Spirochaetota > Spirochaetia > Sphaerochaetales > Sphaerochaetaceae > Bullifex. The sequence continues at coordinate 106,942 of CALXXN010000003.1, read as the reverse complement.
CTGCCCCGGTTCCTGTCACAGGTCTTTCAATCAGCAACGCAGAACTTCAGCTCAAGAAGGGTGCGACGTTCCAGCTCTCAGCTTCCGTGCAGCCAGCTGACGCCACTTTCGAAGGAACCATAGTGTGGACGTCTTCTGATGACACACTTGCAAGTGTTTCTGAAAGTGGTCTCGTGAGAGCCATATCAGAAGGTCCTGTCACAATCACGGCATCGATCACAGTTGAAGAGCAGGTGTTCACTGCTGAGTGTGAAGTGACGGTGCTTGGTAATGCGGCTTCTATTGTTGACAGCATCACAATCGAGGGAGCTGATAACATCAATCTTGAGATTGGAGGAAGCCAGCAGCTCACCTACTCTGTTTCACCAGAAGACGCCCTGACCTCTGTCACCTGGTCTTCGTCCAACGAAGCAGTCGCAACTGTAACAGCAGATGGTACTGTAAATGCAGTAGACGTTGGGGATGCGGTCATCACAGTCACAGCTGTCAATGGTGGCAAGTCTGACAGTGTCACAGTCACTGTCACTCCTATCGAAGTGACTGGAATCACATTGAATGAAACAGATGTAGAAGTCTTCATCGGGGACTCTGTCGAGCTTATTTCCACTGTCGAACCAGAGGGGGCGACTGACAAGAGGGTTTCCTGGTCCTCTTCCAACAACAGCATCGCCTCTGTTGATGATGGACGTGTGACGACACATGGAATTGGAACAGCCACGATTAAAGCGACCTCTGTCTCTAATGAGGAAATCAGTGCAAGCTGCACCATCACAGTCAGGGCGGTTCCCGTTGAATCGATCACGCTTGATAGGAACAGCCTTGAGCTTGTCATCGGTGAGAACACAAGGTTGACAGCCACGGTCCTTCCAGAGAACGCGACTGACAAGACTGTCACATGGACAAGTTCTGACGATACTGTTGCAAGCATCGAGGACGGAATCGTCACAGCCCTTGCCGAGGGTGAAGCAAGCATCACAGCTACAGCTGGAGATAAGAGTGCCACCTGTACGGTCACAGTCTCTGATGGAATGACTGACCTTGGGACAGAGGGAATCAATGTTCCATCCTGGCTTGCGGACCGCACATTCTCCGGAAACATGGATTTCCAGGGTTCCGATGTCACATTCATCGTCGATGTCAAAGCAGATGATTTCCAACTCTGGATAAGTCCATCGGAAGGAGCCTACGTTGATGCCATGGGATTCCTGCTTGGTGGCAGCGACTACAAGATCCTCAATCAGAGGGGAAGCGACAGCGCCTATACAGTCACGCTGAGGACCGAAGTAGAAACCAAGATCGACATGATCAAGACCAGCTCCGGCATCGATCTCACAGTCACAATAGATGAAAGCCCCGTCAAATACAGCATGGTGGATGACAGCGACCTGGTGCTTCCAATCACCTTCGCACAGATGAGATTCAAGGCAGAAGATGAAAGAGATACAGAATCTGTTGTACTCCCCTCCTGGTTCAACGGTCCATATGCGTTTGAGATGATGGGGAGTGACATGTTTATCAGGGCGAATGACACCAGGGACAACATCCTTGGAGTCATGGTTACAGGGAACATGTTCTCTGAACCTGAGGAGAGACTACCTGTATCACAGGAGAATGAGTACAACAAAATCACTGTGACAATCACAGGGCAGTGGTCGAGCAACCAGCATTACTACCTGGAGATGACAGAGGAGCGTAGAACGCTGGATACAGACGAGCTGACTTCGACGGACCACTACGTCTTCCTCATCTCAAAACAAGGACAGGACATCCTTTTCACTTCCGTGCAAAACGAAGGCACTCCTGTTTTCCAGCCTGCATATTGCACAAGCATTCCAGAATCCGAGTGGCCTTCAAGACCTGGGCTTGTCGATCCCAGCACGCTGACCTCTCTCGGGACAGACGGCCTGCATGCCCCAGACTGGATTTCTGGTAAAGCATTCTTGTATGACATGTCTGACCAGTATGGTGTTGAGGTGATTACATACATTATTGTCTCAGATGACAACCTGACACAGCGTTACATCTATGGCGATTACACTCTTGACGATCCAGAGTCTACAAGCGGCTATTCGAACCTCCTCCAACAAGCTGCGAGTGATGATGTCTGGTATCTGCGATACATGGATTCTGATGGGCCAAGCGCAGAATCTGAGGAATATTGGACGAGGACTGATGATGGAGTCATCATGATCCCATTATATGATGGAGAAATCATTGGCCATATCAATCTAATCGCCATGGACCTCGACTCTATTCCTGCGAGCAATCCATTCGATGCTGCTAGCGTCGAGGCAATCATCTACAAGTTGAAAGAAATACAGTCAGACTTGGCAGATGGCCACACCACAAATCCTCCAGCAGGTGTTACTTGGTCAAACACATCTGGTTCAGCATGGACTGTGGAATTCACCAATTTCAAAATCGAGGTCTATGCTGATGAAACAGAAACAAGGACAACAAACATCAATGGAACTTGTGTACTTGACATATCGGCCGAACCAAGATCCAGGGCAGGCATCCTCTCTGTTGACTTGACTGTAGACAACAAAGATGGATCAGGAATTGGTTTATCAAGTGAGGATCCATCGACTTGTGAGTACAAGTACAATGATCGAAGGCTGGTCTGGCCAAACTGATGACACATCTCTACGTTTAGACTCCTCCCCGCCAGCAATGGCGGGGAGTCTTGTTCATCCAGGGTTCTTCAGGGAGCGGGCATCCTCTTGGAGCTTGCCGAGCTTGACCAAGGCCTCGAGGGGTGTCGATGTGGAGACATCGAAGTCCATAAGCTCGTCGATGATCGAGTCGAGTGCGCTGTTGTCCACAGTGGAGGTGTCGACAAAGAGGTCGAGCTGCTCCCCTTCCCGTCCAAGGTCATAGTCTGCGAAATGGCGCTTCTGGAAGGCTGAGGCCATGCGGATGACAGAGGACGGGATGCCGGCGAGCTTCGCGACATGCAGGCCGTAACTGCTCTTGGCCACGCCTTCGATGACACGGCGCAGGAAGACGATGCCACTCTTGTCCTGGCTGACTTCAAGCGTCAGGAGCTGCATGGCGCTGGTGTCGATCATCGTGAGCTCATGATAGTGGGTTGCGAAGAGCGTCACAGGACCAAGCTCCAGGAGGTACATCATCACAGCATAGGCTATGCTCATGCCATCCTGGGTCGAGGTTCCACGGCCGATCTCATCCATGATGACAAGGCTGCGCCTTGTGGCGCTGCGCAGGATGAAGGAAGCCTCCTGCATCTCGACCAAGAAGGTAGATTCACCCCTGGCGAGGTTGTCGGATGCACCAACGCGGCAGAAGATCCTGTCGGTCAGTGGAATCCTGGCACTGGATGCAGGCACGTAGGACCCTATATGGGCCATCAACGTGATCAAGGCGGTCTGCCTCAGATAGGTTGACTTACCTGCCATGTTGGGTCCTGTGATCAGGGCGAAGCGTGCCTTGGCAGAGGAGAAGCTGTTCCTGACGAAGGACGATGATGCGATATGTTGTTCGACAACAGGATGGCGTCCGTCGATGATCTCCAGCTCCCCCTCCTCCATGATTTCCGGTTTCACATAAGCATGCAGGGCGGCTGCATGGGCGAAGGACTGATAGACATCCAGGAGGGCGAAGAGGCGTCCGACAAGGGCGAGGTCCTTGCGAAGCGACCAGGCTTCCTTGACGATGCTGTTGTAAATCTCCTTCTCACGTTCGGCTGCCGCACTTTCAGCGCTGTTTATCCTCTCCTCGAGTTCCGAGAGCTCAGCTGTCGTGAAACGCTCTCCTCCAACAAGGGTCTGGCGGCGGACAAAACCCTCAGGGACCTTGTCCAGCTGGCTTTTCGGAACCTCCAGATAGACACCGATGATGCGGTTCTCCCCTATCTTCAACAGGTTGATCCCGCTCTCAGCCTTGATTTTCTCAAGATAACCGGCTAGGAGGGTCGAGCTGTTGTCATGCAGGCCCTTGAGCTCATCCAGCTTCCCATCAAAGCCAGGGAGGATGACAGAGAGGGCCTTGTCGGCATTTGTGCATTCAGGATTGATCGCACGGCTTATCGTATCAGCGAGGGAGACCAGTCGTCCTGGTTCAACCAGCGAGTCTTCGAGCAGGGAGAGGTAGCACTCATCACTGGATACGAGTGAGAAGAAGGCGCTTAAGGATTCCTTGATCGCAATCAGGTCACGGACGACAGAGCGGCCCATCTCTAGCTTCGAGGTAATCCTCACAAGATCTGAGGAAGATGAAAGCAGCTCCCTTATCCTATTGCGCTCATCAATGTCATCGTAAAGACGTGTGACCCAGCCCTGACGCTCCTCGATGGCGCTCTTGTCACACAGTGGATGGAGTATGAACTCCTTCAGGAGGCGGCTGCCTGCAGCGCTGCGTGTCTCGTCAATCGCACTCAGGAGGGTATAGGCGGAGCCTCCCTGGAGGGAACGTACAAGTTCCAGGTTCTTCTCACAGGACTCATCAATCAGCATGTACCCCTCGTCCGTCAGGACGCGCAGGTTGCTGATCTGTGGCAGGCTGCTGTGGCTCATGTCCCTGAGGTACTTCAGCAGGGCCCCGATGGGACGCAGGACGACATCGTCCCCAGACAGGCCGAAGGCGGCCGTGCCCTCCATTGAGAACTGTTCCTCCAATGCCTTGCGACCTGCCTTCACAGAGAAGTCCCAGGCAGGCAGCTTGGTGACACCTGCCCCTGACTGGTCGAGCATGGACCGCACTGAAGAATCTGTGAAGTACAGGTCATCCGGGACAAGGACCTCACTCACGGACCAGGTCGAAAGGAGGCCGGGAAGGCTTGATTGGAGGTCCTTGAGGGGGAACAGCTTGCAATAGAAGGCACCTGATGAGATATCTGCGAAGGCTGTGGCGCAGGACTGCTTCACGATGTCCAGCGCGAGGACGAAGTTGTCACGATGGCTGTCGAGGAACTCATCATCGACGACAGTGCCAGGGGAATAGACCTGGATGACTTCACGCTTGGCAAGTTCCCTTGAGTTCTCTGGAAGCGAGAGCTGCTCGCAGATCGCGACCTTGCGCCCTGCGTCCAGAAGCCTCTTCAGATAACTTTTGGCCGCATGATAGGGGATCCCACACATCGGCTGGTCACCACGATGGGTCAGCGTGAGGTTCAGCAGGCGGCTGACTTCCATGGCATCCTCACCGAACATCTCATAGAAGTCACCAAGACGGAAGAAGAGCACATCATCAGGATGAGCGCTCTTCACTTCCAAATACTGTTTCATCATCGGGGTGGGTCCACCACCCCTCTTCGATCCAGCCATCTGACACCGTCAATAAATCGAGGTCGTTATGGCGAGGACGATCGATCCACCAAGCACACCGCCATTGTTGAACCAGAAATCCCCGTCATTGAACTCAGCTGTCTTGACCCAGTAGAGGCCAAGTGGGAAGCCGCTGATCTTGAGCTTGATACCAAAACCAGTGGAGAAATACCAGTGCATGTCGCCCAGGCCCTTGAGCCCTGAGAGGTACTCGTTGGCGCCATCAGCAGATATGTAGGCCTCGAAGTTCAGGATGTTGCGCACGATTGGATAAGACAGCGCCACCTCATTATGCCAGAGTATGCTCTGCCAGAGCTTTGTCGAGAACCCACGGCCGGTGTTCATGCCATCAAGGTAGAGCATCTCGTAGCGTGTCGCACCCCTGTCCGCAGAGTACCAGTCCCAGCCCTCGCTGTCCTTGTCATTCCAGTACTGTGGCAGCATCAGGCCAAGCGAGGTCGTGCCGGAAAGCACAAGGCTGCTTGACTGGCCCTCATCATTGACATAGGTGAAGAGAGGTACATAACCCGCTGCTGACATGCTGAGCCTGTTATAGTTGGACAGGCCACCCAGGATACCTCCAGCATAGGTGTAACCCAGCGAGAGCAGGTAGCCACGTGTCGTGTTCTCAATCAGGTCGCGTCCATCCCAGCTCAGGTTGAAGGACAGGGAGTTCGAGAACTGCCAGCCTTCGTGGTACTTCATGATGATCCATTCGAAGGGATCATAGTTGTTGTCATAGAAGGCGCGTGAGAGGCCAAGCGACAGTCCGACGGACAGGGAGAGGTCGCCAGGAGCGAAGTTGAAGGTGTATCCCGTCGTGTAGGACAGCGAGAACGAGAGGAAGTTGTAACTCATCAGGTCCTCGGAGGCACTCGTCAGCTCATCAGCAGCCTGCCAGGATGAATTGGAGGTGAAACCAAGCGGATAGGTAGTGCTCTCCGTGTCATAACCACGGTAGTAGCCTGATCCTGTTCCACGCTGGAGCACATGGCTGTTGCTGTTGCGCTCAAAGGAGAGCGAAATCCCGTTCGACCAGCGACGGTCCCCAACCCATCCATCGTAAAGTGAAAGCGAGATGGCCTGGGTGTCCGGAGAGAGTGTCGTGGAGATTGAAAGGTCGCGTCCTGTACCGAAGAGGTTGGTGTCCGACCACTGGAGGAAGCCCGAGACAGGGAAGCCGTCGACAGTACCACCAAAGGTCGCACCGAACTGGAGCTGCATCTGGCTGCCCTCCTCCACTGCGATCTCAAGGACGACACCGTTTTCAGACTGTCCTTGATAAAGGCCGGTGGCGATGTCGCTTACGATACCTGTGTTGAGGATGTTCAAGGCTGAGCGCTGCAGGGCCGCCTGGCTGAAGACATCACCAACCTGGAGCTCGAGCTCACGCTCAAGGACATAGGGCTTGGTCTTCGTAAGGCCTGTGATGACGATACGTTCGATCACGGACTGCCCACTCTCCTGGATTGTCAAGTGATAATCAATCGTGTGGGTATCCTCATTACGCGTCATCGTGGGGTTGATCATCGTCTGGATGTAGCCATCGTTGTAGTAAAGGGATGCGATTTCCTGGATCTGGGCCGTGACCTCGCTTGAGTTATGGACAGCACCCTCCCTCAGGTGGATGGCGCCCTGGATCTGCTCATCGCTGACCACGCTGTTGCCAGAGAAAGTGATCGTACCCATCAACCACTGGCTGCCTTCGTTGATGTCGATGTTGACAGCGACCATATGGTAACGGTCCCCCTCCACTGTCACATCCTCGAGCGTGTAGCCATCAATCTGCACATCGACATAGCCATTGTCGTAGTAATAGTTGACCAGGGTCTGGATGTCCGCATCCATGGTGGAGGCGACGAAGTTGCCGGAGCGGAAGAAGCTGCGCTCCTTGGACTGCATCTCGCCCTTGAGCTGGCGCTCCGTGAAAGCGGACAGGCCTGTGAAGTTGATTGAGCTGATCTTGTACTGGGGCCCTTCCGAGACCGTATAGATTACAGAGACCGTGTTGTCCGCTTCGTTGATCTCACTACGCACAGAGACCGTGGCTTCGGCATAACCATGGGAGAGGTAGTAGGACTGGACGAGGGAGGCGTTGGCCCTCAGGAGGCCAGGCGAATGATAGGATCCGACCGCGATGTCCTGCTGGTCCATCAGCGTACGCGCATTGACCTCGTTGTTGCCCTCGAAGAGGACTGCGGTGACCATCGGGATCTCATGCAAGGTGATATGCATCGTGAAGGATGTGCCACTTGGGTCGAGGACCATCTCATAGCTTTCTATGTATTCCAGCCATGGCTGTGAATAAAGGAGGTCGTTGATCTCGTTCTCGAGTTCCACCGTATAGCTGAGGCCGGCATAGTCGTCAAGGAGGTTGTCGACAGTCCTCTGGCTCACGTTCTGCAGTCCGGTGAAGGAGAAGCCTGAAAGGGTCATCCCGTACCACCACTGACCAGTGAGGGCCGGGGTGGTCGTGGCCACCTCCTCTCCTGTCACCTCGCCCGTCTCCACAGGCGCTGTATCGTCAGCCGCAAGTGGCATAATGGCGCAAAGCATGGCCAGCAAGACGAGCGCAAATCTCTTTCTCATGTGAAAACTCCTTCGGCCAATATACTCGAAAGTGGCGGAAAAACCAACAATGACAGCCAAGGCACATCCAAACCACACATATGTTAAACATTGGGAAACCATCAGAAGTCTATCGTCTTCGTATAGCGTATGCCGAAATTGTCGACAAGGCTGAATAGCGTGAGGCTCGGTGGTGTCGTGAAGAAGGTCACGGTGCCAAGCGGCGTCTCCCATTCCAGGGAGATCTCGAGGTCAAGGGAGAGATCGTTCGACAGGAAACTCGCCCTGTTGTAGGTGAAGTCCTGGGCCTGGAGGTTGAGAAGCATCTGCAGGTAGATGTCCTGCGTGATGTACTTGCCAAGGTAGATTGAAGTGTTGTTCAGATAGGTCGCGACTGGAGAGTAGCGGTAACCGGATGAACCTCCTGACTGGAAGAGGGCGTCAAGGAGGAAGTTCTCGATTATGTTGCTGTGCAGTGAGAAGATGTCGAGCCCGAGCGAGTCGCGTATGACATTGACGACATCACCTGTGCTGGAGGTGTTGATGAGGCCGGTGCGGCCAAGGATGTCCAGACCGCTTGAGAGCATGGAGGCGATCGAGGCCATGCTGGAGGTCCCATAGGCGGAGCTTGGCAGGATCGAGGCACCGAGTATGGACATGATCTCCTCGGTCCTCATCTGCGGAGAACTCTCGAAGACAGGGTTGATATTATCAAGTGATGCGTTGTTGAGGACCAGGTAGATGTCGACCCTCTCCCCGTCCTCGTTGAAGTCCCTGAGGCGGGCGCGGAGGTTGATCAGGGGATTGAGCACACCGGTGCCTGTCTCTGGGAATGCGAGGCTGCCCTCCTCTATGAAGAAGTTCTTCTGGAAGTAGAAGATCTCGCCAGAACGGAAGCTCAGGGTGCCAGTCATGTCCTTCTCTTTCGTCTGGCTGTCATAGGTGAAGGTGAAGTCAAGGTCCTCGTCGAAATACGCCAGGATGATTGGATTGTCGCCAAGAGGGAGGACGAAGGCGTTGTTCGATCCAAGGTGCACACTGTACTCATTGCGCACCTGGCGTCCGCTCCTGCCCCACCATCCAGGCAGTGGATCCATGCCGATCGAGGTCGTGGAGTTGTTGACGATGAGATCCCCGGAGAGGTTGATCTTGGCCATGTCGGACCAGATGGTGAAATCTCCTGTGACATCGCCCTTCAGCTGGAAGTTGTAGCTGTACACGGGCACGGTGACGAAGACGCTCTCACCCTCTGGGATGTGGAGCTGGACCGAGAAGAAGTCCACAAGGTTGGCATTGCTGAGCTGTGCCTCGGCTATGGCGTAGCCACGGTGCACATCACCATTGTCATTGTCAGTGACGACCAAGGGTGTCATGTTCGTCGAAGCATGGTTGTCGACGACGCTCACCTGGGTGTCCCCCACATGGATCACGGCATCGGTCAACCAGAAGACCTCCATGTCGAAGCCATCGCTGCCACCCTGGCCATAGATGTGTGTATCATCAATGCTTCCATAGATGATCGCATCAAGGTAGACCCAGGATGGGTTGTGGAATACGACCAGGGGCTTGGGGAAGAGGAAGTCAAGCGAGCCCAGGTTGAAGTGCAGGTCATCCGCCTGGATGTTGATGTCATCAGGGCTGAAGGTGCCATGCAGGCGGCCGTGGATGATTTCGTTGTCAGCTATCGTAAGGTCAAGACGGACGGGGTCTGTCATCACCCAGCCTGAGAGCAGGTCGCCGGTGAGGTCTATCCTGCCTGCATCATAAGACGCCCCTATCCTACGGTCACGGATTGAAATCCCGTTGTCGATCACCAGGTAGTCAAGACCGAGGCTCGCGGAAATCCGTGGAACCCCTTCACTCATGAAGCTGAGGACGGTCTCGACCAGGCTGTCATGGGCTGGCAGCTGGGCATTCAACGTCAGCTGCGCATCCACAGGATAGGTCCTGTCCCTGTTGACCTTGTCGAAGTGCATCAGGAAGGAGGCGTCAAAGAGGCCTGTTCCTGCATCGAATGCGAGGCTTGGAGCGGTGATGGAAAGTGAGTCCGTGCTGTATCCAAGTCCTGTCAGTGTGAAGCCCCTGTTGTCAAGCACGAGGTCGCCTGTCACCTGGTAGGCACGTCCTGCATCCTCTCCTCCAGCAAGGCGCAATGCACCAGAGAAGGAGAAATCATCAGCACTGGCCCCGCGGCCTGTAAGGCTCGTGTCGAGCCTGGATGATGGCAGGCCGAACCGGTCAAGCCGCAACGATGAAAGCGTCAGTATGCCGGAATAGCCGTCACTGTCCAATACGAGGGAGAGGTTGATCCTCTCGTCGCTGTTGCCAAGCGTCATGGCGAAACGTCCCTGGCCGACCAGGTAGACAGCCTGGCCTGTCAGGTCAGGCCATTCATCCGAGAGCCTGATGTTGTCAACCAGGGTCTGGCTGTTATCGAGCACAAGGTCGAATGAGAGGTCTGGCCGGCTATGGATGAAGGGCAAGGCGGAAATCCTGAAACCTGTCGAATGGCCATGATAGCTCTGTGCCGCGAAGTCGAAAGCGAAGCTGAACGATCCATCCAGCCTCGTCTCAGCGCCTTCCCTGAAGCCTGGAAGCATGAAGTCATTGAATGCGATGTTGAACTCCAGGTCCTGCGAGAAGTCGAGGGATGCGCTCAATCCAGAAGAGACCAGGTCGGCCCTTGAAGATGAGAGGTCGATCGAGAGGTCGAAGGGGTAGCTCATCCTTCCACTGCGCAACTCACCCGCTGAACTGATCAGGCCATTCCTGGCCCAATTGACCGAACCCCTCAGCCAGCCGTTCTCAAACACCGGGATCGTCGCATTGAAGAAGTACTCCTCCTCATTGTCCAAGTAGAAGTCGACGTTCAGCACCCTGTTGCCGGAGTCGGTCATGTCTATGCCGAAGGTGCCCTGCGGCAGCCGGCTGCTGAGCGAGATGGAGCCTGTGAAGCTGAGACGCACCCACTGGGTCGACAGCAAGAGCGATGAGATGGATATCAAATCACCATCAAGGTCCGCATCCAGGTTCAAGCCGATGCCGAAGCTGTACTCGTTGAAGTGCAATGAGCCCAAGGCAAGTGAGCCAAGCAGGCTTCCACGGCTGTCACCATCAAGCGAAAGTGAAAGCGAACCACCCACTGTCGTATCAGGTCCGATATACGCATGCAGGGCGGGCAGATAGCTGTCAATCAGGGCTGAGAATTCATAAAGCGGGAAGGCTGCAAGGCCCAGCCTCGCCTCATGTGCGATGTCAAGGGAGAGGCTGTCCCCGTATGCGGCAGATCCAGAAAGCCCATCTGCAGGTGTCCAATGGAGTGAGGCGGTGAAGACATCTTCCATGCCTTGGAAGCTGAGTGTGTCCACATCAAGCTCCACCCGGCTGAATGACGAACCTTCGAAGAGGGCTGAGAAGGAAAGCCCAAGCCGGCTTGAGTCGAAGAAGCCCGTACCATGGCCGAGCACGTCGGCAGAGCCTTCGAGATAGAGGGCCTGGCTGTTCATCTGGCCCGAAATGCTTATGTCATTGCTGGTGAGCGAGCTGTAGGTCCCACCACTGACCTCCTCCAGCCCGGACAGCGATGCGTCAGTACTCTGTATGGAGAACGTGAGCGCCGATGAGATGTCCGCAGAAGCACTGAGTCCTGCGAGCTGTATGCTCACACCGGCTCCTTCCAACTTGGGACCGGCGCTTGACTGTACACGAAGCGTGAACCCTCCCCCGCTTGGGTCCACCGCGAGGTCAAGGCGCGGCAGGCCGATGTCCCAGCCACCGTAAGAGAGCGAGGTACCAAGGAGGACCATGTCCAGACCCTCCCTCCTTCCTTGTGCTGAAAGCGTGTCGAAGGAGGCGCTGAGGCCGTTGTAACTGAGTGAGGCATGGCCGCTTGAGAACATGACAGGCAGCTGTCTGAGGTCAAGGTCGGCGAAGGTGGGGAAATCAATGCGCAGGGCCATGTCATCAAGACTGGCGGAACCACCTTCGAAGGTGGCCTTTGTACTGTCAAGGCTCAGGGATCCATGGTAGCCAGCTTCATCCTTGGAGAAGAGGAAGGCAAGACCACCGGCCCTGGCATCCACTCCTTGCAATGCGAGGTTGAAGGAAGGAGCCGCAAGCGTGAAGCCCTCGAAGTCGAGATGCGGACCAAGCGAGAGGTTCATGCTGACCCCGTCGACTGAGATCCCTACAGGGAGGACGAGTGCGAGGTCATGTATGTTTAACGAATAGGCAAGGTCGTACCAGGCCTGACCTGAGAGCTGGCTGTCATAGGACTCAAGCGATTGTATGAACTGGTTGAGCTGGTCGATGCTGGGACTGGCGCCTCCTCCATGACCACCACCCCCACCTGAAGACAGGAGGCCATCCAGCACGACACGTGGCGAGTTGATGTCGACCTGCACAAGGCCCTCACCCGTGATGAATGAAGCGAGCAGGGAGAATGGTCCTTGGTAGATGACCAGGCTGTCGGCTTCGATGATGTCCTCGTCATCCCAGCTTACAGTGACATCATTGAACTGGATGCGGCCTGACAGGTTCCTTTCCATCGAATCGAAAGAAAGGGAGAGGCGGCCATCCTGGCCTTGGAGCGAGGAGAGCGCCTCGACGATCATGAGACCCGGAGATGAAATCCCCAGGCCCAATATGCACAGCATCGAGACCACCGCGAAACACAGCAGTACAAGTATTGATATGATTATTGTCGATGCTGTGGTATGGTACTTCATGACAATCCTATCGATGTATTATAATCCAAGCCTGACGCAACAGAGAATACAAACATTCAGCCAGGACCGGCAATCATGCACGCTCCTGTGGAGGAGATATGTCCCTTTTGTCCCATTTCATCGTTTTCGAAGGCCTTGACGGCAGTGGAAAGAGCACCCAGGCCCGCCGCCTGGCATCAAGCCTCGCCTCCCAGGGCAAGGCCGTCCGGCTGACAAGTGAACCCACTGACAATCCAATCGGACGTCTTGTGCGTGATGTCCTGCAGCACAGGGTGGTCACCTCATCCAAGGCCCTCGCCCTCCTCTACGCTGCGGACAGGGAGGACCACCTGTCCAACCCCGGCTATGGAATCCTCAAATCACTCGATGAGGGGCAGGTCGTCATCGGCGACCGTTACCTCCACTCATCACTTGCCTACCAGGGAGTCAGCGAAGACATGGACTTCCTGAAGACGATCAATGACTTCCCCCTGCCCGGGCACATCATCTTCATCGACACGCCCGTGGAGGAGTGCATGAGGCGTATCGAGGCACGTGGTGATGAGAAGGAGCTCTTCGACAAGCTCGAATACCTCAAGGCCGTACGTTCCGCATTCCTGGAAGTCTTCGCCACCCTGCCACCCGGGGTGCGCTACCTCAGGGTGGATGGCATGTTGGATGCTGACAGCCAGGCCAGGCAGGTCGAAGCTTTCCTCAATCTATGAACATCGCATCGCCATAGCTGAAGAAGCGGTAACGCTCCTCTACGGCATGCTTGTAAGCTGCCAGTATGTGCTCACGTCCCGCCAAGGCGCTGACAAGCATCAGGAGGGTCGACTCTGGGGTATGGAAGTTCGTCAACAAGGCATCGACGATCTTGAAACGGTATGGCGGATGGATGAAGATGTCAGTCCTCATGGTCATCGCCCTGAGATGGCCTTCCCTGTCAGCTGCGCTCTCAAGCGTCCTGACGCTGGTCGTACCGACAGCGACGACGCGGCGCCCTTCACACTTCGCCTTGTTGACAGCATCAGCCGTCTCCTGGCTGACCGTGCAGCGCTCGAAGTGCATGTGGTGGTCTTCTATGTTCTCACTACGGACGGGCAGGAAGGTGCCAGCACCGACATGGAGGGTGACCTCATGGACCTCCACGCCCATGTCCCGTACCTGCTGAAGCAGTTCCGGTGTGAAGTGCAGTCCCGCAGTCGGAGCCGCTACAGAACCGGACTGCGTCGCATAGACCGTCTGGTAACGTCCCTCGTCCTGCCAGCCATCCTCCCTCTTGATATATGGAGGAAGTGGCACGTGGCCACAACGGGAGAAGAAGTCCTCGTCGATTGGTTCATCGAAGACGACCCTCTTGGTCCCATCCTCCGCCGTACCAATGATATGGGCAGTGGCGGCGAGGGATCCATCAGTCCTGTCATGGAAGCGGTAGCGGCGGCCCTCTTTCTGCTTCTTGGCCTTGGTCACCATGGCGCTCCAGACACCCTCCCCATCCTCCTCGAGGAAGAGGAACTCGACCTTGCCATCATTGTCCGTCATGCCATAGCAACGTGCCTTGCGCACACGTGAGTTGTTGATCACGAGCACATCACCACGCCTGAGCAGGCGCGGCAGGTCCGCCATATGAAGGTCTTCCCAGGCCCCTGTGGCCTTGTCGAGGTGCAAGAGGCGCTCATCACCCCTCCTCTCCACAGGCTCCTGGGCGATCAGCTCCGCAGGCAGCTCAAAAGAGTAATCCTTGGTCAGCATTCTCCACTCCGGTGTATTCAAGTCCGAGGAGCTCATAGGCCTTGCGTGTCACAGTGCGCCCACGGGGCGTCCTCATCAGGTAGCCTTGCTGGATCAGGTAAGGCTCATAGAAATCCTCAAGCGTCTCGACAGCCTCGCCGACCGAGATCGAGAGTGTCTCGGCACCAACAGGACCACCACCATAGAAGTCGATGATCGTCCGCAGTATGGCCCTGTCCTGCTTCTCGAGTCCCTGGCCGTCTATTCCCAGGCGCTGGAGACCGTAGCGGACAGTGTCAGTGTCGATCCGGCCATCCTTCATCACTGCGGCGAAATCACGGAGCCTCTTCAACAACCTGTTCGCGATACGAGGGGTGCCACGTGAACAACGGGCAAGAAGCTCTGCCGCATCATCATCGATTGGACAGTCGAGTATGCCGGCGGAACGCTGGATGATCTGCTTCAGCTCTTCTGGCTTATAGTATTCCAGATGTCCTGTGATACCGAAACGTTCACTCAAGGGTGTTGAGACGGCACCCGCCTTCGTAGTGGCACCAATCAAGGTGAACTTCGGCAGTGGGATCCTCATCGTCCTGGCGTTCGGACCCGTGCCGATGACCCAGTCGATCTCGTAATCCTCCATCGCGATATACAGCATCTCCTCCAACGCAGGGCGGAGGCGGTGGATCTCATCAATGAAGAAGACTGAATTCTCAGTGACGTTGGTGAGGATGCCTGCTAGGTCCTTGGGCTTCTCAAGCGCAGGTGCGCTCGTCATCCTCAGCTCGCTGTGCATCTCATTGGCGATGATCGAGGCCAGGGTCGTCTTACCCAGTCCGGGAGGCCCGATCAGGAAGGTATGGTCGAGAGGCTCACCCCTGTCCCGCGCAGCCTGGATGAAGACAGAAAGGTTCTCCTTCAACTGGGCCTGGCCCTGGAAATCAGCAAGCAGCTGGGGACGGAGGACATTCTCGTTCTTCTCGTCACCTGCCTGGAATGTCACTGCGACAGGGCTCTCACCTGGCAGGAAGTCATCATCGTCTTCTTCTCTCATCAAAGGCTCCTGAGCAACAATGGGAAAATATGGTTCTCAGCCGCCTCCTGGTCCAAGCCCTCGATCACCTTGGCCTCCTTGGCCAGTATGCGCTCAAGGGCCTTGAGGACGGCCTTCTTATCGTAGCCCATGCCCACGAAGGATTCTACCACATCATCGAAGGACGAGGCGTTGTAACCAGACGCTGATGCACGGTCTCCTGGTTCATCATCAGTATAGACCAAGGTGTTGCGCAGCTGGAGGATCAGCTTCTGCGCTGTCTTGCTGCCAACCCCGGGGATTTTCGAGAGGCGGGAGACATCACGCCTGTCGAGGGCCTGGACGAAGTCATCGACACTGATCGAGCTGAGGATCTTCAAGGCCCCCTTCCCCGCCAGTCCAGGGACCTTGGTCAACTCGATGAAGCACTCCCTTTCGCGCTCATCCTTGAAGCCGTAGATGTTCTGTGCATGTTCGGATGAGGTGTAGACGGTGAGCACGCGCACGACATCACCTGTACCCTTCTTCGGCGCGAAGGCCCTGACGCACTCCGAGCTGACATCGAGGTTGAACTCGATGCCTGAGACGCAGATGACAAGACGTCCATCAGAGGCTTCGACTATGGTGCCATTGAGCGCATTGATCATTTGAGTGCTCCTTTCATCCTCGCCATCGTACTTGCATTGATCGCATAGGTTATGCAATCAGCAAGGGCATCAGCCGCATGGTCAGGACGTGGAGGCTTGTCAAGCTTCAACAGCCTCATCACCATCTGCTGGACCTGGTTCTTGTCCGCCCTGCCCATGCCTGTGATCGCCATCTTGACCTGCAGTGGTGTGAAGTAACACACCTCAAGACCAAGTGTGAGGCATTCATGGGTCACGGCACCAATGACCTTGGCGACAGAAATCGATGATGAGATGTTCTGGGCGAAGAAGATATCCTCCATCGCCACCGCCTGGACGGCGTACTCACGGGCGATCCGCCCCACGCTTGATGCGATCAGCGAGATCCTCTTGGGCAGTTCCCCACCACTTTCCGTCCTGACCACACCATAAGAAATGGGCCGGTAGCGCCCACCATCTGCTTCGATGACGCCCCAGCCCGTATTCGCAAGTCCCGGATCGATTCCGAGTATGATCAAGACTTACTCCTCTTCGTAATCATCAGGGAGGTCGAGGTTCGTGGAGACCTGCTGGACATCCTCGAGGTCCTCAAGGCGCTCGACGATCCTCATGACCTTGGCAGCCTTCTCCTTGTCGAGGGAGACTGTCGTATCAGCGATCTTGTTGACATCGGCGCTGTCCTGCTCGAAACCAGCTGCCTGCATGGCCTCGAGGACGGAGGCGAAGTCGGCGGCGGAAGTCGTGACCTCGATCACATCACCATCCGCGCTGACATCCTCTGCACCGTTCTCAAGAGCGGCCTCGAAGATCTGGTCCTCAGTGTACTTGGTCCCATCGTAGGTGATCACACCCTTCGTCTGGAACATGTAGGAGACACAGCCTGTGGCACCAAGCGAACCACCAAGCTTGGTCAATGTGCTCCTGACATCAGCAGCGGTACGGTTCTTGTTGTCAGTCAGGGTATCGATGATGATGGCAACCCCACCAGGTGCATAGCCTTCATAGGTCAGTTCGTAGAAGGTCGTGTTGGCGTCTTCACCACTTGCCTTCTTGATGGCACGCTCGATGTTGTCCTTGGGCATGTTCTCAGCACGGGCCTTGAGGATGGCTGTGCGCAGACGTGCGTTGGAATCAGGATCACCACCGCCCATCTTGGCGGCGACTGTGATCTCCTTGATCAGCTTTGTGAACTTCTGACCGCGCTTGGCGTCAGCAAGCCCCTTCTTGTGTTTGATGGTTGCCCATTTGCTATGGCCTGACATTATAACCTCTTATGCTTGTTGATTGATTGTTTCTCAGAACGCTGATTACGCTATCACAAAGGAAAATCTGCTGTCAACTGATCCAAGGCCAGGGCGAGGGAGAGGATGACACGGTCGCTGACCATGGTACCATCTTGTGTCAGCGAAAAGAATTGACGCCCATCATCATACAGCTTCGGATCCAGCTCCCCAAAGGCCTTCTGGAGCAAGTCATCGAAGCTTGTCCCAGTGCGCTCATGGAAAGCCTCCTTGTCAAGGCCGCGCGTCGTACGAAGGCCCGTGAGCAGCAGCTCCTCAGCCACCTCGCCTCTTGCGAGGACGGTGCCCGTGAATGCACCTGGAGATGAAAGCCAGCTTTCAAGACTGCCAGCCTGGCGGGCAGATGTCACTGTCTTCCACCCAAGCGAGGACTCAGCTGTCGGACCTAGTCCGAGGTACTGTCCCAGTGACCAGTAGACTTGGTTGTGGACGCACTCCCGGCCAGGGCGGGCGAAGGCGCTGACCTCGTAGCGCCTATAGCCAAGGCTGTCCAGCAAGGACCAGAGGGAATAGAGGTGGTCAGCCTCCTCGTCCTCACCAAGAGGCTCCTCGGTGGCAGCCAGCGCCGTCCCCTCCTCCATCGTCAGCGAATAAAGGGATATATGGTCAGGGTCCCAGCTGGAAAGCGTCCTGACATCGTCCATCGCATCTTCAAGCGTCTGACGCGGTATGTTCGTCATAAGGTCGGCGTTGAAGCGGATTCCATGACGGGCCCTGAATGTCGAAAGCAGGTCGAGGGCATGCAGGGCGTCCTGGCGTGAAGCGTTACGTCCAAGCGTCTTCAAATGGTCTGGGTTGAAGCTCTGCACCCCCACGGAGACCCTTGAGGCCAGTCCATACATCAGGATTTCGAATGAAGGATCCAGTGTCTCTGGATTGATTTCAAAGCTGACCTCTTCAGCCTCACCATGGACCGATGCTGCCTCGATGATGGAAGCCAGCCGTCCAGGTCCAAGCAGGCCTGGGTTGCCACCTCCTATGTATATGGTCTTGAAGGGGCGGTCCCAGAGGGAGGCCGCTTCCTTGACGAGGGCGAGGAGCTTTTCAGAATAGTCGTCGAGCACTGCACCTTCCCAGGCCTTGCAGGGCAGGGAGTAAAAGGCGCAGTAGCCGCACTTGGTCGTACAGAAGGGTACGTGGATGTAGAGGGAGAGCGGCTTTGAATGGTCAACCGCCTCGAAGGGCTCAATCAAGGCCACCTATCCTCCCAAGAGGCCAGAAGCGGAAGAGGACACGGCCATTTATGTCCTTCTCGCTGACAGGTCCGAAATAACGGCCGTCATGAGAGTTGTCCCTGTTGTCACCAAGAGGTAGTACGTACCCCTCCGGGACATAGATGCCTGCTCTGTAGCGGGAGGCGGCTGAACGTGCCTCGACGTCGGATGGGTCGATCAGGGTCGAGTAGAGCGTCCTCTGCTCCTCGAAGGCATAACGGTCGCCTGGGTAATTCGCAGAAGAGAGCGCCGAGTAGTCCTGGATCAGATGGTTCGGCGCCTGGCCGATCCCTGACTCCTGGAGGGCATAGAGCCGGGCCCAGGCGTCCTGGGCGGTGTAATACTCAGGATCGATCGAGCGCTGAGGTTGCTGGGAAAGTCCATTCTCCTCACGGAAGAGTGCTTCGAGGACCGCCTCGGCATAACCCGCAGGACGGATCATGAGGTTGCCATCATCGAACCAGGCGCGGTCACCGGGGAAGCCGACCGCCCTCTTCACGAAGAGGCGCTCTGCGATGCTGCCATCAGCGTTGCGGTCGATGTTGACCAGGGAGAGCGTACCCATGTAGACAATCTGGGAAAGTATGTCGAAGACAGGTCCCTTGGACTCGTACTCAGGATTATAGAATGTGATTATGTCATCGCGGACCACGTGCTTCGTCGAATCGAAGATCTTAGGTCCAGATGGATAGGCTTCGGTACCATAGCTCATCTTGCTCACGACGACACGGTCCCCGACTTCTATCGTATCGACCATCGATGGGGAGGGGATCACGAAGAGCTGGAAGAGGAACTGGTTGATCAGGAGGACGGCGACGATGGCGAAGAGGAAGGCATCGACCCAGGACCAGAGCTCCGACAGGATGGTCCTCTTCCTTGCCTTTTCAGTGGCCTTCAAGGCCTTGCGCTTCGTCAGATGCTTGACCGCCTTCGCTTCAAGGAAGGCATAGACTTTCTCCATGCAGGGAAAACTATCACGAGCACGTTCAAGTTGACAATAGGCACCTATGATGATTACCCTTGCCTCGACCATGCGTAAGAAAGAACTAATGGACGTCGAACCCGTCGAGCTGCCAAGGCTCTTCGGCATGCGTCCTGGCAAATATATATTCATCTCCTTGATAATAGCGGCCATCCTGATTGTCTTCCTGGTCTTCTTCCTGCCAGGCATCGTCAAGGGGGGCCGCCTCGTCGACTTCGAGAGCCAGCTCTCAGAAGTCGGGGTCATCGTCGATGGGACCTACATTGGCTCCACAGAGGGCAGTGCCTGCTTCATCAGCTCAGGCCGGCATGAGGTGAGCTACATCAAGAACGGGATTGAAATCTCATCAGGGACCTTGGAAGTCGACCATCCGGTCTTCGCGACGCTTTTGCGCCGCCCTGGCATGACTGTCGAAGTCCCACTTGATGACACTTCGGCTGTCTATGCGGGCGTATACAGCGACACATTCAAACAGCTCGTGGCCTACTCAGGACTCACCTCGACCCCAGAGGGCTACAACATCCCGCCCCTCTATACAGCCTATGCAGGGGATATCATCGCACTCGGCATTGATGATGTCTCTGCTGACTTCCCCACCCTCGCCCTCTATGCGGCCAACAGCACGCTGCTTGACGACCTGGAAGCCGCCATGGCCGCCTTTGATGCGGCAGGGGTCTCTTATGGCCACATCGACATCAGCAGGATCCGTGGCTTGGTCGAAGGCAGCTTGCCAGCCAGCGACATCACAATCAACCAACCTGTTCCTGTCCACAGCTACTCGGACGGCTGGCACCGCTTTGAAGAGGCAGGCTTCACAATCGGCAGGAACGGCGCCCAGGACATCGAAGGCATGGCCACCCTGCCTGTAGAGGTGACGACAGAGGCCTTTGAAATCGCCCATCAGCCTGTCAGCGAGTACGAGTGGGCGCTCTTCATGGAAGCCAACCCCTACTGGGCGAAGTCCAACAAGGACCAGCTCGTACAGGATGGCATGGTCGACGAGTATTACCTCGCAGGAGTCAATCCTACGACCTGGGCCCATTCATCAACGCCAGTCAGGAACATCTCTTACAACGCCGCTCTCGCCTATTGCCAGTGGCTGAGCGCTGAGACAGGGGCAAGCTACCGCCTCCCCACCGAGGCCGAGTGGCAGCTGGCAGCGGCTTGTGCATCCGGCAGGCCCTGGAGCTCATCCTTGGCTGTCAATGCAAGCGACACCTCCTCCCCCGCCATGATGATGGGCGGGCTGTGGGAATTCACCTCATCCGCCTATGTCCCACTGGGCCGCCTCTGTGGAGAGACTTTCGATGCATCACAGCTGCCCTTGGCCGACATCATCGTCAAGGGGGGAAGCTATATCAACAACCCCGATGAGGTAACGGCTGACACAGTTGGCGTCATGAGGCGGGATGTCACAAGTGACTGGGCGGGATTCCGCCTTGTCAGGGAGCTTTGACATGGCTGAAAAGGAAAACTTCAAGAGCATACAGCGCAACAAGAAGGCCTGGTTCAATTATGAGATCATCGAAGAGCTCGAGTGTGGGATCTCACTGGTCGGGACCGAGGTGAAGAGCGTCAGGGAGGGCAGGTGCTCCTTTTCCGACAGCTATGTCGAGATAAAAGACGGACAGCTCGTGCTCATAGGTTTCATCATCCAGCCTTACAGCCATGGGGGCTCCGTGTTCAACCACCAGGGTGACCGCAAGAGGATCCTCCTCGCCCATCGCCAGGAGATCCGCAAGTTCCGCCGCAAGGTAGAAGCCAAGGGCATGACGATCGTACCTCTTGAGATCTACCTCAAAGGCAACCTTGTGAAGATGAAGATAGCCCTGGCACGAGGCAAGGCAGCCTACGATAAGAAGGCCGCGATCAAGGAGCGTGACCTGAAGCGCGAGCAGGGACGCGAACTGCGTTCCCTCGGTTACTGATAGCGTTTCACAGGGCTGGCGCTGCCACTGTCGATCAGGCGGCTCATCATCTGAGACACATCCTCCACAGGCAGGGAGCAGCCACTCATGACCCAGTGCTCCAGGACGGCAAGGGCGCCTGAGACACAGTAGTGGTAGGTGTATTCCGCCTCGACAGGGCTCATCCCCGCCCCAACCCAGGCCGAGAGCGTCGGAGTCTCAAGATAATCGATGATTCCAGTGATGAAGCGGCTCCTGCCCTGTCTGAGGATGAGGGTGCATATGCTGCGGTTGGCATCGACTGTGCGCAGTATGGAATTGACAAAGTGCTGAAGGTCCATTGAGGCCGCCTCGACCTTCGACAAGGTCTCCATCATCCTGTCCAACAACTCAAGCTCGATACCTTCCAGGACATCTGATGGCGAGTGGTAGTGGGCATAGAAGGTGTTGCGGCCCACCCCTGCCTCACTACAGAGCTTCGTGACACTGATGTCTTCGATCTTCCCATCCTCGAGGAGGCGCAGCAGGGCCGCCCTGAGCTTCATTGTCGTCCTTGATATCCTGTTGTCGTCCATACAAGATGGAAAGTAACCATTCAGGCGGGAGGCAATCAAGGCCTCCACTTGATTTCCTCCCTTCCCCTTGTTATATTCCTCAACACCAGACAGCTGGTCACACGGGGGTGTACCGGTTTCGACTGCCGGCAGAGCAGGTCTGGGGCTGCAGGCCAAGCGACAACTTGTAAAACTATCAAAACAATCAACTGCCAAGAAAGAAGACGAGTACGTCTCTGACGAAGCATTCGCTCTCGCTGCCTAATCGTAGTGTCTGAGCACGGCGCCAAGGGTCCGGTTCCCGCCCAAGGCTGTCCGACACCTCAGGGAGCCTCGCCCCTCTTGCCGCCGCGCCTTGAGGGGGAGATCAAGCGGCTGCTGGAAGGGAACGTGCGCCACACCATGTAGCCCATCCAGGAGATTTGAACGCTGTGGCTAAGCTCTGTAGACGCTTCAGGATGCCCCGGTAGGACAGGAGTTCGAATCTCCTCACCTCCACGACAAGGACAGCGTGGTTCAAAGGCCACGCTGTCTTTCGTTTTCCCATCTCAATGACATCAGCAACCAAGCATGCGCCTTACTTCACTATATCAAGTCAACCAGTCAAGCAAGGCTTGTGAGAATTGACCAAGGTCCTTGAAACAGAGGGTGGCATCAGCATCCTGATCGGTGTGCTGGGCGTTGATGATCACGGTCTTCCCGCCACTCATCTTCGTAAGCCGAGGGAAGGCGGCGGCAGGATAGACTGTCAGGGAACTCCCCATGACCAAGGCAAGTGACGCTTGAGAGAATGAGATCTCAGCCTGGCGGATCACACTTGAGGAGAGCGCCTCTCCGTAGAACACGATGTCTGGTTTGATCAGGCCACCACACTGGCTGCAGCGTGGCACCTTCCCTTCCCTGACAATTGGTGCGATCTCCTCATACTTGTGGAAGGAATGGCAGTTGGTGCAATAGGCTGTGGCTGCGGAGCCATGCAGCTCATAGACCCTCTTGCTCCCTGCCCTCTGGTGCATGAAGTCTATGTTCTGTGTGAAAAGGCCAAAGCCCATCATACCCTCCGCCTCCAGCTTCGCCAGTGCCTTGTGGACGATGTTCGGTTCATAATCCTCAAGATGGTACCAGACCTCCTCAGCCCAGGCGTAGAAGACCTCTGGATGCTCGTAGAAGAAGTCCAATGAGAGGACCTCCTCCACACTGAGGCCATGCCAGGGTGAGTTATAGACACCGTGGCTGCCTCTGAAATCAGGGATGCCGGAGAGGGTTGAGACACCAGCGCCTGTGAAGACAGCCACGCGCCCATCCTTGGGATAAATCTCCTTGAAACGCTCGAACTTCTCTTTGAAGAGAGCTTCATCCTCACGGTAGCTGTCCATCACAACATCCTCCCTGTGAACGTATTGCCCTTGAGGGCTTCCAACTCAAGATCGACGACATCACCTGGCCCGACAGGATGTGTTGGATGGAAGGCTGTCATGCAGTTGTGCTCATCGCGGGCCAGCATGGCCGTGCTGTCGTCACGGGTCACGCCAGTGACAAGCGCACGGACCTTCCGACCGATGTAGGCACTCTTCAAACGGGATGCACGTTTGAGCTGCTCATCAATCAGGCGCTCAAGACGGGCGGTCTTGACCTCCTCGTCAATCTGACCATCCATCCTGGCGGCAGGGGTGCCTTCACGCTCGTTGTAGTAGTACATGAAGGCCTCGATCGGGGAAAGACGCTCCATCGCGCTCAATGTCTCCTCGTACTCCTCCTCTGTCTCTGTCGGGAAACCGACCATGACATCAGTTGAGAAGCTGACATCCTTGATTCCCGCACGGATCAGGTCGACCAGGCGGAAGAAGTCCTCCCTGCCCGCCTTGCGGTTCATCAATTTCAAGATCCTTGATGAACCTGACTGCATGGGCAGGTGGATATGGCGGCAGATGTTCATATGATCATCAATCACCTTCACAAGGTTTTCGCTGAAATCCTTGGGATGTGGGGAATCGAAGCGTATGAACTCAATGCGTGGGACAGCTTCAGCCACCTCTTTCAACAGTCTTGGGAAATCCACACCCTGGAAAGAATATGAATTGACGTTCTGTCCTAGGAGCATGATCTCCTTGACTCCCGCCTCCTCCAGTGCCAGGACCTCGCGGATCACCTCATCCACGGGGCGGCTGACCTCCCTGCCCCTGACGTAAGGCACGATACAGTATGAGCAGAAATTGTTGCAACCATTCATGATTGGCACATAAGACATGGGATCGCCATCATGATGGTAGCTTGATGCGAAGTGATAACCCTCGCTATGGGGAAGCGCCTCATCCGAGAGCAGGTTGACGATGCCCATCTTGTCATTCGTGCCCACGACAGCATCGACATAGGGTGCTTCCTTGAGGAAGTCCTCCTTCAGACGCTCAGCCATGCATCCTGTGACGATGATCTTGATTGGATGCACCTTCTTCTTGATATGGGCGTAATGGGACAGGCGGCCCCAGATCCTGTTCTCTGCACTCTTGCGGACAGAGCAGGTGTTGAGTATGACAGCAGAGGCCTCATCGTCGTCCTCCGTCCTCTCGAAGCCTGCGCCTTTCAGCAGGAGTTCCAGGGCATTGGCCTCTGCCATGTTCAACTGGCAGCCATAGGACTCAAGTTTGTACTTCCTCATAAGACCTCCCCCTTGCGACGTCGTGCCGCCAGAAGCGTGTTGGACATCAACATTGTTATCGTCATAGGCCCCACCCCTCCAGGGACCGGAGTGATGTAGGAGGCCTTCTTCCTTATCTGTGCGTAATCACAATCACCGACAAGGCGCCATCCACGTTCACGCGTCTCATCAGCAATCCTGTTCGTTCCGACATCAATCACCACAGCGCCCTCCCTGACCATGTAAGCGGTGAGGGTTCCAGGATGACCTGCGGCGACAACTATGATATCGCTCTCACGCGTGATGGAGGCGAGGTCTCTTGTCCTGGTATTACATACTGTCACTGTGGCATCGCGTCCATGTTGCATCAACAGGGCTGCAAGCGGACGCCCGACAAGGGCGCTGCGTCCTATGATACAGACCCTTTTGCCCGAAGTGCTGATTGAATAATGGTCAAGGAGGACCAGTATGCCAAGCGCCGTGCATGGCACAAGAGAAGGACGCCCCATGAGGGTCAAGCCTGCATTGACAGGGTTGAGCCCATCGACATCCTTTGCTGGTGCGATCGCCAACATGATGTGTTCATCGTTGATCTGGGTTGGGGTTGGGAACTGTACCAGGATCCCATCGATGTCATCATCCTTGTTGAGCGTCTCAACCAATGCCAGGAGCTCGTCCTCGCTTGTGGACGCATCAAGCTTGTAATCGACATGCCTGATTCCAAGTTCCTCGCAGGCCTGTTGCTTGCTTGTGACATAGCTGATGCTCGCAGGATCGTCCCCGACCAGGACGACGGCAAGCGAAGGAGCGCGTCCATAGGATGCGGCATAAGCATCCACGCCCTCTTTTATGCGCAGCCGCTCAAGTGAGGCGACCTGCCTTCCATCTATCTTGCAGTTCATGATTGTGGATTTTACGTGGAAGGAAGGCCTAGAAGCAATGAGGTTTGGACACAGCAACACTTTTAGTCTATATTCAGACTCATGAGAAAACGCTTCAAGTATATTGCCATCGCGTTGTTCATATTCACCGCCCTGGCACCGCTTCATAGCGCCACCTATTACGACAATGGAAGCCAGCGCTTCACCATCACTGCTGGTCCGACCTTCCCCATCTCGATAACAACTGATGAGGGGAACAGGGTCGGAATGGGCTACGACAACCCCGATGACACCAAGACACGCCTCAGCCTTGGTGGCTTTGGATCGCTTGCCTACCAGGTCTTCGTCAACCCCTATGTCGCCCTTGGTGGTGAAATCGGCTACGCCTTCAACTATGACGCAGCTGGCAACATCCTTACCAACGTCCCCTTCCTCTTCAAGGTGACATTCATGCCATTGCAGGGCACGATTGAGATGCCGATCTCGCTTGGTGCGGGATTCTCATACATGTCTATCTCCGACGGTGGAGCCTACATCCCATTCTTCCTCTCAGCGGAGCTCGGGCTTGACTGGTACTTCACTGACAACTGGGGTGTCGGCGTCAAGGCAGGTTTCTGGGCCATTCCAGAACTCTATTTCCAGCAGAGCGACTTCCATAAGAACTCCCTCCTCACCATGGTTCCAGTGACGCTCGCAGTGACTTATAGGCAGTAGTGGGGGTGGATCATGAAGAAAATCAGGACAATAATCGTCGCACTCATAGCGCTCATCGCACTATCATCCTGCAACCTGGACAACAGCGGCATCCTGACAGATGTCATCAACAGCATCCCATCTGACAACAGGAACCGTCACTTCATCGCATTCGATGAGACAAATGGCATCTTCTACTACACCAGGGTTGATGGCCTTTTCAAACTCGATGTCGATAATGGTGCAAATGAAATCCTGCTTGATGACAGGGAGGTCTTCATTCAGAACTCGGCAGATGTTGGTTGGATGATTGCGGATAGTGACAATAACACAAGGCTCATCTATGTTGATGATTATGCAACTCATCAAGACTATTACCTGATCACTATCGCAAGTGATTCCAATACGCCGGATATTCAGAAGTTGACACTTGCTGTTGAATCCACATCGACTGAGCTTCCAGACCTATCAGAAATCCGGATCCATGAGGTTGTTCAGAATGCTGCAACAGGAGATGATCCAATCCTGCTTGTCAAGGCGCAAAGTGAATCGGACAGCACGTCTTATCTCGCATCTGCAACTCTCTCTGGCACGACGTTGACCCTCAAAGCTTATACAGATGACCCGCTGATTGAGGACTACCATGAAATACGCAATGGACTCATCTGGTATGGCAACTACAAGTTCCAGTTCCTTGGGAAAGAAGTCATCTTCTGTAATTCTGCGGGTGATCCAATCTCTGATCTTGCTGGAGAGCTAGGCGACAACCCAATCCAGGCTGTTGCAATCGACAGCGATGCAAATAGAATGGTTGCTGTCAGCTACAATGATGGGCTCAAGTTCTATGAAGGTGATATACCTTCTGCTGATACTGCTGACACCCAGATAAAGCTGAAATACATCGCGACAATTGAAGAAGCTTACAACAGGCCATTTGAATGCATCATCATGGGAAATGAGGGCGACCAGGTGATCAAGTGGCTGAACTACTCAGCAGGATCCACATCTAAGATGTACACTCTTGAGCTCGATTCAACTGACCACAACAGCAGCCCATTCGACACAAGCACAGGACTTGAAGCTGATGCCTTCGCTTATTATGAAGGAAAGCTTTACATGCTTACTCGTGATAAGGGCTTCTTCCAAATCCTTGATGGCGATATCCATCAGCTCTGAAGCAGACACTCATGATGATGATGATGATGATGACGATGAAGGGAGTCCAAGCGGGCTCCCTTCTCTCTTACATGACGATTGGAACTTGTTTTTCAGTCTTCAAGGATCTTGTGCAGGATCTCACGGACCTCGCTGTCTGTGTAGACCTCATCGACTTCATCATGGGTGAGTCCGATGAACTCATGACAGGTGTAGTGGATCCACCTCTCATCCTCTGGTTTCTCAAGGACATGCTTGCGGCACCAGTAGTCAGGCTGGATTGGAAGGGGCTTCTCGTTCTTGAAGAGAGGCACTTTGTAGTCATAGACAGCCACCTTGATATCCTCCCTTGGGATGCCACAGTCCATTACAGTACATACAAGGGCGTTGACAGTCATGCCTGTGTCGAAGATGTCATCGACAATGAGGACCTTCTGCCCTGGCTTGAGGTTGCGTGGTGACCAGGTCCAACCATCGATGTCGACATGACCAGCATGGTCCTTGACGAGGTTGTAGCTGCGCGCGACTACAGCAGCATAGAAGACAGGCGTCTTGCCTTCCTTGAGGGCTATGAGCTTGTAGAACTCACTCATGACATTGGCCATGTAGGCGCCTCCCCTCAATGAGTCATAGATGACGTCCGGCACGAAGTGGTCTTCTGTGTACATCCTGTAGACGAGTTTCAAGGCAGCGTCCCGGATCATGTCGCATGTTATGAATTCCTTCGACATAGCTTCTCCTGATGATAAGAATCTTAGGCCATGGGAGTGGGTCTTGCAACAGGTGTGGCATGCCTTCTGTAGACAGTGAAGCGCATTGTGAGGTAAGTCGCCATGCCTCCAATGAAATTGCTGATTGGTTCAGCTGCGACAACACCATCCACACCCATGAGGTAAGGCAGGATGATGGTCAGTGGGACGACGATGACGACCTTCCTGAATAGAGAGAAGAAGACTGCCTGCTTGGCACAGCCAAGTGCGACAAAGGTCTGTTGACCAGACATGTGGAAGGACATGAAGATGAAACCAAAGAAGTAGATTCTCATGGCATGGTGTGTCGCAGTGACAAGGGCCTCATCACTTGCGAAGAGGCGGATGAATGGATCAGGGAAGATATAAAGCACAGCCCAGACAAGTCCGGTATAAACCAGCATCATCCAAAGGAGCATGTCGCTTGCCTTGCGGACCTTGACGCCATCGCCCTTGCCATGGTTGTAGCTCATCACCGGCCCTGCCCCACCAGAGAATCCATTGATTGGCGTCGAGAAGACCTCCCTCAAGGAATTGAGGATTGTCATCACACCGACATAGAGGTCCCCGCCCCAGATGGCGGCGCACTTGTTGCACACGAGCTGGACGATGGAGTTCGTCGCCCCCATCGTGAACCCACTTGTGCCAAGTGCGCAGAGCCTGAGTGTGCGCTTGCGTGTGAGACGGCTGATGGAGAGCTTGATTGGCAAGTGTCCACGCGTCAGGAAGACAATGCAGAAGAGGGCCGAGACTATCTGGCTGACCAAGGTCGCCAAGGCGGCGCCCTTCACCCCAAGCCCTGCAGCGAAGATGAGTATGGGGTCCAGCACGATGTTGGTCACAGCGCCAAGCACTGTGCCTATCATGCCAATTGACGAATAGCCAAGTGCGTTGATGAAGGGTGTCAGCGTCAGTGATATGAGCACAGGCACCGTCCCAAGCACATAGATGGAAAGATAGTCCTTTGCGTATGGAAAGGTGGCATCGCTCGCGCCGAAGAGCCGTAGCACAGGGTCGATGAAGATGAGGACCAGGACTGTGATCAAGACACCAGTGGCAAGGGTCAAGGTGAAGGACTCCCTGAGGTATGACTCAGCTTCAGCCTTGTCCCCACGTCCCAGCTCCATCGCACAAAGAGGACCTCCTCCATTTGACCCGAAAAGCCTGGCGAAGGCACTGATAAGGCTTATGATGGGAAGACAGAGGCCAACACCGGTCAAGGCTGTCGAGCCAACACCTGACATATGTGAGATGTAGATGCGGTCGACCTGGCTGTAAAGAAGGTTGACGAGTTCTGCCACGATCAGTGGCAGTGAGGTCAGCAGGATAGACCTCGCAACTGAGCTTTTATCAAAATCAACCCTGTATGAGCGCACCTTGTCCTGCCTCCGATGGTGATGTTTTAGCAGGAATCGCAAAGCTTGGGAACAAAGCAGCTGTCATGAAAGTGAGCGCAGTGTGTCCGATGCCCACTCCAGGAGGCGGAAGGCCTCATCTTCGCTGCATGGATGCGCCGCATCCAGGATTCCCTTCTCCTCATCATCGACAAAGGACCGCAGGTCCTTGAAAGCATGAACATAGGCACCCCTTTCACGATAGTGTTTCATCCTGATCGTGAACCTGGCGCTCTTGTAGAGGTCTGGCAACATGGACCAATCCCGGGCGTGGAGTATGTTGTGGGATGATGCATGATAGATGGCGCAAGCGCCCTGCAGTACAGCCCTCTTGATATCATCTGCTGTGACAGCAGGACATAGCGATGCAAGATCTCCAATGACCGGTCTGGTGTCAAGTATGAGACAGGCCCTGTCAGCGCCATCCCATGCTCTCAGTTCATCAACAGAAGCCACGAAACCACAGATGATGTCTTTCTCAGGCAGGCTGTCAATGAAGCTCCTGTACCGCAACAGCTCATCCCTGCCACACTTTTCCAGTATGACCACAGGGTCGATGTCACTGGACTCACCCGCCTCCCCTCTTCCATGGCTGCCCTGCAATCCCAGGAAGAGGAGACCATCTCCAAACAGTGAGACAAGACCCAGGCCAAATGATTCCATGAAAGCAGCTATGTCCATATTTCCTCCAACGTAAAGCCCTGACAAGGAAAACATGCATCATGATGAAAGGCAAGGCCCTGCCATCTCTGACAGGGCCCTGTCCAATCGACAGCAGGCTCAGTTTTACAACATGACATCGTATCCGACGCCATTGATTTTCATCTTCGTGTTTTCACCAGCCTTGCCACTTCCATTTACAGAGAAGACCTTGTCACCATCGATTCGGAAGACGATGTCATCAAATACGATACTACCATCCTGTCCTGATTTGAACGTCCCCCATACCTCATACATCCTCGGTCTCTCAACGCCGAGGTCGAACGTGTATCCATCAAGCTTGAATCCATCCATCGTCATAGTGAAGGCCAGGCTGTCTGCGGAATCGAGGACAAGGCGCGCACCTTCAGTTGTGAACACCGCACCCTGTTCATGTGGCCCTGGAGGCAATTCAAAAGCTTCAAAGCCATTGTACAGGCATGTGAACAAGATTTCGTTGATCAGGAACGACTCATCATCAATGAACCTGCGTGAACCGCCTTCAGCTGCAAAAGCAGCAGAATCAAAAAGCAAGCTGACATCCTTGGCATCTGTATTGATAGGAGGAACATTCGAAGAAGGATTTGAGACGCTGTTGTCACATGAGGTGAATGCAAAGACAGCGATCAAGGCCAGGAATGATAAAGACAGGCTCCTGGCGATAAAACTCTTTTTTGTTCTTGTTGGTCTATTACGAAACATGTTCCTGAAAATACGATGGTCACCATCTTACCGGCAATCCACTTTTTGTCCCAAATCCAGACTGCATTACCCAGCTTGGCTGTACAGCCTTATCTGGCAGATAGCAGGGTCTGACAGCATGGTACATGGAACCTTGTTCAACGAGAACAACAGGCATCCTCCGCTTCCCCACTTCCATGGGCAGACTTGCAATCAAGGAAGAACAGCCATGTCAATGTTTTTTGTTGGCTCTTCACGTTTTCTTAGGGGAATTGTATTTCACTGACGGGATGGAGATGTACTGAATCAGAGTGAAGAAGTAGTCTTCATCCCGGTATCCGTACCCAATCCTCTTGGCAACCTTGATCCTGTTGTTGAAGCCTTCCAGCTTGCCTGTGGATATGGGATGAGATGCATGGGCCACAAGCCCGTCAATCCTCTTCTCTTTCAACTCCGCGAATCTTGCCAGGGCAGGTATCCCACTTGCTTTGGCCCCTTCAAACCATGCCTCCCATCCAGTTCTGGCTTCCACTGCATCTCTCAGATCAAACAGCCTGGACATCTCTTCTTTCATTGCATGACACAGCGACAGATCAGCATGGTCATCGAGGATCTTCATGAGTGCCGCGGACTTCTCTTCAGACAGGCTGTCTCTTCCTGCAAGCAGAATCCATCTTGCACCTTTCACCTCCGAGTACAGACGCTTCTCAGCTTTCACTTCAGCCTTGGGAAATCCCTCTTCATCCATCTTCTTGGCCTGAGCGCTATGCTTCCTGGCTTCCTCAAGCCTCACGACACCGAGAACATCCTTTGCGAACTGTGCCTGCATGTGATACCTGTCGTAGACAATCATTGCCTTAGGAAGATGTTCAGTAACCAGGAGGTTGTAGGATGCGTTCATGTCCATTGCCACAGCCTCAACTTCAGACAGGTAATTCATGTCAATTTCCTGAAAGAACTTGGAAAAGTCTGCCTTCGTCCTGCCTTTTCCAACCCACAAGACATCACCTTCATCAAGGTCCATCACACAGGTTGCGTACTTGTGCCCTTTATGGATTGCAAACTCATCAACGGCAAGGTGCTTCGGCCTGTATCCGTCCTTTTCCAATTCCTTCTTCCTTCCAGCGATGGCTTCAGCCATTACTCCCTTGTGGAGATGTTTGATCGTATCCCAATGAACACCTGTAATCTTCTGTACTGTGGTTATGGGAATATTGAAGCGTAGGAAGGAGCTTATCCATGAAGCTGCACGTTCAGTTATCCGTGTCTGAGGGTATTTGAATGGAATCTCTTCACTGAAGGTCCTCGAGCATTTCTGGCAGCGGTAACGGTGGTAATTTGCTTCCACATCCTGCCTTGTCCCTGGGTACACAGGCATGTCCCTGAGTCTCATGCTGTAGTTACCACAGATGTGCACATGGCCATTGCAGAAGGGACATTGCACATCCCCTGTCTCTTTGATGCTCTTCAGATGAAGAAGCCTCTGCTTTCCATCTTCTGCTATTTCAGTATTAACGTATTCATAGGGTTGAAGAGACAGGTAGTTTGCTATACTTTGTTCGAAGAGCATGTGTTCGTCCTTTTGTTTTTGAGTGGTATCTAAACTTTAGAACGCACATGCTCTTATTTTCAATCTAGTCCTTCATCCCCTATCTTTCCGTGAAGAACCTTTTTGTTGGCAATATTTACTCTGATTTATATTCCAAATGGAATCCGGGTATGGAAAAGCCCTGCCGTCTCCAGCAGGGCCTTATGAATACGGTTCGTCTGTACTCTCAGGGAAGTGTCAGGATTTCGACTCCTGATTCCGTGATCGCAATCGTATGCTCCCAGTGGCAGGCGGGCTTGCCATCAGCGGTCTTGACAGTCCAGCCATCACGCATGTCCTTGATCTTCCATGTACCCATGTTGACCATAGGCTCGATTGCGATGACCAGGCCTGGGCGGAGGCGGGGATTCGGCATCAAGGGGCTGACGAAGTTCGGGACTTCGGGCTCCTCATGGAGATCGAAGCCTACGCCATGTCCTGTGTAGTCACGTACGACTCCATAGCCATTCTCTTTGAAAGCATGGTTGAAGACGGCCTTGGAGATGTCTTCCATCCTGGCGTTCTTCTTCTCTGCGGCGGCGATGCCAAGATCAAGGCATTCACGTGTGACGACATTCAGGCGGTGGACCTCGTCAGAGACCTTGCCGACCTCATAAGTCCTCGTCGAATCAGAGACGAAGCCATCGAGGGTCACACAGATATCGACAGAGATGATGTCCCCTTCCTTGAGGATTTCCTTCTTCGAGGGGATGCCATGGATCACCGTGTCATTGACAGAGGTGCATGTCGCATTTGGATAACCACAGTAACCAAGGCAGGAAGGTATGCCATGATGACGTGTGATGAAGTCATGCGCCATATGGTCGACATCCCAGGTTGAGACGCCGGGCTTGATGAAATCATCAAGCATCAGCAGACACTCCGCCAGGACGGCACCGCTCTTGCGTATGCCATCTATCTCATGCCTGTTCTTCAGCTGGATCACGTTTCAACTCCCCTTTCTTGACTGCGTCAAGGACTCCATTGATGAACTTGTAGGTCACATCAGTGGAAAGCGCCTGTGAGAGCTTGACGGCCTCATCGATGACGATGGTCGGATGCAGGTCCGGGCAGTGCAGCAGGCTGAACACGGAAATCCTGAGGATGTTCCTATCCACAAGGTTGATCCTTGAAATCGGACGGTTGATTGAATACTTGCCAATCACACCATCAACCTCTTCAAGGTTCTCAAGGACACCATGGACGAGGAAGCGGGCGTAGAAGAGCGTTTCCTCGCTGATTGACGACATCTCCTCCTCTGTATGTCCAGGGAGGACCGTCAAGTCAACTACAGCCCCCAGCTCGCCATTGAAATCCAAGGCGTAGAGCGTCTCGACAGCGAGCAACCTCGCGTCCCTCTTGTCTTGATGCTTGCTTCCAGATGCCATTCTTATTCCGTATAGAGGACGCGGATCCTCGCCTCGCTCCTGAGTTCGTCAACCATGCTGTTGAGCGCGTCAGCCATGGCAGCCTGCATGTTGTACTGTGTCAGCATGTCAGTGATATAGTCGCGCACAGTGTAAGCCTGGTCAGGCTGGATCCTGTCATCGATGCCAAGGATGCGGGCATCATTGTGGACACTGTTGCGCACGATATGGTAGCCGACATTGGACTCGATCACATCAGACACCTGGCCGATTGGCAGGGCGAGGACGGAATCGACAAATTCATCACCCCAGGCATTGCGCACGACAGAGTTGTCACTGGACAGCCAGCCCATGACACCTCCATTGCTCTTGCTCTCAGTATCCTCGGTGTACAGGTTGACTGCGGCCTCGAATGTGAGGGTCCCAGCCTTGATGCGGGAAGAGACATCCTGCATCGTGGCAAGCTTCTGGGCATCGACATCGGCATCCCCGGTCTTGGCCATGTAGACCTGGGCGAACATCACGTTCTCAGCCTGGGTGAAATTAGTGGTGTTGCGCCTGTAGAAGGTCTCGACCTGGCTCTGCGTCGGAGCATAGTCACGGCTGTTCAGCTCATCACCCTTCTCCTGGAGGAGGTAGGTCTGCATGATGTACTGGTTCTTCAGCATCTCGCGGAAGGCATCGACAGTGCCGTAGCTCTGTACGACGACCTGCTCGAACTGCGCATCAGTCAGGCCCTGTCCAGCCTGCTGCTCCATGTTGGCCTTCTGCTGGTTGTAAAGCGCATCGACCTGGGTGTCACTGACAGTGATGCCATCACGCTCAGCACCCTGGAGGAAGACCTCGTCATTGATCATGATGTCAAGGACCTGGGAGGCCTGGCCGTCTGTAGCGCCCTGCGCAGCCATCTGGTCGGCAAGCTCAGCATAGGTGATCACTTCGTTCCTGATCAAGTTGACCGTCGCTGCCGCATTGTTGTTGCGTGGAATGGCGAAGAGGGTGCATGTAAGCAGGACAAGCACCAAGCAGGTTGAGATAAGCTTCTTCATTTTTTACAAATTCCTTTCGACGTTGAGTCTCTTGCCTATGGCAAGTGCGGTGGCTGGCTTCTTGATGACCTCTGAAAGCTTGAGGTACATCCCCTCGCCCTCCATCACCTTCATAAGCAAAGATAATGTCTTCTGGCTTCTCAGGCCAGCCTTGGTGACAAAGGCCAGGCAGCGCTTGCCACTGACCTGGCCAGCCCTGGAGAGGAAGGTCCTGACGATATCAGGAATCGTCCCACCAAAGGCGGTCTTGGCTGTGGTTCCGACTATGATGTAGTCGTAGTAGCTGAGCTTCCTGTCCTGGTCGACATACATGTTGAAGACGTCGACACTGTGGCCCTGGCTGGCAAGACCTTGTGCGAATGACTTGCAGATCTCAGCGAGGGCGGCATCATCCCTGCCCTTTCCCGCATAGACACAGCAGACGTTCATAAAACACACCTCCCCTTTCCTGCACGAAAGCCGGCCTCATATGGGCCGGCTTTGGTGTCGATCCTGCCACGGCCCTTATCAGTTGGCCGTGCCCTCCGTGTACCAGCTGTCGGTAGTCGTCTCGACTGCTGCCGCGGTCTCCAGGAGGGAGTCCGAGGAGCTGGACTTCGTCGTCACACCCAGAAGAAGGGCCAGGACGATGAAGGCCGTCGCCGTGATGACTGTGACGCGGGTGAGGAACCTCGAGGTACCTGTTCCGAATGTGGATTCAGAAGAGCCGCCGAAGATTCCACCAAGCCCCTGTGACTTCTCGTCCTGGACTGCGACGAGGAAGATCAACAGCAGGGCTGAGATCACGAAGAGGACGAGCAGGATAATACTAAGAACACCCATTTCCCTATACTCCAAACCTTATTTGTCAAATGTCATGATGGGCAGGAACTTCTCGACGGAAAGTGATGCACCCCCGACAAGGGCACCGTCGATGTTCTCCTTAGCCATCAGTGCCTTCACATTGGAGGCATTGACGGAACCACCATACTGTATAATCAGGTTTTGCGCAATATCGTCGCTGTACAAAGAGGCGACGAGGGAGCGGATGTAGGCATGTGCCGCATCAGCATCCTCAGGGGTCGCTGTGCGCCCTGTGCCAATGGCCCAGACCGGCTCGTAAGCGATTGTGACATGAGCCATCTCAGCTGCGCTGACGTCCTTCAGACAGCCGGAGACCTGGGTTGAGAGGACCTCCTCAAGGCGTCCGGACTCCCTCTCCTCGAGTGTCTCACCGACACAGAGGACGACATCCATGCCTTCCTTGATCGCAAGGCGGAGCTTGGCGTTGATGAAGCTGTCGCTCTCACCATAGTAGCTGCGCCTCTCGCTGTGGCCAAGGATGACGGTGTTGACACCAAGGTCCTTCAGCATGGCAGGGGCGACCTCACCTGTGTAGGCACCGCTCTCGTGGTCGTTCATGTTCTGGGCGGCGACGATGATCGAGCTGCCCTTGAGGACCTCGGCGACGGCAGGGATCGTGACGAAGGGAGGAGCGACCATGACCTTCACATCGACAGCAGCCTTCTCAGCAGCAGCGCGCAACTCCTTAGCGAAGGCTGCGCCAGCCGAAGGGGTCATGTTCATCTTCCAGTTTCCTGCGATATAAGCTTTCCTCATTTCAAAGACTTCCTATCAAAACCGGGCGGGGATGGATTCCCCGCCCATGTCGCACCTCAAGACCTTATTTCTCGAGTGCCTTGATGCCAGGCAGTGTCTTGCCCTCGAGGAACTCAAGGGAGGCACCACCGCCAGTGGAGACATGGCTGATCTTGTCAGCAAGACCGAACTTGTTGATGGCTGCGACAGAATCACCACCACCGACAACAGTCGTGGCATCGCTCTCGGCAAGAGCCTTTGCGACCTCACCTGTGCCCTTTGCGAAAGCCTCGAACTCGAAGACACCCATCGGGCCGTTCCAGACGACGGACTTGGCCTTCTTGATCTCCTCGACGATCAGGGCGACGGTCTTGGGACCAATGTCCATGCCCATCAGCTCGTCAGTGATGTTGTCTCCATCGACCAGGATGGGCTCGGCGTCCTCGCTGAACTCCTTGGCGCAGACATTGTCGACAGGGAGGATGACCTTGACACCCTTCTCCGCCGCCTTGGCAAGGAAGGCCTTGGCTGTCTCGACATAATCAGGCTCGAAGAGGGACTTGCCGATCTTGTGGCCCTGTACATAGAGGAAGGTGTAGGCCATGCCACCGCCGATGACAATCGTGTCGCAAGTGCGGACGAGGGACTCGAGGACGGTGATCTTGCTTGAGACCTTGCTTCCACCAATGATGGCGACAAAGGGCTTGTCGGGATTCTCAAGGAGCGGAGCCATGAACTTGACTTCCTTCTCGATCAGGAAACCGGCATAGCTGGGCAGGAAGTGGGAAACACCCTCTGTGGATGCATGGGCGCGGTGGGCCGTGCCGAAGGCGTCGTTGCAGTAAATGTCACCATAGCTGGCGAGTGTCTTGGCGAAGGTCTCGTCGTTGGCCTCCTCTTCCTTGTAGAAGCGGACGTTCTCCAGGAGGAGGACCTCACCTGGCTTGAGGGCCTTGACCTCGGCCTCGACCTCTGGACCGATCACGTCCGGAGCGAGCTTGACAGGGCGGCCCAGGAGCTTCTCGAATTCCTTGGCGATTGGAGCCATGGAGAAGTCAGGGTTCTTCTGCCCCTTGGGGCGGCCGAAGTGGCTCATGACGACAAGGCTAGCACCCTCGTCGAGGATGTACTTGACAGTAGGAAGTGCTGCGCGGATCCTGGTGTTGTCAGTGACCACGCCCCCCTTCAGTGGGACATTGAAGTCGACGCGGATCAGGACACGCTTGCCCTTGAGGTCGGCTTCGCGGATTGTGTTGAGCTGCATTTGTTTACCTCACTAATGGAAAGGGCCTGCCAAAGCGGCAGGCCCCGTATTGTCCGCTCATGGCGAGTGGTCTGGATCAGACCCTTTCTCAGCCGTTGACGCTCTTCATGTAGGTGATGAGGTCAAGGACCTTGTTGGAGTAACCGATCTCATTGTCGTACCAAGAGACGACCTTGACGAAGGTGTCGGTCAGCGCGATGCCGGCCTTGGCGTCGAAGATGCTGGTCCTGGTGTCACCGAGGAAGTCGGAAGAAACGACAGCGTCCTCTGTGTAACCGAGGATGCCCTTGAGCTCGCCCTCGCTGGCCTCCTTCATGGCGGCGCAGATCTCAGCATAGGTGGCGGGCTTGGCCAGGTTGACTGTCAGGTCGACGACGGAGACATCAAGGGTTGGAACCCTCATGGACATGCCGGTCAGCTTTCCGTTCAGGGAAGGAATGACCTTGCCGACAGCCTTTGCAGCGCCAGTTGAGGATGGGATGATGTTGCCAGAGGCAGCGCGGCCACCCCTCCAGTCCTTCATGGAAGGACCATCAACGGTCTTCTGTGTGGCGGTTGTGGAGTGGACGGTGGTCATGAGGCCATCGACGATGCCGAACTTGTCGTTGAGGACCTTGGCGATAGGAGCAAGACAGTTGGTCGTGCAGGAAGCATTGGAGACGAACTGGGTGCCCTTGACATAGGTCTTCTCATTGACACCGACAACGAACATCGGGGTGTCGTCCTTTGAAGGAGCGGACATGACGACGTACTTGGCACCAGCATTGATGTGGGCCTGGGCCTTCTCCTTGGTCAGGAAGAGACCGGTGGACTCGACAACATACTCAGCACCGACCTGGTCCCAAGCGAGCTCGTTGGGGTCCTTGCAAGCGGTGACGCGGATGGACTTGCCGTTGACGATCAGGAGTGACTTCTCGACGTCAGCCTCGATTGTGCCATCGAACTGGCCATGCATCGTGTCATACTTCAGCATGTAGGCGAGGTAGTCGACCGGGCAGAGGTCGTTGATTCCGACAACCTCGATCTCCGGACGGGACATGGCTGCGCGGAACACGAAGCGGCCGATTCTTCCAAAACCATTGATACCGATTTTCATGATTGATTCTCCTTTGCGCTAGAATTCTGATTTCAATCTCCAATTACTATAATCAAAGGGCGTCCACTAGTCAACGAAAAGACTTTCACGGGACGCCCTCATAAGTCGTTTTGAGACAACTTGAAGTTGCAATAGTGAAAGCTGTGCGCATGATGCGACGGCTTTCACATTAATTCATCAGAATGGATACCAGAACATCACCCCATTGCCATAGCGTGACCAGATGGTGAAGGCCAGGACCAGGATCATCAACACGATGAGGATCCAATCACCTGCGCGCAGGCGGCTTGTCCGGTACCAGGTCCTCTTGTCAGCCCGTCCGAAACCTCGCAGGACCATGGCGTTCGTGATGATGTCGATCTTATCGATCGCCGAGAGGATCAGGGGTGCCAGTGTCTTCGTCACGGTCGCGATACGGTCCTTAAGCGGAGCCTTGTCACTCATCTCGACCCCCCTGCATGCCTGGCTGTCACGGATGTTGGAATAATCGGACATGATCACAGGGATGTAGCGGAAGGCCAGGGACACGGCGTAGGAGACCTTGTAACCTATGCCCATGCGGTTTAGTGAACAGGCGAAGGCGCTTGGCTGCGTGCAATAGATGAAGCTGATTGCGACAGGGCAGATGGCGAAGTACTTCATGCACACGACAAGGAGGTACCAGAGTGTCTCGGCAGTCGGGGTGTAACGCGTATCGGGAAGTCCGAAGAGCAAGGTGCGCGTTCCAATGAACTCAGTACCCTGCCCTGGAGAGAAGAGGTAGATGAACAAGGCGTTCAAGGCGACAGAGACACAGACCAGTATGACGATGGGACGGTAGATCCGGCCAGGGACCTTGCTCAGTGCGAGCATCGTGAAGCCTGCCACGAGCATCAGGGCAAGAATGCGGGCATCAAAGCTGACAAGGCAGACGGCGAGCCAGGTGACCAGGGCCATGAGCTTGGTCAGGCCATTCAGGCGGTGTATGGGGCTATCCCCTGGCCAGTATGAGACGTTGAAACGCAACGGCTTGCGGGCGACACGTTCCTTGCGCACACCACGGACCCCTGGACGGCGGACCTCGGAGACACCCTCCTCTTCCTCCTCATCCAGGCCCCGCTTACGCCGCTCATCGATGATGAAGTCCTCGATCAGGTGGGCGGCCCCCGCCTCATCAAGGCCAAGCTTCATCGCGAGGCTGTACAGGCTTGTGACCTTCAAGTTGGCCCTCTCGAGGAGTTCCTCATCAGCAAAGACCTGGCTGACGGGGGCATCAGCAAGCAACTGCCCGTCTGAGAGGACTATGGCACGGCTTGTGTACTCGAGCGCAAGATGGAGGTCATGGGTGACGAAGAGTATGGTCACACCTGTCTTGCGGTTGACCTCCTCCAGGAAGCTCATCATCGCGGTGTAGCGCCTCAGGTCCTGTCCTGCCGTAGGCTCGTCAAGAATCAGGATCGAAGGCTCCATGACCAGGATGGAGGCTATTGTCACACGTTTCTTCTGGCCGTAGCTCAAGGCGCTGACCGGCCACTTGTTGTATTCCGCAAGGGAACAGAGCTTCAGAGTGTCCATGACACGGCGCCTGACCTCGTCCTCGGGGACCCCACGCTGCCTGAGCCCAAAGGCGACCTCGTCATAAATCAGGACATTGCTGATCATGTGGTTGGGGTTCTGCATCACGTAGCCGACCTTGAGGCTGCGCTCTGCGATCGAGTCTGACGCGGCGTCGCGGCCCTCGATCTCGATCACCCCACTGTCAGGAAGCAGGATTCCTGTCAGTAGGGATGCAAGCGTGCTCTTGCCGGCACCGTTCTTGCCAAGCACGGCGACCATCTCGCCCTTGCGCACGGAGAAAGTGATGCCATTGAGGGCATTACGCTTTCCATCATATGAGAATGAGACATCCTTGAAGGAAAGCGCGACCTCCCCCTGGACCTCCTCGCCATGCCGGCGGCTGGCCCTGTACCAGGACTCCAGCTTGCCACGGTAGGGGCTGATGTCGAGCTTGTCGATGTCGGCAATCGACTCATCGCCGCTTATGTCACAACCTGCGGCCTTGAGCGCGCTGACATAAAGGGGTTCCCTTATGCCCTTCTCCACCAGGATGCCAGACTGGAGCACGTGGGCTGGGCTGTCATCCATGACTATGCGCCCCTCGTCGACCAGGACGATGCGGTCGATCGGCCGGTGGAGCACATCCTCGATCCTGTGCTCGATGATGATGATTGTCTTGCCGGTCTCCTCGTGGAGCTGGTCGATCAGCTCCATCGCGAGCTGGCCAGTGGCCGGATCGAGGGCGGCAAGAGGCTCATCGAAAAGCAGTATGTCGACATCGTCGACCAGGACGCCGGAGAGGGCGACACGCTGCTTCTGACCACCAGACAGCTTGTCAGGGCTGCTGTCGAGGAAGTCCTCCATCGAGACGATGGCGGCCGCCTTCCTGACAGTCTCGTGCATGGTCGGGACATCGACCATCTGGTTTTCAAGCGAGAATGCGATGTCCTCGCCGACCGTGAGGCCGACGAACTGTCCGTCGGTGTCCTGGAGGACGGTGCCGACGGACTTGCTGAGCTCATAGATCCCGCTCTCCCTTGTCTCGTGGCCGCCGACCTTCAGGCTGCCTTCGATCACACCGCCCAGGGCGTGGGGGATCAGGCCGTTGATGCAACTTCCAAGTGTGGACTTGCCACTGCCTGACGCCCCGGCGATGAGGATCTTCTCCCCATCGCGCACGACCAGGTCGATGTCATGCAGGGTTGCCTCCTTCTGGCTCTTGTAGCGGAACGAGAAATGGGAGAACTCTATCATCTCACTTGTAATCTTCGTCGACGGAGAGGCTGACCGAGGAAGCGAACTTCTTGGCGACCAGGAGCATCAGGGCGCTGCCGAGGATGCCGATGACGACAGTGTTGGAGACTGTGGCGACCAGCTGCTGGACGATGACCTTGCCCCAGGGCTCGGCGTAAGCCAGGTTGTCGATGACAGCGGAGACCAGGTAGCCGATGAAGTTGGCGACGAAGGCCATGACCGTGTAGAGGAGGACCTGCTTGCCACCGAAGACACCCTTCTCAAGCGAGCGGCCGGTCAGGTAGGGATAGAAACCCATCATCAGGCCGACAAGGGCGCTGCCAAGGGCCCAGCTGAACCAGATCTGTCCATAGACGAGGTCTGTGATGCAGTGGCCGATGAAACCGACCAGGACGCCGACGACTGGTCCCCAGAGGGCTGCGAAGAGGGCCAGGATGGCCATTGCCGGCTTCAGCGTCGTGTTTGCGAAGACGGGGATGGACAGGAGACCACCAAAGCCATAGAGGGCGGCCCCGATGGCGATGATGACGACAGTCTTGGCATAATTGATGTTCTTTTTTGCCATTTTATTCCTCCAAAGAGTGTGTTGTTCTTTTATTCAGCCGCGCTCGATCCGTATCAACCAGCCCTCCCCCGTGCCTATGCCATAGGTATCGGAGAAAGAACCCTGGTTGAGGGCAAGGGCGACATTGAGGAGGCTGTTGACATAGACCAGGCCCTCCCCAAGGGCGACTTCAGTGAAGTTGCGGCAGAAACGCAGCTTGTAGCCGTAGACGATGCGTCCCTCATGGCTGATCGTCACACTGAGCATGTCACCATGCTTCACACCGTAATCCATCAGCATCGTGTCAGGGATGTTCGTCCACAACGAACCATAGCGCGTGTCAAGGATATCGATAGAGCCGTAGAGGGCACCGTCCTTGACGACAGGATCCTGGACGGAGAGCATGACAGGCTGCCTGTCCAGAAGAGGTCCCACCTCATCAAAAGTGATCACTCCCGCAGCAAGGCGGGCACCAGTATAGGCATATACGTCACGTCCATGGAAGGTATAGCTGCGCTGGCTTCCAGAAAGCCGGTTGACAGCCTCGCTGATCCGGCGGCGTTCGAGTATGCCGACCTGGCGCTCGACATGGGTGAGCGTCCCGTTGTCTGGAGTCACGATGACATGACCTGTCTTCGTGATGACAGCGACCGACTCACGCTGTGAACCGACACCAGGGTCGACAACTGAGACGAACACAGTGCCAGGGGCCCAGTAAGTCAGGGCCTGGATGAGGCGGTAACTCGCCTCCCAGATGTTGAACTGGGGGATCTCGTGTGTCAGGTCTTCCAGCTTGAGGTGCTGGCAGACCTCGTCTGCGACTCCATGCATGGCGCACACGGCACCATCGACAAGGCCGAAATCAGACATGAATACGATTGTGCCCCGGGCTACCCAGGGTTCTTGCTTCTTGATCTCTTCAAGCGTCATGGGGCAAGACTACAACAGGTCCTTGTTTTCCTGCAACAAGGTTTCCTGACGGACGAGCATGGGTTCAGTGGCGAAATCATTCGTCTCATGGTCCTCTCCCGAAAGATGGAGCATGCCATGGATCAAGAGCCTGAGCAGCTCCTCCCTGGAGGATGCGGCATAAAGGGCCGCGTTCTCATCCATGGCATCGAGGCAGACCAGGATGTCTCCAAGCTGGCGACCTTCGTCAGGATCCATGATGAAGGGGTCCTCCCCATCCCCCTCGTCCTCAAGAGCGAAGGAGAGTATGTCGGTCGGGCTGTCGATGCCACGCCAGGTCCTGTTCGCCTCCTGGATCGTCCCAGGGGAGACAAATGAGAGCGAGAAGGAACCATCACCAAGGATGGCAGGGGCAAGACGGGTGATCACATGCCTGACGAAGTCCTCCGGCGCCCTGTCCCGGAAGGACTCATCCTCATAGATGATGTCGTAGTCAATCATTTTCCTTTCCTGGATACTGGATCCTCATATGGTCACGCCCGAAGGCCTGATGCACGAAGACACGTTTGATCTTCTCGATGTCAGACATCGAGAGCTTGCACTCATCAAGCTGGTTGGCGTTCATCTTGCCAACGAGTATGGATGTGAAGAGCTTCTCATAACGCTGTGTCGTCGGCTTCTTCAAGGTGCGGCTGGCCGCCTCGAAGCAATCCGCAAGCATGACGATGCCTGCTTCCTTCGTCTGAGGTATGTCGCTCGTGTAGCGGAAGTCCTCCTCGTTGACCTGGACAGGCGTCTTGGAAGCCTTCGCCTCCTCAAGGGCCTTGTTGTAGAAGAAGCTGATCACATCATTGCCATGATGCTGTTCGATGATGTCCAGGACCTCCTGGGGAAGGCCGGCCTCCTTGCCCTTCTCCACTCCGAGCTTGACATGGCTCTTGATCACAGCGGCCGAGAGCGTGTATTTCATCTCATCATGGATGTTCGGGCCCCCTCCCTGGTTCTCAATGAAGTACTCAGGGTGTTCGGCCTTGCCGATATCATGGTAGAGCCCACCGACCTTGGCGAGCTCGCTGTTGGCTCCGATCTCACGTGCGGCGTTGTAGGCCATGTCTGAGACGTTCATGCTGTGGTTGTAGGTGCCAATCGCCTGGGTGCGCAACCTGACAAGGACAGGGCTCGTCGTCGAGGCAAGCTCGTTCAAGCGGAATACCGTAGGTATGTTCATGAAGCGCTCAAGGACAGGCAGCAGGACTGTCAACAGGACGTAGGTGAGCACGACATTGACACTGACGCCAACAATCTCAGTGAAGAGATGGATCAGCTCCCGCCCTTCGATGAAGTGGAAGACCAATGTGATCAGCACATTGGCCAGGGCCGAGTAGAAGGCCTGGTAGATCATGTCGAGCCTTGTGACTCCGAAACGGACCAGCAGGAGGGAGACCTCGATGCTGCACAGGAAGTAGAAGAAGGTCATCAGGCCCGTCGTCGGGAAGAAGAGCGTGAGGCAGGCGAAGACGGCACCTGCCACGAAGCCCACCCTCTTCTGGCTCGTCAGGAGGCACATCAGCAGTGGAAGGAAGAGGAAGGGGACCATCTGGTTGACCGAATCCCCAACCTGCTGGAAGTAGAAGATGCACAGGTAGGTCACGACCAGTACGACCAGGAGGCCGATCATGAAGATCAAGGTATATGTCAGGACACGGTACTTGCGTTCGATGAAGGCCGTGAGGAAATGCAGGGCGACGTAGAGCACGATCGCGAGGAAGAGCACCTGGGCGATCAGCTGGGGTACGGAGACGTCGACTGTGAGCCCGTTGATCTGCCTGATCGTCTGCAGGGCCTGTTCAGTGACGATCGTATCGTAGCGCAGGATGTAGTCACCCCTGTGGATCTCGGCCTGGACGGTCGGGGTCTGCTCCCTGGCCTCTGTCCGGAGGCGCTCCGTCT
Source organism: uncultured Spirochaetales bacterium (assembly GCA_944392695.1). Lineage (GTDB taxonomy): Bacteria > Spirochaetota > Spirochaetia > Sphaerochaetales > Sphaerochaetaceae > Bullifex. The sequence goes on along the minus strand of CALXXN010000003.1, from coordinate 62,010 downwards.
CCAGCTCGTCGTAGAGGACGTTTGGAGTGTCGAAGGCATCGATCAGGCGCATCAGGATCGAGAAAGATGATGCGGGAAGTATCACCGTATAGTTGTCAAGGTAATCTATGACAGCCTCGTTGAGGGAGTCATCGCTGACCACGCCGCTGACATAGGCCATGCTGTTGACCAGCTCATAGCTATCGTCCGCAGGCAGGGCGGACTGGACCAAGGTATAGCCCTGGGCGGTGATGTCATTCAGCTGGGATTGCTGGAATATGCCCTGGTGGAGGAAATACTCAAGCGTCTCCTGGAAGATCTGCAGCACGACGGCCTTGTCCTCCTGGGAGATCAGCGACCAGGCGGTGGCGAAGGCTTCCGGCTCGGAGATCCCATACTCAGTGGCCAGTGCCGCGACATCCGAGTCCTCATCCATCAAGGCATCGGCGAGGGCCTTTGCCCTGTTGACGCTGCTGTAGGTCTGCGTCATTGAGAAATCGAACTGAGGCAGGACACGCCTTGCGTTCTCCTCCCTGGCCGCCTGGGTGGCGATCTCATCATCAAAGGAGAAGTCATAGGGGGCGATCACATCCTCGTTCGCCAGCTCTCCTGGACGGTAGTCGTACAAGAGTTCAACGCTGTAAAGGGAGTTCGACTGGATCAGTATCGGTATGACGACAGCGAGGGCCGTGATGATGATGAAGAGGAGGCACAGCAATGCCGCGGTACGGACCGGGTATTTCTCACGTCCATCAGTGAAGAGCGGACTCGAACCAGTTATCACCTCTCTTCCTCCTCCTGGTAACAGCCTATGATGGCCTTGACCAGCCTTGAGCGGATGATATCCGCTGAATGGAATGCTACCACATCAAGTCCTTCTATGTCATGGAGGATGGACAGGGCGTGGACAAGTCCACTACGGGTACCGCGTGGCAGGTCGACCTGCGTCAGGTCTCCCGTGACCACCGCCTGGCTGTCCTCACCAAGACGCGTGAGGAACATCTTCATCTGCCCCACCGTCGTGTTCTGTGCCTCGTCGAGGATCACGACAGCACCATTGATCGAGCGTCCACGCATATAGGCCAGCGGCGAGACCTCGATCACACCAGTCTCCTCAAGCCGCCTGACCTGGGCGGGATTGAGGAATGCCTCCATCGCATCATAAAGAGGTTTCAAGTAAGGATTGAGTTTCTGGGAGAGATCACCAGGGAGGAAACCAAGGCTCTCCCCCGCCTCGACGACAGGGCGCGTGAGCACGATCTTGCGCTTGTGCCCCGTGAGCACCTGTGACAGCGCATAGGCGATCGCTATATAGGTCTTGCCAGTACCAGCAGGGCCTGTGGCGAAGACGACCTGGTTGGATTGCAGGCTGCGGATGTAACGCTTCTGGCTCCGGCTCTTTGGCCATAAGCTCCGACCATTGACGATGATCGAGGGATTGTCCCCACCGCCTCCTGGACCATCCTCCTCCTGGGCCTTCCACTCCATGAAGAGCTCGTTCTCCGCGAAGGGCTCATCCCTAAGCCCCGACTGGGCGATTAAAGAGGACATGAAGCGGCTGAAACGGCCATCAGGGTCCTCGAAGGCCAGGCTGTTGCCCTTGAGATGCAAGTCCCCGCCATGCAGGTACTCAAGATAGGAGAGGTTCGAATCATTGATGCCGAGCACCTTCTCCATCTCGGCACTGTCGTTGAAGTAAAGAGTCAATTGTCCCCCTTCAATCGGCGTAGAGGCTCGAGCCAGGTGTCCAGTTTCCATTGACCCCCTGCTCCCAGGTCTCATCCACCTTCAAGTCAGGCATTGTATTCCATCTGAGGAAGATCGCAAAGGTGGGGACCCAGGTGTAGTCCCGGCCCCTTGACTCCAGCGTCGCCGTATAACGCAGGTGCAGGTCCCAGTCATCCATATAATGGATGAGCTCCAGGTCGAGGCTCTCCATGTTGAACTGGGTGTTGCGCCTCCCATCCCCGATGAAGTCGAAGGAACGCATCAGGTCATCCCACATCAAGCGGAAGGAGAAGGTCCCGTCCTCCATGTAGCGGTAGAATCCATTGTTCGTCGTCGTGAGGGAGATGTTGAGGTCAAGGAACTCTGCGATTGAGAAGCCAATCCCTGTCGTCAGGCTGAAGGACGAGGAATATGGGTTGAGGAAATCATAACGTAGCCTGGCATCAAGTATGGCATTGAGCCGGATGCGCCCATACCAGAAACTGAGTCCGATGTCCTCGATGTCGCTCTCGACCAGGAAGTACTCGTTCCTCAAGCGCCCATCATCCGTAGTCATGTTCCAGGTGAAACTGAGCCAAGGCATGGTCAGCACGGCCCGGACATCATCGAAGACGTCCACCTCCCCTCCTGAGGAGGCCTGCCAGTCCACGTAGCCTGACAGTGCCCAGCGCCTGTCAGCTGTGCGTACAGAGGCCGAGGCCGTCAGGTCAAGCGGTGCCCAGATGGACGTGGCCGTTTCAAGGTCCGCACTCTCGTAAAGCGCTGAGAAGGACAGTGTGAAATGGGTGCCTGTGTATCCAAGAGAGAGGGCCACATCATCGCTCCTGTAGTCAAAGGAGCCATCCTCCTTCTCCTCGAACCTCCATGAGAAGGCGGCAGAGAACCCCCCAAGCCTGTAACCAAGCCTTGGTTCAAGTGAGGATGAAAGCGGTGGCAGCGTATAGCGCAGTGAAGCTGTCAGCCGTCCATAGTTGTCAACAGAGCCGATGCCCTGGGAGAATGTCAGGCTATGGGAGCGCACATTGTCGCGGTCGAAAGAGGCCAGGACCTCCTCCTCGCTCCAGCTGTTGCCATCCCAGTCGCTTGAGAACTTGTATAGATAGGTTGACAACTCATACTCCAGGCCGATGAAGGGCAAGGAGACATTGCTTGTCGAAAGCAGGGTGAAGTCATGGCTCTGGCTGCCATCATCAGCCTCGTCCCATTCGTAGAGGTAGCCAGGTGTCAATGTCTCTGTCATCTTGAGCCAGCGGCCAAGCCCCGCTTCAAGGTTGAAGCGCACGCTGGCATTGGAGCTGACCTGGCCCTCACTGGCCTGCCATGTCTCCATGTCGAGTTCGAATTCATGGCTGAAACGCTCACTGACGCTGTATCCAAGTGAGACGAAGTACTCGTCAGCAGAGCGGGCTGCAGCCCGTTCCGGCTCGATCACGTAGAGATCGTACAGCAATGGATCCGAGAGCACGAACTGCTGTGTGATGTCCCAGCCATCATCCACAGCCTCTTCCGTGCTGAGCGTGCCATCAGAGGAGAAGCGGAAAAGCTGGCCTGACATCGAGAAATTGAAGGATGGCAATGTGATGTCACTGATCTCGTAGTGCCCTGGCTCCCCGTTACGGGCAGCCACCCAGTCGAAGGACGCCCCTGCCCTTATGGAGGACAAGGAGAGCGAGGAGACCCAGTCCGTACGCAGCTGGCTTGGCAACCTGATGGAGCCTGAGAGGTAGGCATCATAACTTGATACAGTGGAAGTCCTTGTCGAAGGGAAATCCTGGCTCGCACCAAATATTGAATCAATTGAGAAGCTTGTCAGCCTGTTCGAGTACTCACGTAGGACATAGGGGTCTGAATAAATCGGAAGCGAGAACGAAAGGCTTGCGTAGGAATTCGAAAGGGAGGCCTCGTTCAATGAGTACCAGCGCCAATTGCCCAGTGTGTAACGGTTCTCCGGGCCCAGGATGATCGAGGATTCGGAGGAGAGCGTCAACGCCCCATCGAAGGGTTTGAGGAGGGTGTCGAAGCCGACAAGGAAACCTGTGGAGCTGTATACATCAAACAGGAGCGCGAGATAGCTGCCGCTGTCGACAGCCCAGCGGGCAAGCCCACCCTCCGGCTCACCTGGCTCATAGTAAAGGCCATTGGACACCATGGACTCATCAGATGAGGTCCTGAGCAAGGAGGCGAAGGAACTCATCTCGGCTTCTGCGAAGCCTGGATAGGTGCCGAAGACCTCCCATGTCGTTGAGAAGAACGCACCCCGTGAGCTGTTGAAGCCGAAGGCGGGGTTGAAGGCAAGCCTGCTGCCTGGGAAGAAGAAGGCCGGCATGTAGAGCACAGGCACCCTTCCAATTGAGAGGAAGGCCCCTGTCAGGAACATGTCCCCGCCTGAAAGCAAGGCTATGCTGTCCGCGGTGATTGATGAATAGGCTGTATCAGGATTGGAGGTCAGGTAGCCATCCTGGAAGAACATGCCCCCATCAGCTGCCCTGTAGTTGAGGAGTGTGCCTGTCGTATGGAAGGTGACGCTCTCATCCTCGTTGTTCGTCCTTTCACTTGTCGTAGTGCCGCCGGAGACAAGCAGGTCACCTGAATCATACAGATAGGTGACGATATCAGCATCGACCTCCTGGAGGCCCGCATCTGAGGCACTGTCACGGTATCGGACCCCACCATAGGCTGAAAGCCTGCCCGCCACAGGATCGAGGAGCATGTTGGACGCCATCAACGACAGGGGGGACTCCCCTTCAGCAGTGGTGAAGGAGACCTCGACATCACCAGAAAGAGAGACCAGGCCCGAAGGCAGGACCTCCATGTCATCGGCCTTGACGACCTCGAGGGACCAGGGCCCTTCCCCAGTGGAGGCGGCTTCCTCTGTCGTGAAGGCCTCCCGGCCAGCCAGCAAGGCCTCCCTCAGGTCAGCAAGCGGCAGCGATGCATCGAGGCCACGGACCCCGGCCATTGAGCGCAGGGTCTCCTCATCTGCGTTCGTGATGAACCAGGCGGCCTCGTCAGCTGCCGCCAGGAACGTGCACAGGAAGAGCAGTATGAGAAGAAGGATCCCCAGCCTATGGCGCAAGATACCTCCTCAGGAAGCGCCCGGTGTGGCTTTCCTCCACGGCAGCCACCTCCTCTGGAGTACCTTTGGTGACAATGCGCCCTCCCCCGTCGCCTCCCTCCGGCCCCAGGTCTATCAGATAGTCGGAACACTTGATCACATCAAGGTTGTGTTCGATGAGGATCACGCTGTTGCCCGCATCAACCAGGCGGTCAAGGACCTCAAGGAGTTTCTTGACATCAGCGAAGTGCAGTCCAGTCGTCGGCTCGTCAAGGACATAGAGCGTACGTCCTGTCGAACGCTTGCTCAGCTCAAGTGAGAGCTTTATACGTTGGGCTTCTCCACCAGAGAGTGTCAGGGCGCTCTGTCCAAGCCGGATATAATCCAGGCCCACGCTCATCAGTGTCTCGAGCTTCGTGCGGATCGAATTGAAGGGGGCGAAGAACTCGACCGCCTCCGCGACCGTCATGTCCAGCACATCAGCGATGTTCTTGCCCTTGTACTCGACAGCCAGTGTCTCCTTGTTGAAGCGCTTGCCATGACAGACATCGCAGGTGACGAAGACATCAGGAAGGAAGTGCATCTCGATCTTCAGCGTTCCATCACCTTGGCAGTTCTCGCAGCGTCCCCCTGGGACGTTGAAGGAGAAACGTGAGGCCGTGAAGCCATGGGCCTTGGCCTCTGGAAGCTTGGCGAAAAGCTCCCTTATCGGCGTGAAGAAACCAACATAAGTCGCCGGGTTCGAGCGTGGTGTGCGTCCAATCGGGCTCTGGTCTATGTTGATGATCTTGTCGATGTTCTCGATGCCGACGACCTCGCGGTAACCAGACAGCTCGACCTTGCGCTTGCGTGTGATCGCATCCTCGACAGCAGGGACGAGGATTTCATTAAGCAATGTGGACTTGCCAGACCCTGAGACACCGGTGATCGTGACCAGCTTGCCAAGCGGGATTTCGACATCGATGTCCTTGAGGTTGTTCTTGTTGCAACCCAGGATCTTGATCGACTTGCCGTTGCCAGGACGCCTCTTCTTTGGCACATCGATCTTCAAGCGTCCGCTCAGGAAGGCACCGGTGACAGACTCAGGGTGGCGTGCGACCTCGTCAGGTGTGCCCTGGGCCATGATGGTACCACCCTTCTCCCCTGCCCCGGGGCCCAGGTCTACGACATGGTCCGCGGCGCGGATCGTATCCTCGTCATGCTCGACGACGATGACAGTGTTGCCAAGGTCCCTCAGGCCCTTGAGCGTATCAATCAGCTTGTTGTTGTCCCTCTGGTGCAATCCAATCGAAGGTTCGTCAAGGACGTAGAGGACACCAGTCAGGGCGGATCCGACCTGTGTGGCGAGCCTGATGCGCTGGGCCTCTCCTCCAGAGAGTGTCGCCGCAGGGCGCGAGAGCGTCAGGTAGGACAGTCCTACGTTCATCAAGAAGGCAAGGCGGCTCCTGATCTCCTTGAGGATCTGATGGCTGATCTCCTCCTCTACAGGCGTGAGCTGCAGCTCATTGAAGAAAGCGACCGTGTCCTTGACAGACTTGCTGGAAAGCTCCCAGATGTCGATGCCACCGACCTTGACGGCAAGGGCCTCTGGACGTAGGCGGCGCCCATGGCAGGCAGGGCACTCATGGGAGAAGCGCAACTGTTCAAGCGACCACTTCACAGCGAAGGAGGTCGTCTCCATGTAGCGGCGCTCCAGCTCGACGAGTATGCCTGGATACTGGGCCTTGCGCGACATGCTGTGCGTCCCGTTCCTGTTCTCATACTTCACATCCAAGAGCTTGCCGCCACCCTTCAACAGGACATGCTTGGCTTCCTTGGGCCAATCGCAAAGCGGCGTGTCCAAGGAGAAGTCATAGGCCTTGGCCAGGGCTGTGATCCAGGCATGGGACACCTTGGCGTCAGGGCCATGGGTCACGATGCCACGTTCGTTGTAACTCTTCGCCGGGTCGGGGATGATCTTGTGTATGTCGAACTCGCTCTTGATCCCAAGACCATTGCACTCAGGGCAGGCGCCAAAGGGGTTGTTGAAGGAGAAGAGCCTGGGCTCCAGGTCGGGCACCGTGATGCCACAGGTCGGACAGGAGTTGCGCTCGCTGAAGAAATCCTTCCTGCCCTCACTGACATACTCGACCTCGACAAGGCCCTCGCTCATCGAGAAGGCACGTTCAATCGAGTCGGCAAGGCGCTGGCGGTCCGAGCGTCGGAGGATCAGGCGGTCCACGACAATCGAGATGTCATGCTTGGCCTTCTTGTCCAAGGCGGGCATCTCATCAGGAAGCATCAGGGTACGTCCATCGACGACTACACGGCTGTAACCGGCCTGATAGGCATCGGTGAAGACTTTTTTGAACTCACCCTTGCGCCCCATCGCGATGGGGGCGAGTATGACAAGACGCCCATCCTCCTCGTGCTTGAATATGCTGTCTATGACCTGGTCGACCGACATCGTGGAGATCTCACGACCACATTTTGGGCAGTGCACATGGCCTATCCTGGCATAGAGCAGGCGGTAGTAATCGTAGATCTCGGTGATCGTACCGACGGTTGAGCGCGGGTTGCGCTGGGTCGAGCGCTGCTCAATCGCGATCGACGGGGACAGCCCCTCGATCGAATCGACATCAGGCTTCTCCATCCGTCCCAGGAACTGCCTGGCATAGGAGGAAAGCGACTCCATGTAACGCCTCTGGCCTTCGGCGAAGATCGTGTCGAAGGCCAGCGATGACTTGCCGGACCCCGACAGGCCTGTGATGACTACGAGGCTGTCCTTGGGCAGTGTGATGTCTATGTTCTTCAGGTTGTGCTCACGGGCACCCTTTATGACGATCTGGTCCTTCATAGCTCCTCGATCAGCTTGAAAAGCTCCTCCTCGGCATCCTCCAAGGCGACATCTGTCAGGAGCTTGCCATGCTGGTAGAGGAAGACATTGCGCCCAATGCCGGTGATCGCGACATCAGCATTGCCGGCCTCCCCAGGTCCATTGACCTGGCAGCCCATTATGGCGACCGTGATTGACTTGTCCACGGCCAGGAGGCGGGCTTCGACCTGCTTGAGGAAGCCCTGGCTGTCAAAGCTGTGGCGGCCACAGCGTGGGCAGGAGACGATCCTCACCCCACCCTTCCTGAGGCCGAGGGCGCGCAGTATCTCGAGTGCGGCATGGACCTCGTCCTCGATCGAACCCGTGATTGAGACACGCATCGTGTCACCAATGGAGGAATCGAAGAGCCTGGTGAAGGCATAGGTCGAACGTATGCATGCCGATACAGTACCACCAGCCTCGGTGACACCGAGGTGGATAGGCACACCCGCCTGGGAGGCCAGGCGCTTGTTTGCTTTTATCGTCGTCTCGATATCCGAGGACTTGAGTGAGACAACAGTGTTGTCGAAGCCCCAGGAGGCGAACCAATCAAGGTACTCGAGGGCGGTGTCCGCCATGACGACATCAGGAGTACCGTCCACCCCACGGGGGAGGGAGCCGTTGTTAAGGCCTATCCTGATCGCGGCCCCATGGTCCAAGGCCGCCTTCACGACCTCTTCCGTCTTCCACTTCGCTCCGATGTTGCCTGGGTTGATGCGGACCTTTGCAGCACCAGCGTCCAAGGCCTCAAGGGCCAGACGGTAGTCGAAATGGATGTCCGCGACTATGGGCATCGGTGATGAGGTGCAGATCTTCTCAAAGGACTGCCTGTCATCAGACGAGACATAGGAGAAGCGGATGAGGTCACAGCCCATCGCCTTGAGGACGCTTATGCGGTGAAGCACGGCATCGGTGTCGCATGTGGCGATCTGGCTGTCATACATGGTCTGAACGGCCACGGGGGCGTCGCCTCCGATCCTGAGGCCGCCCACAAGAGCTGTCTTCTTACTGAACATGACTACTCCAGGTCATAGGCCCTGACCCTGCCTGAGGGACGGACCAGGAACTTCTCTCCAGGGAGGAAGAGGACGAAGCCACCTGCCTCCACCTTGAGCGCTGCGATAGCATCAGGCGCGGCGCTCTCCCGCCAACCTGTCGCGAATAGGCAGCTGCCTTCCTCGACGACGAAAAGCGTGCACCAGCGGGTGTTGCAATCAAAGCTGTCCATCGCAGTGGCCTCATGGCAGAGCAGGCCCTTCAAGCTCCCAAGCTGGGCGGAAAGCCCCTTGTAGCGGCCCATGTTACCGATGACATCGCAAAGCATGTGCACATTTTATCCAAAAGGTGGGGCTGTGTGAATGCCGGGCGATGGGTTAAGATGGTGCCATGTCTGGGAAACTGACCAAGATGGCCATTGCCAACGCCTACACCGCCTTGATTGATGAGAAAGCCTTCAGCAAGATCACAGTGAAGGACATCACTGACAGGGCTGGCATCAACAGGCAGACCTTCTATTACCATTTCAGGGATGTCTATGACCTTGTCACATGGATTGGCACGGAGGCCATACGTGAGGTGATTGGAGATGAGACCGACTTCTCGAATTGCATGATGAAGATCTGCGACCACATGATCCAGCACCGCACACAGATCATGAACATGCACCATGACAGCGACATGACTGATGTCAGGCGCCTGTTGAGGGACGTGCTCTCACCTATGATGAGCCAGACGGTAGGAGCCCAGGCCGAGGGGCTGGGCCAGGGAGACAGGGACACCGTCATCCAGATCACCACGCTTACGACCAGCGAGATCATACTCGAATGGATCGACCATGGCATGCAACCCACTGACCGCTTCGCCAGGCTTGCAGACCTCGTGGAAGCGAACATGAAGAACACAGTCGCCTTCCTGCGCTCCTGATCACTACAATTTTACGACAGTGTCCAAAAACACGACACTGTCACCACATTGTGCAATGACTTTTCCGTCCCTCATGCATATGCTTGTCGCGGTCAAGGCTGGTTGCATGGCGGACGGAAAGACGTGCTTCCCACCGCCTCCACCTGATGACTATCCATGCATATATGTAATATATTGCTGGAGAACACGTTCCCACTAGGAGGATAAATAGCGATGAAAGAATACCTCTCACCGTTTGAAGAGGTGCTCGAAGAGCAGAAGAGCTCTGTCAGCGGTCTTTCGTCGTCAGAAGCCGCTTCGAGGCTGGCCCAGAAAGGTCCCAACAAGCTGGCTGAGGCGAAGAAGGATTCCCTGGTAAAGAAGTTCTTCGACGAGTTGAAGGAGCCGATGCTGATCATACTGATGATCGCTGCCGTGCTCAGCGTCATCACAAGCGCCGCTTCCGGCGAGGTGGAGTTCACAGATGCTGTGATCATCCTCATCGTCGTCCTGTTGAATGCGATCCTTGGTGTCGTCCAGGAGAGCAAGGCTGAGAAGGCCATCGAGGCCCTGCAGCAGATGAGCGCTGCGACAAGCAAGGTCATCAGGGATGGCCACCAGGTCACAGTCCATTCCACAGAGCTCGTCCCTGGCGACATCGTCGTCCTTGAGGCAGGAGATGCCGTCCCTGCAGATGGACGCATAATCGAATGCGCCTCGATGAAGGTCGAGGAAGCCGCTCTCACAGGTGAGTCGGTACCAGTCGACAAGAAGGTCGAAGCCCTCACCACATCAGGATCCGATGATGTCCCACTTGGTGACCGCCGCAACATGGTCTACATGGGATCCACAGTCGTCTATGGCCGTGGCAAGGCTGTCATTTCAGGCACCGGCATGGATACTGAGATGGGAAAGATCGCCAGTGCGATCCAGGATGCGAAGGAAGAGTTGACACCGCTGCAGATCAAGATGAACCAGCTCAGCAAGATCCTGACGATCCTGGTCCTCGCGATCTGTGTCGTGATCTTCGCAATAGACCTGCTCCGCATGGGTCTTGCAGGAGATATCCATTTCGCCGGCATACTCGATACCTTCATGGTCGCCATCTCGCTGGCTGTCGCCGCCATCCCTGAAGGCCTGGCCGCCGTTGTCACGATCGTCCTCTCGATCGGCGTCACGAAGATGAGCCGCAACAATGCGATCATCCGCAAGCTGACCGCCGTCGAGACACTCGGCTGCACCCAGGTCATCTGCTCTGATAAGACAGGCACCCTGACCCAGAACAAGATGACAGTTGTTGACCACTGGGGTGATGACGAGGAGCTCCTCGCCCGCTCCATGGCACTCTGCTCAGACAGCAAGCTCGATGAGAGCGGCAACGCCATCGGTGAGCCCACCGAGTGCGCCTTGGTCAACTACGCCTACAAGCTCTCCATCAACAAGAACAATCTTGAGGAAGGTGCCTGGAAGCGTGTCACAGAGGCCCCCTTCGACTCATCACGCAAGATGATGTCGACAGTCCATGTCAACAATGGCGGATCCGACTTCATCCAGTACACAAAGGGTGCTCCTGATGAAGTGCTGAAGAAGTGCACGAAGATGCTTGTCTCAGGCCAGGTCGTCGACATGACCGACGAGATGAAGGAAGATGTCCTTTCACACAACAAGGCCTTCGCCGACAAGGCGCTGCGTGTCCTCGCCTCTGCCTACCGCAGCTGGGACAGCATGCCATCATCCAGCGAGGCATCCTTCCTTGAGCAGGAACTCGTCTTCATCGGCCTGGTCGGCATGATCGACCCTGTCCGTCCCGAGGTCAAGGTCGCAGTCGAGGAATGCAAGCATTCCGGCATCCACGTCGTCATGATCACTGGCGACCACAAGGATACGGCTGTCGCCATCGCCAAGGAGCTTGGCATCATCCAGTCCGCCGACGAGGCGCTTACGGGTGCCGACCTGGACAAGATGAGCGACGAGCAGCTTGACGAGAACATCGAGCGCTACTCTGTCTACGCCCGTGTCCAGCCTGAGCACAAGGTCCGCATCGTCCAGGCCTGGAAGGCCCGTGGCCGTGTCACTGCGATGACAGGTGATGGTGTCAATGACGCTCCTTCGATCAAGAACGCCGACATCGGTGTCGGCATGGGCATCACTGGTACCGATGTCACGAAGAACGTCGCCGACATGGTCCTCGCTGATGACAACTTCGCGACAATCGTCACAGCTGTCGCTGAAGGAAGAAGGATTTACGACAACATCCGCAAGGCCATCCAGTTCCTGCTCGGAAGCAACATGGCCGAGGTCATCTCGATCTTCGTCTCCTCGATCATGGGCTTCACCATCCTCCGCCCAAGCCACCTGCTGTGGATCAACCTGATCACGGACTGCTTCCCTGCAATCGGTCTTGGCATGGAGAAGGGAGACCCGGACATCATGAAGAGGAAGCCAAGGCCCAAGGACGAGGGCATCTTCGCCGGTGGACTTGGTGTCAACTGCTTCATCCAGGGCTTCGCAGTCTCGATCATCACCCTGATCAGCTACTTCATCGGTGAGTACATCGAGAACGGCGCCTTCCACATCGTCACAAGCGAGGATGGCATGACAATGGCCTTCCTCACCCTCTCTATGGCTGAGATGTTCCACTCGCTGAACATGCGCTCGCTCGACAAGTCGATCTTCCACATCAAGGGACAGAACAAGTACCTGCTCTACTCCCTGCTTGGATCCCTGGTCCTGACGGTCTGCGTGCTCTACATCCCCTTCCTCAGGGATGCCTTCAGCTTCACGCACATCTCGATCACTGAGTTCCTGATCGCACTTGGCATGGCCTTCCTGATCATCCCAATCGTTGAGATCCAGAAGCTCATCCAGAGGGCCATCAAGAAGAACAAGGCTGCCTGAGCCTTCATCCATTGATGACTACGGGGCGGTGGCGACATGCTGCCGCCCCTTCTTTTCACACTTGTTACTTAGGGATATGATGCGGCGCGTGGAGGAAGAGACGTGGCCAAGTCCTATGAGATCGACATGTGCTCCGGCCCTCTTGTGCCGAAGATCATCCAATTCGCAGTACCCTTGATGCTTTCAGGCATCCTGCAGCTCCTGTTCAATGCAGCCGACATCGTCGTAGTCGGCCAGTTCACAGGACACACCGCCATGGCGGCTGTAGGTTCGACGACAAGCCTGAACAACCTGATTGTCAACATCTTCCTAGGCCTCTCTGTAGGAACCGGCGTCCTGATGGCTCGTTTCAACGGCGCCAAGTTGAATGAAAGGATAGACGAGCTGGTACATACATCAATGCTCCTGTCAGTGATCTCAGGACTCATCCTCGTCGTGATCGGACTCGCCCTTGCAAGCCCGATGCTTTCACTGATGGGCACACCAGACGACGTTCTAGACCAGGCTGTGCTGTACATGAGGATAGTCTTCCTCGGCATGCCTGCCATGCTCGCCTACAACTTCGGAGCCTCGATACTGCGTGCCATAGGCGACACCAAGAGGCCACTGGCCTTCCTGTTCATCTCAGGAGTGGTCAATGTCTTCCTGAACCTCTTCTTCGTCATTGGATTCGGCATGGGTGTGGCAGGTGTCGCAATCGCCACAGTCGTCAGCCAGTATATTTCCGCCTTCCTCGTCGTTCGCAGCATGATGAAGAGCAAGGGGGCGTCCTACCAGCTCCACCTGGGCCGGTTGAGGATCAAGGGAGGCATGCTGATGCAGATCCTGCGCATTGGCATACCAGCTGGCATCCAGGGAGCCCTTTTCAGCATCTCGAACGTCCTGATCCAGAGCACCGTCAACTCCTTTGGTTCAACTGTCGTCGCTGGCAACACAGCCTCACAGAACATCGAAGGCTTCGTATACACTTCGATGAACGCCCTCTACCAGGCATCCACGAGCTTCACCAGCCAGAACCTCGGTGCAGGCAAGAAGGAACGCCTCGTACCAGTCTTCATCGATTGCCTTGGAATCGTCACAGTGGTCGGAGTCGTACTTGGAGGTCTTGCGACACTCTTCGGACACCAGCTGTTGTCAATCTACACCTCGGAACCTGAGGTCATCATGTACGGAGAAAACAGGCTCCTGATCTGCTGCCTCCCCTACTTCCTCTGTGGCCTGATGGATACGGCTTGTGGATCAATCAGGGGACTGGGCTACTCGATGACTCCGACAATCGTCTCCCTGACGGGCGCCTGTCTCCTCCGGATCGTCTGGATCGCCACGGTCTTCCAGCTCTCTCCGACGCTTTTCACCCTCTACCTCTCCTACCCTGTCTCCTGGACGGTGACCTTCCTCGCCCACCTCATCTGCTTCATAATCTTCTACCGCCGCTACAGGGATGGCAGGCACGCCATGCACATGGCCTGACGCTAAAGAAAGGAAAATCCAAGGCAAAGGGAGCTGTCCAATAACGGGCAGCTCTTTTTACAACGGAGGTACACATGTATGTTTTCTTGTGGAGGTTGTTCATGAACTTCTATTCATCAAGCGAACTGAGGACAAAACAGGAATCGATATGGAAGAGTCTGTCAAAGGATGATGTCGTAATCACCAGAAACGGAAAGCCATGTGCATTGATGATTGGTATTCCTGAAGGAAGCTTTGATGAGATCGTCCGCACTCTCAGACAGGCAAAAGCCATATCCGCATTGAACAGGATGAGGAGCAATGGTTTCATGTCTGTTGAAGAGATAGATGAAGCTGTAATTTAAGCGCGGAAGTCATTAACATCGTCCTCGACACACGAATGTATTGAACCTATCTGGTTTTCATGCCAGGTCCCTCGACCCAAGGCTATGATAAAATATGGAAATCACCTATAACTCTTTTGTAACGTAATATAGATTATCAAGATAGTCACATATTGCAGGAAGGGACACAGCCTAGGCCATGTCCCTTCTGTTGTCTGATGTGTTGTGCTGTGTCGATCAAAGATCATCAACCAAGGCAGTGCTCTTCGCATAGGCTGTGCTACGGGCCTCGAAGAAGTCTGTCTTGACGCTGTTGGCGTTGGAGTAGAGTTCGACCCACTCGAGGTCGCGGCCTGGCTCCTCATAGCCCGGGTAGATCGCGTCATAGCCAAGGTCCATCCAGCGCTTGTTGCCCAGGTAGCGGATATACCTGGTGACCAGGTCCTTGCTGAGGCCTGGCACATCATCTCCGATCACGTAATGGCCCCAGTCGATCTCCATCTCGACGCCCGTCATGATCATCTCCTTGTAGGACTCCACCTTCTCAGGAGTGAAGAGATGAGGCTCCTCCTTGCGCAGCTCCTGGATGATGTTCCTGAAGAGCCAGAGGTGGGTGTTCTCATCACGGTTGATGTAGCGGATCTCCTGGGCGGAACCTGGCATCTTGCCGTTGCGCGAGAGGTTGTAGAAGAACACGAAGCCCGAGTAGAAGTAGATGCCCTCGAGGATGTAGTTGGCCACGAGGACACGGGCAAGATGCTCGTCATCCCTGTTCATGAGGAACTCATTGTAACAGTCCCCGATGAAGGTGTTGCGGCGTAGCAGGTGCTCGTCATCCCTCCAGGCGTAGAGGATCTCATCACGCTTGTCAGGAGGACAAATCGTGTCGAGCATATAGGAATAGCTCTGCGAGTGGATGCACTCCTGGAAGGTCTGGATGTGCAGGCAGAGGTTGACCTCGTTCGCCGTGACATAGGAGCTGATGTTCGGCAGGTTGGCCGACTGCAGGCTGTCCAGGAAGACGAGGAAGGAGAGGATCTTGTCGTAAGCCCTCCTCTCGCTCTCCAGGAGCCTGGGGTAGTCCTTCATGTCCTGTGCGAGGTTGATCTCCTCAGGAATCCAGAAATTGTTCATCGCCTGACGGTACCAGTCGCTTGTCCACTGGTAGCGCAGGTTGTTGAAGTCGTTCAGGTTCGTCGTATTACCACCAATCATGCGGCGGCGTGTGACATCACTATCCCCATTGGGATTGAAGAGCATCTTCTCTGTAAGCATCTTCGCCATGGTTTTCCTCCTAGGATGAGCAGGACTCGCACTCTTCGACCTCAAGGGCCTTGGAGCGTGTGTAGTAGAGGGTCTTCACACCCTCCTTCCAAGCGAGCACAAGGAGGTCGAGGACCTGCCTCATCGTGTAGTTGTTGGTTATGTAAAGGTTGACCGACTGCGCCTGGTCGATGTGACGGGTGCGTACGGCAGTGGCCTTGATTGACCAGCGCTGGTCGATCTCATGGGCGTTCTTGTAGTACCACCATGTGTCCGGAGAGAGGTCCGGGGCGATGCGTGGCAGCATGGCCCCCTTCTTCTCCTCGTAGAAGAAGCGCTTCATCAAGGGGTCGACACCACTGGTCGTACCCGTGATGATGCTTGTCGAACTTGTCGGTGCGACAGCCATCAGGTAGGCGTTCCTCATACCGCGGGCGCTCTTCTCCTTGATGCGCTCCCACCTCTCCCCTGTGTAGCCACGCTTGCTGTAGTAGGCACCTGTCTGCCAGTCGGAACCTGGGAAGAACTTGTAGGAGCCACGCTCGGCGGCGAGGTCGGCAGAAGCCTCGATTGCGGCCTGGGCGATGCGCTCGAAAAGACCATCGACGTAGTCGAGGTGCTCCTGGCTTTCCCAGAGTATGCCCTTCTTGGCGAGCATGTGGTGGTAACCAGACACACCGAGTCCAATCGCACGGTAGCGCTTGTTCGTCCAGGCGGCGTACTCGAGGGGGAGCATGTTGAGGTCGATCACGTTGTCCAACATGCGCACTGTGATCCTGGTCAGCTCCTGGAGGTGCCCGTCATCATCTGGGTCGATATTCCCCAAGACCAGGGATGCCAGGTTGCACACGACGAAATCTCCAGGCTTGGTCACTGTGACGACGGAGGGCCCCTCCTCGTCCAAGGTGACTGAGACTGACTCGATCGGACTCATGTTCTGGGCGATCTCGGTACAGAGGTTGGATGAATGGATCATGCCACAGTGGCTGTTCGGGTTCGCGCGGTTGACATGGTCACGGTTGAAAACGAAGGGCGTACCTGTCTCGACAGCGCTCTTGACGATCAGGCGGACGACATCCTTCAGCTTCATGACGCGCTTGGGGATCCTCTCATCAGCCACGCAGTCGAGGTAACGGCGCTCCCACTCTTCTCCATAGAAGTCCTCGAGGTGGTAACCCTTGACCTTGTGGATCTCGTAGGGGCACATCATGTGCCAGTCGCCATCAAGATCCTGGTCGACCTTCTTCCAGAAGTAGTCCGGATAGCAGACCGATGGGAAGACATCGTGGGCCTTCATCCTCTCATCACCATTGTTCGTCCTGAGACCGAGGAATTCTGGCAGGTCCTTGTGCCAGACATCAAGGTAGACGGCGACCGCCCCACTCCTGACACCAAGCTGGTCGACAGCGACAGCGGTGTCGTTGACCAGGCGGATCCAACGTATGATGCCACCAGCGGCACCTTCGAAGCCCCTGATCGCCGAACCCGATGCACGGACACGGCCGAAATAGAGGCCCATGCCACCACCATGCTTGGACACCTTGGCGAAGTTGTCGAGTGAGCGGTAGATCCCATCGAGGCTGTCAGGGACGCTGTCGATGAAGCAGCTGGAGAGCTGGTGGAAGCTCTTGCGCGCATTGGACAGCGTCGGGGTGGCAAGGGAGACCTCCTGACGGCTGAGGACATCGTAGAAGTCCTTGACGAAGGAGAGCCTCTTAGACCTGTCCTCATCGATTGCGAGATGGAGTGCTATGTCAAGGTAGAGCTCCTGGACACGCTCCAGCGCCTCACCTGAATGGCTGCGCATGACATAGCGTTTCACCAGGAGTTCAAGTCCTGCATAGGTGAATAGCTTGTCGCGGTTCCAGTCGATGAAGGAGAAGGCCTCCTGGAGCTCGTCATCACTGTAGTCTGTGACGATCCTTTCATAGAGAAGTCCCATGGAAGCAAGCCTGTGGAGCTTGTCAGCGAAGGATGAGATTCCCTCCCTGTCCTCCCAGGACTTGACCTTGGCCTCATGCGAGAGCGAGAGGAAGCGTGCTGCGATATGGTCCCAATGAGGTTCCTCAGCACTTGCGAGTTCGACAGAGGCCTTGGTCATGGCGTCGAGCCTGGCGGCGGCATCCATCGATGGTGCGATGAAGGCTGAGAGCTTGTCCTTGAGATGTGAAAGCTGGTAGCAGGGATCCGTGAAGTCGTGCTGGATTGAGGAAAGCACCTCATCGAGGCTGGGGAAGCCTACTTCTGCGGCAAGGGACCCTCTCTCCTCCCTCAGGGCACTGCGCGAGGTACGGTAGAGTATGTAGGCACGGGCAGTCTTGTAGTAGCCTCCTGCCATCAAGGCCTCCTCGACCCTGTCCTGTATGTCCTCTACATTGACACCACCCCTGCCCGCCAGCGCCTCCTCCACATCGTCGACCAGGCTGTCCAGCCTGGCATCAGATGGGAACAGGGCCGTGGCCTCGAAGGCCTTGGCCATGGCCTGACGGATCTTCATCCTATCGTAGGATTCGCTACGTCCATCGCGTTTTATGATCTGCATCTGTCTTCCTTATTGATAACAATTCCTATCAATGATATCCGGTTGGCTGATGACATAGCAAGGGGGCCATGCTCCAGGCACAGCCCCCTTGTATTTGCTTTCAGACTAGTCTGATCAACCAAGCAGCAGCATGCAGAAGACCAGAGAGAAGAGTGCGACCGTCTCAACGATACCGAGGACGATGAAGTAGTTCGCAGTACCCTTGCCTGTCTCAGCGAGGCTGTCACAGCTGGCGACAGCGACCTTGCCCTGCATGTAGGCGGAGAAACCAATGGCAGCACCACCGAAGATGCCGACACACAGCGCCATGAGCCAGTTGCCTGTCTCCTGGAAGGACGAGTTGATGAAGTTCATCAGCAGGAAGCCGTAGATTGTCTGGGTCAGCGGCGCACCAGCGAAGGCGACCATGATGAAGGACGCAGGGCGGCCTTCAGAGAAGCACTTCTTCCATCCACCGACAGCGGCCTGAGAGGCGATGCCGGTCCCGAACCCGGATCCAAGAGCTGAGAGGCAGAGGGCGCAGGCCATGCCAAGGTAAGCCAGGTTTTCCATTAGTTTTCCTCCGATGCGTTTTCATTAACGCTTACCGTCCTAGCGAACGGCTCGTATTTGTATCCGGTCCACTCCATTCCGAGCTGTCCGGAGAATTCCAAGAGGTTCAGCCTCACTCCATGGACAATGACTGACAAGAGACCCATGACCATGTTGAGAAGCGTACCTAGTATGACAATCAGCGCCCCGAAGACGGGTCCAGCCATGCCAGCCATGTTGTTGAAGGACTGGGCTATGGCGAGGGATGCCATTCCGACTGCGAAGAGACGGATGTAGCTCATGATGTTGCTGAAGCAGCTGACCGTGTCGAGGAAGCTTGTGAAGAAGCCTCCCAGACCAGATTTCAGCCCTTTTGCGAAGCTTTGCCCCGGGGCCTGGGATCCGAAGACCACGACCAGGACGAAGCCCACCACGATTCCCGCGACGACTATGGAGAAGTTGACTTCAGCGCCGATGACCAGGTAGAGGGCCATCATGTAAAGCACGCACACGTCGATAAACCAGCCTATGTCGCCAAAGAGCGAGAGGTCCTTGACCTTCGCCTTGTCGATCACGTTGATCACGCAGGCAAGGCCAAGCTGGCTCGCACCAAGGATGAAACAGAGCTGCATCGTGTTGTCTTGCACATAGACAGGATCGATTCCAAAGAGCTCCTGTGAATAGTTGCACATCGATGGCACTATGAAGACCTGCAGGAAGGGCAGCTTCTCCAAGACCGCGAGGGAACCGAACCAGGTGCCTGTGATGGCACCCCAGGCTATCGTCACCGCGCTCAGGACATACAACAATATGTTGATGTCACTGCAGCGCTTCGTCTTGACGTTCATCACGACCGCTATCGCGAGGAACAAGAGTCCGTAGCCTGCATCACCGATGATCATCGCGAAGAAAATCGAGAAATAGATCAGGAACCAGAAGGAGATGTCCTTCTCCCTGTAGCCGGGCAAGGTGCCAAGCACGTTGTAGATCGGTTGCATGATCCTTACAAGCCCACGGAACTTGAGTTTCGTCGGTGGCTCCTCGTCCTCTTCGACCTCCTTGACCAGGTAGCCCCAGGACCGTGAGGATGCAAGGCTCTTGACCTCCTCCACCCTGTCCTCAGGCACGTAGCCGGAGATCAGGCAGATCCGGCCATCAACCTCATCCTTGCTCGTCGCCTTGACGCGCTCGAACATGGCATCCTGTTCCAGCAGGCGCAGCTGGAGCTTGAAGGCATCGACGTACTTCGCCGCCTCCTTGATCCTGGCCGAAGCCTCCTTGATGTTCTTAGCTGCGGCATCACGTTCAACGACCATGCCACGCAGTGACAAGGAAGGGATGTTGTACTGCCTTGCCCCACAACCGGAGGGGACCTCCCCTCCAATCACAGCGATGTAGGCAGTGCCTTCCTCACTGTCGAGGAGGATGTAGGACAGGTCCTTGTCCTCCCTGAGGACAGGCAGGGACTTGGCATCGACTGTATAGAAGTCGAAGGCATGGCCCTTTGCCGCCAGGTCTCTCACATCGTCAGGTTCATAATCACCCCAGGGGGAAGCCTTGGTGATCTCATTGACGATTGAAAGATGCCTCTCCTTCTCCCTGCGCCTGAAGTCGATCGCCTCAAGGACGGAGGCGGCCATCTTGTCGAAGTCCTCCTGGCCGAGGCCCTCCTGCTTGATGGAGGAAAGCTCCTTGCCGGCCTCATCGGTGATGGCGTTCAGGGCCCGGGTGAGCTCATGGGCCCTGGCGGTGAGCCTCACGCTCTCATCACAGCTGGGTTTCAACTCCTTGATATGAACAAGGCCCGCCTCGCGCAGCGCGAGGAGCATGGCCTCCTTGCCACGTCCAGGGGCGGCTATGGTCACGTTCATCATTGTCTCAATCATGACTCAGGCCCCCTTCTCCAGTTTCTTCTTGGCGATCTTGCCACGTACGACAGCGCTCGTCTCCTGGTCGCCCAAGTAGATGCCAATCACCCTGATGTTCTCCTTGGCCTCAGGGATCTTGACCTTCTCGAAGAGGTTGACGCGCTGGCTTGTCGTCCTGAGTTCCTTCTCCAGGAGCTCCTCCTGCTCGCCCAGCACCCGGATCTCGGCGTCGAAGGCGGCACAGTCCTTCAAGGCCTCTATCCCCCGGTCCACCCACAGAGGGTAGTCGTAGAAGGAATATGGGATGTCTTTGAAGCTTATGCGCTCGAAGGTCGGCACGATGACCCCGGCGATATTGCCACGGCCACGCACGATCTCGTCGACGACGACAAGCTTCCTGATGTCCCCATCAGGCCCGAAGAGGCTGTTCTCACCGTAGACGGCGATCCAGGCGGAGAGCGAATCGACTAGCTCAGCCTGGCGCCGCCTCAGGTCCTCGACCTGGCGGGAGAGCTGGCGTATGCAGACCTGGAGCTGTTGCTTCTTCAACTGCAGCGTGGGCAGGTAGCGCTCGAACTGCTTGAGCGCGTCCTTCTGCTTCTTCTGCTCGTTCTTGGTCAGCTTGACTGCCATCAGCTCTCATCCTTGGGCCAGTACTCCTCGATCAGGGAGGACTTCAGGCCGGTCTCGTTCTTCTCAAAGCAGGAGGCAAGGATCCTCCAGCCAGTGTCCAGTGCCTCTTCCAGTGGGATGTTGACGGAAAGGTCCATCAACTTCTCTTCAAAGAGGGCACCGTACTTCAACAGCTTCTCATCCCAGTCGGTCATCTGGAAGCCCATCGAGCGTTTCTCCAAGGTGTCCTTGTAGGAGGCGTAGAGGCGGATCATCGCGTCCATCAAGGCGCGGTGGTCGCTGCGTGTCGATGAGTTGACCTGCTGCTTAAGGCGGCTCAGGGAGCCGAATGGCTCGATATGACCACCACGGAGGTAGTACTGGCCTTCAGTGATGTAGCCAGTGTTGTCTGGGACAGGGTGAGTGACATCATCGCCTGGCATCGTCGTGACACCAAGGATCGTCAGGGAGCCCGCCCCATCGAAGTCGACAGCCTTCTCATAGCGGCTGGCCAGCATCGAGTACAGGTCGCCAGGGTAGCCACGGTTGGATGGGACCTGGTCCATCGTGATCGCCATCTCCTTCTGGGCGTCACAGTAGTTCGTCATGTCGGTAAGCAGGCAGAGGACGCGCTTGCCATCCAGGGCAAAGCGCTCTGCGACAGCCAGCGCCAGGTCTGGGACCAGGGTGCATTCGACTGTCGGGTCGGCTGCGGTGTGGATGAACATGATCGTACGGCTCATCGCCCCGCTCTTCTCAAGTGTCGAGCGGAAGGTCAGGTAGTCATCATATTTCAAGCCCATGCCCCCGAGTATGATGATGTCGACCTCGGCCTGGATCGCGATGCGGGCCAACAGCTCGTTGTAGGGCTCGCCTGAGACCGAGAAGATCGGCAGCTTCTGGCTTTCAACCAGGGTGTTGAACATGTCGATCATCGGGATGCCCGTGCGGATCATGCGGCGTGGGATGACACGCTTTGAGGGGTTGACCGAGGGTCCTGCGATCTCGATCATGTTCTCATCAAGTGCAGGTCCTTTGTCGCGAGGACGCCCCGCACCATCGAAGACACGACCCAGCAGGGCTGGTGAATAACTCACCCTCATCGCATGTCCGAGGAAGCGTACGCTGTCACCAGTGCTGACACCCTGGGCACCTGCGAAGACCTGCAGTGACACAAGGTCGCCATCAAGCTTGATGACATTGGCGAAGCTCTTGCCGGAAGCTGTCGTGACTTCGGCAAGGTCACTGTTGCGCACCCCTGTGGCGCGCACCTGGATGACATTGCCTACAATGGATTCAATCTTCGTATAGACCTTCTGGATCATCTCCTAC
This sequence comes from uncultured Spirochaetales bacterium, assembly GCA_944392695.1. Classification (GTDB taxonomy): domain Bacteria; phylum Spirochaetota; class Spirochaetia; order Sphaerochaetales; family Sphaerochaetaceae; genus Bullifex. Next base: position 39,653 of record CALXXN010000003.1, on the reverse strand, counting down.
CTCCTCTTCCCTTCCACGGCATCGACCACGGCCTGCTTCAGCGTGGCATAGGACGGATCGTCGAAGGCGGCAGCGTTCCAGTCCAGGAAGAGCTGGCGCAACGTGTTGAAGAAGGACCTGGCCGCGGCCTTGTCCTCCAGGTCGAAGTCAGCCATCAGGGCCGAGTGGATGACAGAGAAGATGTCCCTCTGCCTGTCAGGCACGACTGCGTAGTCAACAGGGTCGAATGAGTTCTGCTGCAGGTAGACCGCGTCAAGCAGCTCGGCCTTCTGGTAGGTCACATAGTCCTCAAGGCTCGTACCCTCCTCACCGACGACCTTCATCATCTGCTCGACCTCGTTGCCATGGCGGAGGATGTCATAGGCCTCACCAACCAGCTTGCCATCAATGATGCCCTTGTATTTCGACCATGAGTCGAGTGGGTCTATCGCCGGGTACTTGCGTGCATCCGAGCGCTCCCTCGACAGGCCATGGAAGGCACCGACGACCTTCAGCGTCGCCTGGGTGACTGGTTCCTCGAAGTTTCCACCCGCTGGCGACACGGTTCCACCGATCGTGACAGAAGCCGTGCGTCCATCGCGGAGGCGGACCTTGCCGGCGCGTTCGTAGAACTCGGCGATCCTGGACTCGAGGTAGGCTGGGAAGGCCTCTTCGCCAGGGATCTCCTCAAGGCGTCCGCTCATCTCCCTCATCGCCTGGGCCCAACGCGAGGTCGAGTCGGCAAGGAGGAGGACGTTCAGTCCCATGTTGCGGTAGTACTCAGCCAGGGTGGCCGCCGTGTAGACAGAGGCCTCACGTGCGGCTACAGGCATCGAGGAGGTGTTGCATATGATGATCGTGCGCTCCATCAGGCTGCGCCCGGTGCGCGGGTCGACCAGCTCGGGGAACTCCTTGAGGACCTCGACGACCTCGCCAGCCCTCTCCCCACAGGCCGCGATGATGACGATGTCGACATCGGCGTTGCGGCTGGTCAGGTGCTGGAGGACGGTCTTGCCAGCTCCGAATGGGCCTGGGGTGCAATAAGTGCCACCCTTGGCCACGGGGAGGAAGGTGTCGATGATGCGGATCTTCGTCACCATTGGCTCATCAGGCATCAAGCGCTCGTCGTAGCAGCCGACCGCCTTCTTGACCGGCCAGTCGAAGACCATGCTGAGCGTCCTCTCCTGCCCACCCTGCTCGACTGTGGCGAGCGTGGCATGGACGTTGTAGCGTCCCGATAGGACGATAGACTTCACTGTCCACACGCCCTGGAAGGAGAATGGAACCATGATGCTGTGCTTGAAGGCTCCTTCAGGCACCCAGCCAATCGAGTCACCAGCTTCGAGCTGGTCACCAGGCTTGGCTATCGCCGTGAAGTCCCAGTCCTTGTCTGGAATGGCGTCAAGATAGACACCACGCTGGAGGAAGAATCCACACTGCTCGGCAAGCTGGGGAAGTGGGTTCTGCAAGCCATCATAGACCTGCCCAAGCAGGCCTGGTCCAAGCTCGACTGACAAAAGCTCACCTGTGAACTCGACCTCATCCCCGACTCCGACACCTGTCGTCATCTCATAGACCTGCAATGAGGCGACCCCATCGCGGATCCTGATGACCTCGCTTTTAAGCCTCGTGTCGCCGACATGTATGTAGGCGACCTCGTTCTTGGTGATGGCCCCTTCGAAGGAGGCGTTCACCATGTTGCTGTTGACGGAGACGACACGTCCCCTGTTCCTAACTTCACTCATGTCAACACTCACTTTCCTATCTCCTCCTGGATGGAGGCGAGGATGCGTCCGAATTCAGCCCTTCCCTCATCTTCAGAGAGGGAGGAGATCCTGTCACAAAGCTGCAAGCGCAGGGCATAGCCGACCAGGAAGGTCAGGTCCCACCTGTGCCCGGGTCCTGTGTTGTCCTCCAGCCACTTCAACTGGCAGGAGAGCAAGGTCTTCTCAGCTTCCAAGGGATCCGGGCTTGAGACCGCCTTCTTGACAGCTGCGCTGACGGCGGGGTCGACCCGTCCGGGCACCCTGTGGCCATAGCCACTCCTGTCCAGGCGCTTAGCCCTGGCGATGGCAAGCTCGTCATCCATCATCATCTTGAACCGGGCCCAGCTTCCAAGGAAGCCAGGGGAATCAACTGAAGCGGAATCAAGCGTCGCTGAACGCAGGAGGGAGAGGTCCTTTGCGCCCACCTTTCCTTCACACAGTCTTATGAAGTCATCGAAGGACATCGGTCCCTTCGATCCATCCTTGATCGCTGGCAGGGATGGTACCAGGTAGTAGTACTGGGACATCCTGCCCCCTCAACCAATCAGGGCGCGGACGCTCTGTGAGAGATGGGGCATCAGCAAGGCTGAAAGCTCATCAGGTGAGAGGTCGACATAACCACTGCCATCCTTGGATGAGATCCTTAGGCCATTCACTCCACTTGAGGCCTTGAGGGAGAGCCCGGCTTTGAGCTCAGTGGCGAGCTGGCCTGCGAGGGCCTTGACGAGTGCATCTGCATCAGCACCCTTGACCTCGACCTCGGCATCAGAGAAACCAGACTTGACAGCTGTCATGACCAGCTCCTTGAGAAGATCCTTGTCCATGCTGGCGCCAATCGAAGCTGAGAGGATGCGTCCAAGCTCATCATTGATCGACTTGTGCAGCGTGATCGAGACATCACGGGCCGCCTGTTCCAGGGAAGCCTTCGTGCTCTGTTCCAGGAGGGAGCACTCGCGCCTGGCCTCCTCGATCATGGCCCCGGCCTTCTCCTGGGCTTCCTTGACAAGCCTGCCGGCTTCCTTGCGGGCATCCTCGAGGATGGCGGCCTTCTGCCTGTCAGCCTCCTCCAGGCCTTCCTTCCTGATGGAGTCGACAAGGTCCTGTATCTGCTTTTCCATAATGTGCACCACCTTTCGTTGCTTGTGGGGGATGGTCATACCCATCCATGAAGCAATTATAATCAACAAAAGGCGGGTGGCAATCCAAAAAGGACGGTATGACACATAAAAACAGGTCCCCGGGACAATCCAGGGACCTGTTGTGTGCCTTTACAGTCAGCAAAGTGTGAAAGCCGTGTGGTATGTGCCAGCAGCATCAATCTGATAGCCAGGGCCTGGCTCACTGCCCCAGCTGTCTATGCCACCCACGCCTCTGACAGCGGCCGCGATGGTGATGTAGGTCCTGCGGGGAAGCGGCAGGTCGATGGGATGGTAGGCGGCTTCCAGCTCCAGGGGGGAGCAAGGCAGGGCTTGGAAGTTGATTGTACAACCATCCACTGCTTTTATTGTGAGCACTCCTCCATCCTTGTGGTGGAAGCGCACAAGCTGTGTGCCCATGTGCATGCCACACTCCTGTGCGATCACATAAGGGGTGACGGGAAGACCCTCGATTGACCAATGCCCCTCCTGTGCTCCTGCGAGCCTGTCAGGATAGGTTTCACCAGAGAGCCCCTGCCAGTCATAACCCGCAACAACATAGGGAAGGCAGAAGCGGATTCCACAGACAGGCAGGGAGGGAAGACCCTCCACCCCCCTGTACTCGTAATCAACACGCACGCCATCCCAGTCATCACTCATGCTGTAAGTGACACGGACCTCGGCGGCAGGATTCGTACAGGTCGCATGGCTGAAGGTGATCGACACTTCATGCGCCTTCCTCAGAGGTGAATCCAGGAGCCTGTTGTTGCCAGGCGCCCTGAGCTCCTCCTTCCCAAGCTCCGTGCCATCAACATTGACTGAATAAGAGGTGACAATGCTGAACATGTCGGCACCCATCCAGAGGGCGCTCTTCTTTGAAAAGCCATTGCCCCTGTCGTTGTCCGTCGTAGCCCGCCAGAAGGCAAGGCTTGGACAGCGGTAGAGCTGCTGGCGCCCTCCGATGACAAGGGACTCGAGACCACCCTTGTCGTAGGCGAAGATGGCCTCGAGGCCAGGGCCTTTGACACCAAGCGAAAGATCAGCGAAGACGGTTTCCATAGACATGCCTCACTACCTGGCAGGCAGGCTTCTCACTCCTGTCTGCGAAAAGAAGTCCATCAGCGCTGAACTCATAGTCACTGCGCTTCTCACCCCAGTCGCCACCATAGGCAAGGTAGCGTCCTCCTGTGGCCTCGTCCACCTTCCAGAGGGCCTGGTCGATGAAGTCCCAGATGAAGCCACCTGCGTACTGCGGCAGCTCATCGAAAAGCCCGTCGTACTCTGTGAAACCACCCAGGCTGTTGCCCATGCAGTGCATATACTCGCATACGAGGAAGGGCTTGGCACCTCCATCCTGGTAGTATGCCCTGATCCTTGAAGGGGGTGCGTACATCTGCGACTCGAAGTCACTCACCCGGTCTTTCCACTCCGGACAGTTGAAGACACCTTCGTAATGGACAGGGCGTGATGGGTCTTTTTCCTTGAACCAGTCGTTCATCGCCTGGATCACGGTGCCACAGTAGGACTCGTTGCCCAGGGACCAGGAGATCACAGAGGCGTGGTTCTTGAAGGCCTCGTAGTTGCTCCTGCAGCGGTCGATCATCATGTCAAGCCAGGCCTCTTCGCTTCCAGGGACGTTCCAGCTTGGCTCAATCGCCCCATCCTTCTGCCAGGAACCATGGGATTCCATGTTGGTCTCAGCCATCAGGTAGATGCCAGCCTCGTCACACAGCGAGTACCACTCCAAACGGTCTGGGTAGTGGCAGGTCCTGACCGCATTGCACTCCAGGCCCTTTATCGTAACGATGTCAGCTTCCATCTCAGCGCGTGTGATAACACGCCCACCCTCTGCGGACCACTCATGACGGTTCACACCGCAGATCAGGAGGCGCTTGTAGTTGTAGGTCAATACGCCATCGATGATTTCCACATGGCGGAAGCCGATCCTGTAGGGAACGACTTCAATGGTGTTTCCATCGCTGTCTTCGACTGTCAGGGTGAGGTCATAGAGGTATGGGTCCTCATGGCTGTAGGGCCTGACAGATGGAAGCTCCTCAGTACCAAAGCTGATCGAGCTGACGCTCTCATCGATGTCGGCTTCTCCTGAGGCGATGCCGCCAAGCTTCCAGCGCACACGGCCGTGGAAGGCCTTGCCATAAGACAGCTTCAAGGAGAGTGAGAACGATCCACTGCCGTCCTTGTGGTAATCGCTCTTCGTGTCGAGGTCCTCGATGTGGGCCACGGGCAGGACGATGAGGGAGACGGGGCGGAAGATACCGGAGAAGCGGAAGAAGTCCTGGTCCTCGACCCAGCTCGCACTTGAGTGCTTGAAGACCGTGACAGTGAGGATGTTTCCCTTCTCTTCCACCACGTCGGTGATATCGAACTCATGTGCGGAGAAGCTGTCCTCGGCATAGCCGATGAAGCGTCCATTGACATGTACGTAATAGGCCTTCTCGACACCCTCGAAGCGGAGGATGAAGCGGCTGCCCTCCTCACTCCGTGGCAGGTCGAAAGCCCTCTCGTAACGGCTGACAGGGTTGTCCTCCGGCACCATGGGTGGACGCAACATCTCATGCCCCTCCCAGGGGTACATCGTGTTGATATACTGCACCTGGCCATGGCCCTGGAGCTCGACATGTCCAGGGACCGCGATCTGGCATGGGGCCTTGGAGAAGCATTCATCCATGTGTGGGATGTCTGGGGACCACCAGAAGTCCCAGCTTCCATCGAGGCTGGTGGAGAAGGAGGAAGCCTCCCCCACCTCGCCACTGTTCTTGTAGTGGACATGGTCCGAATGGGCGTCACGGCAGTTCACGCGATAGCGCGACAGGTCGCCCAGATAGCTCAGGTCTATATCCAAAGGGATCACTCCTTCACCGCTCCCGCGACGACCCCGGCCAGGATGTGGCGCTGGAAGAGCACGTACAGCAGGACTGTCGGTAGCATGATGATTATTATACCGGCGGATAGCGTCTGCCAAGAGCCCTGCTGGGCGTTGGCGTAGTTCATCAGGAAGGTCGTCAGCGTCCTCAGCTTCGTACGAGGCATGTAGAGGTATGGGATGTACATGTCATTGATGATCGTGATCGACTTGATGATGCACACCGTCGCTGTCGCTGGTGCCAGGAGTGGGAAGATGATCCGTGCGAAGAGCCCCCAGTAGGAGCAGCCGTCCAGGATGGCCGACTCATCCAGCGAGACTGAGATCTTGCTGATGAACTGGCGGTATATGTACAGCTGCATCAGGTCCCCAGCCACGTAGATCAGGATCGGCGCACCGAGCGTGTTGTACAGCCCCATGCCTGAGATGATCTTGAAACGTGAGATCTCAGTGACGAAGGTCGGGATCAGCATCCCCAGGAAGAAGAGCGAGATCACGAACTTTTTGAAGCGGAAGTCGAAGCGCTCGATGATGTAGGCCGTGACCGTCCCCAGGGCGACATTGAAGACCAGGCTGAAGGCCAGGATGACGAGGGTGTTCTTGAAACCTGTGATGAGGTTCTTGTCGTCAAGGACCTTGGCGTAGTTGGCTCCTGTTACACGTTCGACAGGTGGAGGCAGGAGTGGCGAGGTGTTGACCATGTCCGCCCCGGTCTTGATCGATGCGAAGAAGGTCAGCATTATCGGGAGGATGACGATGATGACCATCGTGATGCAGACAAGCTGCTTGACAAATGATGATAGCGCGCGTCCGGTCTTCATCTCCTACCCTCCTTGAGCAAGACCTTGTGGATCAGGACATTCTGCACAAGGTAGATCAGGACGATCATGAACATGATTGCAACAGCCATCGTCGCGGCCAGGCCGAAATTGGAGAACTTGAAGGCCGTGTTGATCGTATAGAGCGTGAAGGTGCTCGATGCATAGCCAGGTCCGCCATTTGTCAGGATGAAGGGTATGTCGAAGACCTGCAGGGCGCCACGTATGTTGTCGAAGAGGACGAAGTCGACCATCAACATGATCGATGGCACCTGTATGTGGCGGAAGAGCTGCCAGGATGATGCACCGTCGATCTGGGCCGCTTCCATGATGTCCTGCGGCATGGACTGCAGGGCGGCAAGGAAGAGGATCACATGGTAGCCTGAGAAACGCCACAGCGAGACGAAGGCCAGGGTAAAGTTGACGATTGAGGGGTTTGAGAGCCAGCTCTGCTGCAGCTCCTCGAGTCCCAGCGCGGCAAGCAGGGCATCCATGGCGCCGTTGACAGGGCTGAAGAAGTAGCTGAATGCATAGCTCACGGCGACACCGTTGATGATGTATGGCAGGAAGACCATGGTCTTGTAGAACTTCGCACCGCGCATCTTGCTGTTCAGGACCACGGCGAAGGCGAGTTCGACCGGGATCATCAAGAGGTGCAGGAAGAAGTAGACCATGTTGTTGCGCAGGCTGAGCCAGAGGTTCCCGTCCTGGAACATCTTCTTGTAGTTATCTAATCCAATATAGTCGTAGTCAGGTGCGAGCCCATCCCAGTTGGTGGCACTGAGCCTGAAGAGGTCCAGGCCAGGCACGACGACGAAGGCGATCAGCAAGGCCGTCGGGATGAGTAGCGCGGAAAGGATGAAGACCTGACGCTGTCTGGCGTTGGTTCCCATCATAGCCTCCTTTCAAGGAGGGCGGGGTCACTGCCCCGCCCTGTAAGCTGTCTTGTGTTGTTTACTTATTCGATGCCGAGCTTCGCACGGGCCTCTGTCCACCTGGTGTTCAAGTCTTCGAAGGTGGCATCAAGGTCGAAGCCCTCTGTCAGCATCTGGGCGCCGAGCTTCTTGTAGTCGAAGCTGGTCTCGTTCTGGATCGCGGTGAAGTCATCACCGGCACCGCCGTAGGTGACGAGCTCCATGTCAGGGCAACCGGCATCGCTCTCTGCGAGGATGGGGTCCTTCTCCTTCGGGAAGGAGGCCATGGAGGAGCTGGATGAGACATAGGCGAGGTAGTCAGGGTACCAGGCATCCGAGTAGAACCACTCGACGAAGGCCTTGGCGAGCTCTGGGTTGTCGGAGTGTGTAGTGACACCCATCAGCGAGTCACCCTGGACGATGACGCGGTAAGGCTCGTCAGTGCTCATGCGGACAGGCAGGTAGAAGGTGCCAAGCTCCGAGACATCAGCACCGGCGTTGATGATGTTCTGCAGCGACCAGTCACCTGAGGGGAAGATCGCGACCTTCTTGGCGGCGAAGAGGTTGTTTATCTGGTCATTGCCAAGGCCAAGAGGATCCTTGCCGAGCACGCCACTGGTGAAGAGCTCGTAGACACGCTCGTAGGCTGTGCGGATGTCAGTGCCTTCCTCGAAGGGCCTGTCCTGGGTCGCCATCACGTTCCAGGTGTCACCTTCACCATTGATGAGGGACGGCATGAACTCCATGAAGGGATAGTCAGGCCACTCGTCCTTGAGGCCGATGCCAAGGGCGATGAAGTCTGGGTCCTGGGCACCATAGTAGTCCTGCAGCTGCTTGCAGACCTCGACGAACTCCGGCCAGGTCGTGGGGACTTCCACTCCGGCTTCCTCGAAAAGGTCCTTCCAGTAGAAGACGTACTCATAGCCAGCGGTCATCGGGATGCCGAGGATCTTGCCATCAACGGCATAGCCTTCTGCGAGGATGTTGTCGGAAGCGGCTTCAAGACCGCTGAGGTCCAGGAGGTAGTCCTGGAAACGTGCCAGGGTGAAGGGCTTGTTGAACATGACATCAGGCAGCTGTCCGCCGGAGGTGCGGATCCTCATGCTGTTCCAGTACTCGGAGTCGTCCTTGATCTTCTCGACCTCGATCTCGGCGTTGGGATAGACCTCCTGGAACTTGCCAACCATGTCATTCTCTTCTATGAACGCGTTGAGGTTGTTGTCCCAGATCGCGAATGTGATTGTCCCGCTCATTGGGTCCGAAGTCGTCTCAGACCCACCAGCTGCGAAGAGGGCCGCGATGCTCACGAGCACGAGGGCCACTGTCAAGCTGAATCTTCTCATTTCCTTTTTCCTCTCCTTTTGTGGGGTTTTCAACTGGCCTCATTCAAGCATCAGGTCGTGGGTCAAAACAGCGGAAAGTGTTCAGAAAAACTGTCAAATCTTCAGAAAACAGGGAGGAAAAGGCACTAAAAAGACTGGAAAAACATCATATCACACCCTTCTTGTACTCCATCGGCCCAATTCCAACTGCTTTCTTGAAGGCCTTGTTGAAGGCTTCAGGGGAAGCCCAGCCACAAAGGGATGCGACCTCGTAGATGCGCAGCTTTCCCTCCCTCAGGAGGAGTTTCGCGTTCTCAATCCTCAGTGTCGAAAGATAGGCAGAGAAGCCCACGCCCATCTCCTTTGAGAAAAGTGTTGAGAAGTAGCGCTCATTGAGGTCCACGTAGCACGCGACCTTGGTGAGGCTGAGGCCGGGGTCCCTCCAGTTCTCACCAATGTAGCGCCGGGCACGGGTGATCCTGTCGCCACCAGATGTGTCGAGCTCCTTCTCACCCTTCTCCTCCAAGGCCTGCAAAAGAAGGCTGATGAAAGCGCCAAGCTCCCCTGCCCCCTCTATCCGCCACAGCCTGCCAAGCACAGGCTCCTGACGTCCGAACCAATCACCTGGGGATAGCTGTTTGGACAAGAGGAGGCGTGAAAAGGCATTGATGAAGGCCTCACAGCGCTGGAGGGCCTCCTCAAATGGCAGGCGCAGGACCTCCTCCTTGAAACTGTCATTGAATGCGAGCACGGCCCCCTGGTCTGCCAGGAGTATGGCCCTGGAGGCCGCATCCAGCCTGGCATCATCAACAAGCGCACACTTATGTGAGGCCAGGACAGCATCAAGGCGTCCCCCGCCAGGTGGCATCAGGCTCAGCAGCGGCAGGACACGCACAAGCCCCGAAAGGGCCGCGTCCGCATCAGCAAGCGATGTCATGGGATCCGACCAGGCGCTCACGACATCCGTGTCATACAACGCCCTGAAGGCTGAACGCACCTCGTCTGAAAGCTCCATCGGCCCCTTGTGCACCTTGGAAGACGGCATGTGCAGGATCAGCAAGGCCCGCTGGCCCTCAAGGGCTGTGACCAGGCAGTCGCTTGCAAAGGAGATGCTTGAGTTCAGGTGCCTCATGACCTCATCCTTGTCATAGGAAGAGGCGGCATCGGCGGCGACGATCATCAACAGGGGCGAGGACTTGAACAGGATCCCGGCAGCAAGCGTCCTGCCCTCCTCATCAAGTGAACTGTTGACGAAGGCGGTGAAGAGGCGTTCAGGGGAACGTGCGGCCTCATCGATCTTCGCCTGGTAGTCCTCGATCAAGGCCCTCTGATGGCGGACCATGCCATTGAAGCTGTGCATGGTCTGCTCTATCTCCTCATAACCCTCGCCTTCGAGGTGGAGGGAGAGGTCCCCATCTTCGACCTTGCGCAGTCCGGCGCTGATCTTCTTCACAGGTCTTATGACATTACGCATCAGCTGGCGCGAGAAGAAGGCCATGAAGAGCGCAGAGAGGAGGATCAACAGCAGCAGGAGGATTATCGGGAGGATGAAGCTTCCCGTGAAGTCAGCTGTCCTGACTGTGGTCAGCATGCCGTATTCCCGGCCATGGACGGAGAAGCTATCGCTGACATATGTCCACCCAAAGCACAACCTTCCACCGAGGTAGTCAGCAAGGAGGTCCTCATCCATGCGGCCGATGGAGAGGACATTGCTGGTCGAATCGTCCAGGAGGACGCTGTAGCCTATGCTGTTCGAGCCAAGCTTGTAGGCCGTGTCATGGCGGGAGATCGTCTGGTAGACATCAGAGACATAGAGGAGCTCAACACTTGCGATGTTCCCAATCCTGTCGATCAGCGGGCCAGGGACCAGGAGTGCGGACCAGACCATGTTGCCATCAGCGACACTGACGGACTGGTAGGCATTGTTCAGATTGCTTGCACTGACAGCCCTCAGGTCGACAGTGTTCTCCATCACAGCCGCCCTGTCATGGCGGGTCCAGACATCCTGGCTGAGACCAACCTCGGAATCATAGCTCACATGCCGCCCTGAATCGAAGTTGAAAGTCAACGCGATGAAGTCAGAATCGTTCTTCAATGAGTATTCAAGTATCTCACTGAGCTGGGAATAGGCCCTGTAACGCTCAGTACTGTCATCAGTATCACACTTGCTTGCCAGGGCCATGACCGCCCCATTGTTGGCATGGACAAGCTGGGAAAGCATCATGCTGACAGAGTCTGCCTCATCCTGGAGGAGTTCCTCGATTGCCGCGTGCAGCGTCGCCACACCCTCCATGGCCTTGTCATGATAGCTCTTCCAGCTCAGTGTCATGAAGACAGTGACCAGGATCGTAAGCGGGACGATGACGAGGAAGGAGAAGTTGAGGGCGAAGGCCCGGGTCATCGACCGTGGCCTCTTTGGATGATGCATCCTAGTCCTCCAGGTCGAAACCCACGTTCCTCAAGACCTCACGGGCACTCTCGACATCATCAGCCCTGACCTGGATCTCATGATAGAAAGGCGATGACTTGGTGAATACGCCGAAGAGGCCAGAGTTGCCACCCTCCTTGTCGATGGCCATGATGCCTGCCCCCTCAAGGGCCTGGACCATCATCCCTGCCGTCACCTCGTCACGCGCTATCGTCAACTGGACAAGACTGTCTTCCGCCATATCCATACCTCCAACCCTTGATTCTAACATGGCATCATGCTGACAAGAAGCACCCCACCCTATATAATCCTGCGCGGACTTTCAGGAAAAAAAAGATGAAACAGAGAAACGCCGCACTCCTCTTACTGCTGACAAGCGCGATCTGGGGACTTTCCTTTGTCGCCCAGTCCGACGCCTCGGGCCATGTAGGCCCCTTCACCTTCAACTCACTACGCTTCTTCATCGGAGCCATCGTCCTGCTGCCCTTCGCCCTGCCCTCGATAAGAAAACAGAAAAGCATGGAAGGCTACTGGAAGAAGACACTCAGCGCAGGCATCGCCTGTGGCCTCTGCCTCGCCGCCGCCTCTGTGACACAGCAGATAGGGGTCGCGACCTCGGGTGCGGGCAAGGGAGGCTTCATCACCTCGCTCTATGTGGTGATCGTCCCCTTCATCTCACTCATCATGGGCTCGAAGATCCAGGCCAAGACCTGGATTGCTGGTGTAATAGCACTCATAGGAATGTACCTCTTGTGCCTGACTGGCGAAGGAGGACTGGCAAGCGGCGACCTCTGGTTGATCGCCTGCGCACTCCTCTTCAGCTTGCATATCATCGTGATCGACTCACTGGGCGCTGGCGTCGATGGTGTCACGCTCTCGATGTTCCAGTTCCTCACAGCGGGCATCCTCACCTTGCCCGGGATGTTGGTTGAAGGCCCTTCAATGGCCACCCTACTCGCCGCATGGCTGCCAATCGCCTACGCAGGTGTTTTCAGCTGTGGCATCGCCTACACACTCCAGGTCGTCGCCCAGAAACACATCAAACCATCAAGCGCCTCCCTGATCCTCTCGCTTGAGAGCGTCTGGGCAGCCATCGGTGGTGCCCTTATACTCTCAGAGAGGATGAGCGTGGCAGAGACCATTGGCTCGGCCCTGGTCTTCCTCGCAGTCATCCTAGGTCAGCTGCAATTCCCCACAAAGGAGGAAAGGGAGTGAAGAAAATCGACATGTACTACTTGAAGGACTGCCCCTTCTGCAAGAAGGCCTTCGGTTACATTGATGAGTTGAAGGCGGAGGATCCCCGCTTCAAAGACCTCCAGATCGAGACGATCGAAGAGGAAGAGGAGAAGGAGCGTGCTGATGCCATGGACTACTACTTCGTACCCACCTTCTACATCGATGGGGAGAAGGTCCATGAGGGGATCATTAACAAGGAAGTCATGAAGACGGTTTTGGAGAATGCACTATGAAATACGTACTCTTCCAGATCCGCAACCTTCAGGACGACTCATCCTATTTCGGGATTAGTGATGATACAGAAGGCTTTGCCGCAGCAGAGCGCTTCAAGCTCGACCTTGGCATGCATCCTTGCGCCCAGCTCCAGGAAGCCTACTCGAAGATCGGACTTGAGCTCTTCGTCATCGAAGAGGTCAAGGAGTCTGATGACAAAGAAGAACTGGCCAGGCTCCGTGAAGAGCTGGCCAGCACCTTGACTGCTAAAGGCATCACTGTTTTCCAGAGTCGAGCCTGATCAGCTCCCTCACCCCTTCAACAGCGACCACGATCGCGTTCGTCGTGTCATGGAGCTTGGGATTGTCCATCCCGAGCTTCTCACGTTCCTGGTTGCCGACAACGAAGAACTCAGACCCACAGCGCACGCCAAGATGGGCGGCGACTGTGAAGAGCGCGGCGCTCTCCATCTCGCTTGCGAGCACTCCGAGGCGCTTCCAAGCCTCCCACTTCGCCTGCAGCTCATAGCTCACCGGCATGACCTCTGGCTCATGCTGCCCATAGAAGCTGTCTTTGCACTGGACGACACCCATGTGGTGCTTGAAGCCAAGCCTCTCAGCCGCACGGCGGAGGCACATGGCGACATCGAAGTCGGCGACAGCTGGGAATTCTATTGGAGCATACTCACGGCTGGTGCCTTCCATCCTGACAGCACCTGTAGCGATGACGACATCACCACCCATGACAGGCAGGGCGATGCCACCACAGGTGCCCATGCGGATGAAGGTATCTGCACCACACTTGGCGAGCTCCTCCATGGCGATCGCGGCAGAAGGGCCTCCGATTCCCGTGCTTGTGACACTGACAGGAACGCCCTCGAGGGAACCTGTCCAGGTGACATACTCGCGGTTGTCAGCGACCTGGTGGGCATCATCAAGATACTTGGCGATCAGTGGCACCCTCTTCGGGTCCCCTGGCATGATCACATAGCGTCCGACATCGCCGCGCTTGATATGAAGGTGGTACTGCACCCCGGTTCCATTCATGTAATCTGACATCTACTGTCCTCCGGATGAACCAATGATAACATCCAAGCCAAGAGAAGGGAAATGAAAAGAGAAGCCTCATTCTCTGAGCTTTACTTAAGGAAAAAGAGGTTTGGTTGCAGAAGAACGCAACACAAGCAGCTCCAACCTACCATGCTCGAATACGGGAGTATCGGTTTATGGCAGATCATATCCACTTCCCAATATGTCTTCTGCTCATATCTTGTAATTAATCAATATCAAAGTCCCAACTGAAATGCAGAAGTATACGGAAAATCCAAAATGCCAAATGATTACAGATGTTCATGGCCATTACCTTGAGCATCTCTTGAAAACCGGTATAAGGAAAATGTCACTCTGTCATCTGTATATCAATACAAGACCGCCTCATGCATAAATACATGCCATATCTCTTGATACTGTCTTTTCCATTGTCGGAATGGAAACCTCGGGATTTCATGCAAACCCTCTTAACATAAATTAAATTGTATTTTCATAGTGTTTTCGGAATGTTATACAATATATCATATAAAAAAAAACAGAACATGACTTGTAAACATGTGACAAGACAATACTTGCACTGCTCGTGACATGACAAGCTCATCAAATCATTTACTTGGGATACATGGAACTTTTTTCTCAGCCCAGCTCCACATAGGTCTTGCCCATGCCACCATCTTCAGGGTTGGCGAAGTAGTAGTCCTTGACGTCGCGCTGGCTCTTGAGATAGCGGTGGATGCCCTGGCTCAGGATGCCATTGCCATAGCCGTGGATGATTGAGAAGGTCGAGACAGAGTGGACAAGGCAGGCCTCGATCTGGTCAGCGACAGCGTTCAAGGCTTCCTCCAAGGTCTTGCCACGGAGGTCGAGTGTGACCTGGGGCTTGGATGAAGTGATCTTGTAGGTCGAGACCTGTGCACCCTTCTCTGCTGGTGCTGGACGGATGTCATCACGGGTCAGTGTGATCCTCATCGAATCGATGGAGACCTGGTAGCGTCCCTTGCCAAGATCGCGTGTGATCACACCACGACGTCCATAGGAACCGCAGAAGACCTCGTCACCGACCTTGTACTCGATATCCTCAGCCTCCCAGCGCTCCTCTTTCACAAGCTCGACTTCCTTGTCAGCTTCAGCGCTCTTGTCACCAATTTCCTTGATGAAGTCCTTGACCGCCTTGGTGTCCTTCTTGTCGATGGTACCCTTTTTCGAAAGATCTGCGACAAGCTTCTCCAGGCGTCGGCGGGTGTCCTTCATCCACTTGCGTAGCTCATCAGCGCTTCCCTCCTGTAGGCGCTGGCGTAGCTCCTGCGTCTCCTTCTTCTCCTTCTCCAGCTCGGCTTCCATACGCTCAAGCCTCTTCTGCTCAAGGCTGAGCTGGGTCACCTTGCGGTCAAGGGCGCGGGTCTTGCCATTGAGTGAGGCGATCAGCTGGGAGACTGTCGAGGATGTGCCAAGAGACTCCTTCGCACTGTTGATCACGCTTTGAGGAAGACCCATGCGCTTTGCAATGGCAATTGCATGCGAATCCCCAGGGAGTCCTGGGATGACACGGAAGGTCGGACGGCTCGTCGACTCATCAAACTCCATTGAAGCGTTCATCATGCCATCGTCATCATAGGCATGCAGCTTGACTGTGGAGTAATGGGAGGTGACGAAGAGCATGGAACCCTTCTGTTTGAAGTAATCGAGGAGGCTGTCGACCAGGGCTGCACCTTCCGCCGGGTCCGTACCAGAGCCGATCTCATCAAGGAGGACGAGGGAGTCGGCATCAGCCTCGCGGCAGATACGTGCGACATTTGACATGTGCGATGAGAAGGTCGAGAAGTTCTCGAGGATCGACTGGCCATCTCCGATGTCTGTGTGGATGCTCTTGAAGAGAGGTAATGATGAACCCTCATCAAAGGGGGCGTAGCCACAGGTCTCTGCGAGGAGGACCATCAGCGCGGCTGTCTTCATCGTGACCGTCTTGCCACCAGCGTTCGCACCTGAGAGCACGACCACCCTGACACCTTCATCGACACTTAGTGAGACAGGCACGGCCTTTTCAAAGAGCAAGGGATGGCGGGCACCCTTCAAGTCAAGCTTGTTCGAGAAGATGGCCCTCTGGCACTTCATCTTGCGTATGAAGTGGGCGAAGGAGTAATGGAAGTCGAAATCAGCAAGGTAGGCCTCGGCCTCCTCGAGCAAGGGGGCCACCTTGCGTGTGGCGGCAGACAGCTGGCTCAGGACCTGGTGGCGCATCCTCATGATCGCATCCTCCGCCAGGGTGACCCTGTTGTTCAGTTCGACCAGCTGGAAGGGCTCGATGTAGAGCGTACCGCCTGATGCGGATGCCCCCTGGACATAACCATCGAAGGCACCCCGCATCTCCCTCTTAACAGGAAGGACGACACGTTCATTGCGGTAGACAGCCTCACCTGACTGGAAGAGGCGTCCCTGTGAGCTGAGGATCTGGGAGGTGTACTCCTGCCTCCTTGAGCGCTCCCCTTCAAGCGCCTTGAAAAGCGGCCTCATCAAGGGATGGTCGTCCCTGACCGAGCCATCTGGGTTGAGGGCTGAATCGAGTTCCCTGGCAAGGTCTTTCAGTTCCTGCGGGCAGAGGGATGGATCGTCCTCGAACGCAGCAAGGAGCTTCAAAGAGGAGACGAAGGATGATGCAAGGGTGAGGTCGCGCCCATCAAAGCATGACTCATGGCGCTCCACCGCTTCGAAAAGCGGTGTGAGTGATACGAAGGGTGAGAGGCTGACCTCCCCTGCCTCGAGCTTCGAGAGGATACAGCTAATCCTATCGGCACGCTCTGTGAGGACGGCTTCATCATGGCTTATCTTAGCAGCGGAGATTCCTGCCCTGCCGATGTCACTGAGGCTGTAACGCCTCACCATGTCGAGGACCTTGTCGAACTCCAGGTCCTCTATGGCGCGTTTGCTGATCATTGCTTGTTCTTCCTGAATTTCGTCCTCGTGTAAGAGGGGCTGCGCTCCTCGAGGCTCTCAAGCATGCCAAGATAGCTGACATAACGGTCGCTGTCTATGAGTCCCTCCTCGACGGCCTGGATGACGGCGCAACCAGGCTCGACAGAGTGGGTGCAGGTACCACCATGATGGCACTCTGTGGAATAGGCGGAGAACTCAGGGAAGGCATCCTGGAGCTGCCTCTTGTCCTCATAAGGCACCAGCAACTCCCTGACACCCGGCGTGTCGATGATCGTCACATCATCCTTCACCAGGAAGACAGAGTGGTTGGTCGTATGGCGGCCACGCTGGTACTTCGTGCTGATCTCATTGGTGACCTGTTTCTTCTCAGGCTCGATCAGGAGGTTCACAAGAGAACTCTTGCCAACCCCGCTCTGGCCGACGAAGGCGGTGACATGGCCACGCAGCATGTCCCTGAAATCCTCAATCCCCTCGCCTGTCAATGCCGACACGACAGCAGTCCTGTAGCCAAGGCGTTTGTACAAGGCCCAGCGGTGTGCCTCCTCCTCTGTCAGGAAGAAGTCACACTTGTTCATGACAATCAGTATTTCCGCTCCATTGACACAGGAGATCGCCCTGTCGAGGAAGCGTGGGCGGAAGGGAGGCTCGTAAGCCGAGGTTATGATCGCGACCTGGTCCATGTTGGCGGCTATTGTCTGGTTCTTCTCGAGCTTGATGTTCCAGCGCGTGAAGGCGCTCCTGCGCTCAAGGCGCCTGGTGACAAGCCCTTCAGTGTCACTGTATGGAGTGAACTCGACCCAGTCACCGACTGCGACCGGGTTGTACTCATAGACTTCCGTTGGAAGCTTCTTGCCTTTGATACGCAACTTCCAGGCCTTACCATCCTGGCAGGCTGCGTCGTAGAGGTTGTTTATGGACCTATGGACCTGTGCAATCATCAATGTGGAGTCTAACACAGCGGGGGACACGTTGACAAATAAACGCCATGCGATGATGCTGGAGCCATGTACAGTACGGCGAAATGCTCACACCCAGGCTGCCAGATCCATGTCAGCGAGCCCTTCAGCACCTGCTACCACCATGCGAGCGAGGAGGTCCGTCATGACATGCTGACACTCTTCAGCCAGAAGCTTGAGCAGAACCTGGTACGTGATGTGAGCATGGTCGGTTGCGACTTCGAAGGCCTGGACATGAGCTATGGACTGATAAGGGATTCAATGTTCACCTTCTCGACCTTCCGCCACTGTGACTTCACAGCAAGCCGCATACACACATCCTGTTTTGACATGTGCATCTTCATCGAGTGCCGCTTCGACAGGCTGCGTTCGACGAACTCGATCTACGCAGGATCCTTGATGAAGTCATGCTCATTCACCTCGAGCACGATGCTGAGTTGCAACTTCATGGGACTTGAGAGCCTGGACAACGACTTCACCGGTTCCGACCTATATTTCTCGAACTTCTCAATGGGACGCATAGTCAACACACTATTCGAAGACTGCGACCTGAAGCGGGTCAATTTCACCGCGTCTGCAATAAAAGACACGTCATTCCGCTGGTCCAATCCCGAGGACGCCTTCTTCTCACCCGGGGAGGTCCACTGGTGAGGGTACGTTGCCACTTCTGCCCCTCCGGCCAGGTCAACAGCTATATCGTCTGTGACAAAGGCAAGGCCCTGATCATAGACCCAGCCGAACTCGATATCGAGGTGATCCGCACCCTTGAGGACCTGCAGTGCGAGCCTGCCGCCCTGCTGCTGACCCATTCCCATGTCCAGCACCGTGCGGGGATTGGCAAGTACCTGAAGGTATGGGACCTGCCCGTTTATGCCTGGTCCGCTGACGTCCCGCCCTACAAGGCCATCACACTCACAGAAGGACAGCACGAGATAGCGGGGATGAGCATCGATGTGATCCACGTACCAGGCCACAGCGAGGACAGCATCTGCTTCCATATCGAAGGAGCCCTCTTCACAGGCGACAGCCTGGCATCAGGGCGGATCGGGGCGTGCGCCGGCATGCACCAGAGGGCACGTCTTGCCATGGGGATCGCGCGCAAGCTGCTGATCCTGGACGAAGGGACGATCGTCTTCCCAGGTCATGGCTGTCCGACGAGCATCAGGATCGAGAAGACCTTCAACCACGAGCTCCTGGAGCGTCAGGTCAAGCTAAGCGAGGATTTCTTCCAAGACAGCGCGGATGCGACCAGGCATGGGGGCGCGGAAGCATAGCTCCTCCCCTGTCACAGGATGCTTGAACGTGAGCGAAAGCGCATGGAGGCAAAGCCCCGTCGAAGGGAAGGATGGATCCGGACGGGAATAGATGACATCTCCAAGCAAAGGATGGCCTATGCTCTTCATATGCACCCTGATCTGGTGGGTGCGCCCCGTGTCGATCTTTATGCGGAGGAAGGCGTAACCCCTGCCCTGGCGGAGCACATGGTAGTGTGTGACAGCATCACGTCCCTTACCTGGCTGGCAGGTCGTGAAGCGCTTCCTGTCGGCGCTGTCCCGCACAAGCGGTGCGTCCACAGTCCCATTGCGCTTGGTGAAGAGACCCTTGGCGATTGCTATGTAGACCTTCTCCGTCGTATGGGCGGCGAACTGCCCTGACAGCGCCACATGGGCCTGGGCGGTCTTGGCTATGACCATCACGCCCGAGGTGTCCTTGTCCAGGCGGTGGACGATGCCAGGGCGCATCAGGGCACCAGGGTCGTCCTCGTCAGCTATTGAGGCGAAGGCTTCTCCATAGCGGTGCACTAAGGCATTGACCAAGGTACCAGACCAGTTGCCAGCCCCAGGGTGGACGACAAGTCCGGCAGGCTTGTTGATCACAAGTACGGAATCATCCTCGTAGAGGACATCAAGAGGAATGTCCTCGGCCTCAAGACCTTCGAAGACCTCCTCGCTCCAAGTGATGAAGACCGCGTCACCAGGCTCGATGCGCTGGCTCTTCTTCACCTTGCGTCCGTTGACAGTGATCTGACAGGAATCCTGACTGAAGATGGACCGGGGGACCTGGCTTGATGCGGCCTTGTCGACCCTGCCCGCCTGTGTGGCTGTGAATGCGAGCTCACGTCGCCTCAGCATCTGTGACCTCGCCTATGATCCAATCCGCTGTCGAGATTCCAAGCGAAAGGCCGCTTGCAATCAAAAGCTGCCAACCGAACTCCTGGATCCCATCAGCCTGCACCCAGCCTGCACTCTCCATCAGGTTCCATGCCAGGACAGACAAGGGCAGTGACAGGACCATGGAACCGAAGAAAAGACTCTCCGCCCGGCGCAGCTTCATCGTCCAGATGGGGAACTCGTCCTCTCCGTAAGGCTTGTAGCTGAGCTCGGCCTCAGCTGAAAGCGGGGCCACGAGCACACAGAAAGTCAGGAAAAGGACGAGGACGCGCTTCATTTCGAGTAATCCCTCGCGCCAAAGATGGCGCTGCCTATCCTCAATTCGGTCGCCCCCTGGGATAACGCTATAGGATAATCCCCGCTCATGCCCATCGAGAGCACATCAAGTTTCCATCCATCCGCGTTCAACTTGTCATAAAGCTCCTTCACATGGGCGAAGGCACTGCGCACCGCCTCCTCATCACCACCAAGCGGTCCCACCGTCATGAGACCACGGAGTTTGAGGTGTGGGCAGGAGGAAAGATGGCCGACCGCGTCGAAGAAGGAATCATCATCAGGGAAGCCTGTCTTGGCTTCCTCATGTGATGAGTTGAGCTCGAAGAGGACCTCCATCACCCTGTCCTCCCTCGCCAGCTCCTTCTCAAGGGCGTCCATCAGGGGGATGGAGTCGACACTATCAATCCTGTTGAAAAGCTGGACAGCCTTGCGGACCTTGTTGCGCTGTAGGTGTCCGATCAGGGATAGGTGCATACCATCAGGGCGCCCGGCAAGTGGAGGGAACTTCGCCTCGACCTCCTGCACCCTGTTCTCACCGAAGAGCCTCTGACCTTGGTCATAGGCTTCAAGCACCAGCTCGTAAGGATGGGTCTTGCTGACAGCCCTCAGGCTGGCAGAAGAAGGGTCCCTGCCGCAATCGTGGCAGGCCCTGTCAATGGAAGAGCATACTTCTTCAAGCTGGATCACTTCTTCTTCGCCTCCTCACGGCGTGCACGCTTCTCCTCACGGCGGATGCGGCGCTCGGTACGGCGTTCAACACTCATCTGCTCGATCATCGCACGGGCCTGGGAGAGCTGCTCACGCAGCTCTGCACCACTTCTGGCTGTAAGGCCAGGGTTGGAATGGAAGACACGCTTCAGGTTGCCGTAGTAACGGTCGCGGCGGAATTCAAGCTCCTTGTTCAGGCGCTGCCTGGCCTCGGCAAGCCCCTCAGGTGTGAGGAAGGCCGTCGCCTCCTTCAACCTGGCCTCGGCCTCGGCCTTGGCACGGCTGAGGTCCTCGACAGCCTTGCGGAAGGCAGCCATCTTGTTGACCGACACAGCACAGTCGGCACTCATCACAGCGACAACAACCAAGGCGAGCACATCGACCAGGGTGTCACCAAGTCCACTGAGGAAGCCGTAGATCGGCTCGTTGACGACGTAGACGATGAAGAGGCAGAGGAGTCCGAAGAGCGTGGAGTTCAGAAGGCAGACACGGCCATTGATGTTGAACTTCATGTTCGAATAGTCCCACAACTTCACCTTGAAGAGCTTCTCAAGGGCGAAGCTTGTAACATACTCCATCGCACTTGTGATCAGCATGCCAAGCAGGAAGACAGCCCACCAGTAATCGAAGACAGGTTCCAAGAGGAGGATCACCGTCATTGCACCAAAGCCATAAATCGGCAGGTAGGGTCCGAAGAGGAAGCCCCTGTTGATGAACTTGCGCTTGGGCACGGAGCAGTAGACGACCTCGCAGATCCATCCAAGGACGCAGTAGATGAAGAAACTCAGGACAACACTGTCTACGTTGTACATATCAGACCTCCCCTGGATACACAAAGAGCCAGACCGGAGCCTGGCCCTTTGGAGGATACAAGGATTGAACTTGTGACATCTTGCTTGTAAGGCAAGCGCTCTCCCGCTGAGCTAATCCTCCGGATACGTGCAAAACTTAGCAACAAGGTGCCAAGCTCGTCAAGGACTCACCAGGCGGCCCAGACGCCCACCGAAGAGCTTGTTCACCACCGCGATCACCCTCCCTACGAGTATGACGGCGGCGATTGTGCCGAAGCCGACAGCCTCGACCCTGCCAGTCAAGGCAAGTGACAGGGCTATCGCGAGGATGATGTTCACAAGGTCGAAGAGGTTCTTCACAAGGCCCGTCGTCTTCCCGCTGGCATCGGAAAATGCCTGCACGATCCCGTCCCCTGGATTTGGGACGATGCGCATGTCCAAGGAGAGCGCCGCCCCGGCTCCTGTGCATGCGATCGCCAGGAACAGGACCACCAGGCGCAAGGGCATCGGACAAGCAGAGACGTCAGGGATCAGGATGCCCACAAGGTCCATCACCCGGGTGAAGACCAGGCTCAATGGGAGCTGGAGCAAGGTCAGGACCGCACGCTTCGCATCAAGCTTGTGCGCAAGTGCCAACACAAGCAGTTCCAGGACGACGAAGAGGGCGTAGAGCATCAGTGTCGTGTCTCCAAAGCCCACCCCGCTTGCAAGCGAGAGCGCATAAGAGACCGAGACTATGGCTGAAGCCCCCATGCCTGTCTTCACGTTCAAGCTCAAGCCAAGTGCAAGCAAGACAAGCCCTGCGATGTAGATCATGAAGCGTGTCATCCTCTTCCCCATGGCATCAGATGATAGCGATCTGGGGAAATGGATGTAAGTGGTCTCAGTCGATCTTCCTCACCACGTACATGTCAGTGCCGAAGTCGCCCATCACCCTTATGCCGGGGCGCACCCCCCTTCCCATGAACTTCGCAGGGAGTGCGATTCCACAGGTCTTGAGGATCTTCCCACTGACAATGATTTCCTCTTCTTCCTCCTTTGCAAGGACGGAATAGTCCTTGGCGATTGGCCTGATCCCATCGGCTGGAAGCATTGGCACACGGCGCTTGAGGGAATAGGTGGCAGCCTCATCGGCAAAGGGGATGATGAGCCTGTCATGAGTACCTGTGTTCACTTCATTCAGCACCTGTGTCTCCAGGACGATGATCTCATCATCCCCCTCGATGGACCAGAAGCGGATGTTGTCACTGCGGGAAGGGAGCAGGCGGAAAAGGCCATGCTGGAAAGTCCTCCTATGCTCCTTGTAGAAAGCGACCTGCCGTGCTATGACCGCCCTCTCCTCTTCAGACAAGGCTTCGAGGTCAAGCTCATAACCAAGGACACCGAAGCAGGCCACTGCGAAGCGGTCTTCAAGCCAGCTCCTCCTGAGCGTCTGATGATTCGGTGAGTCGGAAACATGGCAGCTGATCACGGAGGTCGGGTAGAACTGATAGAGGCTCTGCTGTATCCCGACCCTGCTGAGCGCATCCGTGTTGTCACTGGCCCAGCCCTGGTCCATGCGGCCCACCATGCCCAGGTCGAAGCGGTTGCCACCAGATGAGCAGAATTCAAAGAGAACTCCAGGGAAGGCCTCCCTCACCCTGTCGATGATCGAATAGAGGGACTGGATGTATTTGACGAAGAGCTGGGAGGTGTCGCAACCAGCGCAATAGTAATCACTCATGTTGCGGTTCATGTCCCACTTCACGTAATCAACGCCATTTCCAAGCACCTTGCAAATCGACTGGTAGACGTAGTCGGAGACCTCCTTCCTTGTCAGATCAAGGAAGTACTCATGTCTGCCAACTGAAGGGGTCCTGCCCGGGATGGACATACGCCAACCGGGATGCTGTTCGAACAAGGCTGAATCCTCGTTCACCATCTCAGGCTCCAGCCAGATTCCGAACTTGAGACCCAGGGCATGGATTTCATCAGCAAGCCCCTTCAAGCCCTTTGGAAGACGGTCGAAGTTCTCATCCCAGTCCCCAAGCCCTCTTGTATCATCAGTCCTACGCCCGAACCAGCCATCATCAAGGACGAAGAGCTCGAAGCCAAGAGCTGCCGCTGTCTTGGCAAGTGACATGATCTTCTCATGGCTGATGTCGAAGTAGACAGCTTCCCAACTGTTGATGAGGATTGGCCTGTCCTCTTTGGCAAAGGGGGCGTATGCGACACAGTTCCTGACGAACCGCTGCATGTTTTCAGACAGCTTGTTCAAACCCCTGTCAGAATAAGTCATGACCGCTTCTGGACTTTGGAAGCCTTCCCCTTTGGCAAGCTTCCAGGCGAAGCCAAAGGAGTTCACCGATGACAAGAACCTCAACTTGGAAAAAGGAGAGACTTCGATCCTATCCTGATGATTCCCCGACCAGATGAGGTTGAATCCTATCGCATCCCCGTGGAAGGCATCTGTCTCAACCCGGACCAGGGCCATGGCTGGATTGTGTTCGCAAGACGAGGAGCCAAGCTTGCTGTCGATGGTGATGATCCCAGGCTCCAGCTTCCGCCTATGTGTCGTACATTCCCGAGCCCAGGCCCCATCGAGTGTGACCAACTGCCAATCAGCATCTGGCAGGTCGAACATCAAGGATGAGAACGTCCTCACAGTGAGCTCCTCATCCATCTGGTTTTCAATCTTCGCAGAACGTGTGATGACATCGTACTCTTCACAAACCTTGTAAGTGAGTGAGAGGAAGACAGGCTTGATGGTGTCTTTCAGTCTTATCGTGAGACAGTCCCTTCCCTGTCCATCCCTAAGCAGCTCATGATCAATGTAAACGAAATCAAAAGTGATCTGACCATCGTCGTATTCCGCTATGATCGCACTTTCCCTGGTGTCACCCTTCCCCGGGCTAGAATATTCCAATAATTGGTTGGCTAGGAAACAACTCTCCGCATCTTCCCTGTAGTAGGTGCCATCACCAATGAAGATGTCATCAGGACCTTCTATCCATTCCAGGCCAACAGCATCATGAGGTATTGGGCTCCCGTAATATAAGTGTCTGAGATGCTTGTATTTGTCCACATACATCATGTATGTGGTGGACTTTGTGTTGATGACGAAGGAATCATTGTTGCAGATGATCATTGGCTTCCCCTTCCATTGTTCTTTCCAATTGGCTATTGCATATCATAGCCCAAGTATTGTTGGAAAATGCAAAACACATTGGACTTTTCCTTAGAAGAAGGGGAATCCGCTTGCAATCTATCAAGCAGCCAGCAAAAAAGCCAGAGGTCTACCTCTGGCCCTACGGCGGGGACTCGCCCCTGTCTGGCTTGGTGTCCAGCATGTTTATAGAATGCCATTATTCATGAATTTTGAAAAGCTA
This sequence comes from uncultured Spirochaetales bacterium, assembly GCA_944392695.1. GTDB lineage: Bacteria > Spirochaetota > Spirochaetia > Sphaerochaetales > Sphaerochaetaceae > Bullifex. The sequence continues at coordinate 14,707 of CALXXN010000003.1, read as the reverse complement.
CTCTTAATGCATACAAATCATCTTCTCATTGAGTACTACAGCTCAACTCAGTTTAGGATATTTCTCGTCTAGGATCCTAAGATAATTCTTCCTGATAATCTTTGGACTTCCAAAGAAGTACTTTTCAGCATTGGACAGTTCGTTCTTATCAAGCTTTATTTGAAGTAGTTTTAAAGTAGCAACAAAATCTGCAACTTGGAAAAGCCTATAATCCTGTGGCTTGATTCTTCTAAACTCAACATTTTCCAATAAAGCATGGAATACTGATGCAAGTAGTTTACTTACCTCAACTTGACCGTTATCGTAATAAATTTTAACGGCATCAAAGCTCTGAAAGAAGCTATAGTGGTCTTTGATAAACTGTGAAAGCTCCCTGGCAAGCTTTCCAACAGCTTCAACAGCATCATCCACATTCTTTTTTTCAATCGATACTGCAAAACACTTGACATCTATCTTTCTAAAAAAGCATGGAAAACCTTGAGTAATTTTTGTCTTTTTTCAAGCCCTTCATGACGATATGGATTCTCATTACGGATAATCGGACCAGCATGAAGACAATGATCATGATATCCAATCTCAGTTAGGCGTCTTTCAAGTATCTCTATATCATGACTTATGTTATTCTTCTGATTATGCATGACAATTGAGATTATGTAATACGCTGAATGCTCAGCGTAATCGCCAAAGTCACCTGATTCATCAACGAATATGCTTAATTCCCTCACACACAACTCCTGTTAGACAAAAAAAAGAGCGGGCGTCTCGCCCGCTATCAAGGGGGGCCAAGGTCTTTCAACCAACCCCTAACTGGAATCCAGCTATAAACAACATACTTGCTTCTACAGAGAAAAGCAATCGGAATTTGATGCTTTTTCACATCTAGTTCAAGTAGGTCAAGTACTAAAGAAATGCCGAAGGCTACCTTCGGCTCATGGCGGGGACACGCCCCTGTCCGGCTTGGTGTCCGACCTGATGGCATGATGCCATGTAAACATTGATGTGTTGTCTTTTTAATAGAAGAGGAGGCTGCCCGTTTTGGACAGCCTCCAGGGAAGTAATCAGATGTAGTCTCCAGTTGGCGTTGAGTTGTACTGCCGCCTTACCTCCAATACAGTCGACCCATCCTTGTCGACGGACCTTGAGAGGACACGATGGGTCGTACCCGCCCTCTCCAGTCCAGCAAGGTAGTCATCAGCCTCCTTTGCTGAGGCACGCACTGCATCGTCATGGGTGAGCTTGTCCGAGAGGACAAAGCAGAGCACCTGCTGCAACATGGCACTTCTGACACGTTTCATTCTATCACCTTACTTATGGGATCAACGCTTTGTGGATCAGGGGCTGTACCTCCTCCTGGGCCACACCGAGCGCATGGGCCATCTCGGACTCGAAGAGGTCCTGGGCATCAAGGAAGATGCTGCGCTCAGTCATCTTCCCAATCCCCTTGCCCTTCTCTATCGATTCCTTGTTCTTCTGGTAAACCTCCAGGATCACGGAAAGAAGAGGCAGGGGGCGGCCATCGGCTATGGCTTCCTTGTAGCGTATGAGGCGTGTCTTGTCAGACGAGTGATTGACCTTCATGCCGGGAATCCGACGTATCAACTCCTCCGCCTCAGCCCTTGTCATCGCAGGTCGGATCAGGCTGTCAGCCTTGTCCACCGGGATATAGAGATGTGAGGGGTCCAGGAGTGGTGAGAGGGTGTAGTATTCCCTTTCCCTGTCAAGGTTCCTGAGCCCAGGATGGCCCACATCGACAACCTCGCAGATTCCATGTCCAGGCCGCACAACATAGTCACCACAAGTATACATTCAAGTCCTCCACTTGAAGTCGATAATAGCACAAAATTGATGTTCCCGTCCAGCATCATATATGTATAAATATATGTACATAATACATATACATCACATACACACCATCAACAGCCCCTGTATGGCAAATTCTGGGATTGATGAATATACTGTTTTTCATGACCAATGACCGCATAGCGCTCTTCGAGACCGAGAAGGTCTCAAAGGCGATACTCAAGCTCGCCATTCCGACCGTCTTGTCATCCCTTGTGATGACAATCTACTCACTTGCAGATACCTTCTTCGTCGGCATGTTAGGCAACAGTGTTGAGAACGCCGCTGTCACACTCTCAGCACCTGTCCTCCTGGCCTTCAATGCGGTCAACAACCTCTTCGGTGTCGGCGGCTCATCGATGTTGAGCCGGGCCCTGGGACGCAAGGACTACAAGACAGCTGTGCGCTCAAGCGCCTTCAGCTTCTACGGCTGTGTCGTCGCAGGGCTGGTCTTCTCCCTGCTGGCCTTCATCTTCAACGACCAGCTGCTCGTGATGGTCGGCGCGGACAGCGTGACCATGGAGTCGACAAGGGCCTATCTCAAGTGGACTGTCGTCTTTGGCGCGGTTCCTGCGATCCTCAATGTCGTCATGGCCTATCTCGTACGTTCCGAGGGATCCGCCATGCATGCGAGCATAGGCACGATGACAGGCTGCCTGTTGAACATCGTCCTCGATCCGATCTTCGTCCTGCCGCAGTTCATCGGCATGGGCGCGGAAGGGGCGGGACTTGCCACATTCATCTCAAACTGTGTCGCCGTCATCTACTTCCTCATCCTCCTGGCAGCCAGGCGTGGCAACACCTACGTGTCAATCAATCCACGCAACGTCACCTTCCAGAAATACATCGTCGTAGGAGTATGCGCAGTCGGCATCCCCGCCTCGATACAGAACCTGCTGAACGTCACAGGCATGACGATACTTAACAACCTCACCTCGGCCTATGGGGCCTCGGCAGTCGCCGCGATCGGCATCGCCCAGCGCCTGAACAACGTCCCCTTCTCCATCGCCAACGGCTTCTCACAGGGCCTGATGCCCCTGGTCAGCTACAACTATGCAAGTGGCAACCACAAGAGGATGAAGGATGGTGTGAAGTTCTCAGCAGCCGTCGTGGTATCTGGACTCATACTGATGGCTGCCGCCTACTTCATCTGGTCTGCCTTCTTCATCTCGATTTTCATGGATGACCCTGTGATTGTCGACCACGGAACACGCTTCCTGCACGCCTTCTGCCTGGGAATCCCCTTCATGGGCATAGACTTCCTCGCCGTCGCCGTCTTCCAGGCCGTCGGCAAGGGGCTCTACTCCTTCATCTTCGCGATCATGCGCAAGATCGTCCTTGAGATCCCGGCAATCATCATCCTCAACCGCATCTACCCACTCTATGGCGTCGCCTACTCACAGTTCGTCGCGGAAATCGTCATGGCGGTCCTCGCCATCGTGACCCTCGCACACCTCTTCCGCTCACTTGGCAAGCGGACGACGCTCTCGGGTCAGGACTACACGGACTGAGAGAGGGCTGACTGCAGGGCGGCAAGCCCTGTCTCATCCAATCCAACAGGGCCTGTCACAAAGGCTTCGACCATCATGGGAAGCGAGGCCAATGGGAAGGCCCTGCCGTTTATCGTCACAAGGTCCATGTTGAAAGTGTCCACAAGCTGATCCCAGGTGGCGTCCCCCTCCTCCAGGCTGAAGACCTCGGCATAGGGTGCCATGTAGGAGGAGAGGACCTCTTCATAGGAAGCCCCTGAAAGGGCTTCGAGCAAGGCTGATACGATGCCCACCGGGCCGAAACCGTCTGCACTGTGGATCAAGATGACATCATCTGGATGGCTCGAGATGGCTTCAAGCACCGTGGCGATGGCTTCCGCAAAGCCCTCCTCCCCTGGAAGCGGGCAGTCCACGAGGAGGACCGCTCCGTCCTCATACAGCTCCGCATAATAAGACGAAGGATCAAGTCCTGAGACATCAGCATCCAGGTTGATCACATAAGTGACACCAGCCACCTCCATCAGGTAGTCGGCGAAGATGGCATTCGCATCACCGTCCGCAGGGCTTGCAGAACGGTAGATGGGCATGTCCGTGCCCAGCTGCTGGAAGACAGCGAAGGCGCTGTCGGAATCATAATCACGCCGGGCAGCGCTTGGAACCAGGGAAAGCGCCGCAGGCTCATCCATCTGGACCTCCTCCACGGTGGGAGCTGTCACGGCAACATCTGACGCAACAGCATCAACACCACCTGTAGATGTACAGGAACAAAGCATCAAGGCAATGACAGAAACAATGATGAACCTCATAGCACACCTCCTTCTTTTCCATCCTCATAGGCGATGGCGAGTGACAGGCATTCCTTCATGCCTGTCTCATCCGCCACGCCACGTCCTGCTATGTCGAAGGCCGTCCCATGGTCGACGCTGATCCTTGGGAAGCCCAGGCCGAGCGTGAGGCTGACCGTCCGGTTGAAATCATAGGTCTTTGTCGCGATATGACCCTGGTCGTGGTAGAGGCTCAGTACAGCGCTGTAGCGTCCCATCAGGCATTGGTGGTAGACACTGTCCGCACCTACGGGTCCCACGACATCAAGTCCCGCAGCCCTGCAATCGGCAACAGCCAAGCTGACCTCCTCATCCTCCGTCCCGAAGAGGCCTCCATCTCCACAGTGCGGATTGAGTCCTGCCACGGCGAAAGTGCCTGTCACGCCAAGCTTGTCCAACTCGGCGATGCAACGTGGGATGAAGGAGACGAGGCGCTCCCTCTTCACAAGCGAACAAGCCTCCACGAGGCTGACATGGCGCGAGAGGAAGAAGGTCCTCAGACGTCCCACCTGGAACATCGTCAAAGGATCCGTGGTACCAGTCAGGTCAGCAAAGGCCTCGGTATGCCCGATGTAACCAACCTTGCCCAATGAGAATGAGACCTTGTTCACAGGTGCTGTGACAACAGAACTCAGAAGCCCCTTCTTGGCATCTTCGACAGAGGCCTTGATACATTCGAAGGCAGCCCTGCCACAGGCAGCAGAGGACTCACCCATCTTGTAAGCACCACTGTCCAGCTGGCCAGTGGGCTTCACATTCAACACCCCGCCTTCCACCTCAGCCAGGTCATGGACGTACCTGGTTTTGAAGCGTGGAAGACCTGGGCTTTCCATGGCATCTTCCATCACACCCTCTGGTGCGTATATGACGAAACGACCTGTATCGAAGAGGGCGAGCGCCTTGATGATGACTTCCGGTCCGATTCCCGCCGGGTCCCCTGCTGTGATTCCAATCATGTACCAATAATAGCAGTGGATGGATGCAAAAAACAGTTTTTCCTTGACAGCTTCGCAAATCCCCCCTGATACTCCAAGCAGGGAGGATGATGGCGGAACGCCAGGACGCCGGACTGGCCGCTTGGACCGAAGGATGGATCCCCGCCCTGAAGGGGACGATTCCAGAGCGTACCAGCTGCCAAGAGACACATGAAGAGGCCCACCTGGCCATCCCATCCGCCACCTGGATCCTCCGCGTACAGATGAGTGCCCGGTCGGAAGGCATGTGCTGAGATCAGCCGCCTGTTCCACCGGGCAGTCTTTTACGCTATGATCGCTTCATGCTGATACGCTTCGCAAGACGAGAGGACGTCCCCGCCCTCCTTGAGATCTACAACCAATCGATAGACAGCCCGGTCACATTCGAGACAGTGCTGCCAAGTGAGGATGAGTTCGCTTCCAGGCTCGAGGCCTTCTCAACGACCTACCCCTATCTTGTCAGCGTGGAGGATGGCCGGATCACAGGCTATGCCTATGCCCACCGCTGCTTCGAGCGCGAGGCCTACCGTTTCGATGCCGAGGTCACGATCTACATGGACAGGAGCGTCTGGCGCACAGGTTCGGCAGGAAAGCTCTATTCAAAGCTCCTAGAGCTGCTGAAGAAGATGAACATCGTCAATGCCTACGCCCTGGTCACGGAACCTAACAAGCAGTCCGTCTTCTTCCATCAGAAGATGGGTTTCGATAAATTCGCCGTGTTCACAGACGCAGGGTACAAGAACGGCTCCTGGATCGACGTCATCTGGCTCGTCAATGTCTTGAACGATAAGATGATGCCACCACCGGAGCCGCTTTCAGTATGGGATGTCGTCACCCAGGAGGCTGAGTGGGAAGTCACTTGACCTCGAACTTCTGACTGTCCTTCAGCACGACGTCGTGGGCGCCACCCTCGACAATCGAGGTCGGGCTGACGATTGTCAACCTGGCCTTCTGTTTGAACTCATCAAGCGTCAGCGCACCACAGTTGCACATCGTGCTCTTGATCTTCAGCACGGTCAGGGCGACATTGTCCTTCAAGGGTCCTGCGTAAGGCACGTAGGAGTCGACACCTTCGACGAAACTCAGCTTCTTCTCCCCTCCAAGGTCATAACGCTGCCAGTTGCGGGCCCTGGCGGACCCCTCCCCCCAGTACTCCTTCATGTAATTGCCATTGATCGACACCCTGTTCGATGGGGACTCGTCGAAGCGGGCGAAGTAGCGGCCAAGCATCAGGAAGTCCGCACCCATGGCAAGGGCAAGTGTCATGTGGTAGTCATAGACGATGCCACCATCAGAGCAGACAGGGACATAGACCCCGGTCTGGGCGTAGTACTCTTCCCTGGCCTTGACGACATCGATAAGCGCACTGGCTTGTCCCCGGCCTATGCCCTTGGTCTCACGGGTGATGCAGATCGAGCCACCACCAATGCCGACCTTGACGAAGTCCGCACCGCAATCGGCGAGGAAACGGAAGCCATCGGCATCGACGACATTGCCAGCACCGACCTTCACGCTATCCCCATAATGCTCACGGATCCAGGAGAGCGTACGCTGCTGCCACTCTGAGAAACCTTCGGATGAGTCGATGCACAGCACATCGGCACCAGCCTCGACAAGGGCAGGAACACGCTCCTCGTAATCCCGGGTGTTGATGCCAGCACCTACGATATAACGCTTATGGCTGTCTAACAGTTCATTCGGGTTCTCCTTGTGCACTGAGTAGTCCTTGCGGAAGACGAAGGCGACAAGGCGGCCATCGCTTGAGACGATGGGCAGCTGGTTGACCTTGTTATCCCAGATCAGGTCGTTCGCCTCGGACAGCGTGATCCCCTCACGTCCATAGACAAGCTTCGAGAAGGGTGTCATGAAGCTCTCGACCTTCTCAGTGCCATCCATGCGGCTGACCCGGTAGTCGCGGCTTGTGACGACACCAAGGAGGCGGCCATCAGCTTCCCCGTTGTCAGTGACCGCGATGGTCGAATGCCCCGTCCTCTTCGTCAGTGCAAGCACATCGGAAAGCGTCGCATCAGGCCTGATGTTCGAATCCGAGACGACGAAACCCGCCTTGTAGCTCTTGACGCGGCGCACCATGGCGGCCTCATCTGCCACGCTCTGAGAACCATAGATGAAGGCCACCCCGCCTTCCCTTGCCAGGGCCTGTCCCATCTTCTCACCAGAGACCGACTGCATGATGGCACTGACCATGGGGATGTTCAGTGTCAGGGGGCAGTATTCCTTGCCCTTGCGGTATTTGACCAGCGCTGTCTTCAATGAGACGTTGTCAGGGATGCAGGACGATGATGAATAGCCGGGCACGAGCAGGAACTCCGAGAATGTCCGGCTGAGGCCTTCATAATAATATGCCATGGCTCAAACTCCTTGCGGCATCATTAACAGAAAGAGGCCATCTTATGCAACACAAGACGGCCTGCTTTGCTCAACGTCCAAGTAACATGAGGACTGAAGTGTCGAGTGCAAGGTCCAGCTCCCAAGGCCCCTGCCCCTCCACCGCAGCCCCGTGGGCTTCCTTGACATGGAAGCCATCAAGGAGCCAGCTGTCGACACGGAGGCTGCGCCGAGGTCCCTTGTTCAACACCAGGGCCCAGGCCTTGGAACCATTACGCCTTATCAAGAGCAGGGCATCATCATCCAGCGGCTCGAACCAAGTCGAGGCATAGGCCAGGTCCTTGTCACGGCGGATGCGGCCCATCAGCTGATGCGTCCTGTAAACCGGCATGTTCCACTTCGCCTCGTCCCACTCCATCGGGTAGCGGCTGCCTTCGACAGAACCCATGCGTCCTGCCAGGCCGACCTCGTCTCCGTAGTAGGTGTTCGGCATGCCAGGCAGCAGGTGGAGTGCCATGACCACCCCTTTGTAACGGCCCTGCGTGTAGACCAGTTTGTTGTTGTGGAGGCGGGATGTGTCATGGGAGTCGAAGAGGTTCATCCTGAAGAACCTCGCCTGGTCCGCACCAGCGTCCATGGCATCCTGCAAGGCTGCTGCGAGGTCAGAGGCGGAATAAGGATTGTCAGCCTCTGGGCTGTGGCCCCAGGCGGAGGTGAGGAAGCGGTCGCGTTCCCCCATCCAGCTGCGCAGTGGGCGCCCCGATCCGATGTAGTTCATCGTCGCATCCCACATGTCCCCTTCAAGGTACTCGGAAGCATCGTTCCAATCCTCCCCGACGAGATAGCAATCCTTTGAAAGCTTCCTGAGGCTCTTCCTGACCTCCCTCCAGACCTCCTTGCACAGCTGGTCACGGCCATGACGTCCAAGCTCAGGTGCGACATCAAGCCGCCAGCCATCCTGGCCGAAGGGGGGAACGAGGAACTTCCCCATCGCCGAGCCAGGCGCCCTGTAAAGGAGGTCCCTCAGGCGCTGGCTGTTGAAATTCAGCTGTGGCATGGTGGGGACATCATCCCAGCAGGAGATCGAGCCATCCTCATTGAAGTAGTAGAAGCCCGCCTCCTCGCTGGATGGATCGGCCTTGGCCTTGATGAACCACGCGTTCTCAGTCGAGCTGTGGTTGATCGAGATGTCCACGACGACACGGATGCCACGCTCATGGCAGCGTGCGATCAATGATGAGAGCGCCTCATCACCTCCCAGCTTCGGGTCGACATGGAAGTAGTCGACAGCATCGAAGCGGTGCATCGTGCGGCTGTCGACGATCGGGTTGAGGTAAATACAGCTGACGCCGATGGACTCAAGATGGCCCAGGTGGTCCTCTATGCCCTTGAGGTCACCGTTGTAGAAATCAAGGCAGTGGGCCTTGGAATAGTCCTCAGGCGTGTCGGAGAATGAACGTGCCTGGACGGCGTGTCCATCGTAGACATAGTCGCCATCATGGACATCGTTCGACTCATCCCCATTGGCGAAGCGGTCAGGGAAGATCTGGTAACAGGTCGCACCAGCCACCCAGTCCGGGCTGTCGAAGCCTGGCTTGAGGCGGAAGTGGTCCTTTGCCGCAGGCGGGTACGTCGTGACACCACGCTTGGAGTAGTAGTGGAAACGCCCACCAGCTTCGAAGACGAAGTACCAGCGCAGGAGCTCTGGATTCCAGGCGCCTTCAAGCGTGAACCACAAACGCCCACCCTCCCTCCTGGCAGGGTTGTGGCGCCAGTTCAACCCCTTGTGGTTGCTGACGCACATCACAGTACCCACTTCTACAAGCGGTGAGAAATCAAGTGCGACGGATACAGGCTCCCCTTCCTTCGGGAAGAGTGGCTCGACATACTCTGCAGAGACCTGGCTTGTGACCAGCTTTCCAAGATCCATATGGTCCTCCTAGTCCCCTATTCTAACAAGCCTGCCCTTCCTTGCCTTCCTCAATCCTTGCCAAGGACTTCAATGAAAAAGCCATCTTGCATTCCCTCCAGCCTGGCTGTAGCCTGGATGCATGGAAGAGAGGAAGAATTGGAGCAGGGATGAGGTCACTTTGGCACTACGCCTGTATTACCAGCTGCCCTCATCCAGACATGACAAGACGACGAAGGAGGTCCAGGAGCTTGCGGCCTTCCTTGGACGCAGCGTTGGTGCGGTCGTCTTCAAGCTTGGAAACCTCAAGTCACTTGACGCATCGGATCCTGGAAAGGGGTTCTCAAATGGCGCCAGGACCGACAGGGAGGTCTGGGCGTATTATGTGGACAAGCCGGGCCAGCTCTTCGAGGATGCGCAGGAAATCCATGAACGCTTAAAGGCCTCAAGCGGGGCAGCCTCAAGTGAAGACAGGTCATACATCTTCGATGATGGTCTTGAAGGCCTCACAAGGAGCTTCCATGAAGATGACCAGCTGAGGATCGTCAAGTGGAGGCGGGGACAGGAGGCCTTCAGGCTCTACCTCCTCAGGGGCTATGGGGAGAGCTGTTGTCTTTCAGGCATGAAGCAGGCTGACTTCCTGGTGGCAAGCCACATCGTCCCCTGGAGCGTCGATGCCGATAACCGCTTGAATCCACGCAATGGACTCTTGTTGAACGTCTTCCTCGACAAGGCCTTCGACAGTGGCTACATGACAATCGATGCTTCGACTTTCGCTGTCAGGGTCTCATCTGATATCAAGGATGACATGGTCAAGGACGCCCTCTTGTCCTACGATGGGCAGGAGATCAGGCTGCCACGCAACAGCCAGCGTTGGCCACGCAGGGACTTCCTCGAATACCACAACGACATGGTGTTCAGACATTAAGAGACCGCCCCACGATGCAGGACGGTCTTCTTGCTTTCATCTCACCGCTTGGTCTCAGCTGAGTGCTTCGACCATTGACTTGAGGACTTCCTCAGGGCTCTTGGATGCGTCGATGTCGACCAGGAGGCCCTTGGTGCGGTAGTAGTCGATCAGAGGGGCCGTGGAGGCTTCGTAGACCTCGAGGCGGTTGCGGATCGCCTCCTCCTTGTCGTCATCCCTCTGGATCAGTGGCTCACCGGTCTCATCATCGATGCCCTCGACCTTAGGAGGGTTGTAGAGGATGTGGTAGGTGCGGCCTGTGGACTTGCACACACGGCGGCCCGAAAGGCGGCGGACGATGGCTTCCTTGTCAAGGACGAAGTTTACTACCCTGTCGAGCTGGGTCATGCCAGCAAGGGCATCGGCCTGGGCGATCGTGCGTGGAAAGCCGTCGAGGATGAAACCAGCCTTGGCGTCATCTTCCTCCAGCCTGTCCTCGACCATGGCAATCGTCACCTCATCTGGGACGAGGTCGCCAGCAGCCAGGATGGCCTGGACACGCTTGCCAAGCTCCGTGCCGTTCTTGATGTTCGCACGGAAGAGGTCTCCCGTTGAGATATGTGGGATGCCATAGACCTTCTTGGCCTCGGCTGCGATTGTGCCCTTGCCCGCTCCGGGAGGGCCTAGGAATACAAGCTTCATATATTCTGCGCTCCTATTGATCAAGTGTCCCTGATTCTAACCAATCCAGCTGTCTTTTGGTAGCTCGGATGGGTGGAGGTGGGTTATCATAGGGGTATGAAAGGCAGAATCACATTGCATGCAGCCGATCTTGACGGCTGGCTGAAGGATAACGACGGCGTCCTCCTTGAGGAGATGTGGGACATCTACCAGGCCTACATGGTTGAATGCGAAGCCCTCTCAGAAGACCACTCCCACGATATGGCGGCCATGGTCTCGCTTTCCAAGAAGATGGGGCACAGGCTCGAGGAGGTCATGAAGGACGAGCCACGCATCCATGTCTACTCCTTCGAGACACCTCGTGAACAGCACGCTGAAGCAAGCCGCCTTGTAGCGAGGCTGCGTTCTCCTGAGACCGGTCATGAGGAGTTCCTCTACTACATCCAGAGGGCCTACGAGCTCCTCTTCGCCCACGTCTATACCGACAGGGCGCTCTCAAGCAAGCGCTCGATCATACAGCGCACCCCTGTGACCATCCCCCATCAGAACTATGCGGTACACCGCATCCCTGACATAGACAGCCAGATCCACGACAGTGTGATGTGTGTCATGCTAAGAGGTGCCCTGCTGCCTTCGATGATCATCAGCAAGGAGATCCAGGACTACTCGAGCGATGGCTACATGACGCCCTTCGCCCTCTTCAGGATCAAACGTGACGAGAGCTGCACCGAGAAGGACATGCGCTACGTGCTTGACCTGGACAAGTCCTACTTCGACCTTGATGAGCTTGATGGCAAGGACCTGGTCTTCGCAGACCCGATGAATGCGACAGGAGGATCCCTGGTCACCATCGTGAAGTACCTCAAGGACAGCGGGGTGAGGCCTAAGAGCATCAAGTTCATCAATGTGATCAGCGCATTGAAGGGTTCGCTCAGGATCGTACGCGCGATTCCTGAAGCGGAGGTGTACACGCTCTGGATGGACCCTGTGTTGAATGAACGTGCCTACATACTCCCAGGACTGGGGGACGCAGGAGACCGCCTCAATGGCGTCGATGGTGAGCATCCACGTGGCATGGTCCAGCTGATCGCTGATTACGGCCAGCAGATCGTCAACCTCTACCGCGACCAGGTCAGGGCGATCGAGGAGCGTGTCCTTGGCTAGGCTCGCCGCCATCCTGCTTTCCGTCCTCCTGCTCGCATCCTGCCAGGGCACAGGCCCAGTGGCCGATGCCCTGCTCGTGGGCTCCTCCGACCCTGCCGTGAGCCTTGAGATGGCGGAGGAGGCCTACCTCTCCTACCCTGATGACAGCAGGGTCTTATACAACTACGCCTACATGTTGCTCAGCCAGGGTGATGAGGATGGAGCCATCAAGGTGGCGGATGAGGGGCTTGCCATGGATCCGACCTCATTGAGGTTCAACTATCTCAAGGCCTCCGCACTCAGGAGCCAGGGGAAGCTGCGCTCCTGGGAGGCCTTGATGGAGGACGTGCTCAGCTTCGATCCCGCGAACATCGAGGCCTTGTCCGCCCTGGCCTCATTCAACGAGACCTTCTTCCACCACGACAGGGCCGTGGAATACGCAAAGCGTGTGCTTTACTACGAGCCCACGAACCAGGCAGCCCTTGGCATACTCGCCAAGGATGATGCCTACTTCGCATCCCTTGCCAGCACAAGCGTGGAAGCTGTCTGGACGGATCCGGACAGGATCACTGCCCCCACGATCCCTCCCCACGACATCGACTCCGCCCTTGCAGACCTCGCCTCTGGCAAGGAAAGACGGACAGGGACTGAAGAACGCCGGGGTTATGGCTTGAAGGAACCGGGTCATCCTGCACAGGAGGCAGTGGAATCAACCGGCGACTTCGACGAAGGCACGCTTCTTGAAGAATGAGACACCATAGCGGATGATCTCATCATAATTGTCAAGATCGCCTCCGTAGCCTCTTTCCTCCGCCTGCCGGAGTGCACCTTCAGCGGCATTCTTCATGTCATCACGGCTGGAGGCATGCTTCAGTTCGAAGACGGCAGCCTTGTCATCATTCCGATCCAAGACAAGCAAGTCAGGTCTTCCCTCTCCTGATTCCATGTTCGATTTCACAATATAACCAGCACCTGAAAGGACTCCCGCAAGGAAGGCATGATAATAGACTTCGTCATAATCATGGTAGCTTATCGTCTGCCTCAGGTATGTTGAAATGATGGAAGCAAGGCTGCTGGCATCGCGCTTCCAAATCGCATCAAAAAGAGGTTTCCTGTCACTCTTGATGACATAATCCGAAAACCATTCATCAACACAAGTGGCGAAGAGGCATCGGATTTCCTCATTGGGGATCCTGAGTTCCGTCTCACCATTTGGCTGATATGGACCTGCCAGTGTCAGGTATCCCCTCATCAGATAGTAGGTCCAGAGGTTCAAAGGATCCGAAAGCAATTTGTCATATGAAGCAGTCGCCCTGATCCTCTGCCATTTAGTGCAACCTTTGATGAGGTCCTCATACCACCAGCCCTCATCCGCCTCGAAAACATCAAGCATGTACCGGAGGTCGTCCTTCACCTCCTGGTCTACAGGATAGGCTTGGAGTCTTGCATCATTGTCTTCAAGAAGCCTGGCTACATGCTTGAGGACAGAGGATGGCGTATATAGGGACTCACTCCCTATCGAGTATCCACCGTACCACTTCCTAACTTCATCAGCCTTGTCCGTAAGGCCTGTCTCCTCAAGAAGCCTTGCGACCTCGTCTTCCGTGAAACCAAAGGCGGAATCAAACCAGTCATCAATCACAGAACATGTCATCATGTTGTTCAAACCTGAGATGAGGCTGTCTGGTGTATGCCTAAGGTAACCTGTCAGGATGCCCCTCTCAGTGTCAGAGCAGTCCTTGAGGACCCGTAATAGCATGGAGATGATGACACCCTGCATCTCCTTGTAATAGCCATACTGCGGGGCAACCCGCAGGGGTGCGTCGTAGTCATCGACAAGTATGAAGACGCTCTTTCCATAGTGCCTGTGAAGGATCCGTGTAAGGAGCCCAAGCGCATTCCAGATATGGATGTCGTCAACATCACCCGTCAGGAAGTGATGGAACTTCTCCTTTTCCACCTCCCATTCGATGTGCTCCTCAATGAAGGAGTATGACTCGTAGAGTGACTTAAGCTCATGCCTTAGAGCCTCCATGGCTTGGCCGAAAGTTGATCCACCGACATCCTTGAATGAGATGTGGATGACTGGGTACTTGTTCATCCACTCCTCTACGAAGTCTTCATCATCCATGATGGCAAGGCCCTCGAAGAGAGCCCTGTTGTCCTCCCTGACATCCAGGAAGGCCTTCATCGTCTCCAGGAGCAGGGTCTTCCCGAATCCACGAGGGCGGATCATGAGCGAGGCAATGGTGCGGCCCCCAATGATCTCCTTGATTGATGCTGTCTTGTCGATGTAGTGATAACCGTTCCCACGGATTTCCTTGAAGTCCGTGATGCCAATAGGCAGATGGATCTTTCCTCTGTCCATGTCAACGACCTTCAGGCAAGCCTGAAGGCTTGGACGTGAGTGTTTTCTCCACAGGCTCCGTTTCCGGTCTGCCTGTGGCACTCCATCCATACGGCTGATTGACTGCAGCCTGCCCGGATTGCATGACCCGGGTGATGTAGTTGTCGCGGATGTTGATGGCGGCATTCGTGTCGGCATGCATTCTGCTGCCGCAATGCCTGCATGTGTATCTGTTCCCATTCCTTGA